>DDYF01000002.1 GCA_002347645.1 Thermoleophilia bacterium UBA2241 | reverse complement strand
CCGCCCCGACGAGCCCCTTGGCCGTGGCCACGGCCTCGATGGCGTCCTCGGCGTAGCCGTCGGCGCCGATCTCGTCGGCCCAGGCGCGCGTCGTCGGCGCGCCGCCGATCATCACCTTGACGGCGTCGCGCAGGCCGGCGGCCTTGAGGGCCTCGATGGTCTTCTGCTGGTTGGGCATCGTGGTCGTGAGCAGGGCGCTGAGCAGGAGCAGGTCGGGCTTGAGCTCGTTGACGCGCTCGACGAAGGTCTCGACGGCGACGTCGCAGCCCACATCGGTGACCGTGAAGCCGGCGGCGGAGAGCATCGAGCAGACGATGGTCTTGCCGATCTCGTGGATGTCGCCGGCGACCGTGCCGGCGACGGCGCTGCCGAGCGCCTTGCGGTCGGCGCCGGCGGCGTCGAGGGCGGGCTCAAGGACGGCCACCGCGGCCTTCATCGCCTCGGCCCCCTGGACGAGCTCGGGGAGGAAGAACTCGCCGCGGGCGAAGAGGTCGCCGACCTCCTCGATGCCCTTGACGAAGCCCAGGTCGAGGATGTCGACCGCGGCGAGGCCGGCGTCGAGACCCTGCTGCGCGAGGGCCGCCGCCGCTTCGGCCTCGCCGTCGAGCACGGCCTGCTTCATCTGGGCGTAGAGATCCTCAGCCACGCTCACGACCCCCCCTCGCTGCGAACGTCACGATCCGGTCGGCTGGAACATCCCAGTACATACGGGCATGATGAGTCTCTCCCTTTTGTACGCAACGATGCGCGCCCAGCAACATCGCATCTGTCTGTGAGGCGAACGGCGCGAGGTCAGAGTCCCCTCGTATACCGGCCGGCCGCCGACTACGATCGAGCGACGGCCCATCCCGGCATCTTGCCTCCAGGTCGATGCTCGATCCGGCCCCGCCGACATGAGGGCGCCAAGTTCCTCTTCGCCGCCCGTGCTGGTGGGGTGGAGCGGACCGTCCAGATCACGCGCGCCGTCGTCTGCCTCGGTCTTTGCGAGCGGCCGTCAAAGACCCTCGAAGTGGCGACCGATGCCCCCATCACTTAAGCTTGCAGGTGCCGACGCCGGTATCGGCCCCAAGCGACCCCGTCAGACCGGCACACACAACCCCCCATCAGTGGACCGGCTGCGGCGTGCCGCGCCGCAGCAAGCGACACCGGGAGGCGCCCATGAAGAAGATGGCCCTCGCCCTCGCCCTCGCCCTGCTCTCCACCACGCTGGCCCTGCTCCTCGCCCCCGCGACATCGCAGGCCGCGGTCACCCCGACCAAGGCAGAGAAGCGGGTGATCGCGCTGGTGAACAAGGAGCGCGCCGGGAAGAGCCTCGCGCCCGTGAGGTTCAACGCCGCCCTCACGCGCGCCGCGCGTGCCCACGCGCGCGAGCTGGCGCGACGTGGCGTCCTCACCCACCGCAGCGCCAACGGCGACACCGTGGCCCGACGCCTCATCCGGCACGGCTACAAGCGCGCCGGCTACCGCTTCTGGAGCGCCGGGGAGAACGTCGCCCGTGCGCGAGCCGGGACCCTCCTCGCGACCCCGAGCGGCGCCGTCTGCCTGTGGATGAGCAGCAGGCCGCATCGCCAGGTGATCCTCAAGGCGAACCTGCGCAACGTCGGCGTCGGCGTCGCCAGGTCAGCGAGCGGTCAGCGTTACTTCACCCTCGACCTCGGGCGCCGGGTGCGCTGAGCGATGGCGTGAGGCGGGCCGGCCCGAGCCGGACCGGTCTCAGTCCCCGACCGTGATCGTCGTCGTCGGCGAGACAGCGCCGCCCCGCGCGAAGTAGTAGCGCGTGGTCACCGAGGGGGTGACCGTCAGGTGGTACGCCGAGTAAGCCGCGCTGGACCCGTCCGGGAGCGCCTGGGTGTGACGGCTCGTGACGACCGACTCACTCCGCCACGTGCCGTCGCTGTCGCTGTAGAGCGTGACGGCGGCGCCCTCGGCAAGGGCCGGGTAGATGCGGCCCTCGAGAGCCACCGCGTCACCGGCCCGCACGGACACCCGGTCACCGGCGCGCGGAGCGATGGACAGGCTCGTGAACGTCGCCCAGGTGCTGTTCAGGGAGAGCCTCGTGCGCAGCGTGGTGCCGTGCAGAAAGGTGGTCCCGCCGCTGCCGACGATCGCCGCCTTCACGATGCGCGGAGAGACGCCACGCTCGACGCGGCTGATGGCCAGCAGCGAGCCCTTGACGGCCGACCCGAGCGCCGCCTCGAGCTCCGCACGTGTCCGTGACAGCGGGCCCCAGGTGTGCAGCGGCGCGACGTCGTCGTAAGGGTCATCGACCGCCTTGAGATACGACACCGGCGTCGACTGCCAGGCGAGCTCGACGTTCTCGGTCTGCCCGCCCGAGCAGGAGAAGTAGAGGGCCTGGATCGGCGCACCACCGACGCTGGGGACAACGCCGACCGTGGCGACGACCGCGGCGTCGCTGCGCGGGTCCTCGGCCGTCACGCCGCCGTAGACCTGCGACCGCGTGTCGCAGTAGAGGTCGAAGCTGCCGGTGGCCTGCCGGCGCGCGCGCTCGGCGTAGGCGCGCGCAGCGCAGGCTTGCGCTTCGAGCGCCGCCGCCGGCCACGAGGCCGGCATCTCGTGGGGGACGACCCCACGCAGGTACGACTGCATGCCCACGTCGTTGATCATCTGCAGCTTCCCGCCCGCTTCGAGGACGCGGATCGTGCCCCGGTGCGACCCGACGATGCCGGCATCGGTCGCGGTGAGCACCGTGAGCTGACCCTTCGTGGGCGCGAACGTCAGCGCGGCACCGAAGTCGCGCGACCAGGTCCCCGCGACCACGCGGTACTTGCCGTCTGCCAGCGTCGTGGTCGCCGTCGTGCCGCCAGGGATCGTCACCGCATCGCCGGTGCCGCGCACGGTGAACGGCTCGAGGCACGTGAGCTTCACGACGGTGAGGCCGGCGCGCAGGAGGACGCGCACGGTGGGCTTGCCCACGTCGGCGAAGCCGACGCCCGTGTAGTAGTGCTTCAGGACGGCTTTGTAGTCGGAACCCTGCGCCGCGAGACCGCGGGCGCCCCATTGAGACATGCCGACGCCGTGACCCCAGCCGCGTCCGCTGATCGAGAAGGCCACCTCCTGCGTGACTGCCGCGGGCGCCGTCACGCGCAGATCGGCGACCGGGCTCGTGCCGGCCAGGTTGGCGCCGTCGGCGGGCAGACGCGCCCGGAACTGCCAGTCGCGGGGGGCGTTGGTCATGGTCACGGCCACCGACCAGGCGCCGCCCGCGGAGAGCCTGGCCGTGCGCCAGTCGAGCCAGGCGCCGCCGGGGGCGCGCTTCTGCAGGGTGACGGTGCCCGCGGCCGGCGCGCCCGCGGCCGTGCGCGCCGTGCCCGAGTAGGTCACGCTGGTGTCCTTCACGACCTCGCCCTGCGAGAGCGCGAGAGTGACGACGTAGGGGGCCGCGGGCGCCGTGACGCGCAGATCGGCGACCGGGCTCGTGCCGGCCAGGTTGGCGAGCCCGTCGGCGGGCAGACGCGCCCGGAACTGCCAGTCGCGGGGGGCGTTGGTCATGGTCACGGCCACCGACCAGGCGCCGCCCGCGGAGAGCCTGGCCGTGCGCCAGTCGAGCCAGGCGCCGCCGGGGGCGCGCTTCTGCAGGGTGACGGTGCCCGCGGCCGGCGCGCCCGCGGCCGTGCGCGCCGTGCCCGAGTAGGTCACGCTGGTGTCCTTCACGACCTCGCCCTGCGAGAGCGCCAGGGTGACGACGTAGGGGGCCGCGGGCGCCGTGACGCGCAGATCGGCGACCGGGCTCGTGCCGGCCAGGTTGGCGAGCCCGTCGGCGGGCAGGCGCGCCCGGAACTGCCAGTCGCGGGGGGCGTTGGTCATGGTCACGGCCACCGACCAGGCGCCGCCCGCGGAGAGCCTGGCCGTGCGCCAGTCGAGCCAGGCGCCGCCGGGGGCGCGCTTCTGCAGGGTGACGGTGCCCGCGGCCGGCGCGCCCGCGGCCGTCCGCGCCGTGCCCGAGTAGGTCACGCTGGTGTCCTGCACGACCTCGCCCTGCGAGAGCGCCAGGGTGACGACGTAGGGGGCCGCGGGCGCCGTCACGCGCAGATCGGCGACCGGGCTCGTGCCGGCCAGGTTGGCGCCGTCGGCGGGCAGGCGCGCCCGGAACTGCCAGTCGCGGGGGGCGTTGGTCATGGTCACGGCCACCGACCAGGCGCCGCCCGCGGAGAGCCTGGCCGTGCGCCAGTCGAGCCAGGCGCCGCCGGGGGCGCGCTTCTGCAGGGTGATCGTGCCCGCGGCCGGCGCGCCCGCGGCCGTGCGCGCCGTGCCCGAGTAGGTCACGCTGGTGTCCTGCACGACCTCGCCCTGCGAGAGCGCGAGGGTGACGACGTAGGGGGCCGCGGGCGCCGCGGAGGACCTGATCCGCGCGGCCGCGGTGCTGCGAAGGGCCGCGAGCGACGCGTACAGCGAGTCGCCCGGGCAGGCGGTGTAGTTGGCGTCGCGGTGTCCGGACACGACGGGCAAGGTCAGGATCTGCCCGACCGCGTACTTCTCGGTCGCTCCGCAGGTCATCTTCGCGCTCGCCAGCGGATCGAGACCGTGCAGTTCGAGCTTCCACGCGAGCAGGTGGGCGAGCGCGTCCGTGGCGGCTGCGGAAGGCGCCTCGTCGGTGTACGTACCCATGACCGCGACGCCGGTGCTCCCCGTGTTGAAGCCGTAGGCGTGAGCCCCCACCACTCCTTGACGCTGACCGCCGGCGCGCCCGACGTAGACGGTCCCGTAGCGGTCGACGAGGAAGTTGTAGCCGATGTCGTTCCAGCCGAGACCGGTGGTGTGGTACGCGTAGATGCCGCGCACGATCGAGGGCGCCTGCGTCTTCGTGTAGGTGTTGCCCCCGGCGGTGTGATGGACGAAGGCCATCTTCACCGGCGCGTAGGCCGGCTCGCCGGTGCGCAGCGACTCGTCGGCGCCCCAAGCGGCCCTCGTGACCCAGGCAGGTGTCTCGACGGCCGCCTGCGCCGGCGCGGCGAAATCGATACCGGAGACGGCGGCGGCGACCCGGCGTAGGGCGCCGGCGGCGCTCGCGACGACGCCCGCGTCGCCCTCGGTGTCGAGCGCCACGAGCTCGACGCCGGTGAGGGCGAGCGGGGCATCCTCGCCGTCCGCCGCCGCGCAGACCTGCACGAAGCGTCCCTCGCCGCTCCACAGGGCCTCGGTGTACGCTCGCGGGGAAGTCCCGTCCTCGCCGGCCACCTCGAGCGGCGCCGCGTACCAGGCGCTCCACTCACGGCCGTCGAGGCTCGTGCGCAGGCCTACCTCGACCTCCCCCTCGCCCGCCGGCATATCGCACATGAGACCGAGCATCGTGAAGGACTCGCCGACATCGAGCGTCGCGACGCCGGCCTCGCGCGCGCTGAGGAGGCGCTCGGCCGGAGAGAGATCCGGACGCACCGTCCGTCCCACTTCCAGACCAGGCTCGATCGTCACCGTGCGCGTCGTCACGCCCGTCCGCGACTTGACCCACGTCCCGACCGCCTCGCTCGTACGCGGCGCGACCCAGGCGGCGGCGAGAAGAGCGATCGTCCCCAGAACGAGGACGATCGCCGCGCGAGCGCACCCGCGCCCGGATCTGTCAGTGCACCACCGCATACCACTCACCATGAACGTCGGCCGGTGGTGCCCGCTACCTTAGTGATTCCCGACCGCACAGCTCACCGACGATGACCAGCGAGTCCGAAGACGCGCAGGCCCGCGTGCTGCTCGAGCGTGCCATCCACGGTATAGTTGCCAGCGGAGGCTGAGCCTGGGCGACGGAGCTGCTTCACGCGAGAACGGCGCACGGACACTCCGTCCCTTGGTGGGAGGCGAGTCCCCCCGTCCATCAGGTCACCCTGGGAGAGGAGGCGAAGCAGATGACCGATACGGCCGCACGCGCGCCGCAGGCGCGTCATCTCGACGTCGTCTCCACTCCGGTGCACCGCCGCTGAGCGCGCGCGGGGCGCCTCGACGGGAAGGAACCCCGCGTTGACCGACGACCCAATCTCCGGCGGCTCGGCCGCCGGACCCACTCTCGAATCCCTCGGCTACTCCGACCGCTGGCGCGTGCTGTTCGAGGCGCAGGCGAAGGCGGGCCACGTGCCCGCCCGGGTCCTGCGCAGCGACCGCGGCATCGCGATCGTGGCCGCGGCGGGCGGCTTCGTGCGCGCCGAGCCCTCGGCGCGGCTGCGCCGTGATACCGACGCCGGTGCGCCGGCGTGCGGCGACTGGGTCGTGCTCGACCCCGCGCCGACGCACCGCACGGCGCTCATCGAGGGCGTGCTCCCGCGCTCCTCGGCGTTCACACGGGGCGCCTCCGACGAGTCGTCGGCGAGGCAGGTGATCGCCGCCAACGTCGACACCGTCTTCGTCGTCCACCCCATCGAGCCGGCGCCCAACCTGCGCCGCATCGAACGCGAGCTGGCGCTCGCGTGGGAGAGCGGTGCGATCCCCGTCGTCGTCCTCACCAAGTGCGACGTTGTCGACGCGGCGGAGACCGAGCGACGGGTCGCCGGCGTGGGTGAGGTCGCCCTCGGGGTCGACGTCCTCGCCACGAGCGCGACCGCCGGCACCGGCATCGAGTCTTCACGCGCGTACGCGCGCGAAGGTCAGACCGTCGCCCTGATCGGCCCGTCCGGGGTCGGGAAGTCGACCCTCATCAACGCGCTGCTCGGCGAGGAACGGCAGGCGACACGTGAGGTCCGCGCCAGTGACGGCAAGGGCCGTCACACGACGGTGACCCGCGAGCTCGTGCCGCTCCCGGGGGGAGGCGTGCTGCTCGACACGCCCGGGATGCGCGCCGTGGCGATGATCGACGCGCAGGACGGCATCGCCACCGCCTTTGCCGACATCACCGCGCTGGCCGAGGGGTGCCGCTTTCGCGACTGCACGCACACGGGCGAGCCGGCATGCGCCGTCACGGCCGCGGTCGAGGCCGGCGAGCTGCCGGAAGAGCGCCTCTCGAGCTGGCACAAGCTGCTGCGGGAAGCGCAGGTCGCGGCGATGAGGACCGATGCCCGCCTGCGTGCCGAAGAGGAGCGGCGCTGGAAGCACATCCACAAGAGCGCGCGCGAGGTCTACCGGCTGAAGGGCAAGGACCCGGGAAGATGAGATGACGCCCATGCCAGGTCCGCGGCCGTGACGCCCCCCCTCCCGACACGCCCGCGCAGTCGAGCGTCTCCCGCCTGCGCCGCGAACGCCGGGCGAGGAGCGCTCTCCGGTGCCCTCGCGGCGCTGCGCAGCGCGGCGCGTGTCGTCCTCGCCGCCGGGTCGTGCGCGGCTCTCGTGCTCGCCGGCCACGCGCTCGCCGCCTGCGGCGCGAGCGACGAGCCCGGCGCGCACCCGTCGCCGGCATCGGCCGCGGCCGCCCCGACGCGGTACGTCTTCGCCTTCGCGTGGGGATCGCGCGGCAACGACCCGGGCGAGTTCGACCAGCCGAAGGGCGTGGCCGTCGACGGGGGCGGGTCCGTCTACGTCGCCGACCGCGGAAACCACCGCGTGCAGAAGTTCACCGGCGACGGCGATCTGGTGGCCGTCTGGGGACGTAAGGGAGAGGCCGACGGTGAGTTCCGAGTTCCGAGCCGCATCGCCGTCGGACCCGACGACACGGTCTACGTGAGCGATACCCAGAACCATCGCGTGCAGGCGTTCGAGCCCGACGGCACCTTCACCCGCGCTTGGGGCCACGAGGGCGACGGCCCCGGCGAGTTCCTGCGGCCGCGAGGCATCGCCGCGGGACCCGACGGCTCGGTCTATGTGAGTGACGAGCTGGCACACCGCATCCAGCGCTTCACGGCCGACGGCCGGTACCTTTCGACCTGGGGGAGCGAGGGCGACAAGGAGGGGCGGTTCCGGCAACCCAAGGACGTGGCGACGGCTCCGGACGGGCGCGTCTTCGTGACCGACTCGGCCAACCAGCGCGTCCAGGTCTTCGCCGCCGACGGCGCCTTCATCGCCGTGCTGGGCGGCTGGGGCGAAGGCCCGGGCGAGTTCCGCGGGCCGCGCGGCATCGCCGTGGCACGCGACGGCCGCGTCCTCGTCAGCGAGTTCCGCGGCCAGTGCGTGGAGGAATTCTCTCCCGGGTACGCTCCACTCGGCGCGTGGGGCCGTGAGGGCATCGCGCCCGGCCGGTTCGACGGGCCACGCGGCATCGCGCTCGGCCCCGACGGGCGCCTGTACGTGGCCGACATGGGCAACCACCGCATCCAGTGCTTCACGCCCGCCGGCGCGGAGAGCCGGCCTTAGAGGATGGAGGTCCACCGTGCAGATCCTTGACGCAAGCATCGAGATCGACGCGCCGGCGGCCCGCGTCTGGGAGGTCCTCGCCGACACGGCGCGGTACGGCGAGTGGAACCCGTTCGTCACCGCCCTCGACGGAGAGCTGCGCGAGGGCGCCGACCTCAAGGTCACGATCCGCGCGCCCGGAAGAAAGCCCATAACCTTCGCCGCGCGCGTCGCCACGGTCGTTCCCGGCCGCGAGCTGCGATGGAAGGGCCGGTGGTTCCTCCCCGGCCTGTTCGACGGCGACCACGCCTTGCTCGTCGAGGACCTCTCCGAAGGACGGTCGCGCTTCCGCACGCGCGAAGAGGTCACCGGCCTGCTGCTGCCGTTCCTCGGAAAGGCCATGCGGCAGTCGCAGGCGGGCTTCGACGAGCTGTGCAGGGCCGTCAGGGCGCGCGCCGAATCCGTGAGCAGCCACCGGCGCGCCTGACGGCCCACGCCGCGAAAGGAGTCCCCCGCTGACCGACCGACCCGATCTCGCGCCCGAGGAGCACGACCCCGCCGTCGACGGCCGGCGGCACGGCGGGCATGAGCGCTGGCAGATCCCGTCGTGGCTGCGCCTCATCGGGACGTCCAGTTGGTACGCGATCGGGATCTTCGTCATCATCGCGACGGTCGCCTGGTTCATCAGCGCCACGCAGGCCATCATCATCCCGTTCGTCATCGCCGGCCTGCTCGCTGCCATGCTCTCGCCGGTCGCCGACCGGCTCGAGCGGCACGGGGTCAAGCGCTGGATCGGCGCCCTGCTGTGCACACTGCTGGTCGTCGTCGTCGGCATCGGCCTGATCCTCCTCATCGTCGTCCAGGTCGTGAACCAGGCGTCGGAGATCGGCGACCAGTTGGCCAAGGCCGCCGGCGACGTCGCGGACTGGCTCGACGAGCAGGGGTGGGGCGGCGACCTCGTGAGCTCGCTGGAGACGAGCGTCCGCGACAACTGGCAGATGCTCGTCAGGGGAGTCGCGCCGCGCGTCACGGCGGGGCTGAGCTCCATGGCGACGCTGGTGCTGGTCGTGGTGCTCGCCGTCAACATCCTGTTCTTCCTCATCAAAGACAGCCGCCAGCTCAGCCGCTGGATGAGCGGCCACCTCGGGGCATCGCAGGAGATCGGCGCGCGCACGCTCGCCTACAGCGCGAAGAGCATCCGCGGCTACTTCGTCGGCACCACCATCGTCGGCGTCGTCAACGCGCTGGTCGTGAGCATCGGGGCCCTCACCATGGGTACGCCGCTGGCCTTCGTCCTCGGCGTCGTCATGCTCTTCACCAACTACGTGCCGTTCATCGGCGCCTTCATCGGCGGCGCGTTCGCCGTTCTCATCGCGTTCGCCGGCGGCGGGCCGGCGGACGCGCTCATCATGCTCGTCCTCGTCCTGGCCGCGAACGGCCCAGGGCAGTGGGTCGTCCAGCCGCTCGCACTGGGGGCGAGCCTCAACCTGCACCCGATCGTGGTGCTGTTCGTCACGATGGCGGGGACCATCCTCGCGGGACCGGTCGGCGGCGTCGTCTCGGCCCCGCTCGCGGCGGTCGCCGTCGAGGCAGTCCGCCAGATCCGCACCGCGGGGCTGTTCGAGGAGGACGACGCGACGGTGGCGACATCGGCGGGAGGGCCGTGACGCGGACGGGCGCGGCCGTCGCGCTCCGCGCTCAGCCGCGCCGCAGTTCGATCCCCTCGAGGTAACTGAGCACGCGCACCGCCGCCGTCTCGACCCGCGTGACCTCTCAATGGGGCGGGATGCTCCCGAACAGATCCTCGGCGACCACGTCGCGAGCGCGGCCGCACTGGCCCGAGACCAGGTCGACCACCGCCCACTCAGGGCGCCGCCCGGGCGCCTGGCCGAACAGGCGCCGCATCTGCGGGCCCACAACCAGACCGATGTCCCGGTAGGCAGTGCGCAGCGTCTGAGTCACGTCCGCCGTCAAGGCGCTTGCGCCCGCGGTCGACCGCCTCCGCAGCCATGGTTCCCCGCACGGGGCCGGCGGCAACATGCGCCGGCGCCGGCCCCGTGCGAGCGCCGGCCTCCGAGGGTTTTCGGCCCCGGGGCCTTCTGGTATCGTGTGCTCCCCCTCTGTGGGCGATTAGCTCAGCGGGAGAGCGCCCGCCTCACACGCGGGAGGTCGTTGGTTCAAACCCAACATCGCCCACCAGCGCACCGCGCTCACGCCCCCAACGCACCGCCCTTTCTCCTCCCGCCGTCCACCCACCGCCGGGTCGTTTGGCCCAAGTGATGAAACGGGCCGCGACGGGTTGAAGTGCGTCTGGATTGGATGTAGCGTGGCCGACTGGCCCGACCATATGAACCCGGGCGATCGGACCTTCTCGTCCGCTCTCCCGCCCGGTCCCAGCGGGTCCCCCTGCAGCCCTGCCAGCGCAGGCGGCAGCACGGAAACAGGGCACGAGCCGTCCTCGCTGGGGACGCCGCGCCAAGACACAGGGCAAGACGAGTGAAGGCTCACTGGAGGTGACCAGGGTGGCAGACCAGCCGAAGTTGTTCCCACCGGACCCCGAGTTCGCGAAGAACGCTTGGATCAAGAGCATCGACGAGTACGAGGCTCTGTACAAGCGCTCGGTCGAGGACCCGGAGGGCTACTGGGCAGAGCGCGCTGAGGACGCGCTCGTCTGGACGAAGAAGTGGGACAAGGTCCTCGACTGGAGCTTCGATCCGATCCCGTACGTCAAGTGGTTCGAGGGCGGCGAGCTCAACGCCTCGTACAACTGCCTCGACCGCCACGTCGAGGCCGGCAAGGGAGACAAGCCGGCCCTGGTCTTCGAGGGCGATCCCGGCGACACGAAGACCTGGACCTACAAGGAGCTCCTCGACGAAGTCAGCAAGTTCGCCAACGTGCTCAAGAAGCACGGCGTCAAGAAGGGCGACCGCGTCGCCCTGTACCTCCCCATGATCGGCGAGCTGCCGATCGTCATGCTGGCCTGCGCGCGCATCGGCGCCATCCACATGATGGTCTTCGGCGGCTTCTCGGCCGAGGCCCTCAAGGCCCGCATCGACAACTGCGGCGCCGAGGTCCTCATCTGCGCCGACAAGGGCCACCGCGGCGTCAAGACGACCGCCTCCAAGACCAACGCCGACGTCGCCATCAGCGGCGAGACGACGGTCAAGAAGGTCATCGTCATCAAGCGTGTCGACGGCGACGTCCCGATGCAGGAAGGCCGCGACGTCTGGTACCACGACGAGATGGCCGCCCCGGACATCACGACGGACTGCCCGCCGGTGCCGGTCGACGCCGAGCACCCGCTCTTCATCCTCTACACGTCGGGCTCGACCGGCACCCCCAAGGGCGTGCTGCACAGCACCGGCGGCTACCTGCTCTTCGCGCACGACTCGGCCAAGTACGTCTTCAACCTGCACGACGACGACATCCACTTCTGCACCGCCGACATCGGCTGGATCACCGGGCACAGCTTCTGCGTGTACGGACCGCTGGCCAACGGCGTCACCACCGTCGTCTTCGAGGGCCTGCCGACGTACCCCGAACCGGACCGCTACTGGCAGGTCGTCGAGAAGCACAAGACCACGACCGTCTACACGGCGCCGACCGTCATCCGCAGCCTCAAGGGCCAGGGCGACGAGTGGCCTGAGAAGCACGCGATGTCGACGCTGCGCGTCATGGGTTCGGTCGGCGAGCCGATCGACGCCGAGAGCTGGCTCTGGTACTACGAGAAGGTCGGCAAGAGCCGCATCCCGCTGTGCGATACGTGGTGGCAGACCGAGACCGGCGGCCTCATGATCACCCCGCTGCCGGGCGCCTCGACGCTCAAGCCGGGTTCTGCCTGCCGTCCGTTCTTCGGCGTCCGCACCAAGGTCCTCACCGACAAGGGCGAGCCCGCCGCCGTGGACGAGTCCGGTCACCTCGTCATCACCCACCCGTGGCCCGGCATGATCCGCGGCACGTGGGGCGACGTCGAGGGCAAGCGCTTCAAGGAAGTGTACTTCGCCATGTTCCCGGGGTTCTTCACGACCGGTGACGGCTGCGCCATCGACGCCGACGGCGACCACTGGCTCAAGGGCCGCATCGACGACGTGCTCAACGTCTCCGGACACCGCATCGGCACCTCCGACGTCGAAGGCGCCCTGGTGGCGCACCCGGCCGTCGCCGAGGCCGCCGTCGTGGGGTACCCGCACTCGGTCAAGGGCACCGGCATCTACGCCTACGTCGTCCTGAACCAGGGCGCCGAGCCGAGCGACGACCTCAAGAAGGAACTCGCCGTGCACGTGCGCAAGGTCGTGGGCCCCATCGCCACGCCCGACAAGATGCAGTTCGCCGCGACCGGTCTTCCGAAGACCCGCTCGGGCAAGATCATG
>DDYF01000013.1 GCA_002347645.1 Thermoleophilia bacterium UBA2241 | reverse complement strand
CGCTCGTCGACTACTGCGCCTGAGAGTGTGGGCGTGGAATCAACCATCTAGGGGTCAAGCTCATGGTCGAGCCGGAGCTCGCGCTCTGGGGCTGGCCGTCGACGAGCACCCGCGAGATGGAACGCTTCTGGTCCCGCCACTACCCGGGCGTCGAGGTGCCGCGGGACGTCCCCGGCAGCTGGCGCGCTCAGCGTACGCCGGGTCCCTCAGCGCGAGCGGCGCGCGATCACCCAGCCCGAGACGACGTAGACCACCAGGCCGATCAGGCCGACCCAGAGGAGGAACGCGTGCTCGCCGATGAGGGCGATGCCCGCGACGATGAATCCGAGGACGATAGCCCCCACGAGGATGGCGATGAACTTCAGGAGTTAATCTACCTCCAGCGGATCGACGACCGTGGCATCAGCGCGATGACGCTGTGCCTGGTGTGGCGCCGGGCGCGCCGCGTCAGGCAGCCTCGCCCGCCTCGCTCTTCTTTGCCAGCACCCCGCGTGCCGTGAACACCGTGTGGTAGCGGTCGAAGAGCACCGTGATCACGGTGAAGAGGAAGACGAAGAACAGCCGCGTCCCCACCGGGCCGCGCTGCTCGATCATGCCCAGGACACGCTCGAACAGGAGCAGCACGCCCACGATCCCGTAATTGACGGCGAACATGACGGCGAGCTCGACCGCGACCGACGTCCACTGCCGTCCACGACGCGCCAGCCATTGGCTGGCGAAGGCGTTCACGGTCACGAAGACGGCGACGAAGCCGAGGACCCACGCGCTCTTCACCTCGTCGCTGAGGAGGTACTGCGCGAAGATCAGGCTGATGAGGCCCGTGAGGACGATCTTCTCGAGAAGCGCGCGGTCGAACACGCCTTCCGCGGCCCGCGCCGTGCGGTACAACGCCGCACCTTGGCACTCGGGCGGCAGCGGATCCGCCCTGAAGCTGGCGCGGCGGTCGAACGCCGGCGCCTTGCGCGTGACGATCCAGTAGATCACGCCGACGAGCACTAGCAGGGCGACGACGATGGCCGCGAGCACGACGGGCCGGTTGCCGACCACGGTGCCCCACGAGTCGGTCGCCTCGGCGCCGAACAGGCTCTCCTTGATGAAGTCCGTCATGTCGAGCTTGGCGATGTGGATCCACCACTCCTGGGGCAGCTTGATGAAGATCCAGATGAGCGCCGCCGAGACGATCGCCGTCCACTTGCCGACGCGCTTCCAGTCCCACCCGATGCGCACGGCCTCGATGAAGTCCCAGAAGTACTCGAAGGTGTTGGGAAAGATGAAGAGCAGCGCGCGCACTTGACTGAGCTCGAAGGCGACCACACCGACGAGGCGGTAGTAGTAGAGGAAGAAGCTCGTCCTGAACGCCCAGGGACTCGTCCAGTTGCGCAGCGTCGCGAGGTACATGATCGCCAGGTAGTAGATGTCGAGGCTCTTGTCGTACGACTGGTAACCCTCGAGCGGGATGGCGGGGAACTGCTGGAAGATGCTCTGGTCGGCCGAGTCCAGGAGCATGCAGGCCACCGCGGCCGGAAGCGGCCAGTACGGGATCGCGAACGGCAGCACGAGGCGCGCCCCGACGACGAGCACGACGACCGTCCACTCCTCTGCGCCCATCCCCGCCCTCTTCCTCGTCGCGGCGAAGGGCAGGCAGGCCGTGCGGCACTCCGCCACGACCTGGTCCCGCGCTCACCCCGGTTGCGTTATAGCGACCGGCGGTTCCTACAGGAATGCCGGGCACGTGTCAACGGGCCTCTCGGCCCTCGAGGATCACGAACGCCGGCGTCACCGACGAGGTCGAACGGAACGCCCTCGAGGTGCTCGACCAGGACGTGCCGATCTCGTCGAGCAGACGCTCGCCCGTTGTCGAGCGATGTTACGTCTCCTGCGGGCGCCCCCCGTAGACGGCCAGACCGTAGATGATAAGGACGTCGAGAACCATGATGGTCAGCGCCCAGAACGGGTAGGCCGGCAGGAAGACCAACTGGATGAGGAGGTTGATCATCGCTGCGACGATACCGATCCATCGACCGATCTCGCCGCCACGCCACACACTCACCGCACCGATGATGAGAACGATGCCCCAGGCGAGCAGAATCCAGCCCCACGTGCGCAGGTCACCGTAGATGTAGACGGCCCCGTAGTCCGACCAGAAGCTCGTCCGGTCCAGAGCCACGATGCCGTTGATGATGTTCATCACCCCCGCCGTGAGCAACATGATCCACGCGAACATGATCCACCCAAGTCCCTTCTCCACCACGACACCCCCCCATGCCCGAGACCGTACGGGCAAGTTATAGCACAGACGACGCGCAATCGAAACGACGTTCACCGTTGGCTCGGCTGACCCCGTGACGCGGGCGGGGCGGCCGTGAGGCCGCCCNNAGCCCGCCGCGCAGCTCGTCGAGCGTCGGCCAGCCGAAGCCGAGGCGGAAGTGGCGCCTTGACTGCTCGAACCAGTGGCCAGGACCCACGTAGGTGCCAAAGTCCTCGGTGAGCACGCGGTAGAACGTGTCGACGTCGACCGCGGCGTCGGGCTTGATGCGCGGGAAGCCGACCACGCCGCCCTTCGGCTCGACCCACTCCATGAGCTCTTCGCCGGCCATCCATTCGCGCGTGATCGCCAGCGCCTTCGCGATGCGACCGTGGATCTCGGGCAGCCAGGCGTCACGCTGCCTGAGCGCCTGGTAGGCGATCTCCTCGTCGACGACGCTGCCGCAGATGCCGATCTGTTCCTTGGCGCCGAGGAAGGTCTGCATGAGCTCGCGGTCGCGGCAGATGAGCCAACCGGTCCGGATGCCGGGGATGCCGTAGGTCTTGGAGAGCGACGAGACGCTGATCGCGCGGTCGCTGAGTGTCGCCGCGCAGGGCAGCGTCTCGCCGAAGGTCATCTCGCGGTAGGTCTCGTCGACGAGCAGCCTGCAGCCACGCATCTCGACGATCTCGACGAGGCGTCGCAGCTCGGCCTCGTCCATCATCTGGCCCGTCGGGTTGTGGGGCACGGTGACGCTCACGTACTTCGTCGCCGGCGTCGTGAGGGCCATGAGCTTGTCGACGTCGATCTTCCAGCCCTCTTCGAAGGCCAACTCGAGGTAGCTGATGTCGGCCTCGATCGCGCGCGGCGTGAAGATGTTGGTCGCATAGTTGGGGCGCACGACGACGAGGTGATCGCCCTTCTCCAGCAGCGTCGTGGCGATGATGAAGAGCGCCTGCGCGGCACCCGCCGCGACGAGCACCTCGTCCGGCTCCACTACGCCGGACGGCCCGCTGCTCGCCTGCGCGATCAGCTCCAGGAGGCCCTTGTGGCCCATGTGCTCACCGTAGAACAGCACCATGTCGCCCAGGTCGATGCCGAGCCCGCTCAGGGTCCGGTCACGGACCGAGCTCTCGGCGAGGTTGTACTTGATGGCGTCGTAGCCGAACTCCTCGGGGGATTCGACCTCGATCGGCATGCGCACGTATTTCACGGAAGGACCTCCTCAGGATCGCTCCGCCAACTGTACACCGGGGACACCCGCATGCCTCCCCCGCGGGCGCGCGACGCTCCCGAGCCCCATGCGCTAAACTGCTCGCGGGGACGCACGATCAGCGCCCCGAAGAGAGGAGGGGCGCGATGCAGTGGCGCGGCCGCAGGGGCAGCCAGAACGTCGAAGACAGGCGCGGCATGGGAGGCAAGGGTGTCGCCCTCGGGGGCGTGGGCGGTATCGCCGGCGTCATCATCTTGTTGCTCGTCATGTTCATGGGCGGCGATCCGTCGTCGGTCACCCCCGCCCCAGAGTCGCCGGGCAGCGGCCTGACGCAGGAGCAGCAGGACGACGCTGCGAAGTTCGTCTCCGTCGTCCTCGCCGACACCGAGGAGGTCTGGCGCACCGAGTTCCGCAAGATGAACCGGACCTACGACGAGGCCAGGCTGGTGCTGTTCGACGGCTACGTCGAGACGGCGTGCGGGTCGGCCTCGTCCGACACGGGCCCGTTCTACTGCCCGGGTGACCAGACCGTGTACATCGACCTCGGCTTCTTCACCCAGCTCAGCCAACGGTTCGGCGCGCCGGGCGACTTCGCCCAGGCCTACGTGATCGCCCACGAGATCGGGCACCACGTGCAGCAGCAGCTCGGCATCCTCGACGCCGTCCACACGCGCCAGCGACGCGTGAGCCAGCGCGAGGCCAACGAGCTCTCGGTGCGGCTCGAGCTTCAAGCGGACTTCTTCGCCGGCATCTGGGCGCACTACGCCGACAAGAAGCTGGGGGTCGTCGAACGAGGCGACCTCCAAGAGGCGCTCAACGCGGCGACGGCGATCGGCGACGACAAGATCCAGAAGGAAGGCCAAGGGTACGCCGTGCCCGACACCTTCACGCACGGCACGTCGGCACAGCGCATGCGCTGGTTCAAGCTGGGCTACGACACCGGCGACGTCCAGCGCGGCGACACGTTCCAGACGTCGCGCCTGTAGACGGGCTGCGTACGGGCGGCCGAGGCGCCCCGCGACGCCCGTCCTCGCAGCGTGGCACGCCCGCGGCCGCTATAATGGCCTGCGCCTCGCGTGCCCCCATCGTCTAGCGGCCTAGGACACCGGCCTTTCAAGCCGGCAGCACGGATTCGAATTCCGTTGGGGGCACCAGCTCTCTTCCTTGTGAAACGCTCGTGGAACGTCCCTCCGCCACGTCTCGCCGGGCGACCCGTGCGACTCGCCCGTCTGCGTCGACGTCTCGTGGCACCCATCTCCCGGATGCGCCTGCGTCCTGTGGGCGCGGCTGTGCAACGTGGCGCGGACGCGCTGGGAGAAAGGCCCGGAGGACCGCCTACCGGCTCTTGACAAGGCTCACCCGTTCCCGTAAGAACTGCCCCACAACGCGCTGCTGAGGTCCCGCGGACGGAGACGGAGACGGAGGCAGCAGGCTTCTGACGGAATCAAGGTGGAAAGACCACCGGGAAGCCTCCCTGAGAAGAGCCGGCCGTCTGGGCTCTGCGAAAGGAGGCCGCGGTGGTCTTTCTGTTGTCGTTCTACGACGGTCGCTCATCGGACCTGACCGGATCCGTCCACGATCCTTCTCGCTCGACCTTCACGGCGCCACACGTGCCGCGAGCCGTCTCGGCCGTGAACGCCCACGAGGAGTTCCCCAGCACTGGCCGGCGGACGGCGTCGATCGCCCGCGATCGGGTCTCGCGTCGCGGAGGCGATCGCACCTCCCGGCGCACGCCGGCCGACTCCACCCGCTCCTGCCACTCCGAACGACGGGCCGACGTGGAGGTGCCCGATGCCTGACATCCGCATCGACTCGACCGACGCTCGCACCGATGTCGTCACCTACTGGAGGGCTCGCGCCGAGAAGGCGGAGGCCGCACTCGACGAGGCAATGGACTTCCAGCGCACCGCCTTCCGCACCATCCGCGACTTGCACGGCGACGTCATGTACCTGCGCCACCGGTGCGCCCGGGCAGAGCGCGACGCCGGGCAGCCGGACGCAGGATCCCGGGACGGCGAGCGCGTCGCCGTGGCGGCCGCGCGGGAGGGCTGACCTTGCGGGTCGGCCCTCGCCGCCAGGCCATACGGCAGGGTCACTCGCGCCGACGCGCCTCCCTCTCGGACGGCAGCGCGCCGGCACGCCGCGACATCGTCAAATGGGACCGCTGCGAAGAAAAAAGAGCCGCACGGCCTCGCGACCGGCGGCTCTTCCGGACCTTACATCCGGACGCCTCTGTCTCGTTCCGGCGAACCTTCTCGATCAAGAGGTGACGCCATCCTACCCCCGGTCCGCGAGATGACAACGTTAGTACCCCGTTTGCTTCCTCACGCAGTGCTTGAGGGTTCACCCGCGGCGGCGGCGCTCTGGGCGAGCAGGGCACGCCACGTCTCAATGGTCTCGGCCACGGGCGTGCCGTTCCTGTCCACCAGACGCTGGATCGCGAGCCCGTACATAAGTCCAAGGCAGAGCCACGAGAGCGGCATGAGGTCGGCCTCGGGCACGCCGCTCCGGCGAAGATACGCGGCGAGGCTGTCGCGCAGGAAGTGGGTGAAATCGGCCTCGATCCGGTGGAGCTCGGCGTCGCGCTGCGTCAGCGGAAAGGAGTTGAAGAAGGTCCTCATCCAGCCCTGCTGCGCGAAGAGCTTCGCCGTCAGGTCCGCCACGGCGACCGGGCCCGGCGAGCGTGCCACGACCGGCCTGGCCGCCCTGAGAATGGCCTGGCCCAGTCGCTGCTCTCCGGCCGCCAGGACCGCGGCAAGCAGCCCGTGCTTGTCGCCGAAGTAGTAGAAGACCGACGAAGGCGGCTCGCCTGACCTCGCGGCCAGCATCTCGGCCGTGAGCGCCTGCGGTCCCTCGTCGTTGAGCAGCGCGAGCGCCGCGCGGAGTACGCGGCCGGCGGCCGGCACCAGCCCGACGGTCGGGTCGGGGAGGCCCCGCAAGAAGGCGTCCTCCCCGCCCGCGGTGACAGGACCCGTCGCCGAGGCCGGCGGCGCAGAGCCGGCCGGCGGCCGCCCAAGACCCAGGTGGGCGACGACCTGCCGTTCCAGCAGCGCGAAGGCCGCGACCGCGACGCGGTCGTCGCCGTCCAGCAACACCTGCACGCCGAGACCCTCGCCGGCGGCCAGCAGCAGGGTCGCCAGCGCGAGGGGGTCGGCGCGCTCACCCACTGCCGGCGCGAGGCAGAGCTCCCCGATGCGCCGGTACGAGCGGTAGGTCCTGGTAAGACGCGAACGCGCGTCGTCGTCGCGGAGGATGTGGGGAAGCAGGTCGAAGTAGGTCCGGTAGAGCCCGGACTGCCGGGCCAGGCGGAGGTGCAGGCCGGTGAGGGCGAACAACCGGCCCCGTGGGTCGGCGACGAGGGCCTTGACCTCATGCTCCAGCCTGACGTCGGCGTCGTGCCACAACGAGTCGACGAGCGTCGCCACCAGGCCGGCCTTGTTCTCGAAGTGGTAGGCGATCAGCGAGCGCGTCTCGCCGGCCTCGGCGGCGATGCGGCGCAGAGAGAGCCCTTCGTATCCGTCGCGTTCGAGCACGCGAAAGGCGGCCGTGAGGATGCGCCGCGCCGTCGGCGAGAGGGCGCCCAGCACGACGGCTGTCTGCTCGTCGCGGACGCCGGGGGCGGCGGCACGCCGCCGCGCGTGTCCCTCGCTCACCGGCACGCCCTCACGCTCCCCTCCTCCCTTGCACGCGCCCCCTCTGGCGCCGCCCGCGCTTCGTCGGATCTCCTTCAATCCGCACACGATCTTGACATGGCCATTCCCCAGCGCTGCAAAGGGTGATTCGAGTCGACCAGTCAACAAGAGCGACGGTTCCACCCGCATTGTAGCGGGGACTTCAAGGGCGTGCGTCAAGACGGCGCCGATGAGTCAGGGACAGGGCACACCGCCTTGGACGGCCAGCGGCGACGAGCACGAGAAGAGGCGACTCACACACGCAAAAAGAGCGGCTCGACCTTGCGGCCGGCCGCTCTTCCGGACCTTGCATCCGGGCGCCTCTGTCTCGTTCCGGCGAACCTTCTCGGTCAAGAGGTGACGCCATCCTACCCCCGGTCCGCGAGATGACAACGTTAGTATGCCGTTAGCTTCCTCATCTCTTGCTTGAAGGTTGGGTGCGGCGCTTACCGCCCGCCTTCCTGGGGATTGCCTCGATACTCGACGGGGGTATCACCGGTTCGACGCGGTGACGCCCGCGCACCCGTACGCGAGGTCGGAAGACGACCGACGATCTCAAGGAGGAGTTCATGGCGACTGCGCATGTCGACGCCGGCATCTGTGGCTTCTCGACGACGGTCCATATCGCCGGAGAGGGCCGCGCCTTGACGGTGACGATCGAGAGCGACTGCGAGCACATCCGCAAGCTCGCCGCTGCGCTCACGGACGTGGATCCGTTCCGCGAGATCACGTTTCGCGGCGACGGGCCACTCACCTACGAGCTCGCGCGCCTGCACTGCGCCCACGCCGCCTGCCCCGTGCCGACGGGCATCCTCAAGGCGATCGAGGTAGCGGCCGGCCTCGCCCTGCCCCGGGACGTCATCATACGAGTCACCAAGGACTGACGCCGGCCTCGCCGCGGGGACGGCGCGACAGCGCCGGCGTCAGCGCGGCAGACGCCCGAGCGGCCGCAGGATGGCCACGGGCGTCTGCTCGTGGCCCTGGCCCAAGGGGTTGTCGAGCATGAGCCGTCGGACGAGGGCCGGATCGACGCCCGGCGACGCCCCGAGGACGTGCACGTCGAGGTCGCTGGCGTCGATGACGGCGACGCCAACGACGGCCGGACGCCCGTTTCCGGCCGCCGCGACCCGTGGAGCCTCCCGCGAGAGCAGCGCCGAGAGCCGGGCGGCCACGCCGTCAGGGTCGGCGGGGCCGAGCTTGGCGTGCGTGTTGTGCGGCGGCAGCGTGTACGGCGTGGGGCCGTCGATCGCCTCGACGGTCGGGCCGGCGATCTTGTAGAACAGGCCGCGCGTGCCGACGACGCGGCCGGCCGCCGCGGCGGCGGCGGCGACGATGATCCGCGGCGCTCCGGCTTCGTCGAGCGCCAGCTGCATCGTCTCGGGCATGCCGAGCCCGATGCCGTGCGGCGTGCGAGTCACCGCCTTACTCAGCACGCGCGCCAGCCGCGTCGGCTCGATCTCGGCGATGGGATACGAGCGGCCCTGGCTGGCCGCGACGGGCTTCTCGGCCACAGCGACGACGTCGTCCGGCAGGACGTGCGGGAGCACCTGCCGGCGGAACAGGTCGTCGAGGTCGTCGCCTTTTCCCACGAGGTCAGTCTTGACGGGCAGCCGGGCGAACACCGTCCCGTCGACCGCCGCGAACAGGTGCTTCATCTCGTTCGGCTGGTACGCGCCCAGCAGACGCTCGGCTATGGAGCGGCGCGCTGCCCCGCTCCGGGCGTCGCCCGCCTCGAGCAGCGCGGGGACGAGGGCGTCCCCCGCGTCGGCGACCGAACCGCGGCGCCTGGGGCCGACCTCGACCGGCGCGGTCAGCGCCGCCGCGAGGTCGGCGCCTTCGACGACGACCGGGCGGTCGCAGAACTCACGCAGCCACAGCTCGACGTTGATCGCCCGCCAGAAGAACCACGAGTCCTCGACCTCGCCCTTGCAGCAGCGACGGAAGGCGTCGAGCACCTGTTCCCCGCGCCAGAACGGGCGCGACTGGAAGGCGGGTGACTGGTAGAGACTCGTGAACGCCGCGCGGCGCGCCTTGATCCAGCGCATCTCGGGCGTCGTGAAGCCGACCTTCCAGCGCCGGCGGCGGATCTTCTCGGGCAGGGTGCCCTTGAGCGCCTCGCGGAGGATCCAGCGACTCCAGCCGTCGCGCACGATGACATTCGACGGAAGGCTGAGGATGTGCTCCACGAGCTCCTGGTCGAGATACGGGACACGGCTCTCGACCGAGAAGGCCATCGAGTTCCTGTCCTCGTACCGGAGCAGGCACGGCAGGCTGTACGTGAGGAGGTCCTGCAGGAGCCGAAGCTTGAGGTCGTCCTGCGAGCGGCCGTAGCCCGGGTCGCGCGCGCGCGCGAGAAAGCGCGGGGCGAGCGCGCCCTTGACTCCGAAGCGCTTGCGGCGCTGCGCGAGGCGCCGCTTGACGAGCGGCGCCAGCACGTCGCGCGCGGCGAGCGCTTCGTGGCGCAGCTCCTCGCGCTTCCCTGTCTTCCACAGCTCGCGCAGGTACACGAGCTGGTACGGGACGTACCCCGCGAGCAGCTCGTCGCCGCCCTGGCCGTCGAGCAGGACCGTGACCTGCTCGCGGGCGAGGCGCATGACACACCACTGCGCGTACGGGCCGGTGCTGACCATGGGCTCTTCCTGATGCCACATGAAGTCGCGCAACTCGTCGACGAACTGCGGTGACGTCGGGTTGGTGTACGTGGTGTCGGCACCCGTCGATCCCACCGCGACCTCGATGTAGGCGCGCTCGTCGATCGGGTCGCCGTCGAACACGGCCGAGAACGTCTTGAGCTGCCCCTGAAGCGACGCGGCGTCGGGGGCCTCTTCCTTGAGCAGCTCGCTCATGAAGCTGACGATCGTCGTGGAATCGAGACCGCCGGAGAGGCACGAGCCGACCGGCACCTCCGACACGAGGCGCCGTTCGACGGCCGTGCGGAAGAGGCGCCGGAACTCCGCCGGGTCGGCGCTGCCGTCGCCCCGCAACCTCGGCTCCCAGAAGGCGGTCGCCGTGAGGGCGGCGGGCGGCGAGGCCTGGGGAGCCGCGGCGCCAGCGGCGCCCGGCGCCTCGGTCGCGGTCGCACCGAGCGGGACCTCGACCCACGTCGCCGGGGGCACGTGGAAGATCCCCGCGAAGAACGTCTCGGGACGATGCTCGTGCATCCCGTGCAGGAGGTACTCGAAGACGACCTGGTCGTCGGGCCGCGCGGCGACGTCCGGGTCCTGAAGGAGCGCCTTGATCTCGGAGGCGAACAGCAGCTTCCCGGTCCTTGGCGAGCGCGTGTAGTACAGCGGCTTGATGCCGAAGTGGTCGCGACACAGGACGAGCTTGCCGGAGCGCAGGTCGGCGACGGCGAAGGCCCACATGCCGTTGAAGCGCGCCGCGCACGCGGGCCCCCACTCCTCGTACGCGTGGACGATGACCTCGCTGTCGCTCTGCGTGCGGAAGGCGTGCCCCGCCCGCTCGAGTTCAAGGCGCAACTCGCGGTAGTTATAGACCTCGCCGTTGTAGACGAGCCAGACGGTCTCGTCCTCGTTCGCGATCGGCTGATGGCCGCCCGCGCGGTCGATGATCGACAGGCGCCGGTGCCCGAGGCTGACGTCGTCACGCTCCAGGCTGCCCGCGTCGTCGGGACCGCGGTGCACGAGGACGGCGGCCATACGGCCGAGCAGCTCGTGGTCCCGCGCCCCGGAAAAGCCGAAGATGCCGCACATGAGAGGACGTCGCTCCGTAGGATAGGTTCTCGCGGACGGGGTGGCGCGCCGGCTGCACGAAGCAGCGCGCGTCGCCCGAACGGAAACCCTATCACGCCGCGAGATAGACTCAGGCCCGAGAGAAGGAGGGAGCCATGTACATCGGCGCTCACGTTCGCGCCTCGGGCGGCGTCTGGAAGGCGATCGACAACGGGGTCGAGCTCGGGTGCGAGGCGATCCAGTTCTTCGCCGGCAGTCCGCGCACCTGGAAACCGCAGCTGTACAGCGAGAAGGACGCGGCGCGCTTTCGCGAAGCGCGCGCCGCGTCCCCCATCCGCTTCGTCCTCATCCACACCATCTACCTCATCAACCTCGCGAGCACGAACGAGGACTTCTACGAGAAGTCGGTGACGGCGCTCGTCGGTGCGGTGGTCGCTGCCGAGCAACTCGGCGCCGACGCCATCGTCACCCACATCGGCTCGCACCAGGGCGCGGGTTTCGAGCCCGGCCTGCGGCGCGTCCAGACCGCGCTGGGCCGCGCCCTCGACGAGGCAGGCGACTCGCCGGTGCGTGTCCTGCTCGAGAACACGGCCGGCGCCGGCGGCACGATGGGCGTCGACTTCGCCGAACTGGCGGCGATGATCGACGCGGTCGACGGCGATCCGCGCGTCGGGTTGTGCCTCGACACCGCCCACCTCTTCGAGTCGGGTGTCGAGCTCCGCACGCCCGAAGGCCTCGAGGCGGCGATCGCCGGCCTCGACGCGACCTGCGGCCTCGACCGCCTCGTGTGCCTGCATCTGAACGACTCCAAGACGGCGCTCGGGTCGAACCGCGACCGGCACGAGAACATCGGCGACGGCGACCTCGGCCTGCGGGCCTTCGCCCAGATCGTCAACCACCCCGCGTTCGCCGGCCTGCCCGGCATCCTCGAGGTGCCCGGCGACGCCGGCGACGGACCCGACCGCTCCAACGTCGAGAGGCTGCTCGCCTTGCGCGCGGGAGCGACGTGACCCCCCGCGGTGGTGACGCAGTCACCCCTGCGGGCCGGGCGAGTGCGCTCGACTCCTGCGCCGGCCCGGCATCCGGCCGGGTGGGCCCGCGGCACGCGGGTATAATCGGATCGCGCCCGACCGCCTGCGGCCGCGGGCGCCGCACCGTCCCTCGGACCACGAGGTGAGGCCATGGATCTTGTGACGCTGACCACCGTCCACGACGTCGGCCTTGCGAGCATCGTCCGCGGAGTCCTCGATCAGGCCGGCATCGAATCGACCACGACCGGCACTGTCGACGACGTCTTCCCCGTGGACGAGGTGATCCCGATCCAGATCCTCGTGCGGGAGGGCGACCTGGCGCGCGCGCGCGACGTCCTCGCGAGCTACGAGAACGAACCCGAAGAGGACGAGGAGGAGTGAGCTGTCCGCACCGCCCCCGCTGACGGGCGTGCGCCTCCCGAGACGACTGGCGGCCGGAGCGCTCGACACGGCGTTGATGGCGGCCCTCTTCGCGGGGCTCGTCGCCGCCGGCGCGGCCGTCCCCGCGCTGGCAGTCGCCTTCAGGCTGCTCGCCGTGACCGTCCCTCCACTCCTCTACTTCATCGTCTGCGAGGTCTACTACCAGGCGACGCTGGGCAAGCGGCTGTTCGGCCTCAAGGTCGTCACCGTCAACGGCGAGAAGCCGGAGGCCCTCGCTCACGTGGTCCGCGCGTTGACAAGGCTGCCCGAGGCGCTGATGGCCATGATCCCCTACCTGCTGATCGTGCCGTTCTCACAGCGCCGGCAGCGCTTCGGCGACATGATCACGGACACCCTGGTGGTTCGGCGGAGCGACCTCGAAGGGCGCTGAACGGTGCGCTTCCGTGGCGCCTGCGGCCTCTGCTATGCTCTTGGCCGCTTGCAGCGATTTCTTCGCCCGTGAGGGCTTCTCTAACGAGGGAGCGACGATGCTGGGACGTCTGTTCGGCAAGAACAAGGACGCGAGCGACGAGCCGGTCTGCTACCAGTGTGGCCGCACCCTGCTCGCGGGAGAGTGGACGCAGAAGGTCGAGGGCGAGGACGGCGAGGAGAGGCTGCTGTGCTCGCTCTGCGGGACCGCCCGCCTGGCGACGACCGGTGGCGGCCGGCCTAAGGCGGGGAATGGTGCAGGCGCTGCCGCCGACGCCGACGACGACGCGCAGGGCGTCGGCGGCAGCGCCTCCGGACGCGGCGAGAACGAAGCGCTCTGGAAGGCGATCAAAGACCGCGACGCGCAGATCGAGCGCCTCGAGGAAGAACTCGCGCGTAGCGAGGCCGCGCGCGAGGAACTCATGGGTCGCCTTGGCCGCCTCGAGGCCGGATCGCAGGCACCGGCCGGGTCGCAGCCCGCCGAGCGGCCCGTCGACGAGGAGGCCCACCGGCTCGCTCTCGAAGACACCGCCGCCATCCCAGCTGCGGGCCTCCCCGACGCAGGGCGGGCCAAGCTCGACGAAGCGGCGCAGCCCGGCGAGCCGGAATCCCTCGACGCACTGCCCGACGAGTCGGCCGCCGTGGAGGAGGACACCGCCGCAGGGGGCGCCGTCGAGCCGGGGCACGAAGAGGCGGCGCGCGCCGAGACGGAGGCCCCGTCGGTGGAGACTGCCGAAGCCGAGGGGGCGGCCGGCGTTGACGGCCTCGAGACGCAGGGCACGTCCATGACGCTGCTGCAGCGCGGCGTCGACCTCCTCAACGTGAGCCCCGTGCCACGCAAGATCGCCGAGACGAACACCGACCTCGGCATCCCGACGGTCCACGTGGGGTTCGACGGCGAGACGCCCACGGCGACGTTCATATGGTCGATGGGCTGGTACCGCTTCGCGGTCGACATCGAGACGGGCGGCGTACGCTTCGCCGACCGGGGTTACGACGACCGCGCCGACCTGCAGCCCAACGCGACCGTGCGAGCCGACGGGACCGTGCACCTCGCTGCCGCGAGGATCAGTCGCGCCGCGGCGCAGCGACAGCACGACGAGGCGCCCGCCGCCGAGGCGCCCGCCCCCCGGGCGGGACCTGCGGAGGCGCCGCCGCCCGCCACCGGCGACCCCGACATCCTCTCCGGGTCGCTGCTCGGGCAGCGCACCGACGACAAGCCCACCAGTTGGGAGCGGACTCAGGCGCGCGACTTCGACTGGGACTGATGCGCCGCGGCGCAGAAGGCGCGGCGCAGGGTACGAGACAGGCGGGGCGGCGCCTCACGCGGCGCCGCCCCGCCCGTCTCGTAGTGTCGGCCGCCGTCGTGCGGCGGATGTCGACGGCACCTACAGGGAGGCGCCTCCCATCATCCCACCCACGAGCTGCTCCATGAGTGCATCGAACTTCTTGGCTTTCGCCGGCGCCTCGACCTCGACGGGCTCGTCGAAGCCGGCCATGGTGAAGTCGACGGCGACGTTCATGGCGGTAAGGCCTTCGGCGCCCTCCATGCCCTCGGTGTTCATGCCGACGAGGACGGCGCCCTTGCGCAGGTACATGCTCTCGGTGTCGATCCAGAGGTCGACGTCGACCGACTCGAGCGCTTCCTGCATCTGCTCGAGCTCCTTGGCGTTCTGTCCCTTCATCGCCTTGAGCTGCTCCGCCGTCTGTTCGTCACCGAGCTTCTTGTAGAGCTCCGGGTCTTCGAGCGCCTTCATCATGTCGGCGGCGATCTTCTTGGGATCGGGCGACGCCGTGAGATGGTAGACCTCGGCGCCGTCCACCGTCTCGGTGCCGACGACGGTCCACTCGACGTCCCAGCCCTTGGGGTCGAGCCCGAGGTCCTCGAGTTGCTCGGTGGGGAGCGCGCTCGACTCCTCGGTCAGCGCCTTGGCGTTCTCCTCCGGGACCGCGTACCAGGTGCTCTCGTACTGGACCCAGGCCTTCTTGCCCTCGTTCAGCACCGTCATGGCCAGGTTCTGGCCCATGAGCGCGACGGTGACGTCCATGTCGGAGGCCCGCGGCTCGGTGCTGCTGCTGCCCTCGGCGTGGACGGTGATCGGCTTGCTGAGCAGTTGCTGGGCGGCAGGGTCCGTCATCTTGCTGGCGTCGCCTTCGAGGTCGAGCTTGAGATCGGCGGTGAACGACGCCGAAGTGAGACCGCTCATCGCCTCCGTGCTCTGGTCGACGATCTCTTGTCCGGTGAGCTCCACCGCGGGCGGGGCACTGCTCTCGTCCGGAGACGCGCTCGTCCCCTCGTCGCCGCACCCGGTGGCGAGCACGGCCACCAACGCGAGCGCCATGAGCAGGGCCACCCACACTGACAAGTCCTTGCGACGCATACGATGTCCCTTCCCTCGTGTTCCTGCGCTAGGGCCGCGCGTGTGCATCGCGCTGGCCTCAGGCTGTTCTATCGACGCTCGGCGAGTCCTGCTTGAGCCACGCCCGCACCCGGGGGCAGTCTACCCGTGCGCGCCTCAGTCGTGCCGTTGACGCGGCGAGATCACCACGGCGCGGAAGGGCTCGTTGCCCTCCGAGGCCGTCGCGACGCGGGGGTCGTCCCTGAGATGCAGGTGGATGACCTTGCGCTCGGCGGCCGTCATGGGCTTCAGCTGCACGCTGCCCGCCTCACGGGTGGCCTTCTGCGCCATGCGGTCGGCGAGCGCCTTGAGCGAGACCTCGCGGCGCGCACGATAGCCCTCCGCGTCGACGACGACCTGTCGCCGGTGACGACGGTCGCCGTTCACGACGATCGCGGAGATGTACTGGAGGGCATCGATCGTCGTGCCGTGGCGCCCGATGAGGATGCCAAGGTCGTCGCCGCTGATCTCGGCACGGACCGCCTCAGGCGTGTCGTAGGCCTCGACGGCGGCCTCCACGCCCATGCGGTCGACGACACCCTGGACGAACTCGCGGAGGGCGCCGGCGCTCGGCGGAGGACCCTCGTCGGCGGGCTCCGCGACGGAGGTCGCCGGGCGCAGGCGCGCCTCGACCTGGGCCTCGACCTTGCCGCGGCCGAACAAGCCGCCTTTGCTGCCCTCTTCGAGGACGATGAACTCGACGTCTGCCTCGTCGGCGGATGGGACGATCTTGCGCAAGCCCTCGAGCGCAAGACGTTTCGCCGCCTCGACCGTCGCGGCGCTGCCGATGGTCGCGTGCGTCTCTTCTTCGTCGTCGCCCTCGTCGTCCTCGTCCGCTTCCTCGTCTCCGAGGTCGTCGTCGTTTTCGCCCTCGTCCTTGAGGTCGTGGTCGAGGTCGCGGTCGTCGTCGAGACGTTCGTTCTCGGGACCGCCCAAGAAGTCAGCAGCGGCGTCGTCGGTCGGCTGAAGCTCGGATCCGTCCATCCGTGCCTCCGATCACTGTCTCGTGCAGGTCAGCCGGCCGTCACTCAGCGGTACGGCGGCTTGTCGTCGTCTTCGTCGTAGTCGGGAGCGGGGGCGGGCTTCGCCGGCTTCGGCCGCGCGCCCTTACCCGGGGGCGGCCGCTTGCCACCCTTCTTGGCACTCTGCTTGCCGCCCTGCTTCGCTGCGGCCTTCTTGGCGCCGGTGCCCTTGGTATCCGCCACCTTGGAGCCGGATCCCTTGGCCGCGCCCTCCGCCGCCTTGCGCTTCTCGTTGTACTGCGACTGGCGCCGTTCCTGCGCCGCCATCATCGCCTCCATGAAGCGGCCGCGCTTCTGCGGCGGCGCGGCCGCGGCGGCCTTACCACTCTTGCCGCCTTTGCCGCCGCCATCCGCTGCCGCCGCCTCGAGACTGAGGATCGGCATCGCCCGCCGGATGATGAGCTGCTGGCCGATCGTCCACAGGTTCGTCGTCACCCAGTAGACGAACAGCCCGGACGGGAAGCGGAAGAGCATGAACACGAAGATGACCGGCATGCCGCGCATCATCCACTTCTGCATGCCCTCGGTCTGCGGCGTCATCATGAGCTCGGTGGAGATCATCTGCGAGGCCACATAGATGATGAGCAGGATGTAGTACGGGTCGGCCTCGCCGAGCTTGGGCAGCCAGAGGAACGCGGCGTTGTAGAGCGCGTCGGTCTCGGCCTTGGGCAAGTAGTCCGCGCCACGAATGGTGTAGTAGAGAGCGAAGAAGACCGGCATCTGGATGAGCAGGGGCAGGCACGAGGCGAAGGGGTTCACCTTGTGCTCCGAGTACAGGCGCATCGTCTCCTGCTGGAGCATCTGGCGATCGTCCTTATGCTTGCGCTGCAGCTGCTTGATGTGCGGGGCCAGAGCCTGCATCGCGCGCGACGATTTGTACTGCTTCCAGGTCAGCGGGAACATGAGCAGGCGCACGATGATCGTCAGGCCGATGATCGCGAGACCCCACGTCCAGTCCTCCGAGAGACCGATGGACGAGAGGGTGTCGTGCAACCACATGAGCACCCAGTGAAGCAGCTCGACGATCGGCTTGAGGATGCTACTCACCGGACGACCCCTCGCTGCGGTCGAGCACGTCGGCCATCATGACCGCCTCGGCGGGACTGGGTCCACGCCGCCGTTGCTGAGCGGGTTGCAGCGCAGCACGCGCCAGGCCGCGAGGCCGGCCCCTCTGAGGGTGCCGTGCACGCGCAACGCCTCGATCGCGTAGTTGGAGCACGACGGGTAGTACTTGCAGCGCTGGCCCAGCATGGGGGAGATCAGGTACTGGTACACGCGGATGAGCACGACGAGGAGCTTGCTCACGACGGCTCCTCGCAAGCATCGGCGACAAAGCCGGCACGGCCGAGCAGGTCGCGGACTGCCGCGCTCACGAGGCCCTTCTCACCCTCGCTCTCGCGGGCGATGAGTTCCAGCAGAGGCGGTCGTGCGATCAAGACGAAGTCGTGGTCCTCGGCCAGCTGCTCGCGCAGCGACCCGAAGGCCTCGCGCAGCAGACGTTTCACACGGTTCCGCACCACGGCGCCACCCATCTTCTTGGAGACGGACAGACCGAGCCGCGGTCCGTCGGCGTTCACCTCGGCGGGACGACGAAACGAATACAGCACGAGAAACCGCGAGGCCGTGGAACTGCCTTGGCGGTAGATGCGCTGGAAGTCGGAAGAGCGCGAAAGACGGGAACGCTTGCTGGTCATCGGGGCCGGTCAGGCCGAGAGCCGCTTGCGCCCCTTCTGCCGCCGACGCTTGATGACCGCCCGACCAGCCCGCGTGCTCATGCGCTTGCGGAATCCGTGCGTCTTCTTGCGCTTGCGGGTGTTCGGTTGGTACGTCCTCTTCACGGCGTCCTCGCTCGTCGTCCACTACCCGGAAGGAGGAGTATAGCCGTGGCCCCACGCTAACGCAAAGCCGCCCCGGTGCCGACATAGTGGCCGAAAGGAGCGCTCGACATCGGCCTGCATGCTGCTTGAAGGATCCATCTCACGCTTCAACCTGGCGAGCGTCCTGCAGTTCCTGGCGCAGGGCGCGGCCACCGGCGTGCTCGAGGTCCGCGACTTCGAGGAGTTCGGCTTCATCTATCTCGTCGACGGCAAGGTCGAGGGGATCTCCCTGCCGATCACCGACGAGAAGCTCGGCGCCCGCCTGGTCAAGGCCGGGTGCCTGACCGAACTGCAGCTCGCCGAAGCCCTCATGGAAGATTCGACGCGCTCGCGCGAGGAGAAGAAGGCCAAACCCCTGGGCCAGCGCCTGGTCGAGATGGGCTTCACCGACGAGGCCGCGATCCGCGCCGTCATGGAGCGCCAGACAATGGACCAGGTCTTCGAGCTGGCGCACTGGAAGAACGGCGTCTTCCTTTACGACGAACCCGAGCAGATGCCCCACTTCCAGGTGGCGATCCAGGGGAACGTGCAGCAGTTCCTGCTCGATGCCTACAGACGCATAGACGAAGGCGAGAAGGCGCGCAAGAAGCAGCTCGAGCTGAGCAGTGAGGTCTGCTACAAGTGCCCGCTGACGGACGACTGCTCGCCGGGCATCCAGCACAAGTACCTCAAGAAGGACGTGTGCCTCTGGCGCGAGATGGGCGCCGTCCTCGACGAGAGCTACGACAGGGTGCGTGACGCGCGCTCGCTCTACCGCTCCAAGGACGAGGACGCGAAGAGCATCCTCGACGCTTCCCTGGACACCGAGTAAGCTCACTCCACGAACGGCGCACCGCCCGCGGCAGCCCCAGGCCGGCGACGTCGCGACACTCCACAGCCGATGGACCGATCGATCGACGATCACGCGAGCGCCGGCGGCGAGCTCCGTCGCAATCCTGTCTCGGGCAAGCTCGCCATCGTCGCCCCGGGGCGGGCGGCCCGCCCGCACGACGGCGTGCCGGCCGAAGCCGCTGTCTGCCCGTTCTGCGCTGGCAACGAAGCGTTCACTCCGCCCGAGATCGAGGCGCGCCGCCCGTCGGGCGGCGCGCCCGACACCCCGGGCTGGACGCTGCGGGCGATCCCCAACAAGTACCCGGCGCTGGCGGGGCTGCACGAGGTCGTCCTGCACTCACCCGACCACGGCGTGCAGCTCGAGGACCTCACCGACGACGACCTCGCGGCGACGATCGCGTGCTACCAGCGCAGGATCGCCGCGCACCTCGCCGGCGGCGCCGCAGCCGTGACGCTGGTCGTGAACCGAGGGCTGGGCAGCGGCGCCTCTATCGAGCACCCTCACGCCCAGCTCTTCGCCACCCCTGTGCTGCCGTCGCTGTTGCTGGACGAGCTCATGGAGTTCGAACGGCACCGGAACCGCTACGGCACCTGTGTTCTCTGCGACGAGATGGAGGACGCCGGCAGGCGTCTGGTCTTCGGCGGCGACTACGTCGCCTGGACGCCCGGGGCGCCACGGTTCGCGTTCGAGCTATGGCTGGCGCCGCGCGAGCACGTCGCCGACGTGCGCGAGGCCGACCCGGCGGCGCTGGGCGCGGCTCTGCGACGCACACTGCGGGCGGTCCGGTCGGCGACCGGCGACGCACCCTGCAACCTCTGGCTGCACACCGCCCCGGCGGAGTTGCGCGGCCCCTTCCACTGGCACGTCGAGATCGCCCCGCGGCTGTCGGGCATCGCGGGCTTCGAGCTGGGCAGCGACGTGAGCATCGTCGGCGTCGACCCCGCGGACGCGGCCGCCGCCCTCCGCGCGGCACTACCCGCCTGAGGTAAGCCCCGCCCGGCCGGGCCGGTGCCCGGAGCCCCAGTCGGCGGGATCGTCGGCGGCGGCGCGCCGCAGCGCGAGCTGGCCGCAGGCGGCGTCGATGTCCGCCCCGGAGGAGCGGCGCACCGTGCACCGCACGCCGCGCGCCTCGAGGCGTGCCCGCATCGACTGCACCGCCTGCGGGCTCGGCCGCGCGAAGCGGCCGCCGGCCTCGTTGTAGGCGATCAGGTTCAGGTGGTACAGCGGCCGCCGCATGCGGTTCGCGAGCGCCTCGACCTGCTCGTCGGTGTCGTTGACACCGGCAAGCTGCACGTACTCGAAGAACAGCTTGCGGCGCGTGCGCTGCACGTAGCGCTCGCATGCGCCGAACACCGCTTTCAGAGGGTAGCTGCGGTTCAGCGGCACCAGGTCGTCGCGTAGGGCGTCGGTGGCCGCGTGCAGGCTGACCGCGAGGTTCAACTGAAGGCCCTCGCGCGCGAAGCGCTCGATGCCCGGCACGACCCCGGCCGTCGAGACGGAGATGCCGCGTGCCGCCAGCGCGAAGCCGGCCGGGTCGTTGAGCATGCGGCACGCACGCAGTGTCGCGTCGTAGTTGTGGAACGGCTCACCCATGCCCATGACGACGACGTTGGTCACGCGCCGGCCGGTGGACAGCAGCGCCCGTTGGGCGGCGAGGACCTGGTCGACCATCTCCTCCGCCGTGAGGTCGCGCCGCAAGCCGAGCCGGCCGGAGGCGCAGAACGCGCACCCGACGGCGCAGCCCACCTGGCTGGAGACGCACACCGTCGCACGCCGCGCGACTGTCATGAGCACCGCCTCGACCGGGTGCCCATCGGCAGTCACGAACAGCGTCTTGCGCGCGTCACCGCGCCGGGAGATGCGCGTCTCGACCTCCGCGAGCGTCACCGGCGTCAACCGCGCGGCGAGCGCTTGGCGCAGCCGCATCGGGAGGACGGTCATGCCGGCGAAGTCCGTCGCCAGCCCCCGCGTCAGCGCTTCGTACACCTGACGCGCCCGGAACGGAGGCTCGCCCAGCCCGGCTACCGCCTCCTCGATCACGGCACGTTCGATCACGGCGCGATTCTACGCCGCAGGCCGAAGGGATTGCCCGCAGGCGAGCGAAGAGGTACGGGCACGTGCACCGTCACCACCCAGCGAGGGATCATGCCAACCATCCAGATCGTCGGCATCGCCGTCGCCGCGGTCATCGTCGTGCTGCTCGCCGTCGCGCTGATCGTGACGCGCAAGGGCGGCACGCGTGAGCTCGAGGAGCCGCGCTCCAGCAGAGAGACCACCTCCTTCCTCGACGCGCCGCCGAGCGACACCCTCGCCAAGCTGGGAGCGCCCGAGCGCGAGTCTGTCATGGCCGCGACCCCCGGAGGCCCGGCCGCGTCCGCGGTGTCCCCGAGCCCGGCCGCGTTCGCGCCCCCGGAGCAGCCCCAGGTCGTCAGGACGGCCACCGGCGTCGCCTCGGCGGCACCCGGGACCGCCTTCGGCGACGCGCCCACCCCGTCACCGCCGGCGACACCCGGCGAGGACGAGACGACCGGCGAGCTGCCGGGCGTCGGCCAAACCCCTCGCGAGCACGAGCCGGCCGCGACCGGCGAGGCTCGCGCGGCTCCGTCACCGGCGGCGGCGGACAAGCTCGTCCCGCTCTCTAGCATCATCGTCACGACGAGCACGAAGTTGGTCGACCTCGACGACCCCGAGATCCGGCGCATGCTGACCGACCTCGTCACCTTCGAGATCGACCAGGCGACGCAGTTCCGCGCCCAAGGTCAGAACGTCGACGCGATGCTGCAGCTCACCGAGGCGGAGCAGATCTGCCGCGCGCTGGGCAGACACGACACCGCACGCGAGATCCGCGCGATGATGCGCGGGCTCGAAGGCTGAGCGCGGCAGCCGCCCCGGCGGCACCGACCGGCTTGGCCGGGGTACCGCCCGCGCTCTAGTTGGTCAGGCCCTGCAGGGGAGCGGGGATGCGCCCTCCGCGCGTCACGAACCGGTCGTTGCGCGACGTGCTGACGGCCATCACGGGCCCTTCGCCGAAGAGCCCGCCCAGACTGACCCAGTCGCCGACCTGCTTGCCGTAGGCCGGGATGAGACGGGCGCCGGTCGACTTGCCATTGACCATGCCGATCGCCATGACGTCGGCGATGATGCCCGCCAGGGCGTTCCTCGGCGTGTCGCCGGGGACGATGATCATGTCGAGGCCCAGCGAGCACACGGCCGTCATCGCCTCGAGCTTCTCGATCGACAGGGCGCCGTCCGCGGCGGCGCGGGCCATGGCGGCGTCTTCGCTCACCGGGATGAACGCACCCGACAGCCCGCCGGTCGACGACGTCGCCATGGTGCCGCCCTTCTTGACGGCGTCGTTGAGCATCGCCAGCGCCGCCGTGGTCCCCGGCGCCCCCGGTTGCTCGAGCCCCATCCCCTGCAGGATCTCGGCGATGGAGTCGCCGACGGCCGGCGTCGGGGCCAGCGAGAGGTCGATGATGCCCATCTGCGCGTCGAGCATGCCCGATGCCTCGCGAGCGATCAGCTCGCCGACCCGGGTGATCTTGAAGGTCGTCCGCTTGATGAGGTCGGCGAGCTCGATGAGCGAGGCGTCGGGGTGGGCGACGACGACGTTGCGCACGACCCCCGGCCCCGAGATCGCCACGTTCACGCTCACCTCGGGCTCGCCGCTCCCGTGCAGGGCGCCGGCCATGAACGGGTTGTCCTCGGGCACGTTGCAGAAGACGACGATCTTGGCGCAGCCGATCGAGCCGTCGTCCGCGGTGCGTCTGGCAACCGCCAGCACCACGTCGGCCATGCGCACCACGGCGTCCATGTTGATGCCGGCGCGAGTCGAGGCGACGTTCACCGACGAGCAGACGCGACGCGTGGCGCCGATCGCCTCGGGGATCGCCTCGATCAGCGCCGCGTCGCTCTTCGTGAACCCCTTCTGCACAAGGGCGCTGAACCCGCCGATGAAGTCGATGCCGATCTCTTCGGCGGCCGCGTCCAAGGCGTGCGCGAGCTCGACGTAGGCGGCAGGATCGTGGCTCCCCGCCACGTCGGCGATCGGCGTGACGGCGACACGCTTGTTGACGATCGGCACGCCGTACTTCTCCTGTAGCTCGTCGGCGACGGCGACGAGGCGGCCGGCACGACGTACGATCTTGGCGTACACGCGCTCGGCCGTGCGCCGCGGGTCGCGCTCCGCGCAATCGTCCAGCGAGATCCCCATCGTCACGGCACGCACGTCGAGGTTCTCGGACCGGATCATATGCACGGTCTCGAGGATCTCCTGCGCGGTGATGAAGACCACGGGTCGCCTCCAGGGCTCGGTTCCGGCGAGTGCGGACGCCGTCAGGCGTCGCCGCTCCCTACACGCGGTGCATGAAGCGGAAGATGTTCTCGTGCTGCACGTGGACCTGCAGGCCGACCTCGTCGCCCGTCTTCGCCAGGGCGTCCTTGAGCCCCGCCATGCTCGTCTCGCTCTCGTCGAACGACACGAACATGATCATCGTGAACATGCCGTTCGACACCGTCTGGCTGACGTCGTCGATGTTCGCCTTCTGTTCCGCGATGGTCGCCGCGATGCGGGCGAGCAGGCCGCGGCCGTCGGGCCCGAGAGCGGTGACGATGACGGTGCTGCGCATGCAGACAATCCTGGATAGGGTGGGCGGGAACAGGCGGATAGTATACTCGTCCCGATCTCGATGGCAGTCGCAGACGGACCCACACCCAGCGACGCCGGCCGCGACTCGGTGCTGACCCGCCTCGACGCCGCCGATCGTCGCCTCTCGCGACAGGTCTCCGCAAGCTGGCCGCACCCAAGCTGGCTCGCGCGCCCGCTCGGCGCCTACTCCCTCACGGGCAACTACGGCATCATCTGGTACGCCGTTGCGCTCGTGCCATGGCTCACCGGGGGACGGCGGCCGCTGGCGACGCTGCTCTACGTCGGTGTCGCCGTCACCGCCGTCGAGACGCTCGGGTACGTCATCAAGCACGTCGTCGCGCGGACGCGCCCCACCGTCGCCGACCCAAGCCTCGCCAACCACATCCCCCTGCCGGCGAGCAAGTCGTTCCCCTCGTCGCACGCCAGCATGGCGGTCACCGCTTGTTGGACGCTCGGCACGCTCTACCCGCAGTGGCTGCCGGCGCTGATCGCGGCGAGCGTGCTGCTCGTCTTCACCCGCGTGTACCTCGGGGTCCACTACATCGGCGACGTTGCCGCCGGCCTGCTGTTGGGCCTCGTCTTCGGCGGTGTGTACGTCTGGCTCGTGCCCGCGCCCTTCTGACACCGAGCAGACGCCGGGCGTCGCGGCTCCCGCGCCCTGGGAGCATCGTCGCGCGGTCGTGCCGTCGAGCCCGGTGTACCATGGACGTCCTCGGCGCGCCGCTCAGCCCGCGCCCGTTTGACTTTGGAGGTACCGTGCTCGCGTCCGCCCGCCGCGTCGCCGCCTTGGCCCTGCTGGCCAGCGTGGTGCTCCTCGGCGCGCCCGCCTGCGGCCAGCGCGCCGACACCGGCATGCCGTCCCAGGCGGCCTCGGACACCGACCCCGGCGCGATCGCCTTCGCCGTCATGACGCAGTTCAGCAGGACCGTGGGCCCTCGTCCCGCCGACAGCTGGGGCGAGATCCGCGCCCGCGAGTTCGTCTTCCACGCCTTCCAGCAGTATGGATACGAGCCCGTCCTGCAGGAGTTCATCGCCGAGGAGGCCGGCAAGACCCTCCACTCCGGGAACGTGATCGTCCTCAAGCCCGGGGAATCGGGCGAGACGCTCGTCGTCGGGGCGCACCTCGACGGCGTCAAAGGCTCCGCCGGGGCCCTGGACAACGCATCTGGCATCGGCGCGCTCATAGAGACCGCCGCTCGCCTCGCCGACATGACGACCCCCTACACCGTCGCCTTCGTCGCCTTCGGGGCCGAGGAGCCCGGCCTGCTCGGCTCGCAGCACTACCTCGAGGCGATGAGCGGCGTCGAGCGGCGCGCCATCAGGGGCATGGTCAACCTTGACGGCGTCGCCGGCGGTGAGGTCCTCTACGCGTATGGTGAGGAGGGCAAGGGCTCGTGGCTGTTGGGCGACCTGCTCACCATCGCCGATCGACTTGGCATCGAGCTGGCGACCGACACGGTGCTCCAGGTGACACCGCCGGTATCGCGGGGCGTGGGCTACGAGGTGGCTGGCGACCACATCCCCTTCGCAGGCCGGGGCATCCCGGTCGCTGGGTTCGTGGCCGCGAAGGCCGATCTTATGGCGGCGCGCGAGTCGTTCTACCCCATGAACACGCGCGCCGACACCATGGCGACCCTGAGGAAGGAGTACCCCGGCCAGGCGCGGCGCCAGCTCCGCGACGTCGTGCGGGTGCTCGAGGTCGCGCTCACCAGCAAGCTGGCCAAGCAGTGACGGCGCGCATGGCAGGCGAGAGGGCGGCCCGTCGACGGCGTTCGAGGCGGCCGGACGATCCGCAGGCAACGGGAGGCACGCTGTGAAGCTCGGCATCGTCGGTCTGCCCAACGTCGGCAAGACGACGCTCTTCAATGCCTTGACCCACGCCCGGGCGGCGGCGACGACCTACGCCTACACGTCGGCCGAGTCGAACCGCGGTGTGGTCGCCGTGCCCGACGAACGCCTCGACCGCCTGCACGAGGCGCTCGAGACGCCCAGGAAGGTGAACGCCACCATCGACGTCGTCGACATCGCCGGGCTCGCCGAAGGAGCGAGTCGCGGGGAGGGGCTCGGCAACCGCTTCCTCGCCGACATCCGCGGCGTGGACGCCGTCGGGCACGTGATCAGGACGTTCGCGAACGCTGACGTGGCGCACGTCCGCGAGAAGCCCGACCCGCGCGCCGACGTCGACCTCGTCGAGACTGAACTCGTCCTGAGCGACCTGGATCTCGTCGAGCGCCGCCGCGACAAGACCGTGAAGGCGGCGCGCAGCGGCGACAAGGCGATGCAGCGTGAGCTCGAGACCGTCGACCGGCTCATCGCCGCCCTGCGCGAGGGGACGCTGGCACGCGCCGTCGAGCGTACGGCGGAGGAGGCGCCCCTGCTTCGCGAGCTCGCCCTCGTGAGCGACCGGCCCGTGCTGTTCGTGCTCAACACCGACGACGAGCAGGCGGCGGACGACGCGCTGACGGCCCACGCCGACTTCGTCGCGTGGGCCCTGGCGCGCGGCGACCAGGTCGTCGCCGTGCCGGCGCGACTCGAGGCCGAGCTCGCCGACCTCGAGCCCGACGAGGCGGGCGCGTTCCGCGCCGAGCTGGCGCTCGAGAGCGGCGCACTCGACGTCTTCGTCCGCGCCGCCTACGACGTCCTCGGCTACATCACCTTCTTCACCGGCGACCACCGCTCGAGCGAGTCGCGCGCCTGGCAGCTGCCTCGCGGCTGGACGGCCAAGCAGGCCGCCGGTCGCATCCATTCCGACCTCGAGCAGGGTTTCATCCGCGCCGAGGTCGTCAGGATCGAGGACCTCATAGAGCTCGGCTCCTTCGCCGCCGCGCGCGAACACGCCAAGGCGCGCACTGAGGGCAAGGAGTACGTCGTTCAGGACGGCGACGTCATGGAGATCAGGCACAACCGGTGAGCCGAACGCGCGCTCGTCAGGTAGCGGGGGGCGGGCGGCGGCTCCTGCCGCCGCCCGCCCCCCGAACGAAGTCCGCCGGGTCGGCAGACCGCCGGCCCGCGTCAGGCCTCGATCAGCTCAGGCGCTCTTGACCCGGCGCCACGCCTCCGAGTACTGGGTGGCGAACTCACCGACGTCGAGGATGATCTCGGTGCGGGCCTGCTCTTCCTCGGTGGGCATCAGGCTCAGCGCGAACTCGTCGGTGAACTCCTGGGACGCCGTCGAGGGCGCAAGGTACCACACCCAACTCGCGTTCTTGCCCATCACCTTCGGGTCGAGCAGGTAGTCGACCCAGAGGTGGGCGCCGTAGCGGCTGTTGTTGCCGGCCGGCACGACCAGGTTGTCGGTCCACATGATGAAGCCCTCGATCGGGCGGACGAAATCGACCAGCGCCTTCGCTTCGTCGTCGCCGCCGAGGGCGTCGATGGCCATGAGCGCGTCGCCGTCCCAGCAGTGGACGAGCGGCTGGCCCTGGACGATCGCGCGCTTCATGTTGGTCGAGTCGTACACGCGCACGAGCGGCTTCTGCTCGACGAGCTTCGTCGTCGCCGCGTCGAGCTCTTCCTGGCTGGTCGTGTTGACCGAGTAACCCAGCGACTTGAGTGACGCGCCGAGACACTCGCGCTCGTCGTCGAGCATGTTGATCTTGCCCTTGTTGGCAGGGTCGAAGAGCGGCGGCCAGTCGGTCAGCTCCTCGGTGATCTTGTCGGTGCGGCGCACGTAGCCCGACTGGCCGTAGAAGTACGGCACGCTGTACTGCAGGCCGTTGTTCTCCTCGGGGTCGTCGTAGGCCGGGTTCTTGAACGACGCGTCGATCAACTCGTAGTTCGGGATGAAGGCGAGGTCCAGCGGCTCGAGCAGCCCGCTCTTCATCATGATGCTCACCATGTAGTCTGAAGGGACGATGACGTCGTACCCCACGGCGCCGGCCCGGACCTTGGCGAGCATCTCCTCGTTGCTCGCGAAGAAGACCTCCTTCACCTTGATGCCTTGCGCCTTCTCGAAGTCCTTCTTGATCGCCGGGTCGAGGTAGTCGGTCCAGTTGTACAGCGTGACCTCTGACGGCTTCGTCTCGTCCATGGGCGGCAGCGTGCCTTCGGGCGCGGGCGTCTCTCCCTCGCCGCAGGCGCCGGCAAGCGCGCCCACGGCGGTCACCGAGAGACCGAGCAGCAGGGCGCGCTCCATGAAGTGCCGCCGGGTGATGCCGCCGCGTCGCATCTCGCGGCACAGCCCGACCAGGTCCTTCTCGTCGCGGGCCACCACCGCCTCGTCCTGCCTACGGGCACGTTCCTTGTCCTTCATGCGCTCCCCCTCTTGTGGTCAGCGCGCCGCACCGCGGCTCCCGAACGACCCCCACGGTGCGGCGCGGACTGGACGGTCATGCATCAGATTGACGCACGCAGGCTCCCACGACAAGGCGGGGCAGGCCAAAAAGCCTGCGGCCACCCGGCATGGCCGCAGGCGACGGTGCCGCTTCGCCGACCGTCAGGCGCTCTTGACCTGGCGCCAGGCCTCGGAGTAGGCGGTCGCGAACTCGCCGACGTCGGTGAACGCCTCGGCCATGGCGAGCTGCTCGTCGGTCGGCGCCAGGGTCAGGGCGAACGGGTCTGTGTACTCGTGCGACGCCGGGCTGATCGCCGAGAGATACCAGACCCAGTTGGCGTTCTCGCCGGCGATCTTCGGGTCCATGAGCCAGTTCATGAAGAGGTGGGCGCCGTATCGGCTGTTGTTGCCGACGGGGAGGCTCATGCCGTCGGTCCACAGGCAGAAGCCCTCCTCGGGAAGCGCGTAGTGCAACAGGGCCTTCGCCTCGTCGTCTCCGCCCATCGTGTCGATGGCCATGAGCACGTCGCCGTCCCAGCACATGACGAAGTACTGCCCCTGCACCACGCTCCGCTTCATGTTGATCGAGTCGTAGGTCGCGACCAGGGGCTTCTGCTCGATCAGGATGTCCTTGGCCTGGTCCAGCTCGCCCTGCTCGAGCGTGTTCGTCGAAAAGCCGAGCTTCTTGAGCGCCATGCCCAGCACCTCGCGCTCGTCGTCGAGCAGGTTGATCTTCTTCGCGTACTGCTCGTCCCAGAGCGGCTCCCAGCTCGTCTGCGGTTCCGGCACCTTGTCGAGGCGCTGGCAGTAGCCCGTCGTGCCGTAGAAGTACGGCACGCTGTACTTGAGGCCGCCGTTCTCTTCCGGATCGTCGAAGCTGGGCGCCTTGAACTGCTCGCCGACGTACTGGAAGTTGGGGAGGTAGTCCATGTCGAGCGGCTCGATGATGCCGCTCTTGATCATGATGTGCACCATGTAGTCGGAGGGCACGATGACGTCGTACCCCTGCGCTCCGGCCCTGAGCTTGGCGAGCAGCTCTTCGTTCGACGAGAAGTAGACCTCCCTGATCTTGATCCCCGTCTCCTTGAGGAACCTCTTCTTGAGCGCCGGGTTGAAGTAGTCGGTCCAGTTGTAGAAGACGAGCTCCTCGGGCGTGGTCTCGTCCATGGGCGGCAGGGTAGCCGTCTCCGACGGCGTCTCGCCCTCGCCGCAGGCGCCGGCGAGAGCGCCGACGGCCGTGGCCGACAGCCCGAGCAGCAGTGCGCGTTCGACGAACTGCCGGCGGGTGATGCCGCCCCTTCTCGCCTCCCGGCAGAGGCCCACCAGATCCTTCTCGCAGCGATCGACGATGTCCCTGTCGTTCATCAGCTCCCCCTCGTCGCCGGTCACGACGTCGTCGTCGCCCATGCCGGCCGGCACGGACCGCGGCGATCATCCGGACGGTGATGACCTGCGCCTACGATGCCCCATGTCGCTGTGGATGGCAAGGCTCCGTTCGCGGCGCACCTTCCGCGCGGCGCGGCCGCGCGAGGTGCGCCGCGCCCCGGCCGGCCGCGCCCCGCGGCGGAGGGTCAGACGGCCGCCAGCGCGTCCTCGAGCCGCGCGAGGACGTCGGGCATGTTCTCGCGGCCGAGACCGATGCGCACGTGGTCGTCGCCGAACCGGAACACGCTCGAAGGCAGCAACATGATCCCGGCTTTGTCGACGAGCCGGCGGCAGAAGTCGGTCGCGTTGCCATCGCGCAGGCGGAGCAGACAGACGCTGCCGGCGCGCGGCGGCGCGAGCGCGAAGCGCTCGCCGTGCCGCGCGACGAACGCCTCGAGCGCGGCGAGGTTGCGCGCGATGCGCGCACGATGGCGCTCCACGAGTGCCGCCCGCGCGCGCAAGCCGATCAGCGCCAGGACCTCGCTGGGGGCGCTGCTGCAGATCGTCGTGTAATCCTTCAGCTCGGCGATTGACTGCAGCGCCCCGGCGTCGCGCGTCACCAGCCAGCCGATGCGGACCCCGGCCATGCCGAACACCTTCGACATGCCGGAGAGGGCGAGCGCGTCGGGGACGCGCTCGCAGGCCGCCGGCAACCGGTCGGCCGGGTCGTTCTCCAGCAGACGGTACATCTCGTCCGAGAAGACGCGCGCGCCGACCGAGGCGGCGGCCTCGAAGATGGCGTCGGCCTCCGCCTTGGTCGGAAGCGCGCCCGTCGGGTTGTGCGGGAAGTTCACGACCACAAGACGCGTGCCCGGACGCAGCATGCCGGCCAGATCGGCCGGGTCGAAGCGCCACGCGCCCTCCTCGCGCGGCTCCCAGAGGTCGACCACGCAGCCGACGGCGCGCGCGATCTCGTACAGCGACTGGTAGCCGGGATACGTGCAGACCACACGGTCGCCGGGGCGCAGCAACGCGTTCATGGCGAGGAAGATGAGCTCCTCGGGGGCGCCGGTGAGCACGTCGTCGGGGCTCACCCCGTCGTAGACTCCCGCGATCTCGGCGCGCAGTTGCGGCAGGCCGAGCGACTCGGTGTAGCCCAGCGCGAGGTCCTCCCACAGCGCACGGCATTCGTCATCGGCCATGGCGAGAGCCTCGCGCATCCGCAGCCCGTCGCAGTCCGAGCTGGAGAGCAGGTATGGAGCGCTGAACTCGTAGCGTGCGAAGTAGCGCTCGAGCGCGAACGGAGCTGGTCTCATCTGTCCCCTCCAATGGCGTCGCCGGCGGCGTGAGCTGCGAGCCCATCGTACCGCGCACGAGGGGCCCGCGTGCCGGAGGTGGTATGGCCGAGCGAGCCGGGAGCGACGCAGACGGGTAGAATCGCCTGGAATGCGTCCAAGGGCGGCGGCGTCGCCTGCCGGGTCCGCCGCCCTCACCGTGTTGACGACCTCGCCGGGCACGGCGGAGCGCACGCACGACAGACTGAGGGAGCGATGAACTGGCTGCCGGATGAACATCGTGAACCGGGCACCGCGCCGGTGACGCCCGGCGATACCCAGGGCCCGTCGCCTGCGGGGCCCGAAGGTCCGCCGCCCGCGGGGCCGCAGAAGACCCGCGCCGCCGGCCTCCCCGACCTCTCGCTGGTGGCCCTGGGTGCGGGCCTCGTCGCCGTGGCCACCGGACCGTTTCTCGTAGATGACGCCACCGGGCGGTACGTCGTCCTCGCCGCGGCCGTCGTCGCCCTTCTTGCGGGCGCGCTGGCGGCGTACTCGACGCTCGGCGGGAGCGGACGCGTCGAGTACGCCCTCATCGGCCTGATCCTCGGCGCCGTGGCGCTCTTCCTGTGGATCCGTGCAGTCGTCGGCCTGCCACAGGGCGGCACCTGAGCGTCGCATCCCCACCCGGTCGGGTGGGCCGCCACTCTCCTCGAATCCATCGCCTGCCTGTGGTGACCCCGAACAGCCACCGCCCTCTCCACGTGAGGGCCCGCGTCCGTCCCGTAGCCCACAGGGAGCCCGGAGGGGCATGACCGCCGTCGACGAGCCTCTCGCCGTGCTGCGCGCGCTCTTCGCGCGCCAGCGGCTCGGCGTGCTGGCGACCCACGGCGAGGACCACCCGTACGCGAGCCTCGTCGCCGTGGTCGCCAGCTCCGACCTTCGACACCTCTACTTCGCGACGACGCGCGCCACGCGCAAGTTCACCTTTCTCACCGCCGACCCGAACGTGGCGATGCTCGTCGACAGCAGGTCGGACGATGACGTCGACTTCCACGGCGCCGTCGCAGCCACCGCCGTGGGGGCGGCGCGCGAGCTCGACGGCGCGGAGCGCGCCCAGGCCCTCGACGCATTCCTGCGCCGTCACCCCCACCTGCGGGGCTTCGCGGACGCCCCGACGAGCGCGCTCGTCGAGCTACAGGTACGGACCTACTACCTGGTGAGCCGGTTCCAGAACGTCACCGAGCTCCACATGGAGTAGGGGCGTGGGCGAGGCCCAGACACGCGGGACGCCGTTCGTCGTCCCCGCGGAAGAGATGGACGACGCCCTCGCGCCGCGCGTCGGTGGCAAGGCACTCGCACTGGCGCGCATGGCCCGCGCGGGTATCGCCGTGCCGCCGTTCATCGCCGTCACCACCGACGCCTACGGCACCTTCCTCGACGCCGCCGAGCTACGCGCGAGGGTCCTCTTCGAGCTCGACCGCAAGGACTTCGCCGACATGCGCTGGGAGGAGATGTGGGACGCGGCGCTGCGCATTCGCAACCTCTTCCTCACGACGCCGCTGCCGGACGAGCTGCGCGCGGTGCTGGCGGAGCCCATCGCCGCGCGCTTTGGCGAGACCGCGACCGTCGTACGATCGTCGGCGCCCGGCGAGGACTCGGCCGGCGCCTCGTTCGCGGGCCTCCACGAGTCGTACGTCAACGTGCGCGGCGTCGACGCGATCCTGGAGCACGTCAAGCTCGTCTGGGCGTCGCTGTGGTCCGACGGCGCGTTGCTCTACCGCCGCGAGCTCGGCCTCGACCCGACGCGGAGCTCGATGGCCGTCGTGGTGCAGGAGATCGTCGCCGGGGAGCGGTCGGGCGTGGCCTTCAGCCGACACCCCGAGAATGAGGAGAAGGCCCTGGTCGAGGCCGTGCACGGCCTGAACCAGGGCCTCGTCGACGGCGCCGTCGAGCCCGACCGATGGATCCTCGCCCGGCGCGACGGGAGCGTGCTCGAGCACCGCGCCGCCGAGCGCCACGACATGATGGCGCCGGCCGCGGACGGCGTGCGTCTCGTCCCCCTGCCCGTCGAACGACGAAGCAGAGCGCCGCTCGCCGATCCGGAGCTCCCGCTCGTCTTCGGCCTTGCACGGCGCGCCGAGGAGCACTTCGCCGCGCCGCAAGACGTGGAGTGGACGATGCGGCGCGACGAGCTGTATGCGCTCCAGTCGCGGCCCATCACGACGCTGGCCGGCGAGGCCGGCGACGGGCGCGCCACGTACCTGAGCCTGCGGCGCAGCTTCGACAACCTGAGCGCGCTGCGGCGCCGTATCGAGGACGAGTCGATCCCGGCGATGGTCGCCGCGACCCAGCGCCTCGGCGCTACCGATCTCGCACGGATGGACGAGGACGACCTCGCGGCCGCCGCGCGCGAGCGCAAGGCCGAGCACGATCGCTGGGTCGACGTCTATATCACCGACTTCATCCCGTTCGCGCACGGGGCGCGTCTCTTCGGCCGCGCGTACAACGACGCCCTGCGCCCCGACGATCCCTACGAGTTCGCCGATCTCCTCACCGCGACGCCCATGCTGAGCCTGCGCCGGAACGCCGCCCTCGAACGCATCGCGGCGGCGATCAGGGCCGGGGACGAGGCCGCGGCGGAGCGCGAGGTCACTCGGTACGTCGCCGCGTTCGGCGACGCTGCCGGCGACGCCGCGGCCGAGGCTGACGCCGCGCTGGCCGTGGCGCGCCGCCTGGCCGCCCGCCCGGCGGGCGGACCCGCGGCGCGCCCCGACAGAGAGCGCCTCGAACGGCGCTACCTCGACGCCCATCCTCCCGAGGAGCGCGAGCGCGCCGCCGAGCTGCTCGACCTCGCGCGCGCCAGCTGGCGTCTGCGCGACGACGACAACCTGTATCTAGGCAGCTTGGAGGGCCTCTTGAACGCGGCGCTGGAGGAGCTACGCCGCCGCGGTCGGCCCGTCGACCCGCGGCTCGAACCGCGGCGCGTCGCGCTGCCGTCCCCTCTCGCCGGCGCGGCGCCCACCGCCGGGGCCGACGAAGCGGCACCCGCCGGTAGCGCCGCTCCCGCCGCCGACGGCGTCCGCCGGCAGGCGCGCCAGATCGTCGGCCAGCCCGCGGGGCCCGGCCTGGCGGTCGGACGGGCGCGCGTCGTCGAGGGCCGTGAGGACCTTCTGGCCTTCGAGGACGGCGAGATCCTCGTCTGCGACGCTATCGGCCCGGAGATGACGTTCGTCGTGCCGCTCGCGGCCGCCATCGTCGAACGCCGCGGCGGCATGCTGATCCACGGGGCGATCATCGCGCGGGAGTACGGCCTCCCATGCGTGACGGGAGTCCCGCTCGCCGCAGAGCTCATCACGACCGGCGACCGGGTGACGGTCGACGGGTATCTCGGTATCGTCGTCATCGGTTGACGGCGGAAGGAGGCTGGTTGCCGGTCATCGAGGTCGAACACCTCACCAAGCACTTCGGCAAGGTCGTCGCCGTCGACGACGTGAGCTTCGCGCTCGGGCCGGGGACGATCACGGGCTTCCTTGGCCCGAACGGTGCCGGCAAGACGACCACGCTGCGCATGATCGTCGACCTGGTGCGGCCGACTCGCGGCACGGCGCGCGTGTTGAGCGCTGCCTACCGCGACCTGGCGCGCCCGTGGACGCGCGTCGGCGCGCTGCTCGACGCCTCGGGCTTCCACCCGGGGCGCACCGGCCGGAACGCGCTGCGCGTCGTGGCGCGCGCCTCGGGCATCCCCGAGGCCCGGGTCGAGGAGTGCCTTGCCATGGTCGAGCTCGGCGAGGCGGCGCGGCGCGCCGTGAAGGGCTACTCGTCGGGCATGCGGCAACGCCTCGCCCTCGCCTGCGTGCTGCTCGGCGACCCGCAGGTCCTGCTGCTTGATGAACCCGCCAACGGACTCGACCCCGAGGGCATGCGCTGGCTGAGGACCTTTCTGCGGGCGCGCGCGGCCGAGGGCAAGACCGTCCTCGTGTCGAGTCACGTCCTGGCCGAGGTGGAGCAGACCGTGGACGACGTGCTCATCATCAGCGAGGGTCGGCTCCTGGCGCAGGCGCCGATCGCCGAGCTCGCCGGCCGCGCCGGCCAGGTGGTGCGCGTGCGCTCGCCGCAGGCAGAGCTCCTCGAGCGTCTCCTTCACGCGCGCGGCGCGGCCGTCAACAGGCTCGATCAGGCGCTCGCCATCCGCGGCGCCTCGGGCGCCGACGTCGGGCAGCTCGCCCTGGACAACGGCGTCGTCCTCCACGAGCTGCTCACCGAACAGCCAAGCCTCGAGGACGTGTTCCTCGCCATCGCCGGCACGAGGAGGGTGACACCGTGAAGGACCTTCTCTCCGCCGAGGTCCTCAAGCTGCGCAGCACGCGCACGGCGCTCGGCCTCTTCATCGCCGCCCTGCTCGTGAGCATCGTCCCGGCGATCCTCGTGCTGGTGTTCGTGCCGGCCGGCGGGCTCGAGGAGAACGGGGCGCCCCTGACCGTGCTCCTCGGCGCGAGCATCGTGCCGACGCTGGGTCTGGTCTTCGGCATCCTCAGCATGACCAACGAGTACCGTCACGGGACCATCACCTACAGCTACCTCGTCACCCCGAAGCGCTGGCAGGTCATCGCCGTCAAGCTCGTCGTGTGTTTCGTCGTCGGCGTTGTGGTCCTGGCCGTAGCCGGTGCCCTGCTCGTCCTGGTCGCCCTCGTCGGCTACCAGGTCAGAGGTCTCGACATGGACACGGGCTCGATCCTCACCGTGCAGGCCGTCAAGACGGTCGCCCTCATCCTGGTGACGGCCGGGCTCATGGCGTCCTTCGGGGTGGCGCTGGGCGCGCTGGTGCGCAACCAGCCCGTGGCCGTCGCCGGCACGCTGATCTGGGCGCTGGCCGTGGAGAGCATCATCTTCGGGCTCAAGCCGGCGGTAGGTCAGTACCTCCCTTTCAGCGCGATGGAGCAGGTCGTGAGCGGGGCGCTGACGATGGGTCCCGAGAGCGAGGTGGGCCTCGACAGGCCCGAGGCGTTCCTGCTGAGCCTCGCGTACATCGCGGTGACGAGCGTCGTGGCCGTCTCTACCTCGATGCGTCGCGACGTGACGTGACACCGAGCGCGCCCGGTGTCCTGGTTCGAGGGCCCCTATACGGGCAGGGCGCGGCCTGCGAGGCAGTGCTGCGCGCCCTGCCCGACTGGTTCGGCATCGAGGCGTCCGTCGTCCAGTACGTCAAGGACGTCGACGACCTGCCGGCGTTCGTCGCCGTGGAGGCCGCGAGGCCGCCGGATGACAGCGCCGCGAGAGACAGGGGGCGCGCGGCGGCGCCAGAAGGCGTACGCACCGTCGGGCTCATCGCCTTGAAGCCGCATGCCCTCGAGGCGGCCGAGGTCCACGTCATGGGCGTGCTGCGCGAATGCCATCGCGCGGGAGTCGGGCGCGCCCTCCTCCGCGCCGCCGAGGACTGGCTGCGCGCGCAGGGCTCCCGCTTCCTCACGGTCAAGACGCTCAGCGCGACGCACCCCGACCCGGACTACGCCGCGACGCGCGCCTTCTACCTCGCCATGGACTTCGTCCCGTTGATGGAGCTCCCCGACTTGTGGGGCCCGGGCAACCCCTGTCTGGTGATGGTGAAGGTGCTCTGAGGCAAGCGGGGAGGCGGCGGGCGGAGCTCTCGCTCCGCCCGCCGCCTCCCCGTCAGGTTCGATCAGTCAGGAGCCGTTCACCACGCGTAGATGGAGGGCGACGCGAAGACGCGCGCGCCCAGCTCCTTGTCGAGCTGGTAGAGGCCCGCCGGATGCTCTTCGGCCATCGTGAACTTCTGCAGCATGTCCGAGGCCGTCGACTCCTCCTCGACCTGCTCGGCGATGAACCATTGCAGGAAGTTGTAGGTCGCGTGGTCTTTGAGCTCGAGCGCGAGCGACGCCATGTCGTGGATGAGCGACGTGACCTTCTGCTCGTGGGCGTAGGCATCCTCGAACATCTTGGTGCCCGAAGCCCACTTCGTGCCCGGCTTGGCGAGTGCCTCGAGCTTGGCGCGTCCGCCGCGCTCGATGAGGTAGTCGAAGAACACCTGCGCGTGGACGAGCTCCTCCTTGTACTGGGTCGTCATCCACTGCTGGCCACCAGCCAAGCCGAGGTCGGCGAACTGGGCCGCCATGGCGAGGTACAGGAAGGCCGAGTAGTGCTCGGCGTTGATCTGCGCGTTGATCGCCTTCTCCATCTTGGGGTCAAGCATGCTGGCGCACCTCTCTGCTTCGTGGCTTGCTCCTGAGCGCGCTCAGGACGTCGGGGTCACGCCCTTTGTACCCGAAGGCGAGGGGAGCGAACACGCGCGCGACGCAAGAAGAGGGCGGCGGCGGGACGCGCCGCGTCCCGCCGCCGCCCTTGCGCAGCGGGACGCCCGCCTCGGCGGGCGTCCCGCTGCGTCTCAGAGCTCGTCGTGGTACTTGAACGACACCTTCACCCTGGCGCGGAAGAACGCGAGTTTGCCGTCCTCGATCCTCATGTCGAGCTCGACGACCCTGCCCACGCGGCAATCCTGCACGCGAGCGGCGACCTTCTCGACCGCGGCCCTGGCGGCGTCCTCCCACGACGTCGGGCTGGTGCCGATCACCTCGAGCACCTTGTAGACACTCTCCGCCATGTCTCCCCCTCTCCGGTCGACGGCTGGTGTACCCACATCTTTCCACCTTCCACGCGCCCTGTCGACGCCTTGCAGCGCCGGTTGACCGCCGCAGGAAGCAGGCGCACCATCGCGAATGGAGAGAGCGACTCCCCCGCCCCTTTCGCACCCCGTCGAGAGCCGAGATGAGCAGAGCCTTTGTCAAGGAAGACGACGCCGGCGCCCCCGGTCAGGACCTGCCCGACCGGCCCGTCAGCGAGCACCCCAACTACGTCACGCCCGCGGGTGTGGCCGCCCTGAGCCGGCAGGTCGGCGAGCTCGAGACGCGGCGGCTTGAACTGCTCGCCCTCGGCGACGACCCCATGGCGGCCGAGGAGCTCCTGCACGTCGACCGTGACCTGCGGTACTTCCAGGCTCGTCTCGAGACCGCGATCCCGGTGGATCCGGCGGGCCAGCCCGCCGGTCAGGTCGCCTTCGGGGCGGCCGTGACGGTGACCGGCGAGGGCGGCGAGCGGACGTACACGATCGTCGGCGAGGACGAAGCCGACCTGGCCGCCCTCAAGGTGAGTCACCTCTCGCCGCTCGCCGAGGCCCTCATCGGAGCCCGCGTCGGCGACCGCGTCGTCTGGCGCCGACCGGCCGGCGACCTCGAGCTCACCGTCAGAGCAATCGCGTACGACGGAAGCAGCGAAGGTTAGGCTGCCGGACGCGACGGGCGAAGGAGGCACCCGGCGCGCGCGAGGCCGCGCGGCGCCTCCTCCGCCTCACCCAGCGCACTGGTCGGTCACTCGAGCACCTGCGTGAGGTAGGCGCCCGTAGGCTGCCGGCCGAGGAGCACGTCGGTGACGCCCTTCAGCGTGCCGAACCCGTAGGTCCAGTTCGGGTTGCCCTCGGTCATCACGGCCAGGGCGAACACCTTGTCGCCCTTCGCGAGCCGGGCCGCCTGGACCATGTGCACGTTGCCGCCCGACCAGCCGCCTTTGAAGTAGACCTTCCAGCCGAGCGGGCCGGCCGCCGCTACGATCCCCCAGCGCTGGCGCGGCGTGATGCCCGAGAGCAGTTCACGGGCGAGGGCGCGGTGCTTCTCCGGGATGTACTTCTCCATCGCGAAGAAGAACCGCGCCTGGTCCGCCGGCGTCACGCGCGCCGAGATCCACCCGCCGCCGGCGGAGAAGCGCTCCATGCCGACGGTCTTCGCCAGCCGCGTGAGGGCGGAGGCGCCGCCGACCTGCGCGTATATGGCGTCGGCGGCGGCGTTGTCCGAGTGCTCGATCATCCTCTCGAGCGTCGCGCGTGCGCCGGCGCTCACCGTGTTGTGCCCGCGCAGGTAGGCCACAAGGATCATGGCCTTGGAGAGGCTGTAGCTCGCGTACCGCCGGTCGACACGCAAGCCCCGGACCTTGCCGTCGCCGCTGACGACGGCGAACCCCGGCGTGCCGCTTCGCCCCCTGAGCCAGGCGATCGCGTCGGCGACGGCGCCGGCCGAGGGGAAGACCGCAGCCCTGACCACGAGCTTCGCCGGCACGGCGACTCGCTGCCCGCGTCCGTCGACGGTGGCGCGCGCGTAGTAACGGTACGAGCCCGCCTTCAGGGACATCGTCCCCTTCCACGTGTGGTCGACGTTGACCGCCTGCGTGGCGTCCTGCAGCGGCTTGCGCACCGTCGTCCCGTCGGGTCGAGCGACCACCAGGGTCACGACGGCCGTGTCGGCGCCGGCGGCGTCGACACGGTACCGCAGCGCCACGCGTCCCCCGCTGACCATGGCGGCGTCCTCGAGCGCCGTCGTCACGGGCGCGGCGCTGGCCGACGGCGCCGGCTGCGCCACTGTCTGCTCGGGTCCGCCCGCGGACATGTCGTACGCAAGGACGACCACGGTCGTCACGGCGGCCAGCAGCACGCCGGCCAAGAGCCAGCGGGCGATGCCGTGCCGGCGCCGGCGCCGGTGCGCGTCGGATCGCCGGTGCGCGAAGAGCTCACTCATCGGCGCCCCCCCTCCCGAAGGTCGCGGGGAAGGACCGCAGGAGCTCGACGATCACCCTGCGTGCGTTGGCCGCTTTGATGTGCACCCCGTCGTAGAACTCCCCGGGGTCGCCGCCGAAGGTCTCGATCTCACTCAGGTCGACGAACGCGAACTCGTGCTCGGCGCGAAGCGAGTCGATGTACGAGAGAAAGCGGTGATGCCGCTCCTGCCAACCTCTCTCCCGAAGAGCCTCGAGGACCTGCGGGTGGACGGGCATGGCGACGATGACGGGCTCCCCGCCGATCTCGTTGAGATACGCGAGCGTCGCCTCGAAGTAGTCGCGACTGCGCGAGACCTTCTCGCCGCTGCTCGTCGGCGCCGCCTTCTGCTTCTCGAGGGCGCGTTTGATGTAGACCTCGAGCGAGCGCTCGAGGGTGCGCCCCCGCTTCTCGGCACGATCGTAGCTGTTCCACAAGACGACACCGTCCTTCGAGTACCTGCGCAGGTCGACGCGCCCCTTCTCGGGAACGTCGACGGGGTCCTGCGGCAGAAGGCGACCCTGCTCTTCGAGGACCTCGAGCGGCAGGTACCGGTTCAGGCGCGGGTCCTGGACCAGCCCCGCCTCGAGGTCCCTCTCGTACATCGTCGAGATCTGCACGCCCCATATCCAGCGCAGGCGGGTCTCCGGCGACCGCTCGTGAAGGAAGTGCGCGAACGCCCAGGCGTCTTCTGGCTTGCCGTTCGTCATCGCCAGGTTGAACCCCTTCAGGCCGCTCTTCTTCTCCATGAAGGAGGGCTCGAAGCGCATGCTTCGCGAGCCTCCGAAGAAGACCACCTCGGGTGCGTAGCCGAGCTGCTCGAGCTGGTCGGCCTTGAAGGTCCGCTCCGACGGCCACCGCAGCTCGTCCGGCCAGCCAGGCGCGGCGTCGCCGGCCATGACGATCTCCCGGGCCGCGCCCGGGGCGCTCGTCGTGGCGCTCGCGCGCGGCGAGGCGGAGTCGTTCGACGAGGCTGGCGAGGACGGCGACGGCGATGCCTGCGGCGCGCCGTCGGCCCCCTCGCCCGCGCCGAACACGCCGCCCAGCACGAGGGCGACGGCGACCAGGGCGACGAGCCCGGCGGCGCCGAACAGCGTGAGGCGCCGGCGGCGCACGACACGCCGCCGGGCTTCGCGTCCGGCTGATGGTGAAGGATCGATGTCCGTCTCCCCCACGTCGGGGTGCGCCCCGCGATCTCGTCGCGGGGCGCCGGTCGCCTGTCAGGGCACCCATGATACCGCGCGTCACAGCGGCCCACCCGTCGCACGGCGCCGACGAGAGGCACGCCGCACGGCGCCGACGAGAGGCACGCCGTGTAGAGTTGGCGCCGACGAGACGATCGCCGTGCTTTCTGAAAGCGAGGCCATGGATCGGGAGTTGCCGCAAGGGTTCGAGGTGCGTCGCGCGGGGCCCGCGGACGCCGCCGCGGTGGCCGCGCTCGTGGCAGCGTCGCAGGAGGCCTTCCAGGGCGAGACGGAGATCAGCCGCGCGAGCGTGCTGCGCAAGTGGCGCGCACCGCGGTTCGACCTCGAGCGCGACGCCTGGCTGGTGCAGACGGAAGACGGGCACGTGATCGCCTTCGGCGCCGTGCGCGAGGCCGGCGTGGGGGGACAGTTCGAGGGCAACTTCACCGTCCACCCTGACTACTATGGCCGAGGTGTCGCCGCCTACCTCCTCGGGCGTCTCGAGGAGCGGGTCCGCGCCGCCGCCACCGAACGCAGCAAGGGGCCGGGGGTGCTCCACACGTGGACCGGCGCCGACAACACGGCCGAGCGCGACCTCTTCGCGCAGGCCGGCTACCGTCGCATCGCGGTGTTCTCACGTATGGAGAAGGCGCTCGACGACGAGATCGCCGAGCCCGACTGGCCCCCGGGCATCGAGCCCCGCAGCTTCCGGCGCGGCGTCGACGACCTCGCCGTCTACACGGCCCTCGTCGAGGCCTTCGGCGAAGACAGCGGCGACCTCGGCGCAGACGCCGGGGACTGGAGCCGCGATGTCGTCGCCGACCCGCGCGCGGACCCCTACTTGTGGTTGCTGGCCTGCGAGGGCGACGAGGTCGCCGGGGTGACCATCAACTCGCTCACCGGCGGACGCGGCGTCATCGAACGCCTCGCCGTGCGCCCCTCGTGGCAGGGACGCGGCGTCGGCGGCGCGTTGTTGCGCGGCGCCTTCGCCGTGCTGCGCCGGCGCGGGGCGCACAGAGCGGTCCTCGCCGTGGAGCTCGACGTCGCCGTCGAGGCCCTCGACCTCTACCGCCGCGCCGGCATGACCGAGGTGCGCCGCATCGAGTTCTACGAGAAGCGCATCGCGCCCGCGATGGAGCTCTGAGCCCCCCGGCGTCGGTGCCCTCCCGCATCACGCCCGGCCCACGCCTCCCGCAAGGCCTGAGTGACGGCGGATCATATACCGGTCGAACTGTGGCACCGTGAACGCGGCGAGGCCGTGCCCGGGCGTGTACAGGAGGCCCTTGTCGATGAGACGGGAGCGGATCGGTCCGGCCTGCTCAACCGTGCGGCCGACGCGCCGCGCCACGTCGGTGGCTCGATGCGGTTCCGGCCCGAGTTCCGCCATGGCGTAGAGGTACCTCAGCTCCAACTCGGTCGTCCGTTCTGCTCTCACCCTGAAGAAGCTCTCGTCGAGGCGCTCCTCGACCATGGGAAGGACGGACGTCACGTCCTCTTCGGAGATCGGCGACGCGGGGGCCTCGTCCCAGACGATGCGGCCGTACTCCTGGAGGAAGTAGGGGTAGCCTTCGGTGTACGTGACGATGTGACCGATCGCGTCCTGCTCGTACTCCACACCCAGCTCGCGGGCCGGAAGCACGAGCGCGTCGGGAGCGTCCTTCGAAGCACTCAGCGCGCCGATCCGAACGAAGCGGAACAACCGCTCGCTGTATGACTTGGCCTCACCCGCGAGCCGCGGCATCTGGGGCAGGCCTGCCCCGACAAGCGTGATGGGCAGGGTGCGCCGCGAACACCTGTGCAGGGCGACGATCAGACCCTCCAGTTCCTCCGGCTGAAGGAACTGGATCTCATCGAGGAGCAAGATGACCCCGATGCCGTGGTCGCGAGCGGCTTCTCCGATGGCCACGAACAGATCGCCGAGGTCCTCGGAGAGCGACCCACTGTCCGCCGATCCGGGGAGAGCATCCACGTCGACTCCCGCCGTCATGGCACCGTCAGGATTGAACGTGAGGGTGAACGACTTCAGTGTCGCAGCGGCGCGAAGCATGCGGTCCTTCCAGCGCGCCTTGGGAGCGATCTGGAGCAGCGCCTTGCGCGCTTGGGCGGCGACCCTGGGAGCGAACGACGCCTTCTTCTCGACCTCCCACTCCACGGTCGCCCAGTCGCGCGCCTCGGCCTTCTCGCGGAAGACGTCGAGCAGCACAGTCTTGCCGACCCCGCGCAGCCCGGTGATGATCATCGACTGCTCCGCGTACCCGTTCTCGAGCCGCTCGAGCAGGACGTCGAACGACTCGATCTGCTTATCGCGTCCGACCAGCGCGGGCGGCTTAGTCCCGGCGCCAGGGGCGTACGGGTTTCTCCGAGGATCCACGCGACCTCCCTTTACAAACTAGACGCAACTTACTCCAAGAACGAAAGTCCTGTCTAGTCTGTCAAGCGCGGTACAACGGCAGGGTGTCGGTCCTCGCGGTGACGTCCGCCTGCCCAGATGGTCGGTAGGCGGACAGGCAGTACCCAGGCAGTAGCCCGGCCTCGGCTGGCGGAGCGACATGGGAGTCGAACCCACCCAGGACGGGAGCACCGCCCCGCAGACGGTTTTGAAGACCGCGCCGGTCACCGGACCGGGAGCCGCTCCGCCGCAGCGTTCATCTTGGCACACACAGGTGAGACGTGCAGCCAGAGAGGCGCGCGGCGGCGTGCACCGCACGGACGTGCGCGAGCGCGACGTGGCCGGCGCCTTCGGCACCGACCGCGCGATGCCGACCGCGAAGTCCCTGAAGAAGGCGCGCGACGAGGGCGAGGGCGATCTCACAGTCGCCCGCGACGAGTCCTGGCGAAGCCACAGTGAAGAGGAGGACTGAGGCGGCAACCGGCGTGCGGACCGGCCGGCGGACAGGAAGCGGCGGGGGCGGCGCAGTTGCGCCGCCCCCGCCCCCCTGCCACAGGGGGGTACATCCGTTGGGCCTCCCTCATGGCGGAGACGGGCGGCACCGATACGAGTGGTGGACGACAGGAGACGGAGTTGGTCGAGACGCGGACAGGATGGGCAGAGCGGAAGGCGCGACTGACGCACGAACGCTTGATGGAATCCCGCGGTCGCAGGTCCGGCGACCGGCACGCAGAGCTCGTCGCGGACGTGACCATCGGGGGCCCGTCGGAGCCGGCGTTCCCCGAGGCTCTGAGCCACGACATCGAGGAGGTTGGGCACGGCCAAGTCCTGCGTGCCGCCGTCAACGACCTCCAGTACAGGCTCTTGACCGCCGATCCTCAGGCCGACGTCTACAGCCTCTCCCTGGAGCGGCTGATGTCGGCGGCCGGCGCCGACCGGGTCTGCGCCTTCATCAACGGGACGGCCACCGACGGCCGCATGGAGCACACGCTCTACGCTGAGGCCGCCGTGGTCGCCGATCTGAGCCTCCTCGGATCCGCCGCAATGGCGCCGGAGGCGTACGACGACTTCGTCCCTGGGCTCTACGAGCGACTGGCAGCGGGCGAAGCCTTCGGCAGCCGGACGGAGTTCCTTCCCAACCGTGCGTCCCGGCGCCTCGCTGGGCAGATGGTGGAGGCGATCCTCTTGCTGCCGCTCTTCGTCGGCGGTACCTTTCACGGCTTCCTGCGTCTCGACCGTTGCGACCATGCGAGGCTCTGGAGCGAGGCCGAGACCGGCATCCTCGTCTCGGCGGCGGGCTCGATCTCGGCCGCCATCGAACGCCAGCAGGTGGTGGCGAAGCTCGTGCAGCGGTCCCACGAGCTGGCCGCACTGCTCACCACCAGCCGCTCCATCACCTCGAGCATCGACTACGACGTCGTCCTGCACGAGGTGGCGTGCGCCGCGGCCGAGGCGCTCAGGTCGCCCGAGAGCGTGATCTGGGAGTACATGCCCGAGGACGAGACGGCGACCTTCAGGGTCCTCTATCAGCACGACCCCTCGCCGGGCGTCGCCGAGAGCCTGGCCGGGGCGACCTACTCCATGGCCGACTACCCCGGCGGGCTCGGAGCGGTGCAGGAGGGGATCGTCGTCCAGCAGTCGCTCTCCGATCGCGGACTGAGCGCGAGCGACCGCGACGCCATGGACAGGTGGGGGGAGAAGACTTGGCTCAGCGTCCCTCTCGTGTATCACCACGAGGTCCTCGGCATGATGGTCCTCATCGAGACGCAGGACGAGCGCCGGTTCACGCAGGAAGAAGTGCGCATGGCCACGCTCATCGGCGAGCAGGCGGCGGCGGCGCTGCACAACGCGCGCCTGCACCGCCGCGAGGAGGAGCAGCACCGCTGGGTCGCAGCCCTCGCCCAGGCGACACGGGTGATCGCCTCGCGCCTCGACCGCGTCCAGCTTCTGCGCGACGTGGCCCGTCTCGCCACCGAGGCACTGCTGGTCGACGTAGCGGTGATGTACGAGCCGGTCGGCGACAGCCTGTCGGCGCTCCGTGCGGTCACCGGTCAGAGCGCGAGCGGCGGCGCGATCGACGCCGTCAGGGCCGACGACGACCTGCCGCTCGCCGACGCCGACATCATCGATGCCATGGAGCGCGGCGAGCCGGTCGTCCAGCAGCGCGGCGACGCCGCGCTGCAAGCCGAGGTGGCGACCCGTATGGCAGCCGCCGGCGAAGAGACCGCTCTGTGGGTGCCGTTCCGCATCGAGAAGCAGACGCTCGGCGCCATGCGGCTCGCCGCCCGGTCGCGCCGGCGCCGCTTCGCCGAGGGCGAGCTGTCGTTCGCCCGCGCCTTGGGCGAGCACGCGGCGATCGCGCTCAACAACGCACGCCTGTATGCGCAGATCGAAGACCAGGCGACGAAGGACGGCCTCACCGGGCTCGCCAACCATCGCCACTTCTACGACCGCCTCGAAGAGGAGGTCGCGCGCGCGCGCCGCGCGGGCACGCCGCTGTCGCTGCTCATGTTCGACATCGACGACTTCAAGCGCCTCAACGACACGTGCGGTCACCCGGCAGGGGACGAGGTCCTTCGCCAGATCGGCCGGCTGCTGCGCGACGAACTGCGCCGGGGAGGCGATCTCGCGGCGAGGTACGGCGGCGAGGAGTTTTGCGTGATCTTGCCTAACACGACCGCCGGCCAGCGGCCGGACGACGCGCCCGGCGGCGACGGGCACGCGGAGGGCGCTGTGGCGCTCGCCGAGCGCCTTCGCCGCCGCATCGCCGCGTGCGGCTTCAACATCGGCCTCGAAGGCGCGCCGGTCCACGTCACGGTCAGCGTCGGCGTCGCCTCGCTCGGCCCGGGAACGCAGCGCATGGACGAACTCGTCGCGCGCGCCGACGCCGCCCTCTACGCGGCGAAGCGGACCGGCAAGGACAGGGTCCAGGTCTCCTGACGACGTGTGGCCCGCCACCCGGGAGGGGCGGCGGGCCACGGACCAGGGGCTTTCGCCGCGCGGCGCCGGTCCGGCGCCGCGCGGTCCCGGGAGGCCTTACTTGGCGAGGTCGAGCAGCGCCTCGCGGTCCTTGGCGAGCTTGTACTCCGACTCGATCTCGAGCAGCCCGCCGGGGAACTCGTATGCCGGCATGAGGGCGACGTAGTCGTCGGCGTTGAACGCCTCGGGGTTCTGTACGCCGCTCTTCGGGTCGCCGGGCTTGCTGCCGAAGCTGCCCTTGGCGAGGAGCTCGAGCGTGATGACGGGCGTGAAGGCGGTCTGCGCGACGACGACCTGGGTGCCGTACTTCTCCACGCACTCCTTGTTGTCGGCGACCTGGTAGAGGTAGACCTTGCGCTCCATGCCGTCCTTCTTGCCGACGACGTAGGTACCGGCTGCCGTCTTGCCCACGTACTTCTTGCCGATCTCGTTCGGGTCGGGCGCGGCGGCGGCGACCACGTCGCGCGGCGAGACCTCGCAGTCGCCGACCTTGACCTTGTAGGTCTTGTCGATGTTGACCGAACGGAAGACCTCCATGGCCTGCATGAACTCGTCGCCCAGCGCGTACTTGAAGGTCGCCTTCTTGACGCCCTTGAGACGGTCGGCGTTGTGGGCGATCTGCACGACCTCTTCGTGCTCGACGTGGCCGACCTCGACCTCGCCGATGCCCTCGGGCAGCCAGAACTTCTCGAGCTCGGCGAACGGCTCTATGGTGTGGATCTCGCCGTTCTCGTAGACGATGGCCGGGTTGTTGCACTCCTCGATCGTCGTCCAGACGCTGAAGCCGAAGCTGATGCCCTTGGCGCCCGGGATCTCAAGGTTGGCGCCGTCGCGGATGCCGATCTCGTCGACCTCGTCGAACAGGTGGTCGGCGGCGTAGCGGGCGAAGAAGTCGGCCATACCGGGCTCGACCCCGAACCCGGCGAAGGCGTACTTGCCGATCTTCTCGAACTCGGGGCTGAGCGCGTACTCGTCGTCGCCGAGCTTCTTGCCCACCTTGTGGAACGGGTCGGTCGGATGCGGCTCGGAGAGCGTCATCGCCGTGTCGAGGTAGTGGGTCTTGGCCTTGAGAGCGGCCTGGAGCAGCGGCGGGTTGAAGGTGGGGGCGCAGAGGTTGCAGATGATGTCGACGCCGTGCGCCTGGGCAAGCGCCGCGACGGCGTCCGGATCGCCGGCATCCACCTGCGCGGCGACGAAGCGCGGGTCATCCAGCCTGGCGCAGAGCTCCTCGGGGCGTGCCGCGTCGTAGTCGGCCATGACCATCTTCTCGAGCCACTCGCCCTTGGGGTCGCGGCGCTTCGCGATGGCGGCGATCGACTGGCCGACACCGCCGGTGCCCACGATGAGTGCCTTCATCACTGCGTTCCTCCAGGTCCGTCAGGACGTCGTGTCCGCGCCCGCTCTCGAGCCCGGGAGGTCGCGTGCCGCGACGGCCTCAGACGGCGAGGTGGGCCCGAGCACTGAAAGCCCCCTGCGGGCGCCGTGAGGGACATTGTAGAAGATTCCCGGCCCTTCTTCAGACCGAAGTTAGCGCGCGTGCAGGATCCTTTGTCGCGGGACGGGGGCGGTCCGGGCGCGCGGCGACGGCCCGGCAGCCGCGCAGGGCCGCGCTGCCGCCCGTCCGCAGCCTCGCCGTACACGGGGTTCGCGCGCGGCAGGGGCGGCGGGCGCTGGCGCCCGCCGCCCCTGCCGCGCGGGCCGTCCGTGACGTTAAGAAATGTGAACGGGCGTGAGACAGGCGTCCGTCAGGCGCCGCGGCTGCCGCGACGCCCGTGGCGCCTCATCTACGCGTCTTCCCCCCGCGCTTCTGGCGTGACGTCCGCGCCGCGCCACGCGAGACCGCGCCCGACGGGCGGCCGGTGGCCGGTGGCCGGCGCCGCGCCACGCCGAACAGGTAGATCATCAGTGCCGGCGTCAGCACGAGCAGTAACGCGGTCCCCGCGACGGCGAGGCTCAGACCGATGGCCACGAGCATGGCGACGAAGACGAGCGACCTCGTCATCTTGACGCTGAACGGCGTCATGCGCCGGCCGAGCAGCCAGAAGTCGAAGGCGTCGACCAGCATCGCGAAGCACGCCACCGATGCGCCGACCATGGAGATCGCCAGAGCAAGACGCGTCGACGCGCTTCCGCCGTCGCCGGAGAGATAGCGGACGGTCAGCCCGGTGGCGAGGACGGCCGTCGCGAGGATGACGCCCACGCCCAGCGAGCGGAGCGCCTTCTGCGCCACAGAGAGGTCATCGCGTTTGACCGCCACGCGACCGGCTTTCGGGCGACCGCCCGGTGGACCCGTCAACGGCCGCTCCGCCGCTTCTTCTTGCCCCGCTTGCGCCGCGAGCCCGCGGTCGTCGAGCCGCCGTGGTCGGCGCGCGGCCCGGACGTCTCGTCCCATGCGCGCGGCGGGCGCTTGATCTTCTCTTCGCCCGGGCGGCGTGGGCGGCGCGTCGCCGGCCTCCACGCTCCCCCGCACCACGCCGGCAGGATGTCGATGAGGGCGCGGCGTATGCGCACGTAGTAGACGAGCAGCGGCGTCACGCCGATGACGACGCCGCCGATGCCATAGTCACCGCGCAGCACCATAAGGGGCGCCGACATGCCGATGAGTACCAGGCCCAGCGTCGCCAGCACGCGCACGGCGCGGTCCGAGGGCCATCGTCTCGGAGCCGCCGCGGCGCGGACGCCGACGAGCATCATGCACAGGGTGCCGGCGAGCGCCGCCGCGTAGATCAACAGACCGCCAACGACAGTGTTCGTACGGCCTTCCGCGCCCATCAGGAAGCCCGCCCACTCGTACACGGCGAAGGCGAGCCACACCGCGACCAGCGCGAGGACCACCACGGCGAACCACGGCGTCACGCGGCTCACCCAGCCCATGAGGCGGGCGCGGAAGGAGGCCGGCCGGCGCTGCTGCGCCGGCCGGCCCTTATGATTCGCTCTGCTCACGCGCCCAGCTTATCGTCCCACGGGGCGCACGTCTTCCCCCACCTGGATGCGGCTCACGTCGCGCCGCGGATCTTCTTCTGGTAAGCGCGCCAGGTGAAGGCCCATTGGTCGTGCTCTTCCATGGCCTCGGTGCGGAGCATCTGGTCGATCGGCTGAGCGTGCGGCGCGTCGAGCACGAACGCCGCGTCGGCGTACGATTCGTCGCTCCCCTTCTTGATGACCGCCGCCCATTCGTCGAGGTCGTCCTTGCTGTAGGTCTCGCAGGGTTCGGGGGTGAACGGCTCGGGGACGACCCACGGGTGGTGGCTCATCCAGTAGCTCTGGATACCGAAGTCGACCATGCGGTCACGCAGCGCTTCGGTCCCGACGCCGGTGTCCTCCTTGAGCTGCTGCAGGCTGTAGCGGACCTGGTCGAGCCGGCGATGGCCTTCGGCGTACGGCCGGCTGACGCCCTTGACCGCCATGAGCAGGTTGTCGAGGTAATTGTTGTTGAGGACGCTGATCTCGGCGACCTCTTTGAGGCCCTCGGGGCCCAGGTTCCGGATCCACGCGTAGGCGCGGATCACGCACATCCAGTTGCCGAGAAAGCCGCGCACGCGGCCGATGCTCTCGGGCCGGTCGTAGTCGAGGTGGAACTTGTCGCCGACCTTCGTGACGACCGGGACCGGCAGGTAGGGCGCCAGCTCGTCGGTGACCATGTATGCGCCGCTCGCCGGACCCTCGCAGCCGTGCGGGCTCGAGAAGGTCTTGTGCAGGTTGAAGTGGCAGGCGTCGAAGCCCGCGTCGCGGGCGCGCGCGAAGCCAAGGATGCCGTTGGCGTTGGCCTGGTCGGTGAAGGCCAGGGCGCCGGCGTCGTGCAGCACCTCGACGTACTTGTCGATCTGCGGGTTGTAGATGCCGGTGTCCTCGGGGTTGGTGATCATGCAGCCGACCGTCTTCTCGGAGACGGCCGTCTTGAAGGCTTCGAGGTCCGGGTAGCCGTTGTCGTCCGGCATCACGGTGATGACCTTGAAGCCGGCGACCTTCGGCGTCGCCGCATCGCAGGGATGCGAGAAGATCGTCGTGATCATCTCGTCGCGCTGGTCGAGCTCGCCCTTCGCCTCGAAGTAGCGGCGCATCACGCACGCGTTGGTGTAGACCGCGTGCGACCCGCCGCCCGGCTGCAGGGTGAACGCGTCCATGCCCGAGATGGACTTGAGGTACTGGCCCGTCTCGTAGACGATCTCGAGGAGTCCCTGCATGGTGTCCTCGTCCTGCCAGGGGTGCAGGTCGGCGGCCTTGTGCCCGCGGATCAGCTCCTCGTGCATCTTGGGCGAGTACTTCATCGTGCACGTGCCCTCGCTGATGTCGCTGCCGAGGTCCATGCCGAGGGTCATTTGCGCGTAGCGCAGGTAGTGTCGCATGACCTGGTACTGGGCCATCTCGGGAAGGACCGGGGCGGCCGCGCGGGTCATCCCCTCGGGGATGTAGTCCGCGGCCTCGCCGACGGCCTGCGTGACGGCCTCTTCGGCGAGCGGCACGAAGACGCCGCGCTCGCCGGGCGTCCCCTGCTCCATGATGAACGGCTCGTCGTAGCGCGGCGAGCGGTAATCGCGCAGCACACCGCCGTCGCGGCGCAGCTTCGCGAGGCGGGCGACCTTCTCGTGCGGCGTCTCGTGCGTGCTCATGCCGTCACCTCCTTGACGGCCGAGGCCAGCTTCTCGATGTCGGCCTGGTCGTAGTATTCGGTGACGCAGTAGAGCGCGCTCTGGCCGAGCTCGGGGAACTCGGACGAGAGGTCCTTGCCGCCGAAGATCTCGTGGCCGAGCAGCTTCTCGTTGATCTCGGCCACCGTCTTGCCGGTCTCGCTGAAGTCGACGACGAACTCCTTGAAGAAGCTCGGTGACAGCCTGATCCGCACTCCGGGTATCTCGCCGAGCAGCCTGGCCGCGTAGTGCGAGCGGGCGATGCAGGTCTCCCCGACCTCCTTGAAGCCCTGCGGCCCCATGAGCGCCATGTAGACGGCGGCGGCGATGGTCCACAGGCCGGAGGCGGTGCCGACCCAGTCCTTGCCCTGGTCGCGCGAGCCATAGCTCGTGCGCTCGGCCATCGCCTCGCCCACGGCGTACTGGCCGGGGGTCTTGGTCTCCATCACGGTGTAGAGCTCGAGCGGGCACTCCTGAGCGAAGGCCGGGTCCTCGTCGCGGAAGGCGATGAAGCCCGAGCAGCCGCCGCCGGCGTGCATGTGCATGCCCAGGGGCTGGATGTCGCCGCAGGCGATGTCCGCCCCGAGACTGCCGGGCGGGGCCAGCACGCCGAGCGTGATCGGGTCGACGCCGGCGATCGCCAGCGCGCCGTGTTCATGGGCGAGCCTGGCGATCTCGGCCCCCTGCGCCTCGATCGTCCCCAGGTAGGTCGGGTTCTCCCAGTACACGGCCGCGATGGAGTCGTCGAGCTTCGCCTCGAGATCCTCGAGGTCGACCATGCCGGACTCGCGGTCCCACTCGTAGAAGCGGATCTTGGTGCTCGTCGGCATCGCCTCGGGTTGGCACAACGTGCGCATCTCCATGAGCCGCATCGGGCTGACGTGCGCCGGGGCCAGCACCTTGTCGCGGCCGGTGATGCGCCGGGCCATGCGGAACGAGCGCCCGGCGACGTCACCCCAGTCGTAGATGGGGTTGGCGACCGCGTCGAAGTCGAGCAGTTCGCCGAGCATGCTGTTGAACTCGAAGCGCGTCAGGTACTTGCCGAGGTCGGAGTAGTCGCCGCCGCAGTACGCCGACACGAACTCGGCACGGTTGATGATCTCGTCGACCACCGCCGGCACGTGGTGCTGCCAGCAGCCCGCGCCGCAGAAGTTCATGAAGTCGACCGCCGACGTGTTCTTGTCGAGCAGGCCCTGGACGTGCTTGCGCAGCTCGCGCTCCGATCGGATCGCCGACGGGATGTCGAGGGTGCCCTTGAAGCGCAGGCGCTCGGGGATCTCGGCGTAGATCTCCTCGACGCTGCTCAGCCCCAGCTCGTCGAGCATGGTCTGCTTCGTGGCCGGCACCGAGTTGGGGATGTACGGGTGGACGAACGGTGTGTCTCCCATGTTGTCCGCGCTGCTCCTTCCCTGGTCGTGCGTGACTCTGCCGGTGCGGATGGGTTCGTGCTCGGCGTGCGCAGGCCGGGCTCACTCGTAGCCGTAACCCGCCGACGTGCCGAAGTCGATGGAGATGTTCGCGCCGGTGATGGGTGCCGCCGGCGGCGAGGCGAGGTAGAAGATGAGCTCGGCGACCTCCTCCGGCGTGATGAAGCGCGCCTTCTCGCCCTGCGGGTAGCTGCCGAGAAGGCGCTTGAAGTAGCCCTCCGGGTCGCCCCCGCCGTAGGTGTCGGCCTGGTACTGGAGCATCGGAGTCATGATGTCGGCCGGGCAGACGGCGTTGACACGCACGAGGTCGCCGGCGAGCTCGAGCGCGAGCGCCTTCGTGAACAGGCTCACGCCACCTTTGGAGGCCGTGTAGATGGCCGTCTCCGGCGTGCCGACGACGCCGCAGTCGGAGCTGAGGCTGACGATGCAGCCCTGCGTCTTGCGCAACTCGGGGATCGCGCGGCTGCAGCAGAAGAACGTCCCCTTGAGGTTGACGTCGACCACGCGGTCCCAGTCGGCCTCGGTCATGGTCTCGGTCGGCCCCTCGACCCAGAGACCGGCCGTGTTGATCAGGACGTCGATGCGATCCGTCTCCGCGACCGCCTCGGCCATGAGGTTCTCCACGTCGGCGACGGAGCTGACGTCGCAGGCGACACCGTACACCGTCGTCAGCGCGGCGAGCTCGCCGGCGAGCTCCTCGAGGCGTACCGCGTTGAGGTCGGCAAGGACGAGGCTGGCGCCGGCGGCGGCGAAGCGCCGCGCCGCCGCCGTGCCGACGCCGCCGCCGGCGCCGGTGATCACGACCGTCTTGCCGGTCATCTCGTAGGTCATACGATCGCCTCCAATCGCGCCGCCAGCCACAGGCGACCTCGCGTCGTGTCAAAGACTGAACGGTCCTTCAATGTTCGCAAGCTTACCGTGGGAGCAGCGCCCCGACAAAGGTCGCAGGTTCGTGACCGCCGCGCGCTCCCTCAGACGGACGCCGGCCCTTCGGCGAACAGGCGGTCGACCTTCATGTCCTCCTCGGGGAAGTACGTCACGTACCCGACGGGCAGCTCGCCGCGGAACATGGAGAGGTAGTCGATGCGCGCCATAGGTCCCCCTTCCCCGGCCGTCGGCCGGGTCAGTAGTACAGGTCGCTCGGCCCCTTGTACTCCTGGATCGTGTTGCCGCCGTCGACCACGATGAGCTGCCCGGTGATGTAGCTCGCGTCGTCGGAGCCGAGGAAGCAGACGACCTTGCCGACCTCCTCGGGGTATGCCGAGCGGCCGAGCGGCGTGTTCTCGCCGCCCACGTCTTCGCCCTCGACGGTCGATCCGGTCTGGATCCAGCCCGGCCCCACCGCATTCGCGGTGATGCCGAACTTCGCGACGTCGAGCGCCAGACCACGCGTCATGCCGAGCACGCCGGCCTTGGCGGCGCAGTAGGCCGACTCGTCGGGGTTGGCGACCACGGGGCCGGTCACCGACGACACGTTGACGATGCGCCCGTACTTCTGCGCGATCATGTGCGGGACCACACAGCGGGTCACATTGAACTGGGTCTTGAGGTTGATCGCGATGCCGAAGTCCCAGGATTCCTCAGTCAGGTCCTGGAACGCCGTGAAGTCCTCCTCCTGGCCGAAGACGACCATGCCGGCGTTGTTGACGAGGACGTCGACGCGGCCGTAGCAGGTGAGGACTTCGCCGACGGCCTTCTTGACCTGCTCCATCTTGGTCAGGTCGGCGGTGTGCGACGATACCGTGAAGCCTTCACCGCGCAACTGGTCGGCGCACGCGTGCACCGCCTCGGCGATGTCGACGATCGCGAGCATCGCGCCCTCCCGCGCGAAGACCTTCGCCGTGGCGAAGCCGATGCTGTCGGGCTTCGCCACACCGGTGATGAGCGCGACTTTGCCCTCGACCCTGCCCTTCCGTTCCATCGTCCCTGCTCCTCCCGTGCGCTTGGCGGCGCGGCCGGGCCTGCACCCGCCGCGTGGCGCACATCGTATGCCGCGCCGCGCCGCGCGTCAGCCGTCGGCGCGCGACGCCCCCGGACCTGAACCGGAGAGGTGGGAGGTTCTGTAAAGTTCTCCTGCGTGCGCGCCGATACGTCGAGCGTGACCATCCTCACCCCGAGCAGCGAGAGAGAGAAGGGGCGGGCGAGCTGGCTCCGCGTCGCGGACGTCGCCCGCCTGCTGGGCATGAGCCCGAACACCGTCCGGCGGTGGAGCGACGCGGGGCGCATCCCGGCGCACCGGAGCCCGGGTGGTCACCGGCGCTACCTCCTCGAAGAGATCCTCGCTCTCGCGCCGGAACTGCAAGTAGCACCGGCCTTCGAGGCGCATGTCCCTGCCGCGGCCACGGCCTGCATCCTCGGGCCGGAAGTGGCACTCCCCCCGCCGCCATCGTCGTATGAGACGCCTTGCACCGCCAGCGCCGGCCCCGGAGCGCTTGACGCCGTGCGGCTTGCCGAGCTCGTGCAGATCATGGAGGAGACGCCCCACGACGTCCCCGCCCGCGCCGCACGGATGTTGCGTGAGATCACCGACGCCGGCCGCTGCGAGGTCCTCGTCCGTCGGAACGGCCACCTCGAGGTCCTGGTCAGCGTGGACGCCGGCGGCGAAGACGTGAGCCGCGCCGGCCGGCGCCGCGTCCTCGCCGACTCCTGCGATTCGCAGTCGTACGGGGGCGATCAGGCGGTCGCGCTCCGCAAGGGTGTGGCGTCGACGACGGCGTCGACCGTCCTGCGCCAGCGTGGATGCCACGCGCTGCTCTGGGTACCCGCGGCCATCGGCCCGGACGGGGGCGCCCTGGAGCTCATCGACACGCGCGACCGCGACCTCAGCCCCTTCCTGCCCCTGGCGACCGCCGTGGCGCGACTGGTCGCGCACGCGCTGGACTTCGCCGCCACGAAGGCCGAGCTCGACGAGCGCCAGCGCACCATGCGCGACCTCATCGCGCTCTCCCAGGAAGTCGCCCAAGCCAAGGACCTCAAGACGTTCGTGCAGACGGTCGCCGAGCGCCTCATGACAGCGGTGAACGCGGACTACGTGGACGTGTGGCGCATCGGCGGCGAGGAGATCCGCTCACTGCTCAGCATGAGCCGCGACGGGGTCGACGCGAGCGCCGCGGACCGCGCCCTCGACCTGACGGCTTATCCTGCCACCGCGGCGGCCCTGGACGCCCGGGAGCCCCTGCTCCTGGGCGACCTCCACGATGAGCGGCTCACGGCCGATGAGGTGCGCGCCTATCGCTCCTGGGGCTTCAACAGCTCGGCAAGCTTGCCGATGGTCGCCGGCGGCCAGGTCGTCGGGATGATCGAGCTGTACGACGATGCGGAGCGCGACTGGAGCGAGCACGTCGGCTTTCTCACCAACGTCGCGCAGTTGCTCGCCGGCATCTTCGAGAACACCGTCCTGCTCGACGAGGTCCAGCGGCGCGCCGCGTACGAGCGCGAGCTGGTCGAGCTGGCGGGAGCGCTCTCGCGGACCTCCGACGCCCGCGAGCTCGCGGTCATCGCTTCGAGCACGCTACGGCGCGTCCTCGACACCGCGGACTGCGACATCTGGCACCTCCAGGAAGGCCGGATCCGTTGCCTCATCAGCATCGACACACGGGGCATCGACACATCGGTGGAGGGCAAGCTCCTGGACCTCGACCTCTTCCCGACGACCGCGACCGCCCTGCGCCACCGCGAGCTCGTCGTCTTCGCCGACCTGGACGACCCGCGCCTCACCCCAGAGGAGGTGGAGGACTGGGCGGAGTTCGACTTCCGCAGCGGCCTGACCCTTCCGCTGGTGGCCGGCGATGAAGTGGTCGGGCTCATCGACGTCTTCGACACCCGGGAGCGCGACTACGCCGAGGCGCTCGAGTTCGTCATCAGCGCCGGACGCATGGTCGCGGACGGCATCAAGAACGCGCACCTGCTCAAGAGCCTCCGTCAGAGCAACCGGGGCCTGCGTGAGCTCGTCGAGCTCGGCGACGTGGTGGCGGAGGCCGACGACCTGGGCCAGCTGGTGCGGCGCGTCGCCGAGCGCCTGCGCCTCGCCCTCCGCGCCGAGGACTGCGACATCTGGCGCATCGAGGGCGACCAGATGGAGTGCCTCGCCAGCATCGACAGCCGGGGCTGGGACGAGGGCGAGATCGGACGGGTCGCCGACCTGTGCGACTACCCCGGCACCGTCGCGGCGCTCGAGCGAGACGCGCCGATCGTGGTGGACGACCTCCAGAGGGCGCCCCTCGCGGACGAGGAGAGGGTCCGGTACGGTCGCTGGGGCTACCGCAGCATGGTCTCCATGCCGCTCGTGACCGACGGCCGTCCCGTCGGGCTCATCGACATCTTCGACAGGAGGCCGCGCGACTGGACGGACCTGCTCGACTTCATCCGCAACGTGGGCGCGCTGGTCGCCGGAGCCTTCGACAAAGCCGTACTGCTCGGCCGGTTGGAGAAGGGCAACCGCGAGCTGCGCCTTCTCGTCGACTCGAGCCTCGACTTCGGCGCCACGCTCGACAAGGATGCTGTCATCCGCGCCGTCGCGCACCGCATCCGCAACGTGTCGGGTGCGGACATCTGCGACATCTACGAAGTCGACGGCGACGAAGCCGAGATCCTCACCTCGGTCCGCGCCGAGGGCGACCCCGACGTGAGGGGTCTGCGGTACCCGATCGCCGACTTCCGCACGTTCGTCGAGGCGCGCGCGACGCACGCCCCCGCGGAGATGCCAGACGTCCAGAACGACCCCCGGGCGACGCCCACCGAGCTCGCCGACGCGGCCCGCTGGGGCTATACGTCCACGGCCGACATCCCGCTCATGGTGCGGGGCGACGTCATCGGGTTCGTCTCGATCTACAGGCGGACGGCGGGCCGTTTCGCCGACATGGAGGTGATCGTCGGCCTGGCGCAGATCGCCGCCCAGGCGATCGCCAACGCCAAGCTGTACCGGCACCTTGACGAGAACGCGCGCCGGCTCGGCCTGCTCACCGAGTCGACGCTCGAGCTCACCTCGACGCTCGACCTCGAGGACGTGCTCACCCGTCTGGCGTGGCGCCTGTGCTGCTCGGTCGGGGTTCCCGACTGCCGGATCCACGTCGTCGAGGGTCCCGACCTCGTGAGCGTCATGAGCCTGGCCGACGGCGTCGTCGATCGCGACGGCATCGGCGCTCGCCTGCCTCTCCGGGAGGCGGGCGTCACCCGCGACGTGATGCGTACGAAGAGGCCGACGGTCGTCGCCTCGCTGGATGACCCCCGTCTCTCCGAGCGCGTGCGAGAGCGGAGCGCCCGCTACTACGGCCCCTCGGCCGGCGAGACGTGCTGGCTCAGCCTGCCCCTCATCGCCGCCGACGAGGTCATCGGCGTCGTCGAGCTCATCGAGACCCGTGGGCCGCGCGCCTTCACGGCGGAGGAGCGCGAGACGGCGGCGGCCATCTGCCACGCCGCCGCGATGGCGCTCACCAACGCGCGCCTCTTCGCCCGCGAGCAGGCGGCCCACCGCGAGACGAGCATCCTCAACGAGATCGCGCGCAGCACGGCGGCGAGCCTCGACGTGCAGGACATCGCCGCCGCGACCGCGCGGCAGCTTGGGAAGCTCGTCACCTTCGACGGCTTCGGCCTCTTGCTCTTCACGAACGGCAAGGTCACCCGCATCGTCACGCACGAAGGCGACGCCAGCCCGCTCGAGACGTCTGACTTCGCCGACGTCGATCCCTCCTTCGTGCGCAGGCTGCTCAGGGAGAGCCTGCTCGTGCTGCATCTCCCCGAGGAGAGTCCTCTGCCGCCCGGCCACCCGGCCACGTCGAAGGCGCGACAGATGGCGGTGCTGGCTCTTGTCTCGGATGACGGCCTCATCGGCGCCCTCGCACTCGCCAGCAGCGACGAGGACGCCTTCGCGGACGTCAACCGCGGCCTGCTGATGCGCGTCGCCACGCAGCTCTCGCTCGCGGTCGCGAACGCGTGCCTCTACGACGAGATCAAGGAGATGCACCTCGGGAACCTCAAGGCCCTCTCTTCGGCGCTCAACGCCAAGGACTACTACACTCTGGGGCACGCGGCGCGCGTCGCCGCGTACATGGTGCTGCTCGGCCGGGAGCTCGGGTGGCAAGAGGGGCTGCTGGAGTCCATCGAAGAGGCGGCCTACCTTCACGACATCGGCAAGATCAGCATCTCCGATCGCGTACTCCTGAAGCCCGGACGCCTGAACGACCGCGAGTGGGAGCAGATGCGGCAGCACCCTGTCTTCAGCGCCGACATCATCCGGCCGCTCTTCCCCGACGACCTCGTCCTCGCCGTGCGCCACCACCACGAGAAGTTCGGTGGCGGCGGCTATCCCGACGGCCTGTCCGGCGACGCGATCCCGATGCTCGCCCGGGCCATGGCCGTCGTGGACGCCTACGACGCCATGTCGTGCCGCCGGCCCTACAAGGCCGCGCTGAGCTACCCAGAGTGCCTCGAGGAGCTCGAGCGGTGCCGGGGGACGCAGTTCGACCCGGCCATGGTCGACGCGTTCCTCCACGTCCTGCAGCGCGTCTTCGAGCGTCGCAGCGTCGCGACCCGCATCGCCTCACAGGCTGCCGGTCGCATCCGGGGCGAGTCTCACGCGACCCTGCGTGGCCTCGAGGACGAGGGCCGCCCCGAGTACGACGACATCGCGCAAGTCCTCCGGGAGGTCCGTGACGCGAACCCGCCGACGCGGTTCCTCACGACGCAGTGCCGGGTCGACCAGCGCTACATCATCGCCGTAGACCCGGAGGAGAACGACGTCACGCGCTCGCGCCTCGGTGACGAGATCTTCACCGACGACGAGCTGCCACTGGTGCTCGAGGGCCGCATCCCGGACGTGAACATCCTCTTTGCCGACGAGTTCGGAGTCTGGGTCGAGGGTCTCGCCCCGATCCGCGACGCCGAAGGGCGCGTGGTCGCCGCTGCCGTCGCCGACCTGCCGGCCATCGACGGCCCGGCCGGCGAGACGTCGGGGTCCGACGCCCGGCGCTCCTTCGCGGCGCTCACACAGACGGCCGCCATCCGCTTCAGCCGTACGGAGGTCGACGCCATCACCGACGCGCTGACGGGCCTGTACACCCATCGCTACCTGCACGAGCGCCTGGCCGAGGAGCTCGCCCGCGCGCGGGAGCACGACCGGCCCCTCTCTGTGCTGTTCTGCGACCTCGACAACTTCCGGGCGTACAACCGCCGCCGAGGCCACAGCGCGGGCGACGCGGCCCTCCGGGAGGTGGCCCACATCATCGAGCAATCAGTCCGTGGGGTGGACGTCGCCGCGCGCTACGGGGGCGAGGAGTTCGTCGTGGCCCTCGTGGAGACGGCGGGCGACGAGGTCCTCACCCTCAGCGTCGGCGTCGCGACCTTCCCCGACGACGCCGGGGGGCGCGAGGAACTGCTCGACAAAGCGGACTGGGCGATGTGCCTGGCGAAGCGGCAGGGCCGCAACCGTATCGTGCGCTTCGCCGGGGAGGACGGCCCGGGCGAGACCCCGGGTCGCAAGTCGCGTCCTCAGCGGCGGCTCCGCGCCACCCGCACGTCTCCATGACGACGCGTCAGGCCCTCACGGTCGAATAGTTCGAGCAGCGCCTGGGCGTTCCGCCGCCCGCACCCCAGAATGTCGCGAAAGCGCGCCAGCGTGACCTGGCCGTCGGCCCCCAGCGTCGCCAGAAGGCGCTCGCGCGCGGTGGCGACAGCCCCTGCGGTGAACCACAGGTCCTTGTCGACACGGACGAGGTCGCCGCGGCGCGCCAGCGTGTCCAGGAGCCTCGCAAGATCCTTACCGGCCACGCCGGTCGCGTCGGCGAGGGTGGCCAAGGTCGGAGGGGCGAAGGGCTCCCGCCCGAGGCGGTCCAGCACGTCGCGCGCCGTCTCCTCCTGAGCGGGCGCCAGCACTCCGGGCGCACCGGCCGGGGCGTAGCCGCCCTCGGCGGCCACCATCCGGCCCCCGCCGACCAGCGCCGTGAGCAGCGTCGCCGCCACACCGGGCACGAGTCCGGGTGTCGCCGTCATGAGCTCCGACGGCGCCGTGTACGGCCTCTCGGGACGCGCCGAGGCGCTCGCCGCGGCGGCGCGCAGGAGCGCTTCCCGCGCCGCCTCGAGAGTGCCGGCCGCAAACCAGTGCGCCTGACCCGCAACATCGAGGCGCTCGGCGACGCCGCGGCCTGCCAGCTCCGCCAGCGCCCGCGCCGTCTCAGCCTCGCCGTACCCTGCGTCGGCGAGGTCCGCTGCCCTCACGCCGCCTCCGGGACGCGCCTCGAGGAGGAGTTCGCACGCCGTGGCGAGCTCGCCGCGGGCTAAGGCCCGCAGGTAGGCGGCGTGGCTCTCCCGGCTGGGCCACCGCCGGGCGCCCGCGTCGAGGATCCGCCCGCCCCCCATCGTAGCGACAGGCGAGAGGGCGCGGAGGATGAAGCGGTCGTGCGCCTCGACGACGGCGTCGCCGTCGAGGCGCACGACCACGCGGGCCACCGCGCCCGGCCCGATCTCGCGGCCCTCGAGCACCGCCAGCCTGGCGACGTACTGCGCCGTCCCGTGATGCAGGCGCACGGGCACGTCGGAGCGCAGCGGCCGCGCGCCCGGCAGCAGACGGATGACGGCGTCGAACCGGCGCGTGACCTTGGCGGGCGAAGCTTGGCCCAGGAGCCACTGGCCGCGCGCCACCGTCTCCCTCTCGACGCCGCGCAGGTTCACACCGGCGCGGCCGCCGCCCGCCGCCGCCTCGGCGTTCTGGTCGTGCACCTGGACGCTGCGCACCGTCGCCCGCCGGCCACCCGGCTCGACGCGCACGTCGTCACCGGCGCGCAGCTCACCGCGCCATAGCGTCCCGGTCACGACGGTCCCGATGCCTTTGAGCGGAAAGACGCGGTCGATCGGGAGGCGCGCCGGTCCGGCACGGCGGGCGCGGCGCACGCGGGCTGCAGCCGCGTCGAGCGCCGCCAGCAACTCGGGCACGCCTCTGCCGTCGCGCGCGCTCACCGTCACCACGTCCGCGTCCCGGTAGGGCGTTCCGGCGAGGAACGCCGCCGTGTCCGACCGCGCCAGTTCGAGCAGCTCCTCGTCGACCAGGTCCGCTTTGGTGAGCGCCACCACGCCTTCGGCCACGCCGAGCAACTCGATGACGGCGAGGTGCTCGGCGGTCTGCGGCATGACGCCGTCGTCCGCAGCCACGACGAGCAGGAAGAGATCGATGCCGGTCGCGCCGGCCACCATCGTCCGCACGAAGCGCTCGTGCCCGGGGACGTCGACTACACTCAGGCGCCGGCCGCTGGGGAGGTCGAGCTCTGCGTACCCCAGCTCGATCGAGATGCCGCGCTCGCGTTCCTCGCGGAGTCGGTCCGTGTTCTTGCCCGTCAGGAGCGTCACCAGCGCGGTCTTGCCGTGGTCGATGTGCCCGGCCGTCCCGAGCGTGAGGATGGGGGCCGCGGCGGCACCGGCAGTGGCGGTCCCGGCCGTTGGTTCGGGCGGAGATGCCACCGACCCTGCCTACGCGTGCTCGAGATCCGCGACCTCACCGCGCAGCGCCGCGGCGGCGACGGCGATGAGGTCGGCGACCTCGGCGGCGCGCACCGTGCGCGCATCGAGCAGGAGGCGCTCGTCGTGCGCGCGACCGACGGCGGCAGGCCGTCCGGCGCGCAGACGCGCGGCAAGCCCCGCGAGGTCGCCCTCGGGCGGCGTCAGGGCGACGGCGACACTCGGGACCTCCGTCACGGGGAGAGCGCCGGCACCGGCGCGCGCGACGCTGTCGACGACCGCCGCGCCACAGTCCGGCGCGGCGGCGAGCAGCGCGGCACACAAGGTCTCAGCTCGCTCCCGGACGGAGGCGAGCGGCTCGGCGAGCATGGCCAGCGTCGGGATGCGCTCGACGGCCTGCTGCGGCGAGAGGTAGAGTCGCAGCACGACGTCGAGCGCCGCCAAGTCGAGCTTGTCCATGCGGACGGCGCGCGCCAGCGGATGCCGGCGCATCGCCTCGATCGCCTTCGTCGTACCGACGGCGATGCCCGCCTGCGGGCCGCCGAGCAGCTTGTCGCCGCTGAACGTGACGATGTCCGCGCCCGTGGCCACGCTCTCGCGCGCGGAAGGCTCCTCCGCGAGCACGTCGAGGTCGGCGAGCGCGCCGCTGCCCAGATCGTCGACGAGCACGCCGCCGCGCGAGGCGACCAGCCCGGCCAAGTCGCCGAGCGTGGGTTCGGCGGTGAAGCCGACGATGCGGTAGTTGCTCGTGTGCACGCGCAAGACGGCCTTGGCCTTCTTGCCCCAGGCGCGTTCGAAGTCGCGGAGGTAGGTCCGGTTCGTGGTGCCCACCTCCACCAGACGGGCCCCGCTCTCGCGCAGGATGTCGGGGATGCGGAAGCCATCACCGATCTCGACGAGCTGGCCACGCGCCACCAGAACGTCACCGCCGCGCGCTACCGCCGCAAGGGCGAGGAGCACCGCCGCCGCGTTGTTGTTCACGACCAGGGCGTCCTCCGCGCCGGTCAGCGTACACAGCACGTCGCGAACGTGGTCCTGTCGCGAGGAGCGCTCGCCCTTCGTGAGGCTGAACTCGAGATCCGCGTACCCGGACGCGGCGCGAGCGACAGCCTCGACGGCCTCTTCCGGCAGCGCGGAGCGACCGAGGTTGGTGTGCACGATCACACCGGACGCGTTGATGACTCGGCGCAGCGACGGCGTGGCGGCGAGCCGGAGCGTACCCTCAACCCACGGCACGAGGTCGGCCGCGGTGAGCTCGCCCGCTCCCGCCGCCACTGCCCCCTCGGCCGTGCCGGCGAGGATCTCCCGGCGCAGGCGCTCGATCACCGCCCGGACGGCGTCGACGACGAGGTCGCGCCGGTACACGGCGAGCAGCCGCTCGACACCGGGCTCGCGCAGCACCTCGTCGACCGCGGCGAGCCCGCGCAGGCGTTCGTTGTGCGCGGCCTTGCCGCGCCGCGCCCCCGCCGCGTCCGCCGATTCGCCCGCCGCGCCCTGTCGCCCTGTGTTCATCGCCCCAAGCTTACCCCGCGTCGCGGCGCGCGTCTCCGGCCGGACCTGCAGTCGCGCGCGAGCGCAGGCGGGCGGTCACCAGACCCTCGGCGACGACCGCGAAGAGCAGCCACCACTCGACGTCGCTCAGCCCGAGGTCGTCGGCGAACCGCGGCCACCGCCAGTCGACGACGACCATCGCCAGCGCGAGCAGCCCGAGGAACGCCTCGGCACCGACCCAGAAGACCCGCCCGCTCTCGGCACGGATGCCGTACAGCCCAGCCCAGAGCGCGGCGCCGGCGACGACGAGGCACGCAAGGCCCAGGGCGAGCACCAGGGAGACCTGCTTGACGACGTCCCCCGCGGGCCGGCCGCTCGCCCACTCCCAGACCGGCTGCTGCGCGCCCAGTCCGAACACGAAGATCAAGGCCCACCCGGCCAGCCCGATCGCGCCCACGACACCGAGGATAAAGAACGGGACGACGGACAGGATGCGGAGGACCAAGCCCGGCTCGGACCCGCCGCCGTCACGCGGGCCCACGCCGCGCGCGCGCGCCCCGTCGTCGCCGCGCGCCTGATCCGCGACGCGCTCGACGTCGGCGACATCGGGCTTCCACCCGATGTCGCCGGGGATCCGCCTGCTGGGCGGCATGCCGGGCGGTCGGTCTGAGCCGCCGCGATCCGCGGACCGGTCGTCGGGCATGGCCGGGCTACTCGAGGGAGATGGTCCCGGCGGCGTCGCCGGTCGCGACACCGATGACCCACGCTCCGGCGCCCGCCTCGCGCATCTGATCGAGGAGCGTAGCGAGCCTGCCGGCCTCGACGGCGACCAGCAGGCCGCCCGACGTCTGGGGGTCGAAGAGGGCGAGCACGCGCGGCTCGAGGTCCGGCACCGGCGCGCCGTCCCGCCGACCCGCCGTACCGCCGCGCGTGCTGCCGAAGGCGTCGCCGAAGCGCGGCAGGACGTAGTCGCGGTTGTTGCGCAAGCCGCCGGCGTAGACCGAGCGCGCGATCAGGTCGAGGACGCCATCGTGCAGCGGCACGTCCTCGAGGCGCAGGCGCGCGCCCACGCCGCTCGCGTCGAGCATCTCCCCGAGGTGACCGGCGAGGCCGAAGCCGCTGACGTCCGTGCACGCATGCACGCCGACCTGCTTCATCGCGGCGGCGGCGGCCGCATTGAGCGCCGCCGCCTCGTCGGCCGCGGCGCGCATCTCGTCCTCGCCGATGACGCCGTTCTTGAGGGCGCTGGCCAGCACGCCGATCCCGAGGCGCTTGGTGAGCACGAGCGCGTCGCCGGCCTTCGCGCCCCCGTTGTAGACGATCTCCGAGGGGCGTGCGACACCTGTCACCGCGAGGCCGAACTTGGGTTCCTTGTCTTCGATCGAGTGTCCGCCGGCCATCTCGGCGCCCGCCTCCGTGACCTTGTCGTAGCCGCCACACAGCACCTCGGCCAGCGCGTCGCTGCCGAGCTCCGCCGGCCACGCGACGAGGTTCATCGCCGTCAGCGGCCGGGCGCCCATCGCGTAGACGTCCGACAGGGCGTTGGCCGCGGCGATCGCGCCGAACAGGTACGGGTCGTCGACGATGGGCGTGAAGAAGTCGACCGTCTGCACCAGGCAGAGGTCGTCGGCCACCAGCGTGACGGCGGCGTCGTCCCTCGTCTCGAGGAGACGCGCGAACTCGCCGGTGGCGGCGGGGAGCTTGTCGAGAACAGCCTGCAGGTCGCACGGACCCAGCTTGGCCGCTCAACCGCTCTTCGTCGCGTACTGTGTCAGTCTGATCTTGTCGGTCATGGGCACAGCTTACCGCAGGGCCTCGTGACAGTAAGAAGGTCCGGGGCGTCGACCGTCACCGAACGACGTCACTGTCTCCAGCGACTGACGCTGATCCCGAACCTTCGACCATTGTGCGCCGCACCGGAGAAAGGTCAAGCGCGAGGAATCCACGGATTGTTCAGTCGGCGAGCCCGTAGCCCGTGACCGCCCGAGCTCCTCCCTCGCGCTTGTGCCGGTCCATGAAGTCCTTGCTGAATCTCCGATGGACGGGCCGGCCAAGGCCAGCCATGGTGAGCAGCTCCTCGAGTGAGTCGCAACGGTCGCTCAAGCCAACCATGCAGGCAGCCTCGATTGCAGCTCCGTCGGCGCTGCAGAACACGTGATCGGCGAACTCCTCATGCTGGGTGAGCAGCGCCAGGGCCTCGAGTTCGCCCTCATGGAGTTCGATTGCTGCACTGAACCGAGAGGCGACAGTCACCAAGTCGCGAGCGTCGGCCGATGCAACGGTGATCTGCCCCCACGTGACTTGAGCCGCCAGATCGATCGGCTCGCGCATGCCGCTCGCGGCATCGGCGCTGTGGAACAACGCCTCGTCCTCAAGCACCGATTGCGGAAGCACCACCTCGTAGCGCGCGAGAAACGCGTGCCAGACACCCAGCTCGTGAAGCCCGATAACAGGCCCGGCGTCGAGGATCAAGCACCGTCGTCTACTCCCGGCCACTTGGCATCGGCAGCGGATCGAGATCGTCAGAACGGCGGTCGACTGACAGATCTTGCGCGGCCATCTCGGCAAGATCCTCATCGATGCCGTATTCGGCAAGACGCGACGACAGTTCGGCCAAGCCGCAGCCGAGATAGGAGGCAAGCTGTGTGCGCGAGAGCCTCGCCCTCAGAGTGGCAGCATACGCCGCCTGGACGAAGCGCTCCGGCAGCGACGGGGGATCCTGCCACTCCTTGGCCTGCGAAGCCTTGTCGAGTTCGCGCAGTCTCGGGTCGCCCAGCAGGCTGCGGACGACATCGTGCTCGGGCCAGAGCCCCAGATTGTGGAGCCGCCACACGAGGGTCTCAAGCGAGACGCCGAAGTCGCGCGCCATCGCCACGAGTTCGGCGAGCTTCACGCGACGCTCCGAGCTGCGCTCGTCAAGTTCCCTGAGGACAACGTCCGCCGGGACGAGCAGACTGGCGGCAAACGCGTTCGCAAGCTGCTCCGCGTGCCGACCAGCCTCCGTCTCGTCCCATCGAGGCACTGACCCGCGTGAGCTCGACCAGGTCAACAGGTGGAACAGCTCGTGAGCGATGTCAAAGTGGCGGCGCCACGGGGCCTCGCTTCGCGGCACGAGGATCGACGCTCCGTGCTCGCCGCGAGTGCACGCCGCGCACCCGCCCGGCGTGTCGAGATACCAGATGGTGACATCGAAGCGCGACTCCAGCGCGGCGCTGAGGCCCATTGCGGGTCGCACGCCAAGCCCGAGCGACTGCGCGACACCGGCTGCAAGCCGATCGGCGTGGTCATACCCTGCTCGCTCGAGATCGAGATCGTAGACAGGAAGCGGATCGGGGGGCCTATGGTCCAACAGCCCGAGGACCCGACGTTGCCTCTCGCACCACTGAAGAAACTCCGCCTCGATCGCCTCGGCGCCCTCGCACGGCTGCGCGCGCCACAGGACCAAAGGCCTCGCCGGCGCGTCGGAGAGCAGCGCGGAAAGGTCGACACGGAGCGCACGTGCAAGGCGTGCCGCCTCGGACGCCTTTACGTCACGGACTCCACGCTCGAGGTCGGACAGGATCTGACGCGAGGCGAAACCCATCGCGTGCGCAAGCTCTTCTTGCTTCAGACCCAGAGCCTCACGCGCTGCCTTGACCCTTAGGCCGATATCCTTGGCTTCATCAGTCACGGTACCCCCTCCGGTGCGCCGTGACCATTGTAGGGCAATGCAAGGTAATCTTGCAACGGTGACGATTCGGCGGCAGACGGGCCTGCGCCACAGGGCTACCCCCGCTATCCCGCAGCCTTCTCGTACGCCAGCTTCGCTAGGTCCTTGGCCTTTGGGACCTGGTCGGCGCGTTCCACGCGCACCTCCAGGTCGCCCGTGCCAAAGTGGCCGATCTGACGGACGTCACGACAGAAGTCACAGCCAACGCCGGTCGCCGGATCGAGCGCCAAGTAGAGGAAGATGTGCTTGCCGTGCACCTCGAGACAGCAGAAGTTGCGCGTCGTGCGGAACGCGATGTAGAGCTTCACCGGCGACGCGACGACGTCATCGCCGAGCCCGCTCACGTACTCGAACAACTCATCGACGATGGCCCGCACCTCTCCCTTGGCTTTTGCGAGGTGTTCCTCGACCGAGTAGGCGGCGCTCACGTCCGCACTCTTGCCCTTCGTCGCGCCGCTCTTCGCTGAGCCGGCACCCTTCTTGCTGCCCTTGCCCGCGCTCCCGCCGCCTACCATCTCGACCGCCAGGTACTCGCCGGCGAACACGCGGTACTTCCACAACTCGATGTTGGCGCCGATTGTCTTGACCGCGTAGGTGTCGTAGTGACTGAAGTCCTCGGCCACGCAGAGCACGCGCGGTGCCGTCCAGTCGACGGTCGCGCCCGCGCCAAGCTTCTTCTGGACCAGGAGCTCGAAGTCGCCGCGATGGTCGACGAGCCAGTCCAGGTAGTACAGCGCCTGGTTGATCACCGCCTGATTGCTGGAGAGCTTGTACTCGATGATGACCGGCGTTCCGTTCTCATCAAGCCCCAGACTGTCGATGCGCCCTGGGTGCTTGTCGCCGGTCGAGAACTCCGTGGCGAGGAAGCGGATGCCGAAGACCTCGCCAAGGTTCGCCTCGAGCAAGCGCTGGATCTCACGCTCGAGCTTGAACGCCGACCGCTTGAGCGGCAGAAGCTTGTGTGAGCTGATCTTGAAGAGGTCCATGGACTCCTCTCAGTGGGACAGCGTGCTCTCCTCAACGATGGCGATCTCGTCGTCAGTGAGGCCGTAGAGGTCGTAGACGAGGCGGTCGATTCGCCGCATGATCGCGCCCAACTCGCGTTCGGCGACGCGCCTCTCGTGAGGCGCGGACGCGGCAGCGGTCCGCTCATGGTGCAACTGGGCGTCCTTGGCCAAATGGCGAAGCGCCTCTCTGGTGGACGACTGCATGGCCGACCAGTCCGTCGGCCAGAAGATCGGAACCTGTTCCACGTACTGCGAGAAGAGTCGAAACCGGTACTGCCCTGCTCTTGTTCCGAAGGGGATGCTGATGTTGGAGACGCAGAACCACCCGAGACTACTGTTCAACAGAGCCAGCACATAGGGATCGTCACAATCCAGACAATACGCCGTGTTCGAGATGTACGAGCCCGTCTCGTCCAGATAGAAGCGTGGGTGCTTGGCGATATCGGGGTAGACGATCTTCGCCCGTTCGAGCACGTCGTAGTACACACACGGGCGGAGTTCCCACCAGAACTCGCCCTTGTCACCGCGCCGTCGCAGGGCCGTCTCGAAGGTCTTCAGGTGTGCGGCGACCGCAGGGTGCGATTCCGCGAGCCACATCCAGGCCTTGTACTCGGTGCACGACGTGTCGCTGGAGTTGGCTATCTGAGCACGTGTCCAGCCGCTCGGCAATACGATGAGATACCGCTCGGTGTCCCTCAGGTGGTACTGACGGATGTCCTGGCCCCCGTAGAAGCGGTGGATCAAGCCCTCGCTCTGAGGGTCGCGCGAGACAATCCAACGCTTCACATCCGGCCCAATCTCGAATGCGGCATTTAGGCCGGTCTTCAAGCCGAAGAAGACCCTGCCGCCCACCATCTCGCCCAAGGGTCGACCCGCCGCAGCCGCCTTATCGAACACAGCGCGACGGGACTCCGAGTCCAATGCCCAGGATTCGGAATCGAGTCGCTCGGCACCGAGGCTGTACGCATGCAAGTTGACCGCGGACAGTATGTCGCGGCTCGGGTGCTCAAGCACTCTCGACACTGAGAACGTCGGCGCCTGTTCGCCTGAGCGCATGACCGGTATGCAGACATACGTGTCCTTCGCGTTGGCGAACACCGGCAGGCCGCCGAAGTCAACCAGAGTCTCCAGGGACGCCGACCGTCGGAGGAACCTACGAAGGGACGCGCCGAACGCCGTGCGCAAGAAGCCGCTCGAGACGATGAAGCTGAACAGTCCGTCCGTCCTGAGGAGGCGAAGGCCTCGCTCGATGAAGTACACGTAGAGGTCTGCCGTCCCCTGATACGACTCGTAGGCTCTCTCGAAGTACGCCTTCAGACCCTTCAACGACTCTTGCCTCACGTAGGGCGGATTTCCTATCACCGCGTCGAAACCGCGCCACTGCTCGGGCACCGCTTTGCCCAGGATGTGCGGGAACTCGGCCTCCCAATCGAACACATTGATGCGCTGCCGCTCGTCGTCGTCGAGGCCGGAGAGGCCAAGCTGCGCGTCGTCGTAGAAGTCGGGGCCGATCAGTGAGTTGCCGCACTTGATGTTGGCGCGCAGGTCGGGCAGGGCGCGTTCGTGGAGGAAGCTGAGCTGCGCGTCGATCGTCTCTGAGGTCTCTTCCTCCAGCACCTTGAGGAGCAGGCTGAGCTTGGTCGTCTCGACCGCCTGCGCGTCGATGTCGACGCCGTAGATGCAGTTCAAGAGGATGCGCTTCTTCTCGGCGGTGGTCAGGTGCCAGGCGCCGCCGCGACCCTCGTAGAGCTCCTTGCGGTGCTTCTCGGGACCGTGCCCTACGTAGCAGTCGCGGTGCCAGTCGAGGAGGCGCTGGTAGGCGCCGATGAGGAAGCTCCCCGAGCCGCAGGCGGGGTCGAGGATGCGCAGCTCGGCGACCTGCTTCGGCGTCTTGCCCTCGAGCATCTTGCCCACGGTGTGCTCGACGATGTAGTCGACGATGTAGGTCGGGGTGTAGTAGACGCCGCCGGCCTTCTTGACCTCGGGCTTGTCCTCGACCATGGCGCGGTGACCGGCGGTGAGGCGGATCACCTTGCCGAGGAACTGCTCGTAGACCTGGCCGAGGATGTCGGCGGGCAGGACGCTGAACTCGTAGGGGCTCTCGGGGTAGTAGAGGCGGCGGATTATGTCCTTGAGGGGCTTGTCGTCGATCGCAAGGTTCGGCGTCAGACGGTCGGCGATACCCTCGCGACCCTTCTCGTCGGAGAAGTGGAAGAGGCCGGAGTCGTAGCGCGCGTCGGCCTCATAGAAGAGGGCCTTGAGGCGCCCGTAGGTGCCACCGCCGTTGAGCAGGCCCTGGAGGCGGCCGTAGGGCTCGATCGCGCGGTCCTCGCAGATGCGCAAGAAGATGATGCGGTCGATCGTTGCCTGCACGGCGTAGTTGAGCTCGCGCTGGCTGAGTGAGGGGTTGCGCAGGGCGATGTTGCGGGCGAGCGCGTCGCGCCAGGACTCGATCTCGGAGAGGAAGGCCTTGTCGACCTCGGCGGTGCCCCTCTTCGCCTTCGTCGACTCGGCGTACTTGTCGAACGAGCCCTCGTAGATCGCCTCGCGGCTGAAGACGCCGGCGATCTCATCCCAGCGCTCCTCGTAGTGCGTGTAGGGGACGTAGAGGGTGCGCGCCGTGGAGGCCCTGTCGGCTGGGGCGGGCTTCACGCGGCAGTCGTAGACGGTGAACTCCTGGAAGTCGCTCAGGATGCTCAGGGGGAGCTTGCCCGACCAGGCGTAGCGGCGCAGTTGGTAGGCTGGCGCGGCGTCGGCTTTCAGGTTGACCGCCGGCTTCTTCGCCTCGACGAAGAACTTGCGCTGGCCGCCGACGCGGAAGGAGTAGTCGGGAGCGCGGGTCGACAGGCCGATCTTGATCGCGTCCTCGTGGACGACTTCCTTGTATTGCGGTGCATGACCGGCGACGTTGTCGACGTCCCAGCCGAGGGCGCGGAAGAAAGGGTCGAGGAACTCGCGCCGGAGCTGGGTCTCGTTGTAGGCCGGGTTGAGATACGCGGACTGGTTGCGGTCGAAGCGCTCGACCAGTCGTTTGACCTCGTCAGGTGTCCCCATGCACGCCCCCAGGTCGCATGCGCGGACGTTCGTTGACGCCGGCTCCGTGGCGCCGCCCGCCCCGTTCCCGGCGGGCCCCTCCTAGACTACACGTCGGCTCGGCCGGACGCGCCTGCCCGCGGACGTGCGCGCGGGGACGCTCGCGAGGCAGTCCGGATGGTAAGCTCGCGACACGGTGGACGACGCCCCACGGCAAACGCCCGCTCGACCGCGGCCGCGGCCGGACCGCGCGGTCCGGCGGCGCCAGCTTCGCAGGCGCCGCGCCGCCGCGCTCCTCGCCCTCGTCGCCCTTCTCGTGCTTTTCGCCCTGATGCTGCGCTCGTGCGGCGGGTGCGGCCTGCCCTCGGGCTGCGATGCCGGCGACTTCGTGCCGTCCGGGTGCGGCGGGGGCGACCGGGAGAGTGGCGGCGCAGCCGCCGCGTCCCCGTCGCCAATCCTCACCGGCGGCCCGTCGCCGACGACGGTCGCGGCGGACGGCGACGGCATCAAGGTCGCGAGCTTCCTCGGCGGCCTGCGCCGCGACTTCTCCGGCCTCGACGCGCCGAAGCGCCTCGGCCTGCTCTGGTACACACGCATCGGCAGCGGCTGGACCTCGGGCAAGCTGCCCAAGGACCCGCCCTCCGAGTGGGCCGGCATCGGCTGGACCGGGCAGCCCGCGGTGGTCCGGGAGGGCGGCAAGACGTACCTTCTGGTCGGTGGCTACGACCATCGCTTGCACAAGATCGACGCGGAGAGCGGGGACGCCGTCTGGGAGGCACGCTTCGACGACATCGTCAAGAGCAGCCCCACGATCATCGAGGATCCGGACCCGGCCGGCGAGGACGATCGCTTCCTCGTCCTCGCCGGCTCGCGGCGCGGCTACCCCCTGGACCTCGACGACCCTGACGTGGCGCCCTACCGCGCCTTCTCGCTGCGCACCGGCAAGGAGCTCTGGCGCCTGCCGGTCCCGCAGACGCGCTGCTACAGCCGCGACTGCGACGCCAGCGGTCTCTTCTACGACGGCAAGCTCTACATCGGCGTCGAGAGCGGGTGGTTCTACAAGCTCGACCCCTTCCGCGCCGAGGCGTGGGGCAAGCATCGCCTCCCCGTGATCGAGGCGGAGCGGCTCCTGCTCGGCACGACCGAGGACCGCCGCAGGCATAGGCGCAACCTCGTCCTCGAAGCCTCGCCCGTGCTCGTTGGGCAGACGATCTTCGTGAGTTCGGGCGCAGGGCACGTGTACGGCCTGCGCCCGAGCGACCTCGAGGTCGTCTGGGACTACCGCACCGGATCGGACCTCGACGGCACGCCGGTGCCGACGGCCGACCAGAAGCTGCTGGTCACGGTCGAGAAGCAGTACATCGAGGGGCACGGCGGCGTCTTGTCGCTGGACCCGTCCCGGCCTCCCGAGGACGCCGTGTTCTGGTTCCTCCCCACCGGCGACCGCGAGCTGTCCGAGTGGAAGGGCGGCGTGCTCGGCTCGGTCGCGGTCAACGACAGCTCCAACCGCGACGGCAGCCAGCCGGCGCTCGGCGCCGTCGTCGCCGTCGACGGCTATCTCTACGTCTTCTCGCAGGACACGCTCGCGAGAGAGCGCGTCAAGGGGCCCAACCTCGAGAAGCGCCTGCGCACGCCCGTCGTCGTGGCCAAACTCTGGATGGGCGGCGGCATCACGACCCCGGCGTTCGTCGGCGACCGCATCGTCGTGGCCGGCTACGACGAGATCGTCCACCTGTATCGCCTCACTTACGAAGAGGCGGCCGAGGGTGACGCCGGCGCGTTGCCGAGCGCCGACGGGCGCTGGTGGACGGTGAGCCTGCGCGAGACCGCCTCGTTCACCGGCGGCGGCGCGTACGAAGCGTCTCCGGTCGTCTGGGACGGGCGGGTCTACATCGGCTCGCGCGACGGCAACCTGTACTGCCTCGGCGAGCGCTGACGCGGCGACTCGTTTTCATCGCGCGGCCAGCGGGCATGTCTGCCCCGAACGCCGCGCACCCGAACGGGACGGCCGCGGACCGGGTCACTCTCGCCAAGGAGGCACGACGATGGCCGACGCACAACGCCGCGCGCACGCGGTCTGGGAAGGGAGTCTGGGTCAGGGCACCGGCACGGTGACCCTGGAGTCGAGCGGGCTCGGCGGCGTGTTGCCCGCGACGTGGGCATCGCGCACCGCACGCTCGAACGGCAAGACCAGCCCCGAGGAGCTCATCGCCGCCGCGCACGCGACCTGCTACTCGATGGCGCTCTCGCACACCCTGGGGGAGGCGGGCACGCCACCGGCGAAGCTCGAGACCGACGCGGTGTGCACCTTCGCTCCCGTCGAGGGCGGGTTCAAGATCTCCGCGGTCGAGTTGAGCGTCAAGGGCGAGGTGCCCGGCGTCGACGCCGAGGCGTTCGCCGCGGCCGCCGCGGCCGCCAAGGACGGCTGCCCGGTCTCGCAGGCGCTCATGGGCAACGTCGCGATCAGCGTGACCGCCGAGCTCGTCTGAGTCAGGGCGGCAAGCCGACGCGTAGCCCGGTCGCGGTCGAGGTCCGTCGCGGTCTGCTGCGCTCGGGGTTCGTCCGTGCGGAGGGGCGGGTCGGGCGGACGCCCGACCGCCCCTCCGCACGTGTCCGTGTATGCTC
>DDYF01000006.1 GCA_002347645.1 Thermoleophilia bacterium UBA2241 | reverse complement strand
TGGAAGAGCCACGGGCGCCCGACCGCGTGGCGGGCGAGCATGACGGCCGCCGCGCCGGCCTCGAGCAGCGCGAGGGCGCAGGCGCGGCCGTCCGCGTCGCCGGAGGCGACGACGGGGATGGGTACCTCCGCGGCAAGGGCCGCCGTCACGCGGTGGTCGGCGCGGCCCCGATACAACTGCGCCGCGGTACGCGGGTGGATGCAGATGGCGGCTGCGCCGGCGGCGACGAGGCGGGGCGCCAGCCGGCGCCCCGCCTCGTCGCCCTCGCGCAGCCCCGAGCGGATCTTCACGGTGACCGGGACGTGCGGCGGCACGGCGGCGACCACGGCGCGCACCACGGCTTCCGCCGCGTCCGGCGCCCCGAGCAGCGCCGCCCCCGCCCCCGTCTTCATCACCTTGCGCACCGGGCAGGCCATGTTCAGGTCGACGAGGTCCGCACCGGCCTCGACGCAGACCCGCGCCGCCCGCGCCAGCGCGCCGGCGTCGGCGCCAAAGAGCTGAACGCCGACGGGGTGCTCGTCGTCACCGCAGGCCAGGTAGTCGAGCGTCCGCGGGTTGCCGTGCACGATGCCCATGGCGGCGATCATCTCGGTGTGCACGAGGCCGGCACCCCAGCGCCGCACGCTGCGCCTGAACGGGAGGGTGGTCAGGCCGGCCATGGGCGCCATCAGGAGGCGACGGTCGAGCGCCAGCCCCCCGATCGCGAGCGGCCGTCGCAGAGGGTCGCCGCTCAGGTCCAACGCCCGGGTCAGCCGTCGCGCTGGCGGCGCATCACGATCTCGATGCCGCGCAGCGTCAGGTACGGGTCCACGGTCTCGATGACGTCGGTGTGCCGCGCGATGAGCTCGGCCAAGCCGCCGGTGGCCACCACACGACAGCGTACGCCGAGCTCCTTCCAGATGGCGTGCACGATGCCCTCGATCTCGCCGGCGAAACCGTACACGGCGCCGGCCTGGAGGGCCTCGACGGTGGACTTGCCGATGGCGCGCTCCGGGTCCGAGAGCTGGATCTTGACGAGCTTCGCGGCCCGCGTGGTGAGTGCCTCGAGCGACACCTCGATGCCCGGGGCGATCGCGCCGCCCAGGTACTCCCCGTCCTCGGAGACGACATCGAACGTGGTCGCGGTCCCGTAGTCGGCGACGATGCAGGGACCGCCATAGGCCTCGAAGGCCGCGATGGCGTTCACGATGCGGTCGGCCCCGACCTCGGATGGGTTCTTCATGGCGATGCGCATGCCGGTGCGCGCGCCTGGACCGACGATGAACGGGGTGACGCCAAGGTACGCCGCGCACATCTCCGTCCACTGCTGCGTCAGGCGGGGGACCACGGACGCGATGCCGACCTCGTCCACGGTGTCGCGCAGGACGTCCCCCTGGAGCGAGAAGAAGCCCTGCAGGAGCCCCGCGATCTCGTCGCCCGTGCGATGCCGGACGGTGGCGATGCGCCACTCGCTCGTCACCTCGCCCCCGGCCATGAGGCCGATGTGGGTCTGGGTGTTGCCGACGTCGACGACGAGCAGCACGGTCAGCGCTCCAAGTCGAGGGCGACGTCCACCCACGGGCTCCGCGTCGTGAGCGCTCCGGCCGAGATCACGTCGACGCCCGTCTGTGCCAGCTCGCGGACGCGCTCCAGCGTCACGCCGCCGGAGACCTCGACCACCGCGCGACCGGCGACGCGAGCGACGGCGGTCCGCACCTGCTCGGCGTTCATGTTGTCCAGCAGCACGACCGTCGCGCCGGCGGCGAGCGCCTCGTCGAGCTGGTCGAAGTCGTCGACCTCCACCTCGATGCCGTGGATGTGACCGAGGGCGCCGCGCACCGCGGCGACCGCGGCGCCCACGCCGCCCGCGGCGAGCGCGTGGTTGTCCTTGATCATCGCGGCGTCGAACAGGCCAAAACGGTGCGGCAAGCCGCCACCGTGGACCACCGCCATCTTCTCGAGTGCGCGCAGACCCGGCGTCGTCTTGCGCGTCGCCGCGATGCGCGCCCCGGTGCCTTCCGTCTCGGCGACGAGGCGCGCCGTCATGGTCGCCACGCCGGAGAGGCGGCCGAGGAAGTTGAGACCCGTGCGCTCGAGCGCGAGCACGGAGGCGCCTGGGCCGACGAGGCGCGCGAGCACGTCGCCGGCGATGAAGCGCTCCCCGTCGAGCCGTTCGAACTGGACGCCGATGTGCGCGTCGACGAGCGCGGCCGCCTCCTCGAAGGGCAGGCGACCCGAAAGCACCCCGGCCTCGCGCGCGATGACCTGGGCGCGGACCTCTTTGGTGAACACGCTCCCCGCGAGATCGCCGTACCCGGCGAGGTCCTCGTCGAGCGCGCGCCTGGCCGCCTCGCGCGCCACGGCCCTCAGCCACTGGTCGTTCACGTCGACGCCTCTCGCCGGCCGGTCGTGCTCAGCTCCTCGCGCTGGGTCGCGGGAAGGCGCAGGGTGATGTGGCGCCGCCAGTTCGCGTCGTCACGCTCGGGGAAGTCCTCGCGCAGGTGCACTCCGCGCGACTCCTCGCGGAGCAACGCCGACTTGGCGATCTGCGTCCCCAGCGTCAGCAGGTTGAGGGCTTCGTACTCCGCGACCCCCATGCGCGGGAAGGCGAGGTCCGACGTGAGACGCCGGAGCTCGACGATAGCCGCGCGCAGTCCCGCCTCGTCGCGGAGCACGCCGGCGCGACGCAGCATGGTCGTCGTCAGGGCGCTGCGCGCCGCGGCCGCGTCCACACCGTCGCGCGGCTCGGCGTCGCCCTGGGGCAGCGCGAAGCGCAGACGGCGCACGTCCTCGCCGAGACTGCCGATGTAGCGGTCGAGGTCGCGCACCACGCGCTCTGAGAACACCAGCCCCTCGAGCAGCGAGTTGGACGCCAGGCGGTTGGCGCCGTGCACCCCCGTGCTCGACACCTCCCCGCTGGCGTACAAGCCGGGGACGGAGGTCCTTCCCCAGACGTCCGTGACCACACCGCCGATGAAGTAGTGGCAGACGGGGGCGACGGGGATCAGGTCGCGGGCGAGGGCCAGCCCGTGCAGGGCGACGCCGGCGCTCACGGTCGGGAAGCGGCGGGCCAGCATCCCGGGGTCGAGGTGGGTGGCGTCGAGGCACACGCTCTCGCTCTTCTCGCGCCGCATCTCCGCCACCATGCCGCGTACGACCACGTCACGCGCGGCGAGCTCGGCGCGCGGGTCGTAGCGCTCCATGAAGCGCTCGCCGGCCTTGTTCCTGAGGTACGCGCCCTCCCCGCGCAGCGCCTCGGTCACCAGCAACACGGTCTCCTGGCCCTCGACGGCCAGCCCGGTGGGATGGAACTGGACGAACTCCAGGCCGCGGATCGCCGCGCCGGCGCGGTACGCCATGGCGATGCCGTCGCCGGTGGCCACGGCCGGGTTGGTGGTGCGCCCGTAGACCTGGCCCGCGCCACCGGTGGCGAGAATCGTCACCATGGCGACGTTCAGTGTGAGTTGACCGTCGTCGAGGCTCATCGAGAGCGCACCGACGCACCGGCCGTCGAGCGTGAGCAGGTCGATCACGAACTCGTTCTCGTAGAGCTGCACCCGGCTGCCGACCTTCGCCGCCTCAGCGAGGGCGCTCGAGACCTCGCTGCCCGTGGCGTCGCCGCCGGCGTGGACGACGCGCGCCACAGAGTGCGCGCCCTCGCGACCCAGCACGATCTCGCCGTCGACACGGTCGAAGTGCGGGCAGATCTCCATGAGCTCGCGCACGCGGCCTGGACCCTCGTTGACGAGCACGCGCACGGCGTTCTCATCGCACAGGCCGGCGCCGGCCTGGACCGTGTCCTCGAAGTGCAGCTCGGGCGAATCGGATTCACCCAGCGCCGCGGCGATACCGCCCTGGGCGAGGAACGTCGTCGTGTCGTCGAACCCCGCCTTGGTGAGGAGGCCCACACGCCAGCGACGGGCGGCGGAGATGGCGGCTGTGAGGCCGGCGATGCCGCCGCCCAGGACGAGGACGTCGAACGTCCGGCGGTGCAGCTTCTCGCCCTCGACCCGGGCGATGTACGGGCGTGACATGGGTGCGCCTCCCGCCGTCCCGGCTACTCGACCATGCGCGTGACGGCGCGCAGCGCCCGCTCGCGCACGTCGTCGGGCACCGTGACCTCGTTGAGGCCGTCGCGCAGCGAGGCGAGCGCACCGGCCAAGGTGCCGAGCTTCATGTCGGGGCAGACGGCGTAGTCGGACGCGGCGACGAAGGTGCGCGACGGGTGGCGCTTGCGCAGCCCGGTGAGCAGGCTCACCTCGGTGGCGACGACGTACGTGCGCGTGTCGTCCGTCTCGGGATAGCGCAGCATGCCCGACGTGCTCGTGACCACGTCGGCGAGGTCGACCACGGCGCGCGGGCACTCCGGGTGAGCCATGACCTTGGCACCCGGGTGCTCCGCGCGCCGCGCCACGACGTCTTCGGGCTGGATGACCGCGTGGATCGGGCAGTAGCCCGGCCAGAGGACCATGTGCCGGCCGGTCTGGCGGCTCACCCAGTCGCCGAGATGCTGGTCGGGCACGAAGACGATCTCCTGCTCCTTTGGGAAGCGCCTGACGATCTCGGCCGCGTTGGCGCTCGTGCAGCAGACGTCGACCTCGGCCTTCACCGCCGCCGACGTGTTCACGTAGGCGACGACGGCGGCGCCAGGGTGCGCCGCGCGCAGGGCGCGTACGTCGTCGGCCGTGATCATGTTCGCCATGGGGCAGCCGGCACGCCTGTCGGGCATGAGCACGGTCTTCTGCGGCGAGAGGATCTTGGCCGTCTCGGCCATGAAGTGCACGCCGCAGAAGAGGATGACGTCGGCGTCGGTGGCGGCGGCCTTGCGCGCCAGCTCCAGGGAGTCGCCGACGAAGTCGGCCGCCTCCTGGACCTCGGCGCGCTGGTAGTTATGCGCCAGGACGACGGCATTGCGCTCCGCCGCGAGCTGACGGAGTTCGTCCTGCTGCACCGAGAAGTCAGTGCTCAACGCTCACGCCTCCACGCCATCGTAGGGACGCACAGCTTGGTCGCGGGCGAGCGCCGCGGCCAAGCCGGCGACGTCCAGCTCGGGCATCCCGCAAGCCCAGCCCCAGACCTCGGCGAGAGGCGCCAGTACGAAGGCGCGGCGCAACATGCGCGGGTGCGGCAGGGTCAGCTCGGGGTCGTCCATCTCGACGCCTTGAAAGACCAGTATATCGACATCGAGCGTACGCGGGCCAAAGCGCCGCCCCCGCGTGCGGTGGGAGGCGCGCTCGACCTCCTGGCATGCGTGGAGCAGGTCGCGCGGCGCCAAGCCCGTCTCGATGCACACGGCCTGGTTGAGGAACGCCGGCTGGTCGGTGACGTCCTGGGGCGCGGTCTCGTAGACGCGCGAGGCGGCGAGAAGCTCCGTGTTCGGCAACGCCGCGAGCGCGTCGCGGGCGCGCGCCAGATGCGCCACGCGGTCGCCGAGGTTGGACCCCAGGGAGAGGAAGACCCGGCGGCGCCCGGTCGCGATGCACGGCCGCTCCGTTACCCGCCCGTCTTCGGCGCCCGAAGGCGCGTCGTCCGTTCTTGCGGGCGTCACGAGACCTCCGACGGCGAGTCGCCGCTCAGGCGCGGCGCGCCACCACGACGCGGGCCACGTCCGCCGGGACGGCGACGGGAGGGGCCGGCTTGGCGACGCCGACCTCGAGCGCGACGAGCGGAAGGCGCTCCCAGAGGCCGTCGACGAGAGCGCCGGCGAGGCGCTCGAGGAGCCGGTACTCGCCGCCCTCGACGACCTCGCGGACGAGATCGACGACGTGCCCGTAGTCGACCGCGTCGTCGAGCTCGTCCGACACCAGTGCCGCCGTCCCTCGCGGCGTGAACCGTACGTCCACCACCAGCGTCTGGCCGACCGCTCGTTCCTCGGCCGAGACGCCGCAGCGTCCGCGCAGGGCGATGCCCTCCACGGCGACCTCGAGCTCGTCGCGCACGGTCGTCACCTCCCCCTCAAGCGTCGCCGGCGCGCATGACAGCCTCGGCCACCCGCAGCGCCTGCACGTTCGGCTTCACGTCGTGGACGCGGAACACCGCCGCGCCGGCCAGCGCCCCGACGACCGTTGTGGCCACCGTCCCGGCCACACGCTCCTGCGACTCGGCGTCGAGGATCGCTCCGAGGAACCGCTTGCGCGACGCCCCCACGACGACGGGGCGACCGAGGGCGACGAAGCGATCGAGGTGCCGGAGCAGGAGCAGATTGTGGTCGAGCGTCTTGCCGAACCCGATGCCGGGGTCCAGCAGGACCTGCTCCTCGCGCACGCCGGCGGCGACGGCGAAGGCCAGGCGCTCCTCGAGGAAGCGGCGCACCTCGTCGACCACGTCGTCGTAGCGCGGGTCCACCTGCATGGTCTTGGGCGTGCCGAGCATGTGCATGAGGCAGACCGGGCAGCCCGCCTCGGCGACGACCGCCGCCATGTCCGCGTCGCCGCGCAATGCCGTCACGTCGTTGACGACGGCGGCGCCGGCGGCGAGCGCGCGGCGCGCGACCTCAGCCTTCGAGGTGTCGACCGAGATGGCCGCCGCGACCCCGCGGTGCAGCTTCTCGATGAGGGGCACGACGCGCGCGGCTTCCTGCTCGGCCGAGACCGGATCAGAGCCCGGCCGCGTCGACTCGCCGCCGACGTCGACGATCGCCGCCCCGTCGGCGGCCATGGCGCTACCCTGCTGCAACGCAGCCGCCGGGTCGCTGAAGAGACCCCCGTCCGAGAACGAGTCGGGGGTCACGTTGAGCACGCCCATCACGCAGGGAAAGACGAGGTCGCGCGTCAGGGAGAGCGGGCGGCGCACGCACGCGGTCTCAGTCGGCGTTGATGAGTCCGAGGACCTCGGCCCGGGTCGCGGCGTTCGTCTGGATGATGCCGCGCACGGCGCTGGTCACGGTCTTCGCTCCCGGCGCGCGCACGCCGCGCATCGACATGCAGAGGTGCTCAGCTTCGATCAGCACCAGCGCGCCGGACGGCTCGAGCGCCCTCACGATGGCGTCGGCGACCTCACTCGTGATGCGCTCCTGGAGCTGCGGTCGCGCCGCGACCAGCCGGACCACGCGCGCCAGTTTGCTTAAGCCGGCGATCTGACCGTGCTCACTCGGGATGTAGGCCACGTGCGCCTTGCCGTGGAACGGGAGCAGATGGTGCTCGCAGACCGAGTAAAAGGCGATGTCCTTGATGAGCACCATCTCGCGGTGGTGGTCGCCGGGCACGGTCACCAGGAGCTTGGCCGGGTCGTCGCCGTCGATGCCCGAGAAGATGTCGGCGTACATCTCGGCGACGCGCCGCGGGGTCTCGGCGAGGCCCGGCCGGTCGGGGTCTTCGCCGATCCCCTCCAGGATGAGGCGCACGCCCCTCTTGATCTTGTCGTGGTCCACGTGCGTCAGTGACCGGGGCCGGCGGCCCTCAGGTGACCTCGGGGTGGGCGGGCTTGACCGGCGGCGCCACGACCTGGGGCTGCGGGACGCGCTCCTTCTTTCCCTTGTCGCGGGGCTTCTGCTCGCGGCGCGCGGCCGCCTTGGCGTCGCGCTCGCGGAACACCTCTTCTTCGGGGACGCCGTCGAGCAGCGCCTCGAACTCGACGCGCTCGAGCGTCTCGCGCTGGATCAGGATGGCGGTGACGGCGTCCAGCTGTTCCCGACGTTCGACGAGCAGGTCCTTGGCGCGCTGGTGGGCCTCTTCGATGATGCGCCGCACCTCGGCGTCGATCTGGCGTGCCACCTCTTCGGAGTAGTCGGGCTCTTGGGCGAACTCGCGACCCAGGAACGGCAGCGCCTGGTTGTGGCCCAGCGCTCGCGGGCCGAGCTCTTCGCTCATGCCATAGCGCATGATCATCTGCTTGGCGATGCTCGTCGCCTTCTCGATGTCGTTGGCCGCACCGGTCGTGATCTCGCTGAACACGACCTCCTCGGCGGCCCGCCCTCCGAGCGTCATCGAGAGCGAGTCCATGAGCTCGTTCTTCGTCGTGAGGAACTTGTCTTCGGTCGGCAGCGAGATGGTGAAGCCCAAGGCCTGCCCGCGGCTGACGACCGAGATCTTGTGCACCGGGTCGGTGTTGGGCAGGAAGTGTCCGACGAAGGCGTGGCCCATCTCGTGATACGCCGTGATCGCCTTCTCCTTCTCCGAGATGAGGCGGCTCTTCTTCTCGGGGCCCGCGAGGACGCGCATGATGCCCTCTTCGAGCTCGGTCATCGTGACGATCTTGTTGCCGTGACGGGCGGCGAGCAGCGCCGCCTCGTTCACGAGGTTGGCGAGGTCGGCACCGGTGAAGCCCGGCGTCTGCGCGGCGAGGGCGTCGAGGTCGATCGTCTTGTCGATGGGCTTGCCGCGCGTGTGGACCTCGAGGATCTGGCGGCGCCCGGCGCGATCCGGCCGGTCGACCACGACCTGGCGGTCGAAACGGCCCGGCCGCAGGAGCGCCGGGTCGAGGATGTCGGGGCGGTTGGTGGCGGCGATGAGGATGATGTTGTCCTTCATCTCGAAGCCGTCCATCTCGACGAGCAGCTGGTTGAGCGTCTGCTCGCGCTCGTCGTGGCCGCCGCCCAAGCCGGCACCGCGGTGACGCCCGACCGCGTCGATCTCGTCGACGAAGATGATGCACGGCGCGTTCTGCTTGGCCTGTTCGAAGAGGTCGCGCACGCGCGAGGCGCCGACGCCGACGAACATCTCGACGAAGTCGGAACCGGAGATGCTGAAGAACGGTACGCCCGCCTCGCCGGCGACCGCCCTCGCGAGCAGGGTCTTGCCCGTGCCGGGCGGGCCGTACAGCAGCACGCCCTTGGGAATGCGTGCCCCGAGCTGCTGGAACTTCTTGGGGTTCTCGAGGAACTCCTTGATCTCCTCGAGCTCTTCGACCGCCTCGTCCACGCCGGCCACGTCCTTGAACGTGACCTTCGGGGAGTCGACGCTGACGCGCCGCGCGCGGCTCTTGCCGAAGCTCATGACCTTCGAGCCGCCGCCCTGCATCTGGTTCATGATGAAGATCCACAACCCCACCATGAGCAACAGCGGCAGAATGATCGTGAGGGCGCTCGTCCACCAGGGACTGCCGGGGCTCTTGGAGCTGAACTTGACCCCCGACTCCTGGATGAGCTTGGTGGCCTCGTCCGTGCTCGGATAGCTGACCTTGTAGGTGACGTTGCTGCCGTCGGCGTCCTTCTCGGTGGTCGTGACCTGCAGGGTCTGGTCGCGGGTGTTCATGAGGACGGACTGCACCCGGCCGGTCTCCAGGTCGCTCACAAAGCTCGGCGGGGCGCCCGAGTAGTTGATCTCCTTCTTGCTCGCGTCGTCGCCCTGGATCCAGTACTCGATGGCCATCGCCACGAGGATCACGATGAGGATCGGGAAGAGCGCACTGCGGATGAATCTGCTCACTTCAGCCCTTCGATGGTAAGTCGCGTCGCCCGCACAGGTAGGCAGGGACAGGCGCACCGAGCACCCGCCCGCAGGGTAGCATACCCCGTATCCGGCGCAAAGAAGTCCTGCTTGTGGAGGAGAACGCGGGTGCCGGCCGCACGGCGATGAGCGGTCATCCGGTCTGGTGGCCGCGTACAGCGGCGCCTAGAGGAGGGCCTCGCGCTCGCCGGCGACGGCGGCCACCGCCTCCGGTGTGAGCACGCCGATGAAGTCCAGGGTGCGGTAGCGCTCGGCGTAGTCGAGGCCGTACCCGACGACGAACTCGTCGGGGATCTTGAAGCCCGTGTAGCGGCACGCGATCTTGGTGCGCCGCCGCGACGGCTTGGTGAGCAGGGCGCAGATCTCGAGCGAGGCCGGCTTGCGCGAGCGCAGGTTCTTGAGCAGGTAGCTCAGCGTCAGGCCGGAGTCGATGATGTCCTCGACGATGAGCACGTGACGGCCCTCGATCTCGGTGTCGAGGTCCTTGAGGATCCGCACCACGCCTGAAGAATCGGTCGACGAGCCGTAGCTGGAGACGGCCATGAAGTCGAGCGCGCACGGCACCGTCACGCGACGCGCGAGATCGGCCATGAAGAACACTGCGCCCTTGAGGACACCCACGAGCAGAAGCTCCCGCCCGGCGTAGTCGGCCGAGATCTGGCGCGCCAGCGCGTCGACGCGCTCCCTGAGCTGTTCGGGCGTCACCAGCACCGCCGCGATCGGGTCGCTCACCGTGCCTCCTCGACGACGTGGAGCGTGTACCGCGTACTCTGGGTCACTCGGAAGGATTCCGCAACCCGCCCGCGACGTTCGCCGGCGGAAGTCCCGTAGCCGACCCAGGCGACCCGACCGCCGGCGTCCAGCACGCGGGCGCGCGCCCGCGCCGGGCGCGGCACGCGCGCGCCGGCGAGAAAGCGCGCCACCGTGGTCTCGGCCCCCATACCGCAGGGAGCGAACCGGTCGCCGCGAACCGGGTGACGCAGCGCCAGCACGGGGGGTGGCGCGTCCATCCCGACGAAGGCCTCGAGAGGCGGCGCCCCGGCGGCGACCGAACCGCCCTCCGGCGGCCGCACGGCCCCGTCGAGCAGCTCAGCCGAGTAGCGTCGCCCGCAGAAGGGCGTCCGCCGGCCAAGGGGTAGCACGACCAGCGGGCACGCGTGCGCGGGTGTGCGGCGGCGCAGCGCCAGCCGCTCGCCGCCGCGGACGACCTCCCATCCGCCGCGGAGCGTCGCCGACCCAGCGTCGTCGCGGCGCGACGCAAGGCGCGCCAGCGCCTCGATCTCGCGTCGCTCGACGAGGGCGCCGGGTCCTCTGGCGCCCCCGGCCAGCCGACGCAGCAAGAGCGCGCGCACCGCCTCCGGCTCGCGCGCCAGCGCGGTGAGATCGAGCGCCGCGAACTCGTCGCCGTCCGTCGCGGCCACGACCCTCGCCCAGGCAGCGTCCACCGCCGCATCGATCACGTCGCGCTCCGCGGCCGCGACCTCTGCGCCGGCGGCGAGCGTCTCGGCCACGCGCGGGTTGAGCGTCGCGAGCTTCGCGAGCACCTCGTGACGGACCACGTTGCGCGCGTACACCGGCGCGGCGTTGGTCACATCCTCCCCGTAGGCGATGCCGCGCGCCGCGCAGTACGCGCGGACCTCGTCCGCGCCGAGGCACAACAGCGGCCGCGCGAGCGCCGCGCGCCCCGGCGCGCCCTCCTCGCGCGGCCGCATGCCCACGAGGCCCCGCGGCGAGGCGTACTTGGCGAGCCTGTAGAGGATGGTCTCGGCCTGGTCGTCGCGGTTGTGCGCCGCCGCCACCACGGTGCACCCGCGGCAGGCGGCAGCCTCTTGCGCCTTCGCGTAGCGCAGTTCGCGGGCGCGCGCCTGGAAGTCGGGTCCGTGCAGGCGACCCTCAAGAGTGACGACGTCCAACTCGATCCCGGCCGCGGCACACGCCGTTGCGACGATCTCGCGATCGCGCGTCGAGTCGGCACCGCGCAGCCCGTAGTCGACGTGCAGCGCGGCCATCGCCAGCCCAAGGCGCAGGCGCCGGTCGGCCGCTCGCAGCATCGCCAGCATAGCCATGGAGTCGGCACCACCCGAGAGCATCAGGAGCAGGTGCTCGCCCGGCCGGACGACGCCGCGGCCGGCGACGAAGTCGCAGACCCGGCGTTCGAGTCTCAGGACGAGAGCGTGCGCTCGCACGTGGCCACGGGCTCCCCGCAGACGATCACCATCGCGCTTCCCGGGGCAGGGCTCCCCTCGCAGAGCCCTCCGGTGCGTTCCCCGCGCCGGGGCGCGCGTCTCCGCGAGAGCATAGCAGAGCACGGCGCGCGGCCCTGGCGAGGACGATGGTGTCACTCTGCGGCGCGCACGCCTTCGTCGGGCGCGCCAGGACGCGTTCGGCCGGCTCAGGCGTCGCCTTGGGCGGGGGCCTCCTGCTTGCCCTCGAAGAGCGCCCGGTACACCAGACCGCCGAGCGACCCTCCGACGATCGGGAAGACGATGAACACCCAGAGCTGCTCGAGCGCCCAGCCGCCGGCGAAGAGCGCGGGGCCGAGGCTGCGGGCGGGGTTCACCGAGGTGTTGGTCACCGGGATGCTGATGAGGTGGATCAGTGCCAGCGTGAGGCCGATGGCGAGCGGCGCCAGCCCGACCGGCGCGCGGCCGTCGGTCGCGCCGTGGATCACCACGACGAAGACGAACGTCAGCACGACCTCGGCGACGATCGCGGCGGCGAGCGAGTAGCCGGCCGGCGAGTGGTCGCCGTAGCCGTTTGAAGCGAACCCGGCGTCGAGCGAGAACCCGTCCATGCCGCTGGCCACGACGTAGACCACCGCGGCGGCGACGATCGCCCCGGCCGCCTGCGCGACGATGTAGGGGATCAGCTTGGCGGCCGGGAAGCGGCCGCCCGCCCAGAGCCCTATCGACACGGCCGGATTGAAGTGCGCTCCCGAGATGTGGCCGAACGCGTAGGCCCCAGTGACGACCGTGAGGCCGAACGCAAGGGCCACGCCGAGGATACCTATGTTGCCGTCGGCCAGCGACAGCCCGAGCACGGCGCTCCCCACGCCGCCGAGCACCAGCCAGAACGTGCCGAGGAACTCCGCGGCGACCTGCTTGGACAGGGGCATGAGCGACCTCCGTACGAAGACGATGACGAGTCGGGGCTCACCTACCCGCGGACTGCCTGCGCGAACCACCGGTGGCGTTCGCAAGGCCTGGAAGAAACGAAGGGCGCCCGAACGGGCGCCCCGGAAGGCTTGGTAGCGGGGGCAGGATTCGAACCTGCGACCTTCGGGTTATGAGCCGCGACCCGGGCATATCCGAAGGTAACCGCTCGTATCCGCTCGCGCTCGGGCTAGGCTTGGAGAACTAGCCGCTCGTAGCCGCTCACAAACGGGGGCAAACCGCGCTTGGGAGGACTTCCCGAGGACTTCTGAGGGGTGCCAATCTGTAGAAGACGCGAAGCCGATCGCCTCTACGGCCCCTTCAGGAGGCCGAGGAGATCGTTCCCGTCACAGGATGATGCTGCTACGGTTCCCAAGGACGGCGTGGGTGAGGAGGGAATCATGGCCGGCTCAGAGGTGCAAGGCAGGGTCGAGGAGTGGGTACGTGCTGAGTGGATGCCGCCCCGTTATGGACGCAGCTTCCAGCGCAAGTCCGTCGCCTTGGTCACGGGGGGCGAGCACAGCTTTTCGGCCGTGAGCGATGACGGGCGAATCGTGGCCAAGGTCGCCACGGGCAGCAAGATCACCGCCAGCGGAAGGCGGGCGGTCGGTGTGCTCAGCAAGCTCCGAGCCGATCTGCTTTTCATGACCATGACTGATGCGGATCAGAAGCTGGTATTGGTCACACAGCCCGACATGTTCGAGCTATGCCAACGCGAGCTGGCGGCGGGCAATGTGCCGCCTGGCGTGGACTTCGTCCATGTCGAGCTTCCGCGCGAGCTGGCAAGGGCGCTTCGCGATGCGAAGGCGAGGGCCTCGGAAGAAGTCACCCCGAGAAGGACCTAGCCCGAAGCGATCGGAGGGACGAGGCCTCCCGGAGCGTACGCCGCCCAGAACGTCCTGACGCCGAAAGGGCCGGGAAGCTTGGCAACTGCTTCCCAGCCCTTCGTGGTGACTGAGTACCGATCTCTCGACAAAGGTCTATTCTCCGTCGCGGGCCCTCAGGAAGAGGGTGGCGACCTCGGGGGTCATCCAGTAGTCGCCGGTCTCCCACTTGACGGGGAACTTGCGCTCGACCGCGTAGCAGTAGCGGCCAGGCCAAGCCAGCACGCCGGCGACCCCGAAACGACCGTTGGCGATCTCGAGATCCTTGGCGAGCTGCTCGCCCGAGATTCGCTCACCGGGGTTCTCCATGAGCACGCCGAACAGCGCCCGCGCCGGCCTGCTCATCTTCCCCCAGACGGTCTGGGCGCGGTCGAGGTCGTTCTCCGACCAGGGCTCGAGCGCGATCGGCTCCGGATCCTCGTCCTCCCCCGCGAGCCACTGCCCAACCATGGCATAGAACTGCGCGACGCGCTCCCTCGGCACCAGCACCTTCACTTCCAGCTCTTCCCCTGACATGACACCCTCCTCTTGCCTCGTTACCCGGTCCGTGACCCCGTCACGGACCCTCTGAGGGCATTGTAAGAGTCGAAAGACTCCTTGTCAAGACCCTTGTGACCCGGTCACGACGGGGTCCGCTAGGGGCTTGAGGGTCCTGCGGCGCCGGCCCACTCGCAGTTCGAAGACGTCGCTGCGCTGAGCAGGCACCATCTTCGAGCGCGGCCGCGCGACCTCGTCGGGCCCAGCGACGGCCTTTGCCCGCGCAGGCCGTGGCGAGGCACACGTAATGTCAGGGGGTCGTCGCGGGACGGGGGTCTACCCCAGGGTACGATCTGCTGCCTGACCAACAGCGGTCGGAGGCCACCAGACCTGCCAAACGATGGTCGCGGCGGCAACCAAAGCCAACCCGGCCGGCCCAGAGGACTAGATCCACGCGCCCATAGGATCTATAATCTGAGCGTGATCAACGAATACCTCATCCAGGATGCCAAGCTGCTCTCTCGGCTTGTCCCGAAGGGCGTCGACCTCATCGTGTCATCTCCGCCGTACTTTGACATGAAGGACTATGGGGCACCCGGTCAGATCGGGTTCGGCCAGAGTTGGGAGAAGTACCTGGAGGACATGAGACAGGTGTTCGCCGAGTGCGCCGCCGTCATCAGCGACACGGGATCGATGTGGCTCATCGTCGATACGCTGAAGCGCAAGGGCGCACAACTGCTCCTGCCGTTCCATCTGGTCGAGGTCGCCAGTGAAGCTGGATGGAGGCTGCAGGAAACGATCATCTGGAAGAAGGACCGCACGCTGCCCTTCTCAACCAAGGGGGAGATGCGAAATATCTTCGAGTACGTCCTCTTTCTGACAAAGGGCGACAAGTTCAAGTGCTATCCAGATCGTGTTAGGTCGTACGATTTCAAGCACTGGTGGGTCAAGTACCCGGAGAGATACAGCGTTTCCGGCAAGGCTCCAACCGACGTCTGGGAGTTTCCTATCCCGGTGCAAGGCAGCTGGGGCAACGAGTACGTCCGCCACTTCTGCCCTTTGCCAGAGGGGCTGGTGATGAGGATCATCGACCTCTGCTCCGACCCCAAAGACCTCGTGCTGGATCCCTTTGCGGGATCTGGAGCAGTCCTGGCTGCTGCTTATCGCTCCGACCGGAGATTCATTGGTCTGGACTTGAACCCGGACTACAAGGCTATGTTCGACAACTACATGCCGACGCTCATGAAGCGTGAGGAGGACGCTGAGGTCGTGGAGACGGCCAAGGTCGTCGCATCCACAATTAGGAAGCTCAGACTACTCAAGCTCCCATCCGCGCTGCTCAAGGCTCTCCGCAGAGACTCGCCGGATTTCCTCACCGCGATAGATGGAGTTGAGATCAAGATGTTGGATGAGCCATGCGCCGGACGACACTCTCTGTGGAGAGCGGAGTACGTGTTCTACCTACGCGAAGATCTCGGCGTTGACTTCCTGGATCAGGTCTACGGACGCCTGAAGAAAGCCCCACTGTCAAAGTACGGCATAGAGGCGCAGGTCAGGGTGGAATGCCGGCCATTTGAGCCGGCCCAAACCGCTTGGTACTACAAGTGGGATGCGACCTATCTGGCGCCATCCCGAGACCCTGACGGCTCATCTCCGCGTTTGACGGCTCCCTTCTCCTTCGATCCGAAAGAGGAGAAGCTACTCCGCCGCTACCGCTGAGGCCGCCTTCTTCAGCTCCTTCTGGTACTCCTGGAGGAGGCTCTCGTCGATGAACAGCCTGTGGAACTCTGGTCCTATGCGCTCCTTCTCGACTGCCAGGTACCGGCGGATATAGAGGTGAGGTTGACGCACCGCCATCAGGTTCCCGCCTGACGTCATGTCCTGCTTCTGCTTCTCGTTCAACATATAGTCAAGAGCCGCATCTAGCAGTTGCTCTGCGAGATAGGCAGATGCGGTCATCGACCGGCTTACTGACTCCTTCGTAGGCTCCGCTCCGAAGTACAGCTGGTTCAGCGGGTGTGACCGGTTGACGAGCAGCACCCCGCGGGTCTTGCTCGTCTTGTCGCTGTCGTAGTAGCACTGGGGGCGGCCGATCTCGGCGAACTGCCAGTCGGAGAAGACCGCCTGCGGCTCCTTGGGTTCGTCATCCTTCGAGCCCACCACCCGCACTGTCAGAACGGCGAGGTGAGTCCCATCCGTCGCCTGCACTTCTGCGCGACCCTTCTCGCCAACGATGAGGTTGACTCGCAGGCGCGCAACATCTTCGTATGCAAGGTCGTCCTGAGTGAGATAGTGCTCGTAGTCTTCCAGGAGCAGTTCCGTAGTACTATTGACTACCTCGAATCGCAAATGGGATCCGATCGGTATCACGCTTGTGTTCACATAGAGGAACCCTCTACCTGATCCATCTTGCTTTACTGTGGTGAGGTCCGGATCAAAAGACATCGTCTCGGGATATACGACCACCTCATCCTTGATTGTCACGACCGTGGTTGCCGCGTATTCCTTGAAGCTCGCCTGAACAAGACCGCTTTCACCAGCCGTGGTTCCAGAGATGGTCACCAGCCGTCTCGCCAAACCCTCGTTTACCATCTCGTCCACGACCTCGAAGCTCTCCGGCTTCACGCTGATGAGATCGTTGTCACAGCTCAGGGTGATGAAGGATCCGACAGGGATCATGGAGACGTTGATGTTGAGCCCGAGCCCGTAGGTCTTTCCCTCGGTCGCCGTGATGTTCCTTCGATCGAACTCGATGCCACCCGCCGGAGGCGAGGAGTCCTTTCCAGGCTTGGTCACTGCAACGACGTCTTCAATCATGTCCTTGTAGAGGTTGTTGAAGATGTCGAGGGCTCGCCTCTGGTTCTCCCGCTGCTTTGTGGATAGCCGATCGGCCGGCTCCGGCTTAGGCGCATTCGAAATGTAGGGCTCGATGGCTGGCTGTACGGCCGCCTGGAGTGCCTTGTAGAAGGAGTGACTGACGACAAATCCATTGCGGTCGTCGCTCAGTATCTCCTCCGGGTCCTCCTGGTTCATCTTCTCGATGATGATCTCCCGTGCGCCACTGAGACGAACGGTCCCGAAGAGCGTTTCGGAGGGATCAGTCAAGCCGAATAGGGTGAGGTCGTACACGGCCTTCTTGTCGTCAAACACCAGGAGGCCCGTCTCCTCTTCTAGAGGCTTGACGGCTCGTCGCAGTTCAATGTGCGCTGTCACCTCCGAGTGTTTCTCATAGGTGAACGAGACGTCCTGAGTGGCCAGAAGTTCGCCCTCGGGGAACTCGTAGCGGAGGTCATGCGAAACGGCGACCCCGGCCTCATCGATCTCTATGTAGCGGACCATCTTCGTGGGGTCTGAGTTGATGAGTCTTAGCATCGGCAGACGCTCAAGGGTGGCCGCAAAACGCCTGACCGGCTTCCTGACAGCCGGCTGTAACGAGACGACCGTCCCGTTGCCGGACGGGATGTGCAGCGCCTCCCGCAGCTGTTTGTTTACGTTTGCGGTGGTTCGCTTCGGGTCCACTTCCCAGTCGCCGCCGTTCTTGATGAACGGGCACTTGTACAAGACGCGGTCAACCACGGACTGAACGAGACCACGATCATGAAAGAAGAGGACATCACTGATGCCCTGCCCGAAGAGTCCACGGGCTGGAGCTCCCTTGGAGCTACCACTCGTGTCCTTGCCGTATTCACCGAAGTTCTCGATCATGACCTTGTCGGTCATGCCCTCTGCGTGATCGACAACCTGGAACTCCGACTTCCGCTTGTCCCAGATGATCAGGATCTCGCGGAGATCTTCTGGGTTCCGCTCGCCGCTGGCCACGAGACGCGAGTAACTGTCATCACCGTTGGTGACCAACTCGCCCAGACTCTTGTAGATGTTCTTTCCGACCCGGCCAGCTTGTCGGCTAAGGAAGCGGCTGGCCATCTTGACCTTTAACGGGCTCATTCCCTTGTCTCCCCCTCCTGGAAAACGTACCGGTACTGTCGAGACACCCACGACAGGAACTTGACTAGGTCCTCACGCCCAGCTAGTTCGGCGGCCTCCTTGTAGTCCTTGAGAATCACCCGGAGCACCGCCTTGTCCGTGTAGGGCATGGCATCCAAGAAGTCCCACACCTCGTAGTCGCCGATGGCGTCCAGCTCACCGTCGCGCCAGTGCTTGTAGAGCGATGTTCCTTCGACCTGCTTCGTCACCGCCTGACCCGTGTAGGTCCGTTTGTCAATCACATCCGACGCCGAACGGGCCTTCTGGACGCCCTGGCTCTGTAGATCGACGGACACCTGCCGGGCGACAGTCTCACCCTTGGCCGTGAGCACGTAGCCCTTCTTGGCGCTGCCGGTGATGAGATCTCTGTACTTGGGTCGGGCGTGAAGGAGTGTCCTGTTCACGCGCGCCGCATCTGGATAGTTCTGGTAGCCGACCAAGGAGAAGCTCTCCGGGAACAGCTTGAACGCCGCGACGGTGATGTTCTCGAAGGTTGCCGGCACCGAACTGGACCGTAGTTCGACTAGAGCGAAGCAGAGGAGGCTGTCATTGCTGACGTGGCGGTATTTCTCGACATCAGCCGGTTCCAGGGCCTCCACAGCAGCCGTCGAGTCGCTCACAGCACGATCTCCCGCTTGGACTTCGCGCCGCCGTTGAAACGCTGCTTCGCGATGCGTATCTCGTCCTCTATGGCGGAGAAGATTATGCGGACCTGTTCCGTCGAGTACTCGTAGTTGTTCGTGTTCGACAGATTACCGAGAAGCTCTATGTCGCGCAGAACGCGGTTTCCCCTCATCATGCCGAGCCGGCGGAACCGCTCCTGCTTAGATTCGCTGCCCATGTTGTCCCCTCCTGTTCGTCAGGGAAGTCATATGTACGCTACATTTGTGAAATGTAGTCGCCGAAGGCACGCCTGTCAAGAGCAGGAAGGAGCAGAACGGGTCAATGAAGTCAACGAGCGGCTAGTCAGGCGCCCGAGAGATGGCGCGTGATCCCTTCCACGGCCGCTGGTGCAGTGGCGTTCAGCCTAGACGTACCTTCCATGGTGGGTGCCGACCTGCTCTCGCAGACCGGAGTGATCGAGGCAACGCGGCAGCCGGTGCCAGTTCTGGAAGTAGCAGGCGAACATGGCGGCGATGCAGAGGTCGTCGTGGATGGCGTCGGTGGCGTTCTCGTAGGTGTAGTTGCCGCTGGGGGTGGGCTTGGCCGTGAAGGCGCGTAGCTCCTTGAGCAGCTGCTCCCCGCCGGGGATCCCCACCGGCACCTGAAAGCGCCCCTCGTCCAGCAGGCGGCGCAGCCGGGACACCAGGTCGATCTTGCGGACCGTGCGGTCGTTGTAGCCCACGGGCGGACCGGGCCGGCCGTCGCCCGCGATGATGGACGCGCCGTGGGGCCAGAGCACCCCGAGCCGGCCTTCACGGAAGGCAGACTGCACCATGTCCCCAAAGGCAGCCCCCACGCCGGTCTGGTCGAACACCAGCTGGGCATCCTGCCGCAGTTCTTGCTTGGACATGAGGCGCGCTAGCCAGTCAACCTGGCCGTCATACGGGACGTGGAGCAGCTCTTGGATGTGCGCCACGCGGTAGATGCTCTCGACACGATCGGGATCTGCCGGGGCAAAGCGCACGATGCGCTCCACGACGACGCAGGCCGAGGGGTCCACCTGCTTGCCGACGTCGTAGCCCACGGTGTAGCAAGCCATGCGGTCACACTCCTTCGGGGAACAGTGGGGCGAAGTCAGCGGTGAACATCCGCTGGAGGGCGGCCTCGTCGAACAGCGCGAAGCCGCCGGCCACGAAGGCGCACTCGTACTCGGCGCTGAACATCTGCGGTCCCAGCAGGGCGCGCTCCCCGGCGAGGAACTCCGGCGTGATGCGCGGCACGTCGGTGGCGGGGACGCGGTAGCGCTCGTACTCCGCGCCGCCGTCCTCCCAGGCCTTGGCCCACCAGCCCCCGGGGCCGGCCGGCGTGGAGAGCGCAATCATGGTGCCCCCCGAGATGGCCAGCATCGGCCGGGTGGCCGCAATCACCGCGTCGTCGACCCGCGCCGCCTCGTCCACGATGAGGAGTCGCACGGCCGAGAAGCCTCGCGTCGTCCCCTCGGTGCCAGGCAGGGCGATGATGCGGCTGCCGTTCTCCAGTTGGAGCGTAGTGGCGGACTCCCCGCTGGCGGGGATGGGCCGGCCCACTGCCTTGTAGGTCGCCGTCACCTTCAGGTACAGCTCGGCGCTCTGGCGCTGCGAGGGTGACAGCAGCAGGATCAGGGAGCCGGGCTCGTACACCGCGACGTGGACAGCCTTGAGGGCGCAGACCGTGGACTTGCCGCTCTGGCGGCAGCAGTTCAGCAGCACGCGGAGATGCGTGGTGCGCAGGGCATCCACCTGCCAGGGGTCGGGGTCCATGCCGATGGCGCGGGCGAGGGCCGTGGGGTCCAGCGCGGCGGCGAGGTGGGCGGCGAAGGCGGTCAAGGATGCCTCCTGGCGCTGCACACCGTCCTCGCAGCTCCTCTACGGGCATCGTAGGGCGTAGGGGTAGCCTTGGGCCTGAACGGGGGGTCGACGCCTGCACGGAGCTGCTCGTTCATGGCCGTGGGCCCGCCTCAAGCTGGAGCCGCTCCGCGATCCGCCGGCGCAGGGCAGGCTGGTCGGCCAGTTCCCGGTAGACCACGCCGATGGCGGCGCTCACCTCGGGCATGGTCAGCAGGTTGATGGCCACCGCGGGCTGCTCCCTCAGTTCGCCAGTGGCCTTGCCGAGCAGCTCCAGCAGGGCGCGGAGCTCACGCAGCACGTTGAGTGCCTGGCTGGACTGGCCAGCGCTGGCGGCTGTGGCGAACATGGCCTCGGCTCGCTCGATGAGCGTCTCGATGCGATCTAGCAGCGTCGCCTTGCGATCTAGCGCCGCCTGCGTCTCCATGGCGGCGAGAGCGGGGGATGTGTGATTGGCGTGGTGGCGCTGGACCGCGGACGCGCCTACGCCGAAGGCCTCGGCGATGGCGTAGGAGGAATCGCCGGAAACGAGACGTGCCTCGATAGCATCCCTCTCCGGGTGCTGGCAGATCGTGCAGACTCGCCCCATCAGAGCCTCAGACCTTCGGGCCGAAGACCCGACGCCCACCAGGAATCAGCCTCAGAATCGAACGCCAGTCCTCGCGAAGTCCTCGCGCCGGCTGACGTTTGAGCGACTGCAGCGATTCGGGCCGGTGTGCCGTGGTTGGTGGTGGTAGTCCCCACCTCGGCCCCGTTCCTAGCTTCTTCCGTCATCTTCTTCTACTTCCGGTTCCGGCCGGGCTTGGTCCGGTTCCCTCCCTAGGGAGAGGGAAACCGGGAACCGAGTGCCGTGGAGCCGGTTCCCGCCGGATCCCGGGTCGGTTCCCGCTTCAAATGGGGTGTCGGTTCCCGCCGGTTCCTTGCTCCAGGGAACCGGCTTCTCCACGGCCCGGTTCCCGCCACTCGGGAACCGGCTCAGCATTGCTTTCTCCGCAGTCTCTGCGCCGCCAGCACGGTGTCTTTGCGGCACCCCTCGCCGGCTTCTCGCAGCAGCCTGACGGCGGCGTTGGCGGAGGTGGTCTTGGGCACGCCTAGCCGGTCCAGCGCCGCCGCCACCCGCTCGGCGACGGCGGAATGACCCTCGTCGCAGCGCTCATACGTGAGCGGACACTCGGTCTGCCGGAAGGTCACCTTCTCCGGCACCCAGGCCATGCGGGCGGCATCCCGATGCAGCGTCACGCGGTCCACGACATGCGTGAGCTTCCACACGACGTCCACGTCGTCGCCCTTGGCGCTGCTTCCCCGGGCACCCTTCGACTCGTCCTTGCCGCTGTGGTCAATCCGCACCCACGTGACGCCGCGCCGCTTCAGCGCGATGCCGGTGTGGTTGTAGAAAGCGCGTGTCGTGTCGGCGCTGTCCTCCTTGCCTTCGACCGTGCGGCCATAGGTGTCGAAGAACGCCACCAGCTCGTGCTCGGGCCACTCGGCCTTCACGGTGTCCACCATCTCCATGAGTGCCTGCCCCCCGGCGGCGGTGTCCAGCTTGGGGATCGTCGGCAACTGCAGGTAGCACAGCCGGCTCAGGTCGCTCTCCGCGCCGTAGCCCATGTCGCCGAGCCGCTCGAAAAGGTCCGCCTCGGTCATCTCGTAGTCGAGGTACAGCACCACGATCTGCTCCGAGCCGGTGGCGAGCTTGGCGGCCATGGCGAGCGCGAAGAGGCTCTTGCCCTCCTTGCGAGCGGCATAGATGGAGTGGCCCCGGCCTCGGGCTAGAACGTCCGGGTAGAGCCACTCGGCCTCCGTGTAGTCGCACGCCCAGAACGTCGGCCAGTCGATGAACTGGCTGAGTCTCTCGACGTGCGGCTCTGGCTCCGCACACTGCGGTACCACCGGGGCCGGCTGCTCGCGTATCCACGTGCGATAGCCGGCGTCGAACCAGCGGGAAGCATTCTCGCCATAGTCGTCCGTGAGGAAGGCCAGCGCCGCCTTGCGGGCGGTGTTCATGTCCGGATAGTGCTTGCCATTCTTCAGGCCGATGGCGAACAGCATGCCGGCCTGATGGCACTCGTCATAGCCGGGTGTCGTGGCGAGCCCGGCGGTGCTTTCGAACAGGTCACCCCACGTCAGCCCAGCGGCATCGAGGACACTCTCGACCGAGCAGCCGGCGAAGCAATGCAGCAGCACCTGCCCTGCGTCACCCTCCTTCACGGACAGTGACGGGTCGTGGTCCGCATGGGCGGGGCAGAGTGCCATCCAGCCGTCGCCGTTCCTCTTCACGTCCTCTAGGCGCGACAGCATGAGTTCGATGGGCGCGGTGCTCATGGCTCCGGCCCTCGGAGCACCGCGACAGCCCGCTCATACTCCCGCCACGTGCGGTCGGCCTGCTGGCCAAAGTGCCAGAACCGCTCCGCGTTGCCGGAGTGTTGCAGCGCCAGAGAGACGCTCTGCTCGAGAGTGCAGAGCAACTCCTCGAGCCGGCGGACACGCGGTCGCGTCGCGTCGTTCACGTCTACTCGCCCGTCTCGGCAGCCTCAAGGTCCCAGCGGGCAAGGGCCAGGGATGGCACGTGCATGGCGTCGAGGCCTTCCGGACCGTCTATCGCTCGCAGGACTTCGGCGGCTTCGCGCGTCGTGGGATCGTCGCTCTTGATCGCAACAGCACGGGCGACGTCGACGATGGCCTTGTGGGCCTCGACCGGCTTGTGCGCGCCTTGCGCCCGCAGCAGGGATTCGCCGTAGGAGGAAGCTGCCACTGCCGCGAGCTCCCCGCCACGCTGGACGGCCTCCCGCATCGCCAGCTCGGGGTCGGGCGAGTTCTTGACCAGCATGTATAGCTCCTGGCGCGCGGCGGCTTCGCGGCCGGCGGGGATCTGAGGCGTGGCGACCGCCTTCATCAACGTCACCAGCGAGGTCCGCAGGGCGTCGGCCGCCCGGACGCTGGCGGCGAATTGCTGGTCGCCCGCCTCCCGCGCCTCGCCGTGGCGGCGCTGGAGGACCTCCGGCTTCGTCACCTCGTCGGCGCGCAACTTGGCGCGTGTCGCGCGCGTCTCCTTCGCGTCGTAGAGCATCTTGTCGTAGGTGGCGAGCAGGTCGTCCAGGATGCGCTGGGCCTGGGGCATGTTCCTCACGCGCTGTTGCCACAACGCGACCACTCGGGCACGCTCGACGGCAATCTTGTCTTGCCGGGCTTGCATGTCGGTACGGGAGCGGTCAGTCATGTGGTCTCCTCTTCCAGAGTCGCGAGCATGTCGTCCACGTAGGTGGGAAGGTCGGCCGGGTCGAGCAGGGCAAGGATCGTCAGTGTCTGGCGGGCGAGCTCCTGGAGTTCTTCGTCGTCGCCGGCGACTCTGGCGAGGTGGATCCGGGCTCTGACCAGCGCCTCGTCGCGAGGTGTCAGGGTCACGACTCACCCTCGCGGGACTCGTCAAGCAGTCCTAGGGCAGACAGAAGTGGCTTGCTCGGGAGGCGCAGGTTCTTCGCTCCCACACGCAGGACGGGAATCCCAGCCACGCTCCCGCTCTTCGCCATGCCATAGACCCGGTTGACGCTCGTGGTGAGCAGCATGGCGGCGTCGGGCAGTGAGCATGTCGCGTGTGCGCGAACCCTCGCCAGCACCGCGTCGAGGTCGTTGCTCATCGGCTCATCTCCTCGATGTGCGTGAGGAGGGCCGCCAGCCGCAGGGCATGCGCGCGACGCGGACGATTAACGCGGCCGTTGAGCCAGCACCATGCGGTCGGCTTGCTGACTTCGCAGAACTCGGCGACGTCAAGGTAGGTGAGCCCCGCGTCTTGGATGATGCGGATGGCCCGGCCACTGTCCAACGCCGCTGACACCCACGCCACCCTGTCGACTTCATCGCTCATTGTCACCCCCGTTGTCCTTGGGTTAGGACTAGGGTATAGTATGACCTGTCAGACGGGTCATAATTATTGACATGGGTTTACCGAACTCGCTAGCGGGGGTGGACGGTGAAGAAGGTGTACGAGGGGTTCGAGGTCGACTGGCCGTCCGACTACGAGCCTGGCAACTGGGTCGGCGTTCGCTCGGGATGGCCTGATGACATCCCTCACCGGTTTGAGATCAAGCTTCGCCGCTCCCCACGTGGCGAGCTGGTGTGCGCGGCCCTGCGGATCGGCGACGACGTCACCGACAAGCTCTACCGCGAGCCCTGGCCGGCCGCCCCCGACTCCAACATCACGAGCCGTATGCTCGCCCGCTTGCCGCTCGGTGCGGTGCTGAAGTACATCCAGGAGCAGGGGGTGAGCGATCCGGCGGTGCGCGCCCGCATGGAGCGGCTCTCCATCGGACTGGCTCTGCCGCTAGAGGTCTTGTCGGTGGTTCCCGGGGCGAAGCGCAAGGACGACTTCTACATCCATCAAGCGGAAGTGTTCGCCAGACACTTCCGTCAGCTGGCGAAAGACAGGACAGCTCGCGAACGCAGCCGCATGGCCTACGAGGCCGTCGCGAATGAGACGGGCTGGGCGAAATCGACCGTCTACGCGCAGGTCAAGCGTGGGTGGCAACTCCGCCCGGACCTCAAGCCCAGAGCAATCCCGGATCGCAAGCCGAAGGAGAAACCATGAGGGGCCACGTGATCAGTAGGGGTCCAGTCAATCCAAAGACGGGCAAGCACGAGGGAGCACCATACACATACGTCGTGGAACTGGGCGAACAGCCAGCCCAGCGCTGTCCGATCTGCGTGGACGCCCGGGGCGGGCACCGTCTCCACTGGGTCAAGGGCAAGCCGCTGGAGGCGTGTCCGAACTGCGGCGGCGAGATGGAGACAATCCGAGAGCGGCGGCAGAAGACCAAGGGTGGCTACCTCCGCAAGAAGGACGCCCAGGCTGACCTCGAGAAGCAGCTCGTGGAGCGCCGCGAGGGCACCTACCGGGAGCCGTCGCTGCTCACGGTGCAGGAGTACCTGACCGAGAAGTGGCTGCCCGCCATCCAGCACACCATCAAGCCGTCCACCTACGCCAGCTACCAGGGCCACGTGACCATGTACCTCATCCCCCACCTCGGCCAGCTGCGGCTCCGCGATCTAGAGCCGGCCGACGTCAACGCCCTCTACAGCAAGCTGGCGAACACCTTGGGCGGACGCGGTGGGGCATGCCTGTCCGCCAAGACGCGTCGGCTCGTCCACATCACGCTGCGGAAGGCCCTGGGCGACGCTGTGCGATGGCGGCTCGTCCCCTTCAACGCTGCGGCGGACGCCGACCCGCCCCGGGTGACGCGGCAGCGCATGCAGGTGTGGACGCGCGACGATCTACGCGCCTTCCTCGACCACGTCGCTGAGGACCGCCTGTTTGCCATGTGGCGAACGTTCGCCATGAGCGGCCTGCGCCGGGGAGAGGTGCTAGGGCTCCTTTGGAAACACGTGGACTTCGACCACGCGGTGCTGAACGTCGAGCAGTCCCGGGTCAACGTGGGCTACGAGGTAGTGGTGAGCGAAACCAAGACTGGCCGGGGGCGCGCAGTGTCGCTGGATGCACGCACGATGGAAGCGCTGGCAGCGCTGGAGCTGGAGCACCCACAGACGCCCGAAGGCTACGTCTTCACCGACGACAAGGGCGAGCCGCTGCACCCCGACCGTGTGACCAAGCTGTTCGACGACCATCAGGCGGCGCTCCGCGCGTACATCGTGAAGCGGCACCGGGAGTCGGGCGCGGAGGGTGACCCCCAGACACCCAAGCGCATCCGGCTGCACGATCTGCGGCACACCCGCGCCACCCACATGCTCCAGGCCGGCGTTCATCCCAAGGTCGTACAGGAGATCCTCGGCCACGCGACGATTTCGACCACGATGGACATCTACAGCCACGTAATGCCTGGGATGCAGGAGAGCGCGGCGGAGATGCTCGCTGCGCTGCTGGACGGGGACTGACCCATGAGCGCCATGCAGATACCGAGCCAGTGTGGGGCGTGCAAACACTTCAAGGCAGAGTACGTCGAGAACCCGGACGCACCACCCGATCTGTGTGACTCAGGAAACCTGAAGTGCGACGCCTTCCCGGAGTGGCCAGGCATCCCGTGGGAGATCCAGGCCGGGGAGTTCGACCACGCCAAGTCCTACCCTGGGGACCACGGGATTCACTACGAGGAAGCGTGGTAGTGCCACGGCGAGGACTTTCCGAGGACTTTCCGGGTTCTTGCCCAAAGGAGAGGGCCACCCCCCTGTGAGGGGAGGTGGCCCCTTCTTCTAGCCGAATCAGCTGCAAACAAAGCTAAGGGCGCCCGAACGGGCGCCCCGGAAGGCTTGGTAGCGGGGGCAGGATTCGAACCTGCGACCTTCGGGTTATGAGCCCGACGAGCTACCGGACTGCTCCACCCCGCGCCGTGTCTGGACTTGGCATTGTAGACCCTGCGCGGGACGATTGTAAAGGCGCGGGGAGGGTGGCGCAGCCTCGACGGCGTACAGGACCGCGGGAATCTTCCGATACACTGGCTGGACGCTCATGACCACGCGGCGGCACATCGAGACCTCGCGCGGTGCGGCGGCGCGCCGCTTGGCGCTCGCCGCGGCGCTCGCCTGCGCCTTGACCGCCGCGACGGCCGGCCTGGCGCTGCTCTGCCCGGCCGACGTCGTGGCCGCGCCGCGCGTCCTCACCTTCGGCGAGCAGCCCGACAGCCTGACCGAGCTGCAGGCACAGGCGAAGCGCGTCCGCGCCGAGATCGCCGCGCTCGACCGCCGTCTCACCGCATCCGTCGAGGAGTACAACGCCGTGCGCGCGCGCCTCGACGCCATCAACGCCGAGCTCATGACCGCGCGCGCCGACCTTCTGGCGGCCGAGGCCGACCTGCAGCTCACGCAGGCGCTCTACGGGCAGCGCCTCGCCCAGATGTACAAGGGCGGAGGGCTGACCTTCGTCGACGTCCTGCTCAACGCGCACGACTTCACCGGCATCGCGAAGCAGCTGGACTTCTACCGCCTCATCGCCGACGCCGACACCGGGACGCTCGAGCGCATGCACGAGCTCGCCGCCGAGATCGCCGCGCTCGAGAGCTCCATCGAAGAGCGCCGCGAGCAAGCCCTGGTCGACGAGCTGGAGCTGCGCGACAAGCGCGGGCTGGTCGAGGACCAGATGGCCCAGCGCGAGGCGCTGCTCGCCGGGGTCAGCGGGCGCATCAAGAAGCTCCTCGCCCAGCAGGCGAGGCTCGCCGCGATGACCGCCGGCGAGCTGGCCCGCGAGGCGGGCGTCGTCCTGCAGACGATCGACGCCACGCCGGCGCAGCTCGCCGTCGTGCGCGCCACGATGCGCTGGCTTGGCGTGCCCTACGTCTGGGGAGGAGCGTCGCCCAGCGGGTTCGACTGCTCCGGGCTGGTCACCTACGTGTACGCGCAGTTCGGCGTCAAGCTCCCCCACGGCGCCACCATGCAGTCGCGCCTGGGCGAACGCGTCCCGCTCGACAAGCTGCAGCCGGCCGACCTCGTCTTTTTCGGCAGCCCGGCCTTCTACGGCCACGTCGGGATCTACGTGGGCGGCGGCCTCTTCATCGAGGCCCCGCACACGGGCGCCGTGGTCAAGGTGAGCCGGCTCGCGGGACGCGGCTGCGACCTCGCCTGCCGGTACGACATCCGCCTGCCCTGACGGTCGCCCGCATCGCGCAACGCCCGCGCGGGCGTCGCGCGCCGCCCGCGCACGCGCTGCTGTATTCCGCGGCGCAGGCGTCGTAGACTCAGCCCATGGACGGATGGGTGCTGCTCGTCATCGGCCTCGCCAGCCTCGGCTTGGTCCTCGTCGCGTTCGGCTACCTCGGCTACTGCGGGTACCGCCTCGCCAAGGCCGGGCTGGGCCTCGCGCGGACGTACGGCCCCATCGCGGGTGAACTCTCCGCCAAGGCCGCGCTCGCGACCGAGCGTGCGGCGCAGGCGGGAGCGCAGGCCGAGGAGATCCAGGCGCACCTCGAGCGCCTGCAGGCGAGCCTCCAGCGCCTGGCGGTCATCACCGAGGCCTGGCGCGCCGCGGGGGCGCCCTACCGCAAGGTCCGCGACTACTTCGGAAGGTGACGGGACGGCGGCGGGGCCGGCCTCTCACGAGGCCGGCCCCGCCGCCGTCTTCACGCACTCGCCCCCGGGGCGCCCGGCCCCGGCGGCGTCTCGGCGCCCTTACGCCATCGCCGGCAGCTCGCCCCAGCCGCGGATGCGGTAGTAGTCGGCGAGCATCGCCGCCAGTTCCGACGGGGGAAGGTCGTAGGCGGTCTCGTCCTCCATCGGCTTGTCGGTGACCCACTTCGGGAGGACCTCCGACTCGCGCCCGATGCCGCGCGCCGCGTTGAAGTCGTGCGTCATCGTGATGATGCGGTTGGCGATCTGGTGCAGGTCGTCCTCGGTGTAGTCGGTGCCGATGGCGGCGTTGACGACCTGGGTGATGTACGGCCACGGGACGAGGTCGCGGTAGAAGCGGCAGTAGACCAGGCAGTCCATGATCGTCAGCCGGTCTTCCCAGTCGCAGTAGACCGCCGCCTTGTCCTCCCAGGTGCGCGGCTCGACGAGCCCCATCAGCTCGGGCTTGTACATCGTCGCCCGCAGGTGGCAGGCGCCGCGCGCCGCGGTGACGAAGCCCAGTCCCATGCCCTTCATGACGCGCGGCTCGTAGCCCGCCGGGGCCATCCCCTTGCAGTGCACGGCCACGTCCTCCAGGCCGAGCTCCTTCGCCACAGGGAGCACGCCCTCGGCGAAGAGGTCGCCGATGCCCTCGCGGAGGCTCATCTTGCGCAGGAACGCGGCCACGCAGTCGGGGTCGCCGAAGTCCATCTTCTCGTCGATCAGGCCGCGCTGCGACGCCTCGATCGCCAGGGCGCAGAGGTTGCCGCCGTCGATCGTGTCGACGCCGAGCCGGTCGCAGATGTCGTTGAGCCACATGAGCTCGGCGAAGTCCGTGATCTCGCACAGCCCGCCGAACACGTACGCGGTCTCATACTCGGGGCCCTCGCACTCGAGACCCTTGTGGCGACCCTCGAAGACGAAGTTGTGCTTGACGCACTTCAGCACGCAGGGCGGGCAGACTTCGTTGCGCGTCCCATGCTTCTCGAGCATCGTCTCGACCGTGATGTTCTCGAAGCCCTCGACGGTGCCCTTGCGCCAGTACCGCGTGGGGAAGACGTTCTTGCCGTTCAGGAGGCGCACCATGTTCATGGTGCCGCCGCGCTGGTAGGCGGCCACGCCGGGGTCGTCCTTGGTGCGTTCCACCATGTCCTTGACGAGCGCCTTGAACTCGTCCGGACGCGCGACTGCGACCTTCTTGTCGCCGTGCCAGACGATGCCCTTAAGGTGCTTGCTGCCGAACACGGCGCCGGGGCCGCCGCGGCCGAGCTGGTGCCAGTGGTTGTTGTTCACGCATGCGAAGCGCACGAGCTTCTCGCCGGCCGGCCCGATCACGCAGGCCTGGGCCTTCGGGTGCTCGGTGCGCTCGAGGATCTTGTCCTCAGCCTCGAAGGCGTCGAGACCCCAGAGGTCCGCGGCGCTGTGGAACTCGGCCCCGGACTCGCTGATCTCGAGGTAGACCGGCGCGTCGGCCTTGCCCTCGACGATGACGACCTTGAAGCCCGTCTTGGCGAACTGCGGGGCGAGGTTGCCGCCCGAGTAACACTCGCCGTAGCCGTTGGTGAGCGGCGAGACGTAGAAGAGGCTGTACCGGTTGCCGCCCAGCATCGAGGTGCCGGCCAGCGGTCCGGAGACGAAGATCAGCTTCGCCTGCGAGCTGAGGGGGTCGACCTCGGGGCCGACCTCCTCGCACAGGTAGTGCGTGCCGACGCCCTTCACACCGATGAGCTCCTTGATGAGCTCGGGGGACACGGTCTCTTGCGTCGTCGTGCGCGCGGTGAGGTCGATGCGCAGGAGGTCGCCCATACGCTGCTCCTTTCCTGCCGAGGCGAGGCTCCCGATCCTCGGCTCGTGATGACATGCGCGCCGCCGAGCCGGACGGCTCAAGGGACGCGCGAGCCGCGGCCGGCTGCGCCGGCCGCGGCTCGATTCAAGCACAGAGCCCGCGAGTGTCCAATGGCCGCCCGGGACCCGAATGCCCTGTCAGGCCAGCACTTTGTCCAGCGGCGTATAGGCCAGTTTGTGCGCCTCGGCCACAGACGGGATGGTGAGCTTGCCACCGTAGACGTTGACGCCGAGCGCCAGGGCGGCGTCGTCGTTGACGGCCTGCTCGAAGCCCTTGTCGGCGATCGCGAGGCCGAACGGCAGCGTGGCGCCGGTGAGGGCAAGAGTCGAGGTGCGCGCCACCGCGCCGGGCATGTTCGCCACGCAGTAGTGGATCACGCCGTCGACGACGTACGTAGGATCGGTGTGCGTCGTCGGCTTGGACGTCTCGAAGCAGCCGCCCTGGTCGATGGCGACGTCGACGAGGACCGAGCCCGGCCGCATGTTCTTCAGCATGTAGCGCTTCACCAGGTGCGGAGCCTGCCGGCCGCCCGGCAGCAGGACCGCGCCGACGACCAGGTCGGCGTCGGCGACGGCCTCTTCGATGGCGCTCTCGTTGCTGAGCAGGGTCTCGGCGCGGCCGCCGAAGATGTCGTCGAGGTAGGAGAGGCGCGCCGCGTTGTTGTCGACGATGACGGTGCGCGCGCGCAGGCCGACGGCCATCTTCGCCGCGTTGTAGCCGACGGTGCCGCCGCCGATGACGACCACCTTCGCCGGCGGCACGCCGGTCACGCCGCCGAGCAGCACGCCGGAACCGCCGTTCTCCTTCTGCAGGTGCGTCGCCCCCGCCTGGATCGACAGACGGCCGGCGACCTCGCTCATCGGGAAGAGGAGCGGGTGCGCGCCGTTAGGGAGCTCGACCGTCTCGTAGGCGATCCCGCGGATCCCCGACTTCATCATCGCCTTGGTGAGGACCTTGGCGTACGACGCCGCGAGGTGGAGGTACGTGTAGAGGATCTGCCCCTTCTTGAACTTCGGGTACTCGACCGGGAGCGGCTCCTTGACCTTGACGATCATGTCGGCCTGCGCGAACACGTCGTCCACCTTGGCCAGCTTGGCGCCGGCGGCCTTGTACGCGGCGTCGTCGAACCCGGAGCCCACGCCGGCGCCCTTCTCGACGATCACGGTGTGGCCGTGACGCTCGAACTCCTTGGCGCCGATGGGCGTGACCGCGACGCGATACTCCTCGTTCTTGATCTCTTTCGGGACGCCGACGATCATTGTTCCTCCTGAGTGCTCGGACTGCCTGGACGGCCCGCCCGGCGCCTGTGCGCCGGCGGACGATGGTCTCCACGACACCTCCGGAATCTATCAGAAACGTTCGAGGCTAGAAACCGGACTCGGCGCCGCCACGCAGCTCCGACGGACCCGGTCTGGTCCCGACGTCCGGGCTCCTCTATATTTGATGCACGCGACGAAGGGGGCCAGGTGACGATCGAGGGTTCGGCCGCGGCGCAGGACGCCTTGGAGCGCATCGCCGGGGACCTCGGCGGCACGCTCGGCGTCGCGGCACGGAACCTTGCCACCGGCGCGAGTCTGAGCGTGAACGCCGACGAGACCTTTCCCCTGGCCGGCCTCGTCGCCCTCCCCGTGGTGGTCACGGTGATGCGGCAGGTCGACGACGGCCGCCTGCGACTCGACGAGCGACTCCCGCTGCGGGAGAGCGACAAGAGCCCCGGCGGCGCGCTGGTCCACTGCCGGGCGGGCCTCATGCCGGCGTTGCGCGATCTGGTGTGCCTGGCTCTCGCCGCAGGGGACGAGACGGCCACCGACATGCTCTGGCGGCAGGCCGGCTTGGAGAGCGTGAACCAGAGCATGCGAGAGCTGAGCTTCGAGAGCATCGACTGCGGCGTGCCGAACCGCGCGCGCTACCTCGTCCGGTCGGGACTGGGGAGCGAGGCCAAGGAGCCGGGCGGCGTGGAGGCGGCGGCGCGATGGCGGCAGCTCGAGGCGCGCGACGGCCGCGAAGCGGCGCTCGCGCGCCTCCTCGACGATCACGCGGGCGTCACAGGTGCCGCCTTGCTCCGCCACCGCGAGCGGCTGCGCACGATGACCGACCCCGGCGCGGCCGCAGCCTTCGAGCAGGTCGACAACCGCGCGTCCCCGCACGACGTGACGGAGCTCCTGACGATGATGGCCGAGGCGCGCTGTGCCTCCGCCCCGTCGTGTCGTCTCATGGTCGAGGCGATGAGCCGTCAGCAGTGGCGCGCGAAGATCGCCGCGGGGCTTCCCAGCGGCACCCGTGTCGCCAACCTTGGCGGGAGCGACGCGGGCGTCAGCAACGACGCCGCCATCGTGTGCGGCTCCGATCACATACCTCTCGTCCTCGTCGCGGCGTGGAAGGGCCTCGCCGCCGGTCGAGCGCCGGCCGCCCCCGGCGCCATCGCGACCATCGCCGGCGTCCTCTGCGACCGGCTCGCAGGGCCCGCGCAGATGGACCGCGCCGCGTCCGGCGACGTGTGTCGCGTGCTCGCCGGGGAGGCGGCCGCGTCCGACGGCGCGGCCGACGGCGCGCGAGGGACGTCGTGAACCTCGCGGGCGCACGTTGTCTCGTCGTCGGCGGTGTCCGGCGTCTCGGCCGCGAGATCGCTCTGGACCTCGCGCGCGGCGGGGCGGCCGTGTGCGCCTCGTCGCGCCGCCGCGACGACGCCGAGGAGGCCGTCGCCGCCCTCGAGCGCGCGGGGGCCGTGGCCGCCGCCGCCGTTTCCGGCGACGTGGGCACGCCACAGGCCGCCGCCGCTCTCGTTGGCTCCGGCGCCCGGCGCCTGCGCGGCCTCGACGTCGTCGTCTTCGCCGCCAGCGGCCCGTTCGTGCCGCAGCGGCCCGAGCAGCTCGACGAAGCCGCCTGGGACGCCTCGTTCGACGTCGTGGCGAAAGGGTTCTTCTTCACCGCCTGCGAAGCCCTCCGGCTCTTCACGGGCGCCGGGGAGGCCGAGGCGGTCACCGCCGGCGTGACCGCGGGTCCCGCCGAGAACGAGACGGCGCACCCGCCGACGCGGGGCGTCGTCGTCGCGATCACCGACTGCCTCGGATTGCAGCCCTGGGCCGCCTTCGCGGCGCACGGCGCTGCGAAGGCGGCCCAGATCCACCTCGTGAAGGAGCTCGCCCGGGCCTGGGCGCCGGACGGCGTGCGGGTGTGCGGCGTCGCCCCTGGGCCCGTGGACCTCGAGGACGACGAGCACCGGGCGGCCACGCTTCGCGCCGCTTCCAAGGGCGGCGACGAACGGCTCGTCACACCGGCACAGGTCGCCGCGGCCGTGCGTTTCTGCATCGAGAACGACGGGGTGACGGGCGTCAACGTCGTCGTCGACGCCGGCGCGCTGCTCTCGTAGGCAGCTCCGCGGGCACCCCGGCGCTCAGCTCTCGCGCCCCGGCTTCCCCTTCTTCGCCTGGTCGATCAACTCGCGCGCCTTGAGCGCCAACCAGAACTCCATGCGGTCCTGCGACAGGGTAAGGTCGCGACCCGTGATCTCCTCGACGCGCTTCATGCGGTACCGGAGCGTGTGGCGGTGGACGTACAGCTTCTCCGCCGCGTCGCCCCAGTGCCCGTTCGCCTCGAGGAAGCACGCCAAGCTGTTCACCAGGTCGCTCGAGTTCTGTTCGTCGTACTCGCGCAGCTTGCCGAGCACGCTGTCGTAGAAGACCTCGAGCGACAGCGTGTCCTGCAGTCCCAGCAGGAGCCCGTACGACCCCAGGTCGTCGAAGCTCGCGAGGACGCCGCTGCCGTCCTTGAGCTTGCGGATCTTGATCGCATAGTGGGCCTCGTAGTAGCTCTGGCGCAGATCGACGAGCGAGCGGTGCGGGCGCCCGATGCCGATCGAGACGGCGATCTCGGGCAGCATCTTGTCGATCGCCTGCTGGAGCTCACCGGCCATGGCCAGCACCTTCTGCCCGCCGCCCTTCCCCGGCTGGACGAGGATGACGACCGAGTCGCTGCGCGACGCGCTGACAAAGAGCATGTCGCGTCGCGCCATGAACTCGTCGACCGCCCAATGGAGGCGCTCCTTGACGTCCTGGACGACGGCCTCCTCGCGCTCGCGCGGGCCGTCCCCGAACGTCCTGAAGCCGTCGATGTCGACGAGGACGATGAGGTGCTCCGCCTCGGGGTCGAGGCCGAAGAAGGCGAGGCGGCGGGCGATCTCCTCCTCGTAGAGGTCGCTGGCGATCAACTCGTCGAAGAAGTCGCCGGCGAGCCGTTTCTCGGTCTCGTCGACGGCCTTCTTCTTGACCAGTTCGAGCGCCGTCACGGTCACGACGTGATGGAGGATGATGCGGTCGTAGTCCGAGAAGTCGCCCGAGTCCTTGACCACGGCCAGGAACGCCCCGATGCGGTGGGAGGCGACCACCGGGTAGACCTGTACGCCGGACCCGACGCCCTCCATGCTCAAGGCGAAGTCCTGGCGGTTGGCGCGCTGGTCGGAGATGTTGCGCCACAGGTGGGCGATCAGCTCGGCGCCGAGGCGGCGACGATACGTCGCCTCGCACAGCACGACCCCGTGGAAGTCGAAGAGCACCGCGGAGCAGCCGACGAGGGCCGAGAGGGTCGAGAGGATCGCGTCGAGGCCCTTTTCTTCGAGGACGATCTTGGTCAGCTTCTCGTGCACCGCGAGGCTGCGCTGAAGCAGCGAGTACTGCTCGTTGACGATCTTGGAGGCGACCGCTTCGGTGATGGCGATGAACGGGACGTGGTACGGCACCTCGAAGAGGGGGAAGCTGTACTCGTCGGCCACCTTGACGAGGCACTCGGGGACCTTGTCGAAGCTGAAGCCGGTGCCGAAGCCCAGGCCCGAGAGGTTGTGGTCGATCAGCGCCTTGAGTTGTGCCACCTGCTGCTGCTCCGGGCCCGTGAACCCGTAGCCCGTCGTCAACAGCAACTCCCCGCCCTTGAGCCATCCCGTCGGGTCGGGCACCTCGGTGATGTGCACCCAGCGCACAGGGTTGCTCACCGACTTGTTCCCCGCGAGGAGCTTGAGGTTGAGATCGGGGATCTCGAGGATGTCCTGGACCGTGATCATCGTTCCGGCCCCCGCCGTTCGCTGATCAGATGCGCTTGACGACCTCGCCCATGAGGTCCTTCTCGGCCATGCCCTTCTCGACGTCGGTGATGAGCGACGCGCTCTCCTTCCAGCACGAGACCTTGACGCGCTGGCCCTCGGACCAGTCCTCGCGCTCGGTGTGGTAGAGGTTCTGGTAGAGGACCTGCGCCAGGTGCTTGCCCTCGATGTCGACGATGAACTGCGTCACCGAACCGATGTACACGACCGCCTTGATGACCCCGTCGTACACGTTCTCGCGGTCGGCGATGTCGGCCGCCTTCTCGGCGGGGGCGATGGCGAACTTCTCGGGACGGACCACCACGCCGACCTTGTCGCCCGCCTTCACGTCCTTGCCGTGCAGACCGACGAGGACGCCGAGACCCTTGTCGGTGCGGCACTCGGCCACGCCCGCTTCGGCGCGAACGACGTCCGAGAGGTAGATGTTGGACACGCCGATGAAGTTGGCCACAAAGGCGGACTCCGGGTTCTCGTAGATCGCCGTCGGCGTGCCCACCTGCTCGACGATGCCCTGGCTCATGACGGCGAGGCGGTCGCTCATGGTGAGCGCCTCTTCCTGGTCGTGGGTCACGTAGATGAAGGTGATCCCGACGTCGCTCTGCAGCTTCTTGAGCTCGAGCTGCATCGCCTTGCGCAGCTTCGCGTCGAGGGCGCCGAGCGGCTCGTCCAGCAGGAGGACGGTCGGGCGGTTGACCAGCGCGCGAGCGAGCGCGACGCGCTGCTGCTGACCGCCCGAGAGCTGCACCGGCTTGCGGTCCCTCATCGACTCCATCTCGACCATCTCGATGGCCTCGCCGACGCGGGTCTTGATCTCGGCCTTGTCGACGCCCTTGCGCTTGAGGCCGAAGGCGACGTTGTCCCACACCGACAGGTGCGGGAAGAGCGCGTAGCTCTGGAACACGGTGTTGACGGGGCGCTTGTAGGGCGGCACGCCGGCGACCGGCGTGTTGGCAAGGTAGATCTCACCCTCGGTCGGCTGCTCGAAGCCGGCCACCATGCGGAGTGTGGTCGTCTTGCCGCACCCCGACGGGCCGAGCATGGAGAAGAACTCGCCCTTCTTGATCTTCAGGTTGAGGTCCTTGACGGCGACGAAGTCGCCGAACCTCTTGGTGACGCTCTCGCACTCGACGTCGTACACGCTCGGATCCACCGCCATAGCCCTTCTCCTGCCTTTCTCGAATCGGGAGTGTCAACGGCCGCGCGCGCCACGCGCGAGGCAGCGCCATTCTACAGGATGGCCAAATAGATGAGAAGAATATCGGCGCCAGCGTGGGTCGTTGCCCCGCCGGCGCCTGTACGAAACGGCGAAGGCGGCACCCCGCAAAGACGAGGGCGGGTGCCGCCTTGTCTGTCTTGCCGGCGTGCCGCTCAGGCCTCTTCCGCCCGGCCCCGGCGACCGCGCCGCAAGGCCAGCCACGCGGCCAGCGCGGTCGCGGCGACGACAGCGACCACGACGACGATCCACGTCGACGAGCCCGTTTCCTCCTCTACCGCGCCCTTGGGCTCGAGGTTGAGGTACGTCTCGATGTTGTACCCCACGTACCAGACGCCGCCGTCCATGAACGGCGTCCAGCCGTCCCACCTGGCGGTGTCGACCACCTGCAGCGAGGGCGGGTAGTCGAGGATGATCTCGGGCGTCTCCGCGTACATGAGTTCCTGCATCCGATGGATCATGTCGAGGCGCTCCCCCGGGTCCATCTCTCCGTACTGCTCCTCGGCCAGGCTGTCGAACTCCTCGTTCGACCAGCAAGGGTCGTTCCACCACTCGATCTGCCCCGTCGTGAACCACATCAGGGTGTCGCCGGGGTCGGACGCGCCCCAGTAGTCCCAGATGTACATGTCGTAGTCGGGAGCGTAGTTGCAGTCGGCGTCGTAGGTGTACAGCTTCTCCGAGATGGCGCCGTCGTCCATCACCTGGAACTCGATGTCGAGGCCGAGGTCCTCGAACCAGCCAGTGATGAACTTGCCCATGTTCTGGCTCGAGAGCGATTCGCTGCGCGCCCACAGGCGCAGCTTGATCGGCTCTCCCTTGTACTCGCGGATGCCGTCGCCGTCGGCGTCGGCATAGCCGCCCTCGTCGAGCAGCCTCCGCGCCTCGTCGAGATCGAAGCCGTAGGCGACGTCCGCGGGTGGCTCCCAGTGGGCGTCCCAGTCGTCGGGAAACTGGTCGGGCGGGATCATGGTGGTCCCCGGGACGGCGCGGCCCTCCCAGGCGACGTCGACGCACTTCTGCTTGTCGACGGCCCAGTTCAGCGCGTTGCGGAAGTCCACCTCGCGCAGGACCGGGTGTCCCTGCGAGTGCTTCGATCGGTAGCAGTTGAACCCCAGGTACTCCCACATGAACAGGTTGTACGTGATGGCGTCGAAGCCCTCGGCGCTCTCGAAGCCGGCGAATTGGGCGGCGGGGACGTCGTTGGCGCCGTCGATGAGCCCGGACTTGAGGTCCTGGGCCATGGTGTCGGCGTTCGTGTAGTACTCGAAGTAGATCTCGTCGACGGCCGGTGCGGGGCCCCAGTACGCCGGGTTCTTGACCATCGTCACGTGGCTGCCCTTCTTCCACCCGGTGCACTGGAAGGGACCGCTGCCGATGAACGGGTACGTCATCTTGTGCTTCTCGGGGTCGTCGATCTTGCTCCAGACGTGCTCCGGCACGACGTAGATCCAAAGCTTCTCCATGTTCGCCTTGGGAGCGGTGCACTCGATCTCGAGCGTCGTGTCGTCGAGCGCGCGCGCCTCCTTGACGTTGGTCGTGTAGCTCGTCAGCGCGGTCAGGTCCTTGTCGATGATGAGGTTGTAGGTGAAGGCGACGTCCGCGGCGGTGACCGGCTCGCCGTCCTGCCACGTCATGCCCTCGCGGATCTGGAACGTCCACAGGAGGCCGTCGTCGGAGATCTCCCAGCTCTCGGCGAGGCCGCGATCAGGGTCGGGGGAGCCGTCGAGACCGAACCCGCAGAGGAAGTCGTAGTTGAGCGACCAGACCTCGTAGCTCGAGCCTTCGTAGCCCACGAAGGGATTGAGGCTGTCGGGCTCGTTCGTCCAGCCGAGCCTGAGGACGACCTTGTCGCCGGCCGGCGACGGGCTCTCGTCGGCGGCGAGGGCGCCGCCGACGCCCCCGGCCAGACCGGCGGCGAGCACGGCCGCGCACGTCAAGACGAGCAGCGGGCGCCATGGCGCGGTCCGCATCCGAGCGCGCATCATCGACACCACCCCCAGATGGCTACGATCCTCCGCGCGCCGTGACGGGCGCGGCGCGCCTCGCCCCTCCATTGTGGCGAGCGAGGCGCGCTGTGCCTAGGGGGCCTTTCTCGTCAAGCTTGACGTCACGCGAGGCGCGAACCTCCTCATTCTTGCGCGACGCCGCCTCTGGCCGGCCTCGCCTCCGCAAGCCGCGGACCGCGCGGAAACCGGGCGCGAGTCCCGCGCCTCACGCCCGGACGTGTCTGAGGACGCGCCCGGGCAGCGCTCCCGTGTGCTCGCCGCCGTCGACCACCACCACCCCGTTCACGAGCACAACGTCCATGCCCTCGGCATAGCGGTGCGGGATGTTCTCGAACGGAAAGCTGTGCGGGTAGAGGTTCGTGGCGCGGTCGCGTAGATGATCGAGGTCGAAGACGAGGATGTCTGCCGCGAGTCCCGGCCGGAGGACGCCGCGGTCGCTGAGGCCGAAGCGCTGCGCCGGGAAGGAGGTCATCTTGCGGATCGCCTCCTCGAGGCGCAGGAACGGCTCGTCACGCACATAGCGCTCCAGGATCCCCGGGTACTCGCCGTAACTGCACGGCCAGTAGAGGCCTGGGTCGTCGAGCTTCTCGACGGGCGGCATGACGAACCCGTCCGAGCAGACCATGACGAGCGGGTGCGCGAGGACCCGGCGGATCTCGGCCTCGTCGATGTAGTCGAAGATGCCGACGACCTGGTCGTCCTCCTCGGCGATGAGGTCGAGGAAGGTGTCGAACGGGTCGGCCCCGCGCGTCGCGGCGATGTCGGCGACCGTCTTGCCGCGCAACCCCGGCTGCCTCGGCGCGTGCAGCACGACGATGCGGTCGAAGCGCCCGTGCTTGACGAGCCCCGTGTAGCCCGCGCCAGGCAGCGCGTCGGTCTCAACGGCGCGACGCAGGTTCGGCCGCTCCGTCCTGTCCGCGAGCAGGGCGATCAGGCGCTCGTGCGGCAGGTCGAGGACGGGCTGCGGCAGTGCCCGCGACAGGCGCGGCGCAAGATCGGTGTGACTGTCGTTGTCGACGGTCACGTCGTGGCCGCCGCGCCGCGCCTCGTCGACGAGGTCGAGGTTCGTCTTGGCCTTCTCGCCCGCGCCCCACTTCGGGGCGTTGTGCGAGATCTCTACCGGGACGCCGGCGGCGCGGCCGATGGCGATCGCCTCGCGGACGGCGTCGAGGATCGTTTCGCGCTCGCCGCGGATGTGCGACGTGTAGACACCACGGTACTTGGCCACGACCTCACAGAGCGCGACGATCTCCTGCGTGTCGGCGAAGCAGCCGGGCGGGTACACGAGCCCGGTCGACATGCCATGCGCGCCAGCGCGCATGCTTGCGTCGAGCAGACGCCGCATGACGTCGAGCTCGCGCGCCGTGGCGTGCCGCTCCGCGTACCCCATGGCCGCGATGCGCAGCGCGCCGTGGCCGACGAGGGGGGCGATGTTGATGGCCGCGCCCCGCCGCTCGACGGCACGCAGGTAGCTCGCGAAGCCTCGCCAGTCCCAGTCGACATCGACCGACCAGTAGTAGTCCCACTCGCTGCGCGCCTCGGCGCGGAAGCGCGCGCTGACGGGCGCGGCTCCCATTCCACAATTGCCGGTGACGTGCGTGGTGACGCCTTGGAGGATCGCCGAGTGGGCTTCGGGGTAAGCGATGATCGACAGGTCGGAGTGCGTGTGCGGGTCGACGAATCCGGGCGTCACGTAGCGGTCGTTGGCGTCCACGACGCGACGCCCGTGCAGAGCGCCCGGCGGTGCCACCGCAGCCACGCGGCGCCCGCGCACGCCGATGTCGGCGCGGAACCAGGGGTTGCCGCACCCGTCGACGACGCGGCCGTTGGCGATGACGATGTCGTAGACGCTCACGGCGCACACCACCTCACATCGAATAGGTCTGGTACGGGTTCTCGCACGGCGGCCCGGCACAGACGTGCAGCCGCCGCTCGTCGAGGTCGCAGATCATGCTGCCGACCGTCATCCCCTGCTCCGCAGCGACCATGCTCCCGTCGGCGTGACCACAGATCGCCCCGTCGGGCGACGGGTCGTGGCAGCGGAGCACGCGCGCGACCAGCTCGACCGGGTCGTCGCCGCGAGCGACACCCTCCGCGAGCAGACGCTCGGCGGTACCGAGCCGCACGCGGGATTCCTCGTGCCGGGAGCCTTCGAACGGCGCCATCGCCGGCGCGGCGTAGTGGTTCGTGTGCGCCATGGACCCGGCCCCCGAGTGGTCGACGAAGGCGCTCGCGGTCGCCGAAGTCTCGAGGTCCCAGAGGCGCCCGCCGACGTCCCCGAAGAAGTGGTTGGTCCCGCGGGCGCGCGCCTCCAGGAGCCCCCGGGCGCGCGCCTCCTCCGCCGTCGGCGCCTCGAGCGACCAGCGCCGCACGAACACGTTGGGGACGCCGATACGGTTGTCGGTGGAGTGGACCGAGTTGCTCACGTTGGCGATGCCGTGCGAGTTCATGCCGAGCATGAGCAGGTACGGCGCGCCGGCGATGCCCATGATGCGCGTGCCGTCGGGGACCGTCAGGTCGAACAGCACGTTGTTGACAGCATCGACCACGTACCAGTCCATGTTGTGGCCCACGACGTGGCGGCCGGCGGCGGCGACGGCTACGGCGGTGCAGCGGTCGCCGCTGGCCGCGCCGACGGCCGGGAGCGGGGTCTCGGACGCTTCGCCGACCGCCGCCTCCACCGCCGTGAACTCCTCGCCGCAGTTGAGCACCAGCAGCTCCTGCAGCGCGAGGCCGGAGCCGTCGGCGACGCCCTGCAGCTCGTCGACGTACTGCGGCAGCCAGCGCCGGGCATGACGCGCATACGCCGCAGCCTGCTCGACCGCCTGGGCGAACGTGAGGCGCCCCTGCGTCATGGTGGAGAAGCCGTCGGCGAAGAACGCGACCGAGGCGCGGACCTGGTCGCGCGCCGCCTCGCCCACTGCCCGCCCCACGTCGCGATACGTGCCTTTCGCCTGGACGTGCACGAACGGGATGGGCGAAGTCATGGGCAACTCCGTGGTCGTGGGCCCCTGGAACGCGCGTGCCGGCGCCGGCACGGCCGCTCCACCTGCCAGTCTACAGGCCGAGCACCCGGCGAGGATCGGGGCCGTCGCGCACCCCGGTCTCACGGGCGGCCGCGGCGATGAGGTCGCACAGCGCCTCGAGCTTGGCGTCGGGAAGACCGACCGGCGGACGCTCCGTCAAGGCCGAGGCCTTCTCACCGGCGAGGTCGGCGATCCCCGCGCAGCCGGTCTGAAGCCATTCCTGGAGGCCACCGCGGTAGCTCAGCAGCGGCGAGACGAACTCGCCGCGGATGTACCGTCGCGTGTGCTTCGTGCCGAGAAAGCCGCGACCCGAGAGCACACCGTCGACCATGGCCTCGACGTCGAGCGCGTCGCTGTCCCACGGACGGGGGGTCAGGGCGTAGAAAGCGTTGTTGAGCACCTCGTCGTCGATGACGAGGACCTCGGGGCAGCTGGCGACGCCGGCCTGGATCTCACCGATGCCGGAGAGCAGGCGCGGACGCGCCGCCAGCCCGAGGAGCGCGTTGGCCATGCGTTCGTACCCGAACTGCGCGTCGACGACCTTGCTGTCGCTGCACGGTCCGTAGCAGTCGCAGGCCAGGCCGTAGCGACGCGCGAGCAGCACGGCCGCCATGGAGGCCACCCCGGTCTCCGGTGTCCCCGAGACCACGACGCCGCTGCGCGGGTCGACCGCGCTCAGCCGCGGCCCGTAGTAGACAGGCGTGCCCGGCGCGGCCGTCTGAGTCAGCACGACGCCTGCGAGCACCTCCGCGTTCTGCTGGGCCAGCGCTCCGGCGATGCTCGCCGGCGCGGTCGTGGCTGCGGCCGGGCAAGGCAGGATCTCGACGGCCGCGCCGCCGCGCCGCACCTGCTCGACGAGCGCGTCGGTCACCTCGCCGCCCAGGATCAGCGGGCTCACCGGCGAGAAGGCGAGGTCGACTGGGTAGGTCCCGCCCGAGCCGTCGGCATCTGTCACGACGATCGCCATCTCGTTGAGGTAGCGCGCCTGGAGGGGGTGGGAGATGCCCGGCCCGCCGAGCATCTTGTCGGTCTCCCAGGCGAGGATGAGGTACGAGTACAGCGGCTCGAGCAGGTCGGGTACGTCGCCCGGCTGCCAGAGGGACGTGACCTGGTGCTGGTTGACGAGGTGGTGCATCACGCGGGTCGCCAGCAGTTGGTCGTGGGCCGTGGCACGCCGCCCGGCGCCGGTCCGCGGGTCGACGACGTCGCGCGCGCCGCCCAGGTTGTGCACGTAGGTCTGCGCCGGCTCGGCGTCCATGACCAGAGAGCGCGCGGGGTCGCGCGCCGCCAAGGTGAATCGGGCGGGACACCGGGACAGGGCCTCGTCGACGACCGGGGAGGGGATCAGGACCCGGTCCCCTTCGGTCCCAACGCAGCCCGCCCCGAGCAGAAGCTCCCGCGCAGCCTCCGACTCCACCCTCACGCCAGCGCGTTCGAGGAGCGCCAGCGACGCGGCGTGGATGGCCTCGATGGCCTCGTCGGGCCAGAGGTCGAGCCGCGCGCCGCTCACACCGCACCCCTGCCCACGCGCCGGGCGCGGCCCTGCCGCCGTCCAGCGCCCGTCACGTCAGCCTGATGCAGGCGGCGTAGTGATCGCCGCCGATGTGGACGTCTGTGGGCTCGATCTCCCGGCAGGCGTCGATCGCCTCCGGGCAGCGCGGGTGGAAGCGGCACCCGGAGGGGATGTCGACCGGGTTCGGGGTCTCGCCCTGCAGGATCACGTGCTCGCGCTTGGCCAGCGGGTCGGGCACCGGGATGACGCTGATCAGCGCCTTGGTGTAGGGGTGCTTGGGATTGGAGACGACCTCCTCGGTGTCGCCGATCTCGACGATGCGCCCCAGGTACATGACGGCGATGCGGTCGCTGATCACCCAGGCCAGCGAGAGGTCGTGGGTGATGAAGAGGTAGGTGACGCCGAGCGTCTCCTTCTGGTCGACCATCAGCTTGAGGATGTCGTTGCGGATGGAGACGTCCAGGCTGGCGACAGGCTCGTCGGCGACGATCATGTCCGGGTCGAGGACGGTCGCGCCGGCGATGCAGACCCGCTGCCGCTGCCCGCCCGAGAGCTCGTGTGGGTAGCGGTACAGGTACTCGGTCGCCGGCCGCAGGCCGGCCTCGGAGATCGCCTTGACGACGCGCTCCTCCTTCTCGTGCTCGCCGGAGACGAGGCCGCTGACCTCGAGCGGCTCGGCGACGATGTCGAAGATGGTCTGCTTGGGATTGATCGAGTTGTAGGGGTCCTGGAAGATGATCTGGGCCTTCTTGCGGTACTCGCGCAACGTGCGCTGCGTGAAACGCTCGACCGGCAGCTCCTTGTAGAGGATGTGGCCGCCGGTCGCTTCCTCCAGACGCAGCAAGGTGCGGCCGATCGTGGTCTTCCCGCACCCCGACTCGCCGACCACGGCGAGGATCTCGCCCTGCTTGATGTCCAGGGAGACACGGTCGACGGCCTTGACGTACTTCTTCTCGGTCGCGACCATCGACTTGAAGAAGCTCTGGTGGATGGGGAAGTAGACCTCGAGGTCGCGGACCTTGTAGAGCACGCCGTCGGTCACGTCGGCGGTGGCGAGGTCCTCGGTCGAGACACGACCCCCGTCGTAGGTGCCCCCCGGCTCGGTGGGAGCGCGCCGGTCGACCGGCCCGCCGGTGACCGTGAGCGACTCGCCGCCGGGCGTGGCCTGCGTCGTCTGCTGCTCGTCGCCGGCCATGGTCAGGTCGCCTCCTTGAACAGGTGACAGCTCACGAAGTGCCCGGGTTCGACCTCGATCCTTGCCGGGTCGACCGCCGCGCAATCGGCGACGCGCTCGTCGCAGCGCGGGGCGAAGCGGCAGCCGGGAGGCGGCTCGAGCAGGTTGGGCGGGTCGCCCTGGATCGAGCTCACCATCTCGCGCTTCTCGTGGATGTTGGGGAACGACTTGATGAGCTGGCGCGTGTAGGGGTGCTGCGGGTTGCGGAAGAGGTGCTCGGCCGAGCCTGACTCGACGATCTTGCCGGCGTACATGATGACGCCCTTGTCGCAGGTCTCGGCCATGACCGAGAGGTCGTGGCTGATGAGGATGAACGACAGGTCGAGTTCGGTGCGCAGGCGTTGGATGAGCTCCAGGATCTGCGCCTGGACCATGACGTCGAGGGCGGTCGTGGGCTCGTCGCCGATGATGAGCTTGGGGTTGCACGCCAGGGCCATGGCGATCATCGCCCGCTGGCGCATGCCGCCCGAGAGCTGGTGCGGGTACTCCATGACGCGCTTCGGGTTGATGCCTACGAGCTCGAAGAGCTCGCGCGCGCGATCGAGGGCCTTGGACTCGGAGACACCCTCGTGGAGCATGATCGGCTCGGCGATCTGCTTGCCCGTCTCCTGCACCGGGTTGAGGGCGTTCATCGCCCCCTGGAAGATCATCGAGATCTCCTTCCAGCGGATCTTCGACATGCCGTACTCGGTGCGCTTGGTCAGGTTGCGGCCGTCGAAGAGGATCTCGCCGGAGACGATGCGCCCGTTCTCGGGCAGGAGCTTGAGCACGGAGAGCGCGGCGGTGGTCTTGCCGCAACCGGACTCGCCGGCGAGACCGAGGCTCTCGCCGCGGGAGACGGAGAAGCTCACGTCCTCGACCGCGTGCACCCAGCCCTGCGAGAGCTTGAAGTAGGTGCACAGGTCGCGGACCTCGAGCAGGCCCTCGTGCTCGATGCGCTCCGTGGTCTTGGCGGCGGCCGACGTCGCTGTGGCGCTCATCGGTCGCCTCCCTTGTCGGTCTCGGGCCCGGCGGCGGGGCCAGCCCCGAGCCCAGCGGCGGTGACGGCCCCGCCCGCGGCGGCAACGGCCACCTCCGGCGACTTGCCGCCCCGCTTCTTGGCCCGGTCGTCGCTCTCTTCACGCTTGCGCAACTTGGGATCGAGGACCTCGTCGAAGGCCGTCCCGATGAACGTGAAGGCGAGAACGACGAGCACGATCGCGATGCCCGGCGGCAGCAGGTACCACCAGGCGGGCAGGCCGGCGGCCCCGTTCGCCCACGCGTAGTGCAGCATCGTGCCCCAGCTGAAGTTGAGCGGGTCACCGAGTCCGAGGAACGACAGGGTCGTCTCGGAGAGGATCGCGATCGCCACCACCAGCACGGTGTTGGCGAAGATCAGCGGGAACACGTTGGGCAGCACATGCTTCGTCATGATGTGCCCGTTGCTCGAGCCGATCGCCCGGGCGCGCTCGATGAACTGCAGCTCGCGCACGCGCAGCGTGTCGGAGCGCACCACGCGCGCCGTCCCCGGCCAACTGGTGATGCCGATGATGAGGATGATCATCCAGAAGTTCTGACCCCAGGCCGCGGCCAGCACCATCGCCAGCGGCAGCCAGGGGATGACGAGGAACGCGTCGGTGAGACGCATCCAGACCTCGCTCTGCCAGCCGCCGTAGAAGCCCGCGGCGATGCCGATGCCGGCGCCGAGCAGCGTGCTGATCGCCGTGGCCAGGAGGCCGACGACGAGCGAGATGCGCGCGCTCCATATGAACTCGGCGAGGACCGACTGCCCCACCTGGTCGGTACCCAGCCACATGTAGTAGCTGGAGGTCGGCGGCGCGTACGTCGTGCCTACCTGCGAGTTGGGGTCGAGCATCATGTGGTCGGCGAGGAACGGCGCCAGCAGCGCGAGCAGCCCGAAGAACACCATGATGTAGAGGCCGAGCATGCCCTGCCAATTGGCGCGGTAGAGCCTCCAGATCTGATGCGTGTTCCAGGTCGTGAGCGCGGCGCGCTCGGGATTGGCGCGCGCCCAGAAGTAGATGCACAGGGCGGCGAGGACGACCACGGCGGTCTGGAAGGCCCACCCGTGTTCGCCCAGCCGGCCGCCGGCCTGCCAGCCGCCCAAGCCGCCGCCGGCATCGAGGCCCCAGACGGCGAACACGGCGCCCATCACGAGCAGCATGACGTTCATGGTCACGGCCTTGCGGCGGCGCACGAGCCCGACCGCCCCGAGAGCGACGACGCAGACCGCGGCGAGCACCAGGATCCACGCCGGGTAGTTGGCGACCGTAGGGGCGAAGAACCCGCCGATGAGGCTGGAGAAGCTCGCCGACGGCGCCTCGCCCGGAGGGTAGATCTGGGGGTCGATGATCAGCGGCCGGTTCTTCGGATAGGTGCACAGCGTCAAGACCAGCCAGACGACCGGCGTCCACAGCAACAGCCAGTTGACGAACCGACGCGGGATCATGACTCCACCCTCGGGTCGAGGTAGTAGTACATGATGTCGGCGATCAGGTTGGCAAGGATCACCGCGATGCTCGCGATAAGAAAGACCGCCTGCATCACCGGGTAGTCCCGCTTCTCCATCGACTCATACGCGAGAAGACCGAGCCCCGGCCAGTTGAACACCGTCTCCGACAGGATCGCGCCCGACATCACGAAGCCGATGTTCATCATCACGATCGTGACCGTGGGAAGGAGCGCGTTCGGCATCACGTGCTTCCACAGGACCTTGTTGTCCGAGAGGCCCTTGGCGCGCGCGGTCAGCGTGAAGTCCTCCGTCATGACACCCGTGATCGAACTGCGCATGATGATGTGGTACTCGCCGACGTAGCTGATGGCGAAGGTGAACGCCGGGAGGAAGAGATGCTTGACCAGCGAGACGATCTGGTCCCATCCCTGGAGGTCGGCACCCGGCTCTTCCATGCGCCCGGTCGGGAACCACTGCAACTCCGTCGCGAACAGCATGATCATGAGGAGGCCGAACCAGAACGTCGGCATGGAGTAGAAGACCATCCCTAAGTTCGTCGTCACCACGTCGAAGGTGCCGTTTCTTCGCCAGCCCGCGAACACGCCCGAGATCATCCCGATCAGCGTCGCGAAGATGGTCCCGACCCCGACCAGGAGGACGGTCGGCCAGATGCGCTCTGCCACGACCTCCGACACCGGGCGCTTCTCCGAGAAGGAGGTCCCGAACTCGCCTTGCAGCGTGTCGCCCCAGTAGTAGATGAACTGCTGCCAGAGAGGCTTGTCGAGGTTGAAGGCTTTGCGCTGCTTCTCGACGGCCTCGGGCGGCTGCTTGCCCTTCGGCAGGAGCAGGCGAGCCGGGTCGCCCGGCAGGATCCTGAACAGCGCGAAGTTGAACGACGCCACGAGGACGATCGTGAGCACAGCATTGGCGATCTTCTTGAGGAAGTACCGTCGCTTGTCCACAGCAGTCAGCGGCGTGTCGAGCGTCCCACGGGGGACGGCCGCGTACCCCCACCTCCTTCGGCTACGGTCGGATGAGCGGGGCGGTCACCCAAGGCGACACTCTCGCAGGGCGTCGTCCACAGGGGATGCCGTGTGGAAGGCCGCGGGGCTGACGCCGTGAGGCTGCGGAGCGCCAAGGCACGCGGGCACCTGCGGTGACACGCTCACGCTCGACACAGCTCCTTTCGTCACGCGACGCCAGGATGACGGCCCCGGTCCCCCCGGGCCAGGAAGCCCCTCCAGCCCCCATAGCCCGTTCTCCGGCCCGTCGTGTCGCACGCCGCGAGGCGACGGGCCACTGTTGGTATATCACCCTGCGGCGCGGACGGGCAAGCCTGTGCTAGCCAGCTTGAGGCACGCGGGCGGCGTGTCCAAACCTACCCATAACTTCAACCAAGCGGTCGAGTGGCAGGGCATACGACCTGTTTCCGTCCCTGCCGACTGCATCCGTCGCCGCGCACAGGGAGTTGTAGACGGCCTCGGCCGTCGCGTCGACCGCTGCCGCGAACAGGCCGAACATGGCGTCGTTGCCGACCGACGCGACGGCGACCGGCGCCGTCGTCACGCGGGGAACACGGTGCGCCGTCGTGAAGGCGACCATGAACTCGCCGCTACCGTCGGCCGCGTAAGAGCCCGTCACGGCGAGACCGAGCGCGCAACGCTTGGCCATGCGCTCGCACTGCCGGGCGCTGAGCGGCGCGTCTGTTGCCAGCACCACGATGCAGGAACCCTCGCGGTGTTCGAGCGGCATGAGGTCGGCGATCTCGCGGCCGACGGGCACCCCGTTGACCGACAGGCGGTCGCGGACGCCGAAGTTGGTCATCGCGAGCACCCCCACCGTGTACGACCGGCCGGAGTAGGGCTCGACCACGCGGGACGACGTGCCGATGCCGCCCTTGAAGTCGAAGCACGTCATGCCGGTGCCCGCGCCGACGCATCCCTCGGCGACTGGTCCGGAAGCGGCCGAATCGAGAGCGGCATGCACGTGCTCTGCGTGCACGTGCATGCCGCGGATGTCGTTCAGCATGCTGTCGTCGCACTCGCCGACCACCGGCATGATCGCGTCCTCGATGCCGCCCAGGGGGTTCCGCGCCATGAGCCAGCGCACCGTCGCGTCGTACACGGCACCGACGCTCTGCGAGTTCGTGAGCATGATCGGCGTCTCGATGAGCCCCCACTCACGGATAGCGTTCATGCCGACCACCTCGCCGACGCCGTTCGCGGCGAACGCCCCCGCCACGACGCGGTCGTGCCAGAGGTCGTCACCGCGCGGGACGATGGCCGTGACGCCGGTTCGGGCGGGCCCGCTGCCGCGAGGCGACTCGGGCTCGCCCCACGACACGGTGCAGTGGCCGACGAGCACGCCCGGCACGTCGGTGATCGCGTTCAGCGGGCCCGTGGGCAGCGGCCCGACCGCGATGCCCAAGTCACGTGCGCGCGTGCGCGCCGAGGCCGCCGCGTCCACTGTGGGCAACGCGCTACTCCAGCGCGCCGGCGCGATGAGCCTTGAGGTACGCGCCGCAGAAGTTGTCTTCGCCGCGCAGGGCCTCGATGCCCTTCATCGTCGCCATCATCTGCTTGTTGCGCACGTCGACGATGACCCCGTCGATTCCCAGGCCGGCGCACATGGCCACGAAGGTGCGGTTCAGGAGCGGCCGGTTGGGCAGGCCGAAGCTCACGTTGCTCAAGCCGCCCGTCGTGCGCACGGGCAGACGCTCCTTGATCAGCTTGAGGGTGTCCATGCTGACCTGGGCGGCGCACGGGTCGGCCGAGACGGCAAGAACGAGCGGGTCGACCCAGAGGTCCTGCGGGGGCAGACCGGCGCCGGTGCAGAGGTCGTGAAGCCGCTGCGCGACGGCGAAGCGGTCTTCGGCCGTCGGCGGGATCCCCGCGTCGCTCAGGCAGAGACCCACGACGGGGCACTTGTACTTCTCGATGAGAGGCAGCACGGCGTCGATGCGCGGCTGCTCGCCGCTGATCGAGTTGATGAACGGCACCTTGCCGCCCTTGTCGATGACGGCCCGCACGCCCGCGTCGAGCGCCTGCGGGCTGGCCGAGTCGACCATCAGCTGCGTGTCGGTGACGCCCATCACCGTGTCGATGAGCCACGTGAGGTCGTCGACCTCGTTGCCGCCGGCCACGCCGCCGTTCACGTCCAGCACCGCCGCCCCGGCCTCGACCTGCTCGAGGGCGAGGGCCTTGATGAACTCGGCATCGCGCGCCTGGATCGCGTCACCGACGGTCTTGCGCGTCCCGTTGATCGATTCACCCATCAGGAACATAGACAACGACCTCCACAGCGGACACCCGAGAGTACGAGCCGCCAAAGTATACGTGAAGGGTCGCTGGGCTGAGAAACGGGGCGCCGGCGTCAGTCCGACGGCACCACGAGCCACGGCGCAGAGGTGCGGCGCTCGGCGCGTCGCCTCTCAACGGCGGCGCCGGGCGGGCGCCGCTGTGCGGCGCCCGCCCGGCGCCGCTCCATGACGCGCCGCTCCATGACGACGCGCACGTCGTGGCGGCCGTCGTACACGCGCTGGAAGCGCTCGAAGAGCCGTTCGCGCGCCGGCCCGCCGACGACGAGGATCTTCACGGGACTGTCGTCTTGGGACTCCATACGCCTCTTGTTCCCGATGCCGCACGCGACCCCTGCGTTGGTCGGCGGATCGACAGCGCGTGGCAGTGCGTCACACGCAAACGGTCGACCACCCGACCCCGAGAGTAGTATGAAGCCGTCGTCATCGTCTCAACGACCGGGGGGTGGACGATGACTCATCCTGCCGCCGCGCAGGTGCCGCAGACGCGCTGGGCGCGCACGGTCGACGGCGCCTGCATCGCCTACCAGGACATCGGCCGGGGGCCGGTCACGCTGGTCGTCATCCATGGCTGGGTGTCTCACCTTGAGATCTACTGGGAGCAGCCGCGTTTCGCCCGCTTCATGCGCCGCCTGGCGAAGAAGATGCGCGTGTTGCACTTTGACAAGCGCGGCGTCGGCATGTCGGACCGTCTCAGCGGACCGCCCGGGCTCGACGTCCAGATGGACGATGTCCGCGCGGTCATGGACGCCGCCGGCGTCGAGCGCGCCGCGGTCTTCGGCTGGGGGACCGGCGGGCCTCCGCTCGCCTGTATGTTCGCGGCGACGTCGCCCGAGCGAGTGCTCGCCCTGTGCATCGACGCCGAGATCTCGCTCGCCGAAGATGTGCCCATCGGCTTCCCGCGGGAAGAGCAGGAGCTGTACCTCACGCGCATGGTCGCCTCCTGGGGCGATGACGAACGCGCCGACGAGTTCGTTCGGCAGGGCTTTGGTCCGAGCGCGGCCACTCAGGCGCTCGCGCACGACCCGGCCTTCCTCCGCTGGTCGGGGCGCTTCATGCGCTGCGCCGCCACGCCGGCGAGCTACGCGGCCTTCGACCAGATGTGGTACGAGACGGACGTCCGCGACGTGCTCTCGAGCATCCACGTGCCGACGCTGGTGCTCGGCAAGGCCGGCGCCGGAGAACCGGAATGGGCCGCGATGAACGAGTACTGCGTCGACCGCATCCCCGGCGCCCGCTGCGAGCTTGTCGCGGGCTCCGAGGGCGTGGTGTGGGTGGAAGAGCCCGAGCCTCTCGTACGCGCCCTCGAGACGTTCGTGGAGTCCGTCCGCCACGAGGAGGCCGAGCTCGACCGGATGCTCGCGACGGTCATGTTCACGGACGTCGTCGGCTCGACAGACCGGGCGTGCGAGGTCGGCGACGCGTGCTGGAAGGGGCTGCTCGAGAAACACAACGCGACCGTGCGCGCCTTCCTCGCCCGCTACCGCGGCACCGAGGTGACGACCACCGGCGACGGCTTCCTGGCTACCTTCGACGGGCCGGCGCGAGCGGTGAAGTGCGCGCAGGCGGTGTGCGAGGCTGTGAAGCCGTTGGGCCTGGAGGTCAGGGCCGGTTGCCACACCGGCGAGATCGAGCCGATGGGCGAGGGGGACGTGGGCGGCATCGCCGTCCACATCGGCGCCCGCGTCGCGGCCCTCGCCGGACGATCCGAGGTTCTCGTCAGCTCGACCGTCAAGGACCTCGTCGCCGGCTCGGGACTCGTCTTCGAGGACCGCGGCCGACACACGCTCAAGGGCGTCCCTGATCCGTGGCACCTGTATGCGGTGACCACACCGCCGGCGACGTGACGACAGCGACGCAGGAACTGAGCCATGGACATACCGAAGACGCGCTGGGCCACTACCGCCGACGGCGCCTCGATCGCCTATCAGGAGTTCGGTCGCGACGACCAGACACTGGTCGTCATCCACCCATGGGCCTCACACCTCGAGGTCTACTGGGAACAGCCACGCTTCGTGCGATTCATGCGACGCCTCTCGCGGAACCTGCGTGTCGTCCACATGGACAAGCGCGGCATGGGTATGTCCGACCGCATCGTCGGCACCCCTGACGTGAGCCTGCTTATGGACGACGTGCGCGCCGTGATGGACGCCTCGGGCACCGAGCGCGCAGCGATCCTCGGCTGGGGCGGCACTGGCGGAGCCCCTCTGGCCGCCCTCTTCGCCGCCACCTACCCTGAGAGGACGACCGCCCTCATCCTGGACGGCCAGCTCTTCGAACGGTGGACCCCTGACCACTCGCAGGGCGTGACCGACGAGCAGGAAGACGAATGGGATCGCGAGTTCGCGGCGATCTGGGGCGACGACGACCACGCCGTCGAGTGTGCACAGGGGTGCTTCGGAGACCGTCGTGACGACTGCCCGGTCGACGACCTCACGTTCCTCCGCTGGTGGACGAAGATGATGCGGTACTCGGCGACGCCGACAAGCATGGTCGCCTTCTCCCGGATGTGGCACGAGACCGACATCCGGCCGGCGTTGTCGAGCATCCACGTCCCGACCGCCGTCATCTGCAAGGTCGGCGCGCCCTTGGCGGCCCCCGACGGTGAGGACCAGCGCCAGTGGGCGGAGTTCAACCTTCGGCACGTCCCCGGCGCCCGGTTCGTCGAAGTGCCCGGCGCGGCTCACGTGATCTGGATCGAGGAACCGGAGCCGTACGTCTCGGCCCTTGAAGCCTTTCTCCGCTCCGTCGAAGACGAAGAGGCCGAGCTCGAACGCATGCTGGCGACGGTCCTGTTCACTGACGTAGTGGGATCGACGGACAGGGCCTCGGAGCTCGGTGACCACCAGTGGACCGAGCTCCTCGGTCGACACAACGCCGTGGTGCGGGCCATGTTGGCGCGCTATCGGGGCACGGAGGTGAGCAATGCAGGCGACGGCTGTCTTGCCACCTTCGACGGACCGGCGCGAGCGGTGAAGTGCGCGCAGGCGATCTGCGAGGCCGTGAAGCCTCTCGGGCTCGAGGTGCGGGCCGGCTGCCACACCGGCGAGATCGAGCTCCTCGGCGAGGGCGGCGCCGACGTCGGCGGCATCGCCGTCCACATCGGCGCCCGTGTCGCCGCCCTCGCCGGGCCCTCCGAGGTCCTCGTCAGCTCGACCGTCAAGGACCTCGTCGCCGGCTCGGGCCTCGTCTTCGAGGACCGCGGGATGCACGAGCTGAAAGGGGTGCCGGACGCCTGGCACCTGTATGCGGTGACGCACTGATCTCTGCAATGGAATCGGAGCAGAAGTGGATGCTCGACTCACCCAGCGGAAGGGAGAGGCGATGATACGAGGCGACTTCCTGGCCATCACTGACGCCCACAAGGGTGAACCGTGGACGCCCTCCACCCAGCCCGGCTGGGCGACGCGGGCGCTCGCCGCGATGCCGCTCTTCAGCGGCATCGGCCGACGCCACCTGCGCCGCGTCATCAAGCTGATCGCCGTGCGGGAGTACGGGGACGGGGTCCGCGTGGCACGGTTGGGCTCGCGTGGCGAAGCGTTCCACATCGTGCTCGACGGCAAGGCGCTCGTCGAAGTCCCGGGAGGGCACGAGATCGTGCTGAAGCCCGGGGACGGCTTCGGGGAACTGGCCTTGATCGACGGCGCCCCCCGAGCCGCCAGCGTCATCGCCAGCCAGGGGCTGATCACCGGGCGCATCGCACGGGCGGACTTCAGAAGACTGATCCGCGAGGAACCCGCGGTGGCGGTCGGTCTTCTGCCTGGATTGGTGAAGACGATCCGTGCCATCGAGGGCGAAGCCGCCCCGTGCATCGGCGCACCGGCGGAAGAAGCGGTACCGTCGGGCGGCGAGACCGGCGCCGCGAACGAAACCATCACGCAGGGACGCGAGCTGATGGGATGGATGCTCGCCCTTCGTCACGTGCCGCTCTTCGCCACGTTCCCTCAAGGCCACCTTCGTCGCGTCGCCAAGCTGTTCGCCGTGAGGCGCTACCGCGCCGGCAGTGTCATCGTTCGCCAGGGCGACCCGGGAGACAGCTTCTGCGTGCTCCTCGACGGCACGGCGAGCGTCGACCGGCCCGGGCTGGAGATCCCGGATCTCGAAGCCGGGCACTGGTTCGGCGAGCTGGCCCTGATCGGCGAGGCTCCGCGGGCGGCGACGGTGACGGCCCGCGGCGACGTCGCGGTCGCCCGCCTGTCGCGCAGCGCCCTCCGGAAGCTGCTCAAAGACGAGCCCCGCATCGCGCTCGGCCTCGTCGACAGCCTGGTCGCCCTGATCCGCGAACTCCAGCGACAGGGACGTTGAAGACGAGAGAACGGAGAACGGGTGCGGCGGGCGGGCCGCACGGCCCGCCC
>DDYF01000003.1 GCA_002347645.1 Thermoleophilia bacterium UBA2241 | reverse complement strand
CACAACTTGACGCACACAACCCCATCTGGTTCCAGCCGATGCGCAGCACGACAGGTCCGTCTGCGGCCCCGGCGCTCGTCGGGGCGGACGATTCGGCGCGGGCCTGCGAAAGGCTCGTTACTAGGACGCAGGCCACGATGGCGACGAACAGAATGGGAAGAGCGAGCCATCTCGCGAGCTTCGCGGCGGCACGGGTGTCCATTGCGTTGTATCCCTCCCGATCGAATCAGACGTACGCCGTCGGCGTCGCTGCCCCGACACCGCGCAGGACCCGGAAGAGACCGGCGACAGGCCGGGGGCGCGTGCCGAGATTTCCGCACGGAGGGCGCTGCTGGCAAGGACTGCCCTTCCACTTCGGAAAGATGACGCACGCGCCCGCCGGCGACTTGGAGCTGACCGTGCCGGCTGTGCCCTATGACCGAGCGGACTCCGGCACCCCGCCTGTTCCTGCTTTACTCTTCTCGTCGGCGCGGGTAGTGTCGCGCCGTATCGCTCCCGGAGGTGAGACCTTGAAGCGCAATCTCCACGCCGGCAACCCGCGCAGCGGCGGCCTGAGCCTCAGCGTCTTCACCGAGGCCGAGATGGACGACATCCACCTCGCGACGCTCGAAGTCCTCGAACGGACCGGCGTCTGGGTCGAGGACGACGAGGCACTCGACATCTGCAGCGACGGCGGGTGCAGGGTCGACCGCGAGACACGCATGGTCAGGATCCCGCCGTGCGTCGTCGAGGACGCCATCCGCTCGACGCCGGCCAAGATGGTGCGGGGAGCGCGCGACCCGAAGAAGCGCATCGTGCTGGAGCCCGGCCGCGTGTCGTTCTGCAATTTCGACGAAGGCATCATGGTCAACGACCTGCGCACCGGCGAGCACCGCGAGCCGGTGCTGCAGGACGTCGCCGAGATCGCGCGCCTGGTCGACGCGCTCGACAACATCGACATGTACGAGCCGGCGGGGAGCCCCACCGACCGACCGCAGGAGACCGCCGTGCTGCACGGCACCGAGGCGGCGCTGCACAACACGACGAAGGTCGTCGGCACCGAGGCGACCTCGGCCTGGGAGGTGCGCAAGGTCATCGAGATGGCCACGTGCCTCGTGGGTGACGAGGACGCCCTGCGCGACAACCCCATCGTCGGCTTCGGCGTCTGCCCGGTCAGCCCGCTCAAGCTGCCGCGCGACGCGACCGAGGTGATCGTCGAGTGTGCCCGCCACGGCCTGCCCTGCGGTTGCCTCTCGATGGCCATGTCCGGTGGCTCGTCGCCCGTGACCCTGGTCGGCACCTTCGTGCAGCACAACGCCGAGGTGCTCGCCGGCATAACCCTCTCGCAGCTCACCACGTGCGGCGCGCCCATCGACTACGGCTCGTCGACCACGGCCATGGACCTGCGCCTGGCGGCCGCGTCCGTCGGCTCGCCCGAGCTCTCGCTCTTCAGCGCCGCGACCGCCCAGATGGCACGCCGGTACCTCATCCCGTCCTTCGTGGCCGGCTTGTAGGCAGATTCGAAGCTCGGTGACGCCCAGACCGGTCACGAGAAGACGCTCACGGGCCTGACGGCTGCGTTGGCAGGGGCCAACCAGATCTACGGCGCGGGGATGATCGAGTCGGGAGTCACCTTCGATTGCGCGCAACTCGTCATCGACGACGAGATCGCGGCCATGATCCTGCACGTAGTGGGCGGGTTTCGCGTGGACGACGAGGCGCTGGCGGTGGAGGACATCACCGCGGTCGGCCCGTTCGGCGACTTCCTCTCGCTGGACGCGACCATGCGCCACATGCGCGAGCAGAGTCAGCCGAGGTACCTCGACCGCCGCGTGCGCGAAGACTGGAAGGAGCGCGGCGGGTCGGACCTTTACGAGCGGGCGAGAGCGGCGGCTCTCGAGATCGTCGAGAGCCACAAGCCCGAGCCGATCGACCCGGACGCGGCGAAGCAGATCCGCGCCATCGTCGAGGCAGCGGACCGTGAGCGTGGCGTGGCGTAGGCGCGCCACGCGCCGCGGCGCGACACGGACGCCCGCACGCAAAGGGGCGGCGGGGCGCACGAGCGCCCCGCCGCCCCTTTCGCCGCGACGCGCGTCCGGCTACTGCCGTGAAGCCAGGTCGTTCGGGTCGTCGGGCGGCCCGCTGAGAGGCTGCACGCCGGTCGCCCCGCCCGCGGTCGGCACGTCGGGGGCGACTGCGGGCGCCGCGCCTTCCGCTTCCGTGATCCCGAGTTCGGCCGCGTGCCGCGGGTCTTGCTCGGGCAGGATGTGGCGCAGGAACTGGCGCGTCCTGGAGTCCTTCGGGTTGAAGAAGACCTCATCCGGCGGACCCTGCTCGATGAAGTAGCCTTCGTCCATGTAGACCACCCGCGAGGCGACGTCGCGGGCGAACCCCATCTCGTGACTGACGACGATCATCGTCATGCCGCCGTCGGCGAGCTCCTTCATGACCTTCAGCACCTCGCCGATGAGCTCGGGATCGAGAGCGCTCGTGGGCTCGTCGAACAGCATGAGCAGCGGGTCCATCGCGAGCGCGCGGGCGATCGCCACGCGCTGTTTCTGCCCGCCGGAGAGCTGGCTCGGGAAGTAGTCGACGCGGTCCGCGAGGCCCACCTTCGTGAGCAGCTCGTGGGCCTTCTTGACGGCCTCGTCCTTCTTCTCGCCCTTCACCAGGATGGGGGCCTCGATCACGTTCTCCGTGGCGTCCTTGTGCGGGAAGAGGTTGAACTCCTGGAACACCATCCCGCACTTCATGCGGATCTCGTGAACGCCTTGCTTGAACGCCTTGCCGTGGTCGCCGCACATCACGTGCACGCCGCCGATGGTGATGTCGCCCGTGGTCGGATCCTCGAGGAAGTTGAGACAGCGCAGAAAGGTGCTCTTGCCCGAGCCCGACGGCCCGATGAGCACGATGACCTCGCCCTTGCGGACCTCGAGGTCGACGCCCTTCAGGACGTGCAGCTTGCCGAAGTACTTCTGCAGCCCCTCGACCTTGACGACCACGTCGCGGTCGTCGGCCGGGACGCTGGTCGGGGCTGGTGTCGCCATGCCGCTACTCCCTTGCCCGGTCGCGTTCCATGCGACGCTCGAGTTTCGCCTGCCAGTAGCTGAAGAAGATCGTCAGAGCCCAGTAGAACGCGGCTGCGACGAGCAGGCACGAGAAGAAGTTGAAGCTCGCGGCGCCGGCCAACTGGCTGCGACGCAGCAACTCCTCGACCGTGATGACCGACACCAGCGAGGTGTCCTTGATCAGGGCGATGAAATCGTTGCCGACGGCCGGGATGACGATCTTGAACGCCTGGGGCAGGACGATGCGGCGTTGCGTCTGCCAGCCGCTCAGACCGATCGCCCACGCCGCCTCGCGCTGCCCCTTGGGCACCGCCTGGATGCCGGCGCGAAACACCTCGGTGAGGTACGCGCCGTAGTTGAGCGACAGAGCGGCGACGCCCGCCCAGAACGGCGGCGGGTTGTAAGACTGTGAGAGACCGAGCGCCCTCACGATCTCGGGTGTGGCGAAGTAGATCACGTAGATCTGCAGCAGGAGCGGCGTGCCGCGAAAGAGCGAGGTGTAGAACGTCGCGATCCAGTACGGGATGCGCCCGACCACCATACGGAACATGTAACCCCAGCTGCGATATCGCTCCCAAGCCTGCCTGAAGGTCATCGTCTTCGACAAGCGTCCCAAGGCGCCGAACAGCGCGAAGACACACGCCAGGCCGATGGAGACGACGGTCAGGGCGACCGTGTTCACGGCGCCCTCGGCGATGAAGCGGAACCACTTCTTCATGATGGCGAAGCTGATGAGCTGGCCGGCGCCCGCCTCGCCTTCGCTGCGGAAGCTCCAGTCGTACTCCACGGTCTCGCCGTCCGTCGTGACGAGGACGGTCTTGAAGTCGTACTCGCCCCCTTCGTACCGCGGCGACGTCCAGTCGAACTGAAGGGTCGACGTGGCGCGCGAGACCGCGGGGATCAGCTTGGGCGGGCCGCTGAGGGTCTGCTCCTTGCCGTCGATGTAGAGCTGGCAGCGCCCGAAGTCGAGGGTGGCGCCGTTCGGCTCGTAGTTCACCTGGACGAGCGTGCCCGTCCAGTTCTCGAGCCCGCTCTCGGGGTTGGGGATGACACCCGTGACGACGGGGATCCCGGGGATCCCCTCTTCGGGTGCGGGACTCGGCGAGGCAGCTTCCGCCAAGGCCGCGGGCGCGAGCACCGCCACCACCGCTGCGAGCACCGTCGCGAAGATGGCGGCGCGCGCGTACCAACGTCGTCTGTGCATCGGCGAAGACCCCTTCTTCTGTGTGTGGCGTGCGGCGGGGGGCTCAGGCCGAGCCCCCCGCTGCCGCCGACTACGACGCTCGGGTCGGCTCACGCCGGCACGGCGACCCTCACTCCTTCACCGTCAGGTCGAGGCCGTTGTACCACGTCTTGGACATCTCGGTGAGCGAGCCGTCTTCGTGCATCTGTGCGATGGCGAAGTCGAGCAGGGCGACCCAATCGGCCTCACCCTCGGCCACGGCGAACGCGAGATCCTCGTAGTAGAGCGGCGTGCCCGAGAACTCGAACGGCTGCCCCTGGAGAATGGCCTGCTGACCCGTGGGGCCGGCGGTCATCACGAAGTCGAGGTTGCCGTTACGAAGATCCGGGAAGGTGTCCGCGTCGGTGGTGTACGTCTTCACCTGGGCGTCGGAGTTGTCCTTCAGGTAGTCGTAATAGGTGGTCGCAGCGCCGACGCCGACCTTCTTGCCGGCAAGGTCGTCCACACCGGCGATCTGCGGACCGCCTTCCTTCACGAACACCTGGCCGGACGTGTAGTAGTACGGCTGGGTGAAGTCCACCGTCTGGTCGCGCTCGGGCGTGATCGTCATGGAGCCGATGGACACGTCGTACCGACCCTGGTTGAGCGCCGCGGGGATGGTCTCCCAGGCCGGGTTCTCGAACTGGACCTCGAGGCCGAGGATCTCACCCATCTTCAGGGCGACGTCCACGTCGAAGCCAACGAGCTCACCGGTGGCCTCGTCGACCGAGCTCTGCGGCGCGTAGTTGGCGTCGTTGGCGACGATCACGGTGCCACGGTCGATGATGGTCTTGGCGACGCCTGTCGGCTCGTGACCGAGGATCTCGGCCGCACGCTCGGCCGCGGTCCCCGTGAGGCCGGGCTCCTCGGCGGCTTCCTCTTCCTCGCCGCACGCGGCCAGCCCCAAGGCCAGGGCGAACATGACCAGGATCATGATCGCGATGACTGCGTAGGTTCTCCGTCTGCGCATCGTGCCGTCCTTTCTGGCTTTCCCCAGACTCGGCCGCGCCGCCGCTACCGTATCGTCGCGCCCGCCGCTCCCCCTGCGTGACGGTGCGGCATCAGGCCTCGGCGCAGCCCCTTGCCCTCCGTTTATACAGGACCGGACCGAGAAGACAAACTGCCTGGGCACCAATGGAAACATCGTATCTTCGTCGTATGGTCGACCCTATGGCGCTCAGGAGCCCGACTCGAGCCGCCGCGAACGGGTCCGGGGGACGTCAGTCGATCCGCGCGAGCTCCCGCAAGCGGCGGTCGACGGGAGGGGCGAGCGGCGGCGCGACGTGCTCGCGGAGGATCGCTCGCATGCGCGCGCGCGCCTCCGTCACAGGGTCGGAAGCCCCCTTCGGCGCCGGGCCGGGCCTCGCCACAGCCTTCACTGTCGTCGGAACCCGGGCGGGCGCGCCGCCGAGGGAGCTGAGGTCCAGCCCCGCAGCCAGGCGTCGCGCGCGCGCGAGCACTTCAGCCGCGAGCGCCATCTCGGCGTAGGAGAAGATCCGCCCCCCCGACACCATGCCGACGCCGGTCAGCATGTCCACGCCCGCTGCGAGCGACAGGAGCGTCGTCGTCGTGTCGTCCAACGCGGACTGCCACGACGGCTCCTTGGCGCCCGACGAGTTGACCCCGCACTGCGTCGGGAGACCGTAGAACCGCCCGATGTCCGCGACGGCGGCGCCCATGACGGTGTCCTCGGGGGCGCCGCCCGTGAAGTCGCCGGTCTTCAGGTCCATCACGCTGGGGATGAAGCAGATGAAGACGGGGGCGCCCGGCGTCGCGGCCTGGACGACGGTCACGGCGGCGAGGACCTCGGCGATGCCGACCGCCAGCGAGCCGGCCATCGTGATCGGCGTGGTCGAGCCCCCCATGGGCATCGTCACGAACCCTACCGGCACCCCGGCCGCGGCGAACTCCAGACCGGCCTCGAGCGTCGCCGCGTCGTTCCCCAGCGGGGTCACGGTGCCGAGAAGCGCGGAGATCGGGGGCTCGGCGCGCAGGCGCCCCTCGTCGCCGTCGCACAACGCGAGCGCCATGTCGGCGGCGACCCTCGCGAGGCCGGGCTCGACGACCGTGACCGTCTGCACGTGCTTGCCGGTGTTCGCCACGGCGAGGTAGAGCTCGTGGAGGCCGCGCACCTCCGCCGGCCTGTCCTGCGCGCTGACCGCCGGCCAGCAGAAGTCGATCTCCGGCATCGCGTCCACGGCGCGGGCGATGTCGGCCACGTCGCCGGCCGTCGTACCCCGCTTCTCGCCGCTGTCGAGATCGTAGATCTCCACGCAGCAGCCGTCCGTGGTGACGAGGGAGCGCTCCCCTGTGACGAGAGGGCTCGCGGCGCGGGCCCCGAGGGTCAGCCGCGCCGGGGCGAGCGCGACCAGCTCGCGCACGAGGTCCGGGTACAGCCGAACGCGCGCGCCTTCGACGGCCGCCCCGCGGCGGACCAGCCCGGCGCGCGCCCGCTCAGAGGGGACCGACACCCCGACGTCCGCGAGGATCTCGAGCGCTGCTTCGTCCAGCCGCTGCAGATCGGCCGGCGAAAGGACCTCGAGCGGTCCCGCCGTCCCCATGGAATGCGCGCGCCTCGACGTCATCTCCACCCCACCTTCGTCTCGCGATCTCCGCCTTCGAGCGCCGGTCGGCGCGGCCACCGCCCTCAGCGCTCGGCGAGATCGACCAGCCTCGGTTTGAGCAAGGACTTCAGGTCGGCGCTGCGGATCTTCAGCATCGTCGCCGTCGCGCCCCCGCCACAATAGACGACCCGGGGCGCGAACGCTCCCGGGTCGGCGACGACCGGCAGGTCGACGGCGAGGCCGCAGGGCGGCAGAGCGCCGGCGCGGTACCCGGTCGTCTCGAACACCTCCTGGGCGCGCGCCGGCGATGCCTTGCGCGCCCCCAGGGCCGCCGCGAGCCTGCGCCCCGTGACGCGCGCGTCGCCCGGCACGAGCACCAGCAGTGGGTTAGCATCCACCAGGAAGAGCAGCGACTTCAGGACCTCGGTGACGCCAACCCCAAGGAGGTCCGCCGCCCGCTCGGAGGTGACCGGCGGTCCGGGCAGCGGCAGCATCTCGTGCGCCACGCCCAGCTCCTCAAGGTAGTTGTGCACGTCGCTGCAGCTGCGCATCGCTCGCTTCTCCGGGCACCGGTGGCGCGCACACGCGGCGCCCCGTCAAGCCCGTCGACGCTTGCCGGTCCATCGCACCGACCGTACCATGGCCGGATGATCGGGGCATCCGTTGACACGCGTCCTGGGCGCGACGGCCGTCGCGCCGTGCGCCACCTGATCGGCGACCTTCTCCTCATCGCCGGAGGCATCCTCTTGGCCTACCCGTTGTGGTCGGGCCTGCTCGCGACGGTGCAGCAGGGCCGTCTCGACGACGCCTACGGCCGCGAGACGGCGCGGTTCACCGAGACCGTCCGTTCCGCCAAGGACAAGGCGTCCAAATCCGAGGTGCCTCCCGGCGTCGAGGTGCACAGACTCGCCACCCTCTTCGCCGAGACACTCCGGCCGGGAGACCCGGTGGCGCGGCTCACAATCCCGCGCCTCGATCTGGAGCATGTCGTCCAGGAAGGGGTGTCGGGCCGTGTCGCCCTCGACCCCAACGGCGACCGGAAGCTCCTGCGCAACGGACCCGTGCACTACGGCATCACGCCCCTTCCCGGCGCCGGCGACCCGTTCGCCGTCGCTGGGCATCGCACGACGTACGGGGCACCCTTCTCGCGTTTGGACGCGCTGCGCAAGGGAGACCGCGTCGTCGTCGAGACGCCGTACGCACGCTTCGTCTACGCCGTGGCCAGGACGACGGTGGTGCAGCCCGACGATGTCGGCGTGCTTCGCGACCGGGGATACGGACTCGTGCTCACGACGTGCACGCCCCGCTACAGCGCCAGCCACCGGCTGATCGTCTGGGCGAGGACCGTCTCGTTCGAGCTGCGCCAGCGCTGGGGCGCTGACGAGTAGCCTCAGCGCCGGCGAAGGCGGGGCAGCTCACGGGTAGGGCGGCCGCTCCTCGCTCGAGCCCTCAAGGAGCTGGACGAGGAACGCCTCGCCCGCCGCGGATCCCGGATGGCCCGCGGGCACGAACGCGAGACCCTGGGCCAGGGCCATGGAGCGAAGGATCCCGGACCCCTGTGGCCCAGTCGTCGTGAACGCCCATCCCTCGCCCCGCCGCTCCAGGCGACAGCGCCGCGCCTCGGTGCGCTCTTTGGTCGGCGTCACGGCCTCGATGCTCGAGGCGACGACGTAGGGGCGGTAGATGTCGCGCCGCCCCTGCATCGCCAGCAGGGCGGGGCGGATGTAGAGCTCGAAGCTGACCATGGAGGCGACCGGGTTGCCCGGCACACCGAAGACCAAGGCCCGCCCGCGAACCCCGAAGGCGAGGGGCTTGCCGGGCTTCGTCGCCACGCCCCAGAACCGGCGCTCGACGCCGAGCTCCTCCTGGACCTGTTTGACGAAGTCGAACTCGCCGACCGAGACGCCGCCGCTCGTCATGACGACGTCGTGCTCGAGCGCCTCGGCGACGAGGCGCCGCGTCTCCGCGAGGTCGTCACGTGCGATGCCGAGCAGGACCGGCGCACCACCGGCGGCGGCGACCTGCCCGTAGGCCGTGTAGGAGTTCGAGTTGCGGATCTGCCCCGGCGCCAGCGGCGCCCCCCCCGCCACGAGCTCGCTGCCCGTGGCGAGGATGGCGACGCTCGGCCGCCGCGTGACCACAACGGGGTCGACGCCGATCGATGCCAGAAGGCCGACCTCGGCCGGACCGAGACGCGTGCCGCTCGGGAGCACCGTGTCACCGACGGCGACGTCCTCGCCTGCGCGGCGCACGTGCGCCCCACGGGCCACCGGCTCGGCGACGACGACGTCGTCGCCCTCCTGCCGGACCAGCTCGACGGGAACCACGGTGTCCACGCCCGGCGGCAAGGGAGCGCCCGTCATGATCTTGGCGGCGGCGCCGGGCTCGACGGGCTCGGCCACGTAGCGTCCGGCCGGGATCTCGACGCTCACGCGGAACCGGGTCCGCCCGAGGACGAGGTCGTCGCCCGCCACCGCGAAGCCGTCCATAGCCGAGTTGTCGAACGAGGGGACCTGCTCACGAGAGACGATGTCCTCGGCGGCGGCGCGCCCGTAGGCCTCGACCAGCCGCACGGCCTCGCCGGGCAGTGGCTGCACGGCCGCAAGGACGGCGTCCAGTGCGGCGTCTATCGGGAGCAGGGCGCACATCTCCTGCGCAGTCTCAACTGTTTACGCCTCTTAGTAAACCCGGCCATCGGGCCTTCCGATACGCACAGTGAGCAGCCGAAGGAGTCTGGATGACGACTTCCGACATGCGGTCAGACGACATGGTAGACGACGCGAAAGACGACCAGAAGCAGCGCCTCGAGGCACTCAAGGACCTCGTGCACCGCAGTGCGTACGACGTCCCCTCCGAGGAAGTCGCCGCGCGCATCATCGGCCACGCCATCGGCCTCTCCTCCCCAGCCGGCTCAAGTCGCAGCTGAGCGCCGCCAGAAGCCCGACGAGAGCGCCGGCCGCGTCGATCGCCGCGTCCCGCATCTGGGCAGACCGATACGGCAAGAGCGATTGCGCCGCCTCGATGAGCACCCCGAAGAGGACCAGGGCGCCGAGCATGATGGCGTAGTCGCCGGCAGCTTCGCGCGCCGCCGCCCATCTCCCGGCCTCACGCGAGCCGCCCTTGGCCGCGCCCTTCGCACGCCGCCGCGCGTCGATCCACCATGTCGCCAGCCAGGCCAGCACCGCGAACTCGACGAAGTGGCCCACCTGTGTGGTCAGTGCCTCGCGCTCGCCGACCGTCCGGGCCAGGAGGGCGTGCGTCGGCACGACGGCGAAGGCGAAGACGGCGGCGGCCCACGCCGACGTGAGGCGCCCGGCAAGGCGCGCCTCCCTCACGCGTCCCGCCGCTCCTTCGCGGCCCTACGCGGTGCGTCGAACGACTCCGCCCCGTCCCACACGAGCACGGCGACCCTGCCTTCGTGCGCGGTCACGGAGGCCCCGCCGCCTCCCGCTTGACCGGCGTGAGAAGGCGAGACGATGTTCCCCAAGCCGAGGCACGCGTCGGCCGGCAGCCGGCCGCGGTCGAGCGGGTACTCCAGGCCGGTGAGCGTCACGACCGCATCGCCGCACAGTGGGGCCAGCGAGACCCGGGTGCCGGGAGGCGCGCCCAGACGAACGGCTGCGGGCGCGACGAGGACCCGCACGACCATCGCCGGAGAGACGAGCCGCGCCGGCGTCCCGCCGGCCTCGAGGCGCTCCAGGATCGCGAGATGTCCCAGCGTGTGGTCCAGGGCGCCGAGGGCGCCGGCGAGGACGACCTCGCGCGCGCCAGCGCGCACGGCCTCCTCCACAGCCAGCTCCCCGTCGGTCTTGTCCTTGCGGACGGGGTGGCGGACGACCCGCGCGCCGCGCTGCAGGGCATGGTCGACGGCGGCCTCGTCCAGCGAATCGAAATCGCCGACCAGGAGATCGGGAACGAGACCTGCCGCGGCAAGAAAGCGGGCGCCGCCGTCGGCCGCGACCAGAAGGTCGGCCGCCTCCGCCCAGCGGCGATAGTACGCCGCCTGTTCATACTCGCCGTCCAGGAACACGGCCGCGAGGCGAGCGCAAACGACCTCACGCCCTCTCACGGAGCCGCTCCGCGGCCGGGGAAGGCGGCGTCGTAAGCCTTGAGCAGCGGCCAGAGCAGCAGGACCGTGAGGACGGCCTCCGGGGCGAGAAACAACACGTTGTACGTGAGCGCGTAGAGCCAGGGGGCCTCCCATTCGGGGGCGTACTCCGAGAAGAAGATGAGCCCCGAGAAGAAGTGGAAGACGAGGCGCGCCGTTTGGGCGAGCGCGACCGCCGCGATCAGCGTGCGCCACCCGCGCACGGCGACCACCCCGCCGAGCGCCAGGGCGCCGAAGGCGAGGGGGTAGTCCAGCGCCGCCTGCGCCGGGTGGTACACGAAGGCACCCGGCAGCATGAGTTGCAGGAGCCCGTACGTGAGCCCGGCCGCGAGCCCGGGAGCAACCCCTCTGCGCACGGCGATGAACACGATCGGCACCAACTCGAGACTCACCGACCCGCCCTGCGGCATGGTGAAGAGGCGTACCTGGCCCAACACGGCGGCGAGCGCGACGGCGACGCCCAGTTCGGCATACGTCTGCACGCTCCACCTCCGAGGATCCAAGTGGAGGCGCGGGCTCGAGGGTGCGGGGACGGGGACCGGTCCGGCTGACATGCTGCATCTCTCCCTTCGCTGGCATTACCCAGCGGCGCCGTGCGGCGCCGCCACCCGAAGGTGGTCAGGTTCGGCGCGTCGGCGCTAGGAAGCGCCTTCTCAGCCCCTCGACCAGGAGCTCCGCGATGGACCACACCAGTGTAGCTCCGGGAGGGCGGGACGGCCAGCCCAGGTTTCACAGAGTCGGACACGCGTTCACGCCCACCTGTGGAGACTGTGGATAAGAATCATTTCTCGTGCTCACAGGCTCACGACCGGCGTGGATAAGGCGTTGACGAGGGCGGCTTCCCTTGACAGACGAGAGCCGAGCGTCGCTACATCCATCACCGGCGCTTTGCAGCGCTTTCCTCCCCGCGACGCCCTACGGTCACCCCCGTTGCGAGCGCCTCGGCGCACACCACGGCCCGACTGGGAGCGCCGGGCGTCGTCACCCTCCCTGAAACCGCCTTTTCCACAACGCCCGCAAATTGGGCCGGTGTATCGAGTCTCGCCCAGACGCTTTCCACAGTTCCTGAACACCCTGTGGATAACTCCCGAGTCTGCGGACGTCTGCACCCCTCTTCCAGCCTCGACCGGACCGTTTCAGAGCGGGGTTGACGGTGCTATACTCGGCGCCCCCATGGAGTCGTTCCTCGACAGGCTGCTCGCGGAGGGCCGCGACGACGCCGGCGCGGGCCGCCCGCCCGCCGTAGCGAAGGCGGGTGCCCGGCCCGCACGCAACGCGGTCATGGAGCCGTCGGTCGCCGGGTTCGAGGACGCCGCCCCCACGGCTCTGCCACCCACGCCCGTCGGCCCGGAGGCGCCCCGTATCGCGGTGTACGACACGCTCACCAGTCCACCCAGGGTGATCGCCGTCGAGGAGCAGGATCTGCCGGCGCTCATCGCGTCGCTGTCGGAGAAGACGTACAACTCGTGCCGCGAACAGGGCGGGCAGGTCCCGTTCACCGTCATCCAGGAGCTCATCGAGAACCTCCTCCACGCCTCGTTCCGCGACGTCGTGGTGACGGTCCTCGACAACGGCCAGATGATCCGCATCTCGGACCACGGCCCAGGGCTCGAGCAGAAGGAGCGCGCCTTCCTGCCCGGGTTCACTACGGCGACCGCGCACCAGCGCCGGCTCATCCGCGGCGTCGGCTCGGGGCTGCCGATCGCGCGCGAGGCGCTGCAGTTTCTGCGTGGCGTCCTCACGGTCGAAGACAACCTCGGGGGCGGGTCGGTCTTCACCATCAAGCTGCCGTCGCGGCCGGCCGAAGAGCCCGCGCGCGCCGCGGCGCCGGCGGTCAAGCTCACGACCCGCCAGACCAAGGTCCTCGTGCTCCTGATGGAGCTCGGCTCGGCCGGCCCGAAAGCCTTGGCAAGAGAGCTGGGCATCTCGCCGGCGACCGCCTTCCGCGACCTCAATTTACTGGAGCAGAAGGGGTTGATACACTCGCTCGGCGACGGCAAGCGAGCCTTGCGCGAGGAGGGGTTACGCCTCCTCGATAGCATCCTCTGACGACACTTCGAGCTCCCCGGGGCCGGCCGCCGCTTCCCCGGGTCTGGGAGGGCGGCTTCCATCCCCGATCAGCTGACACTCATCTGGAACGAGGTGCGCGAGCAGCTGCGCACGCAGATGAACGAGCGCACCTTCCGGCTGTGGTTCGACCGGGCGTTGCCGGTGGACCTCAGCGACGGGACCTTCGTCCTCGGCGTGCCGAACGACTTCGCCAAGGACTGGATCGAGAAGCGCTTCGCCGACCGCGTCGGCGACGCGCTCGCTCAGGTCCTGGGCGACTCCGTCCGCCTCGACCTGGTGGTCGACGAACGCGCGGCTGAGCTCGGCGAGGCCGCGGCGGAGCCGGCGCTTGCCGACACGAGATCTGCGTCTCCGCCACCGAAGCGCCCCACGAGGCGTTCCGGCAGCACTCGCGCGACGCCTGCCGTGCTGGCCGACCTCAACCCTCGCTACGTGTTCGACCGTTTCGTCACCGGCCCCCACAACGAGTACGCGACCGCGGTCGCGCGCAGCGTGGCGGAGACACCGGCGAAGGCATACAACCCCGTGTTCATCTACGCCGACACCGGCCTGGGCAAGACCCATCTCATCCAGGCGATCGCCCATGCCGTCGTCCAGAACCACCCTTCGCTCCAGGTCAAGTACGTCACGGTCGAACGCTTCACGGACGACTTCATCAACGCGGTCACCGACAAGGGCCGGATCGACGGCTTCAAGCAGTCGTACCGAGCCAACGACGTGCTCCTCGTCGACGACGTCCAGTTCCTCGCCGAGAAGCAGCAGACGCAGGTCGAGTTCTTTCACACGTTCAACTCGCTGTACGAGGCCGGTCGGCAGATCGTCATGACGTCCGACCGGCCGCCAAGGGAGCTCGAAGAGCTCGAGGAGCGCCTCCGCTCGCGCTTCGGCCAGGGTGTCGTGGTCGACATCAGCCGTCCCGACCTGGAGACGCGCATCGCCATCCTCCGCCGGCAGGTGAAGTGGGAGGAGTACAAGATCGCGGAGCCCGAAGTCCTCGAGTGGATCGCGGCTCGCGTCACGGCGAACATCCGCGAGCTATACGGCGCCCTCACGCGGACCGTGAGCTACGCCTCGATCCGTGGCAGCGAGGTCACACTCGACGTCACCAAGGAAGCGTTGCGCGACATCTTGCCCAAGGCGTACGCCCACCCGGTCACTGTGGAGATGGTGCAGGCAGAGGTCGCGCGTCAGTTCGGCCTGCACGTGAACGATCTCCGCGGGAGTCGCCGCACGCAGGACGTCGCCTACGCCCGCCAGCTTGCGATGTTCCTGGCTCGCGATCTCACTGAGGCGTCCCTGCCACAGATAGGCGACAAGTTCGGCGGGCGGCATCACACGACTGTCCTCTACGCGGTCGACAAGATACAGCGCCAACTCAAGGACGGCCACGACCGGCAACTGCACGACCTCGTCCAGTTGATCACCGCGCGCGTGAAGTCCGGCCGCTGACCAGCAGAAAAGCTCGCCGCTGGGACGCTACCCCCGCGCTCCTCTCGGCGCGCGCCCGAAGAGCCTGTGGACAAGCCCGCAGCACCGGGTGGACAACCTGACAAACGCGGCCCAAAGAGGCTATGCTTCTTCCAGCGGCGTCGGCACCGTGGGCGAACTGATCACACCCTCCACAGAGCGTCCACAGTCCTCTTCACAAGGCGACCGCCGAGCACGTGCAGGACAAACCACGACACGCGGCGTCGTCCACACTCGTTATGACGATGACGAAGAGAGCTACATCTTCTCTCTGTAGTAACAAGGAGCCGGCATGAGACTCACAGTCGATCGCACCGCCCTCGTCGACAAGCTCGCCATCCTCGCACGAGGAGCCTCGACGCGGAGCGCGCTCCCCGTGCTTTCGGGCGTCCTCCTGCAAGCGACTGACGGCCGGCTCGACCTCTTCGCGACCGATATGGAGCTCTCCATCAAGGCGACCCTCGCCACGGTCGTCGAACAGGATGGCGACATCGTCGTTCCGGCGCGGCTCTTCACCGACGTCGTGCGCAACCTGCCAAGTGAGACGGTGGCCATCGAGGCGAGTGAGTCTGCGGTGCGGGTGACCGCCGGCCGCGCAGCATTCTCGCTGAACTCGTGGGCGGCGAGTGACTTCCCACAGACCTCGTCGTTCGACATGGAGGGGAGCCTGACCGTCGGCAGGGGTCCGTTCGTCGAGACGCTAGCGAAGGTCGGGCGGGCCGCGTCGCGAGACGAGACACGGCCCATCCTGACCGGGGTCCTGGTGAGCATGGGCGGAAGGTCGCTGAAGATGGTGGCGACCGACAGCTATCGGCTGGCCGTCAAAGAGACGGTGCTCGAGGCTGAGATCGCGAACGAGGTGCAGGCGATCGTGCCCGTCAAGGCGCTCACCGAGGTCGCGCGGCTCGCCGGTACGCTAGGAGAGGGCGACATCGACGTCGCGATCGGTGAGAACCAGGCGCTCTTCCGCCTCGCCGGCAAGGACGGCGACGTGTACGTCGCGTCGCGCCTCATCGACGGCCAGTTCCCGAACTACAAGCAGTTGATCCCGGAGACGTTCGACCACGAGGTGACGCTCGGCAAGGAACTGTTCACAGCCGCGGCGCGCCGCACGAGCCTCCTCGCGCAGCGGAACGCCCCATTGCGCCTCACCTTCGCCCAAGGCAAGCTGACGATGCGTGCCCTCACGCAGGACGTGGGTCAAGCGGAGGAATCACTCGACATGCCTTACGAAGGCGACGAGTTCGAGATCGGCTTCAACCCTCAGTACCTCATCGAAGGCATCGAGGCGGTGGACGAAGACGAAGTGAGGCTGCGCTTCACGAACCCCTTGCGCCCGGGGCTCGTGTCAGGTGCGGAGGGGTCGTTCGTCTACCTCATAATGCCGATCCGTCTCAGCGGCTGAGACCAGACGAAGACCACGCCGAAAGGCGGGCGGTCCGTGGCTGCGCGAGAACGTGATGCACAAGAGGTGGAGACGCGCGGCCCTATCGCCTTGGGCGCCTTCCTCAAGGTGTGCGGCGCGGCTTCGACCGGTGGTCATGCCAAACTCATGGTCCAGCAGGGAGACGTGCGCGTGAACGGCGCGGCCGAGACGCACCGCGGGCGCCGGCTTGTGGCGGGCGACGTCGTGGCCGTGGCGGGGCGGGAGTTCAGAGTTTGTTTCTCCGTGACCTGAAGCTCGTCAACTTCCGTTCGTATTGTGAGGCTGCGGTCACCTTCGGGCCGGGCCTCAACGTCGTGGTGGGCGCGAACGCGACCGGCAAGACAAACCTGCTCGAGGGCGCCTTCTTCGCCCTCCGCGGGAGCTCGCCGAGGACGCATCGCGACGAGAAGCTCATCGCGTGGGGTGAGGGCTTCCTGCGGGCGAGGGTCGTTGCGGACGGCCTCGGCGACAGACCGCAGGAGGTCGAGATCGCGTACGCTCCCGGCCAAGGCAAGCGAATGCGATGGGACGGCCTCGAGTTGACCTCGCTGGACGAGGTGCGCAGCCGCTGCCAGGCCTTCATCTTCGTGCCCGAGAGCCTCCTCCTCGTCAAAGGCAGCCCTGCACGGCGGCGGGCTCATATGGACGCCTTCGCCGCCTCGATCGACGCGCCGTACGCGGCGGCGTTGCGCGACCTGCAGGCGGTCCTGCGTCAGCGTAACGCCCAGTTGGTCAGCGTGAAGAACGGTTCCGCCGAAGCGAGCCTCGAACCCTGGGACGCGCACTTCGCGCGCGCCGCCGTCGACCTCGGTCGCCGCCGGGCGCACCTCGTCGCCGACCTGGGCCCCCGGTTCTCCGGCTTCGCGGCGGCCCTCGCCCCTGCGGACGAGCGCTTCGCCCTCGAACTTGTGTCGCAGGTCGAGCACCTCGGCTTCGATGAGGGCGGGCTGCGCGCGCGCCTTCGCGAGCGGCGGCCGATGGAGGTCCAGCGCGGGACGACTCTCCTGGGGCCACATCGCGACGACGTGCGGTTCCTCGAGGTCGGCGGCGGCGACCATGACGAGCCGGGCGAGGATGCCGGTGCAGAGACCCTCCGCGCTGCCGGCTCCGGGTCGGCGGGATCGTGTGGAGCGGTCGCCGTTCCCCGAGGCGGCCGCGACCTGCGACTGTTCGGCTCGCAGGGCGAGCAGCGCGCCGCGGTCCTCGCCCTGCTGCTCGCCGAGCAGGCCCTCGCCGCAGAACGGCGCGGCGAGCTTGGCCCCCTCTTTCTTGACGATGTCATGAGCGAGTTGGACGACGCACGCCGCCGGCTCCTGGTCGCGACGCTCGCCGGGGCCGGTCAGGTCATCATCACGACGACGAACCGGCGGTACTTCACCGATGAGGAGCTTGCAGCGGCGACGGTGATCGAGCTCCCCCTGCAGGCCCGCGCGGGTTCCCGCCGGCAGACACCCTAGGATGTCGTCCGACCGGGAGACGGGGCGCGGGCAGAGCCGATCTGGAGGCTGAGACGAGCGAGCTGCGGAAGATCCGCGAGGTCCTGGACCCGACGCTGGCGCGTCTCGACACGAGCGACCAGGCGCGGGCCTACGGAGTCTGGGCGCGTGCGGCCGGCGACACCGTCGCCGCCAACGCGCGCCCCCGCTCCTTCGCTCGCGGAGTCCTGACCGTCGAGTGCGTCTCGTCGATCTGGGCCCAGGAGCTGACGTACCTCGGGGGGCGGTTGCTCGAGCGTATGAACGAGCTTGACCCCGAGCATCCCGTGCATCGCTTCCGCTTCGTGACCCGCGGCGCCCCCGCGGCCGCCCCGAGCCTGCCACGGCAGGATGAAGCACCATCGGCGTCGAAGACGTCGAGACGTGATGGGAACATGGACCGTGCCGACCTCGACGCCGCCCGGAGGGCCGCCGGCGAGGTCGGCGACGAGCGCCTCCGGGAGAGCATTCTGGCATCACTCCGGGTCGTCGCCGACCGACCTCCGCGGGACCCCGCCGCCGGCCCTCCGGTCAACCCGAAAAAGTGACCATTTGCGGCGCTTTTCGCCGCCAACTGGGGTCGCTTGCGGGGCCGCACTCTGGTATACTTGCGCAGGGTCTCTGAGCCTGCCTCCTGAGACCCTCGCCAACGACGTCCGTCCGTGTGACGCTGCATGAACGGCTGCCCCTGAGAGGTCACGTGAAGAAGTCCAGCTATACCGCCGATGACATCCAGGTGCTGGAGGGCCTCGAGCCGGTCCGCGAGCGTCCCGGCATGTACATCGGCTCTACGGGCCCGCGCGGGCTGCACCATCTGGTGTACGAGGTTGTCGACAACTCCGTGGACGAGGCCATCGCTGGGTACTGCACGGCGATCACCGTCACGGTCAACCCCGACAACTCCATCACGGTGGCCGACGATGGGCGCGGCATCCCGGTCGGGATCATGGAGAAGTACGACAAGCCGGCGGCCGAGGTCGTGCTCACGATGCTGCACGCGGGCGGCAAGTTCGGCGGCGCGGGCTACAAGGTGTCGGGCGGCCTGCACGGCGTGGGCGTCTCGGTCGTCAACGCGCTCTCCGAATGGCTCGAGCTCGACATCTACACCGATGGTTACCACTGGCGCCAGCGCTTCGAGCGCGGCTCAGCGGTCTCGAAGCTCGAGAAGAAGGAGAAGCTCGACAAGAAGGCGCCGACGGGCACGACGGTCTCGTTCATGCCCGACCCCGACATCTTCGAAGAGGTCGACTTCGACTTCCGCGTCCTCGCGCAGCGCCTGCGCGAGACCGCCTTCCTCACCAAGAACCTGCGCATCGAGCTGCGCGACGAGCGGGCCGACGGCGAGTCCGCGACGTTCCAGTACGCCGGCGGCATCAAGGACTTCGTCGCCTACATCAACCGCGACAAAGACGCCATCCACCGCAGCATCATCTTCCTCGAGAACGAGACCGACGACGGCCAAGTCGAGGTCGCGATGCAGTGGAACTCGTCCTACAACGAGTCCATCTTCACGTTCGCGAACAACATCAACACGACCGAGGGCGGCGCCCACCTCACGGGCTTTCGCGCCGCGCTCACGGGCACCATCAACGGGTACGCCCGCCAGAAGAACCTCCTGAAAGAGAAGGAGGAGAACCTCTCTGGAGAAGACGTGCGCGAAGGGCTCACGGCGCTCATCTCGGTCAAGCTGCGCAACCCTCAGTTCGAGGGCCAGACGAAGACGAAGCTCGGCAACACCGAGATCCAGGCCCTGGTGCAGACGACGGTCAACGCCAAGCTCGCCGAGTTCCTCGAGGAGAACCCCTCCGAGGGCAGGCAGATCGTGGAGAAGACGATCAACGCGGCGCGTGCCCGCAGCGCCGCGCGCAAGGCGCGCGACCTCACGCGCCGTAAGGGGCTTCTCGAGGGCAGCAACCTCCCGGGCAAGCTGGCCGACTGCTCCATCAAAGATCCCTCACTCAGCGAGATGTACCTCGTCGAGGGCGACTCCGCGGGAGGCTCGGCGAAGCAGGCGCGCGACCGCTCGTTCCAGGCCATCCTGCCGCTGCGCGGGAAGATCATCAACGTCGAGAAGGCGCGCATCGACAAGATGCTGGCCAACGCCGAGATCCTCACGATGATCAGCGCGATCGGGGCCGGCATCGGCGACGAGTTCGACGTCGAGCAGGCGCGCTACCACAAGATCATCATCATGACCGACGCCGACGTCGACGGCTCGCACATCCGCACGCTCATCCTCACCTTCCTCTTCCGCCACATGAAGCCGCTCATCGAGGCGGGGTACGTCTACATCGCCCAGCCGCCGCTCTACCGCCTCAAGCAGGGCAACCAGGAGCAGTACATCCACAAGGAGGCGCAGCTCGAGGAGATCCTGCTGCGCGGGCGCCTCGAGCAGATCAAGGTGGACAACACGGACACCGAGTTCACCTTCAGCGAGACGAAGTATCAGCGCTTCCTCAAGCTCTACGGAGAGTACGAGGGTTGGGTGAAGAAGCTCAAGAGCCAGTGGGGCGGCGAGCTCATCGACTGGCTCAAGAACGGCCCCATCATCGAGGCCGACATCGCCGACTTCGGCCGGCTCGTCGAGGCGCTGCGCGCCGACATCGACAAGCGCTACGTCATCGACGTGCTCGCGGCCGACGACGACGAGCAGATCGCCGAGACCCGCCTGGTCGAGCGTCGCACGGGCCTGGCGGCCAACCTGCGCATCCCGTTCGCCGCCCTCGCGGGGCGCGAGTTCCAGGCGCTCAAGCGCGTGCACGAGCGCATCCGCGAGATGGTCGGCCGCCCGCCCTTCACCCTGCGCCTCGGTAATCGCAAGGCCGAGGCTTCGAGTTACGAAGAGCTGCGCGTGCAGATCGTCGAGCTCACCAAAGAGGGCATCCAGTTGCAGCGCTTCAAGGGTCTCGGCGAGATGAACCCCGACCAGCTCTGGGACACGACCATGAACCCCATGACACGCACGCTCATGCTGGTGTCCATGGAAGACGCCCAGGCAGCGGACGAGGTCTTCACGATGCTGATGGGCGACAAGGTCGAGCCGCGTCGCGAGTTCATCGAGAAGAACGCGAAGGAGGTGCGCTTCCTCGATGTCTGACAACATCCAGACACTCGAGGGCAAGATCGAGCCGATCGAGCTCGAAGACGAGATGCGCTCGTCGTTCATAGATTACGCGATGAGCGTGCTCACCGACCGCGCCCTTCCCGACGTCCGCGACGGTCTCAAGCCCAGTCAGCGTCGCATCCTCGTAGCCATGAACGACCTCGGCTTGGCGCCCAACAAACCGCACCGCAAGTGCGCCAAGATCGCCGGCGACACCTCGGGCAACTACCACCCCCACGGCGAGGCCGTCATCTACCCGACCCTCGTGCGCATGGCGCAGGACTTCAACATGCGCTACCCGCTCGTCGACGGCCAGGGCAACTTCGGCTCGGTCGAAGGCGACTCTCCGGCGGCGATGCGTTACACCGAGGCCCGCTTCAGCCGCATCGCCGTCGAAATGCTGCGCGACATCGACGCCAACACCGTCGACTGGGTCCCCAACTACGATGAGACGCGGCGCGAGCCGACGGTCCTGCCCAGCCGCATGCCCAACCTCATGATCAACGGCGCGGCGGGCATCGCCGTCGGCATGGCGACGAACATCCCGCCGCACAACCTGGGCGAGGTCGTCGACGCGGCCGTGCATCTGCTCGATGACCCCGAGGCCACCGCCGACGACCTCATGCAGTTCATAAAAGGTCCGGACTTCCCGACCGGGGGCGTCATCCTCGGCAGCGGCGGCTTCAAGGAGGCGTATCGCACGGGGCGCGGACGCGTCCGCGTCCGCGCCAAGGCGCATACCGAGCAGCTCAAGAGCAACAAGAGCGCCATCGTCGTCACCGAGCTCCCGTACCAGGTCAACCGCGCGGCGCTCATCGACGACATCGTGGGCCTCGTCAAGAGCAAGAAGATCACCGAGATCAGCGACCTGCGCAACGAGTCAGACCGCGCCGGCATGCGCCTGGTCATCGAGCTCAAGCGCGACGCCGTCCCCATGGTCGTCCTCAACAAGCTCTATAAGCACACCCAGATGCAGACGACCTTCGGGGTCATCAACATCGCGCTGGTCGGCGGCGTGCCACGCACGCTCACCTTGCCCGAGATGCTCAAGGCGTACATCGCCTTCCAGAAAGAGATCGTCATCCGGCGCACGAAGTTCGAGCTCGACAAGGCCGAGACGCGCGCACACATCCTCGAGGGGCTTCTCGTGGCCCTCGACAATCTCGACGCCATCATCGCCATCATCCGCAAGGCGGCCGACGTCGAGCGCGCGCGAGAAGCCCTCATGGATACTTTCGAACTGACTCAGCCGCAGGCGCAGGCGATCCTCGACCTGCGCCTGCAGAAGCTCACGAGTCTCGAGCGTGACAAAGTCAAAGAAGAGCATGCTGGCCTTCTCGCGCGCATCAAGGAGTTGCGCGAGCTGCTCGGCGACGAGGCCGCCATCTACGGGGTCATCAAGCGCGAGCTGCTCGAGGTGAAGCGCCTCTACAACGACGACCGGCGCACCGAGATCGTCCCCGACGAAGGCGAGATCGATCTCGAAGACCTCATCGCCGAAGAGCAGATGGCGATCACCATCACGAAGACCGGCTACGTCAAGCGGCTCCCGGTGGCCACCTACCGCCAGCAGAAGCGTGGCGGTATCGGGGTCGCGGGCATGGAGCTGAAGGAAGAGGACGAAGTCGACCACCTCTTCATCACCAGCACCCATCATTACCTGCTCTTCTTCACGAGCGTGGGCAAGGTCTACCGGCTCAAAGTCCACGAGCTGCCCCTCGCCGGACGCAACGCGCGCGGCAAGCACCTGTTGAACCTCTTGCCACTTCGTCAGGACGAGAAGATCTGTGCGGTGATCGCCACGCGCAGCTTCGACGTCAACGAGGGCAAGTACCTGGTCTTCGGGACGAAGAAGGGCATCGTCAAGAAGACGCTCTTCGGCTCGTACAACACCCCCCGCAAGAGCGACGGCATCATCGCGATCGACATCCGCGAGGGCGACGAACTGCTCGCCGTACGCCACACCTCAGGCGACGACGACATCATGATGGTCAGCCGCCTGGGCCAGGCGATCCGCTTCCACGAACGCGACGTGCGCCCGATGGGGCGTGGCGCCAGCGGAGTGCGCGGCATGAAGCTGCGCAAGGACGACGAGGTCATCGCGATGGACATCGCGCGCGACGACTCCGACCTCTTCGTCGTCACCGAGAACGGTTTCGGCAAGCGCACCCCGATCAGCGAGTACCGCATCACCGGGCGCGGCGGCCTGGGCGTGCGCACGGTCCAGCTCACCGACCGCAAGGGCTACCTCGTCGGCGTCCGCGTCGTGCGCGAGAACCACGAGATCATGCTGCAGAGCCGCGACGGTGTCGTCATCCGCGTACGCGCCGACGGCATCAGCCGCCACGGCCGCGCCACGCAGGGCGTCAAGGTCATGAACATGCGCGAGGGCGACGTCGTGAGCGCCATCGCCCGGATGGTCGTGAGCGAGAGTGGCGCCACCGACGAGGAGATCGAGGCCGGGTAGGTCCGGTCGGCGCCCGAGCCGTCGCGCTGAGCCTGGGCATCCGCACGGGTGCACCCGCTCAGCCGAGGGCGACGAGCGCCACACCGGTCAGCGCGGTCGCGACGCCGGTGTACTGATACGATCGCAGACGCTCGCCCAGGACAAGCCACGCCAGTGCCATCGTGCCCAGCGGGAAGAGGGCTGCGATGACCGACACGACGCTCAGGTACCCGTAGGTGGTCGCTACGGCGAACAAGCCCGTCGCGACGGTGTCCAGCGCCCCGATCCCGAGGAGCAGCGGGACGTGCGCCGGGCGGACGCCGGTGCCGCCGCGAGTGACGGCGACGACGACGAGCATCCCCGCGAGGGCGACCGCCCTCACGACGATGAGGCCCCAATACGGATCCGTCTCGGCGGCGGAGCTCAAGGCGGTGAGGACGCAGCCGCTGGCGAGCGTCGCGACGACGGCCAGCACGAGGCTGGCGAACATGCGGGGAGGACGGGCCGCGGCGTCGTGGGAGGGCGGCGGCGCCAGGCCGACGCCGATATCCGGTGCGGGCACGAGGGCCAGGTGGTCGCCGGTGGGTACGGCCCCGTCTGGGTGGTCGGCGGAACGCCCTGTCCCTCCTGACTCGCGGATGTACGAGGCGACGACGACCCCGCCGACGACCAGCGCCATGCCCGCCAGCTGCAAGGCGCTTGGGCGTTCGCCCTGCGCAAGGCCGTAGATGACCGGCACGATTGGGTAGGCGGCATTGATTGGTGCGACGATGCTCATCGAGCCGATGGCGAGCGCCTTGTACAGACTGCTGACGGCGACCAGGCTCGACACGCCGGCGATGACGCTGGCCAGAAGGAACCCGCTGCCCGGGTAGCCCGAGCCCCGCATGACCACGGCCGCGACGGCGGTCAGCAGTCCTCCGGCGAACATGCCGCCGGCGACTGCCCGCACGGGGAGGCTTCGCGTACGCAGGCCGCCGAGGAAGTCCGAGCAGCCCCAGCCGATGCTGGCGGCGAGAGCGAGCACGATAGCGATCATCCGGCGCCTCTTCCTAGCCGGCGGCGACGAGTGCCACGCCGGTCAGAGCGATGGCCACGCCTGCGTTCTGATGGGGGAGGATACGCTCGCCGAGCGTGAGCCGGGCGAGCGCAATCGTCCCCAGCGGGAAGAGCGACGCGACCACCGCCACCACGCTCAGGTACCCGTGGGTCGTGGCGACGGCGAACAGGCCGACGGCGATCGCGTCCAGAGCGCCGATCACGAGCAGTCCCGGGAGCTTTCCCACCGTCGCGCCGACGCCGCGCCGCGCGACAGCGATGAACAGGAGCATGGCGGCCAGGGCGGTGCTGCGCATGACGATCACGCTCCAGTAGGGGGAGGTCTTGGCCGCGCTGCTGATGCCGGCGAGAGCCGTGCCGGTGGCCAGCGCGGACACGGCGGCGAGCACGAGACTGGGCGCGCTGAGCACGCGGGAGCGCTTCGCTCGGGATGGAGTCCCAGCAACGCCAGCCATGTCGGGGGCCGCCGCGATCACCGGCTCACCCTCGCGCCGGACGGGCACGTAGGATGCCATCAGGACGCCGGTGACGACCAAGGCCATGCCGATCAACTGGATCTCCGCGGGCCGCTCGCCCTGGGCCAGACCGTAGACCACCGGGACGACCGGGTAGGTCGCGCTGATCGGGGCGACGATGCTCATGGAGCCGATGGCGAGCGCCTTGTAGAGGGTGAGGAAGGCGAGGAGGCTGGCCATCCCGCCCAGCACGGCTGGCAGGACGAAGCCGGCGCCGGGCCAGCCCCCGCCGAGAAGGACGACCCCTATGCCGGAGGCGATGACACCACCCAGCAACGCGCCGCTGACCGTGGCCCGCAGGGGCAGGCTTCGGGTTCGCAGGCCGCCGAGGAAGTCGGAACAGCCCCACCCGAGACTCGCAAGAAAGGCCAAGGCGATCGCCGTCAGTCGATCCCTCCATAGTCAGCGCACGGCGCCGCCGGTACTGGCCAGCGGCGCCCCAGAACCTATCAGACCGAACGGCCGCGTGTGGTCGCGGCGCGCCCCAGGGGTGGCGTGCGTACTCAGGCGCGCCCTGCGGCCCGGGCCGGCGTGGGGGCTCAGGCGCGACCGCGCCGCGGCCGCAGGGCGCGTCCGGCGCGGGCGCGCCTGGCGCCGTCCCAGGCGACGTGTCCGCCGACGATCACGGTAACGATGCCTTCAGGGTAACGATGGGCATCGCCGAACCTCGCGCCGTCGGCGACCGTCGCCGGGTCGAAGAGCACGAGGTCCGCGACGGCGCCCGCTTTGAGGACGCCTCGGCCGGCGAGACCGAACGTCGCGGCCGGCAGGGCCGTCATCTTGCGCACGGCCGCCTCGAGGGTCAGCAGTCTCTCGTCACGGACGTACTTGCCGAGCACCCGCGGGAAGGTGCCGTATGCGCGCGGGTGCAGCGGCGTGCGCCAGAGCGCGCCCTCCGGCGCGACGGCCGTGCCGTCTGAGCCGACGATGATGTCGGGCCGGCTGAGGATGGCACGCACATCGTCCTCGTGCATGGTGTGCCCGCGCACGGTCACCTCGGGATCGTCCAGCAGCAGGTCGAACAGGAGGTCCACGGGCGCCACGCCACGCTCGGCGGCCACGCTCGCCATGTCGCGGTCGGCCGGCTGGGGGTCGCGGGCTTCGAGGACGATGTACTGCCAGCCGGAGTCGGCCACGGAGCTCTCCCAGCCCGGTTCGCCCTGCTCGACGACGAGGGCGAGTCGCGCCCGGACCGCGGGATCTGCGAGCAACTCGCGGAGCCGCTCGACCGGCGCCCACGCCGGCAGGAAGCTCGCAAGATCGGTCTCCCAAGCCGTGTACGGGTACTGGTCGCCGGTCGCGTCACCTCCGAAGACGAGCGCGAGGAGCTCGTCGACGCGACCCCAGGCGCGCCGCCCCTCGAGCTTCAGATGGCTCACGTGGGCGTGCACGCCGGCGCGGCGGCCGATCTCCACGGCCTCCCGCACGGCGTCGAAAACGAGGTGGCCCTCGGCGCGCAGGTGGGTCGTGTACAGTCCATCGAACGGTGCGATCGCGGCGGCGACCTCGGCGACCTCTTCTGTGCTCGCGTACATGTCGGGGACGTAGATGAGTCCGCTGGACATACCTACGGCCCCCGACGTCATCGCCTCGCCGAGCAGCCGCCGCATCTCTGCGATCTCGGCGGCCGCCGCCGCGCGCCGCTCGCCGCCCATGACTTGGGTGCGCAAGCTGCCGAAGCCGACGAGCGCGGCCACGTTGCACGCCGGTCGCGCCGCGTCGACGGCGTCGAGGTACTCCTCGAACGCGTCCCAGGGGGGCAGCGCCTCGGGTGTCGTACCCGCGTACGACGCGAGCGGCCTGAGCGCCGCGCGGGGCCACGCCGACGCGCCGCAGTTGCCGACCACGACCGTCGTGACGCCTTGCCGAAGCGCGCTGTCCATCCACGGGTCGGTGAACGGCGCGAGGTCGGAGTGCGTGTGGACGTCGATGAAGCCTGGGGCCAGGACGAGACCCGTGGCGTCGATGGTGTGGGCTGCGGTCACGCCATCGGCGGCGCCCCGGCGGACGTGCGCGATGCGGCCATCGGCGACGCCGACGGTGCCGCGCCACGCGGGCGCGCCGCTGCCGTCGAGGACCGAGGCGCCGGCGATCAGAAGGTCGAGACTCACGGTAGGGAGCCTATCGCAGGCGCCGCCGGCGCGGGACGCGCCGGCGGCGCCTGATCGGCGAGCCCCCCAGTCTCAGAAGAGCCCGTGAAGCTTCTCGATGAGCGGCGCGAACTCGTCGCCGCCGAAGGTGTACTCGAGCTGCGTGAAGCGCCCACGCAGGGCGGCGACGTCGTCACCCACACTGCGTCCGTGCAGGATGACGGCCGCCATGAGCTCCGCGACCTCGCGGAAGTCGTCGGGCCCCATCCCGAAGCGCGTCATCTCGGACACGCCCAGCCGAAGGCCGCCCGCGGCCGTGAAGCCCTCTTCGTCCGGGGTCGCCTGGTAGTTGCAGATGACGTTATTCGCCTCGAGGCGTCCGGCGACGTCGGGCCCGAGACCGTAGCCAACGTTGACGACGACCTGATGGGTCTCGGTGAAGTCGACCGAAGAATCGCCGGCTACGTCGAGCCCAGCGTCTTTGAGCGCCCTGGCGAAGGCCTTGGCGTTGGCGATCACGGCCGGTTGGTACGTGTTCTTGAAGTGGTTCATCTCATACGTGGCGAGGAGCAGGCCCAGGAGGGTCCCGAGATGATGGTTCGACACCGAGCCGGGGAAGGCTCGACGCTCGATGGCCTCCCACAGCTCCCACTTCTCCTCCGGCTCTTGCCAGCGCCCACCGATGATGCCGCGCTGCGTCCCGAAGAAGGTCTTGTGGGTCGACCCGGTGACGATGTCGGCGCCCTCCGCGAAGGGCTGCTGGAAGGACGGCCCGACGAGCCCGAGCACGTGCGCCATGTCGTACATGAGGACGGCGCGCGAGCCGATCTCGTCCAGGAACGCGCGGACCTCGTACACCGGCTCCGGGTGCAGCACCATGCTCTTGCCCAGGATGATGAGCTCGGGCTGCTCCTTCTGGATGAGCTCGAGCAGCGCGGGCACGTCGGCGCGGTAGGGGTTCTCGGCGAGGACGGGGATGTCGACCACGGCCGGCAGCTCCGTGCGCGGGTCGCGCGCGACGAAGTCCTTGAGGGCGCCCATCGGCTGCGCGCTCAGGTGGCCGCCCTTGCCGATGTGGTTGTTGACGACCTTGGCGATGCGCCGCGGCTCGGCCTTGCGGTCGCCGCGGTTCAGGTAGTCGACGAGGGCGCTGAAGACGGCGGCGTTGGCCATCTGGCCGCTGATCACGCGCGTCTCGACTTCCGCGCACCCGAGGTACGCGCGCAGTTCCTGGACGAGCAGCCGCTCGACCTCGTGGATGAACCCGGTGCCCTGGTAGTAGAAGACCTCGAGGTCGTAGAAGGCCTCGGTCTTCTTGTGCTCGGCGTAGCGGAAGGCGGGGTCGGTGACGCTCAACAGACGCGCAAGCGGTGAGGCGGTCATCTCCGAGGGGATGAGGTCGATGCAGCGCGTCTGCCGCCACTCGTGGTTGTCGATCGCGCGCTGGACGAGGCGCAGCGCCTTCTCGCCGGACTCGCCGCCTTCGAGCTCGGCAAGCTGCGGCGTGTAGTCCCAGACGATGGCGCGTGCGCACGGAGGCGCGTCGCTCCGGAGGTGGTACGGAACGACGAGGCCCGGGACGCGCTTGCCGCGGACCTCGACCTCCACCTCGTCGTCCTCGATCACGCGACTGTCGACGTAGGCGAGGGTGACCGAGCGCAGGTGGTGTTCGTCCGTCTGGAGCGAGCACAGCCCCTCGCCCTCGACGCCCCAGTAGGGTACGGCGGTCCCGCTGGTGACCCAACCGACGCGCTCCCCGTCGCGGTAGACTTCGGCGCCCTCGCGGGCGATGCCGCGGCCGGTGATCGCGACCGGGCGCGTCATGCGCGGCAGGTCCTCGACGAGCGACCAGTCGCGCACGAGGATGCGCCCGTAGGCGCGATGCTGACGCGCGATGGCCGCGCGGCCGACGTAGTCGCCCTTGCGCGGCGAGAGGCTCACGGCGAACGACGCCAGCGGGCAGCTCATGATGGGGATCTCGTTGCCCTCAGGGTCGAGGCCGAGCTCATGGCCGTACAGCGGAAGGCCGGCCTCGAGACGCAGGGTGTCGCGGGCGCCGAGGCCGACGGGCTCGGCGCCCGCCGCGACCAGCGCGTCCCAGAGCGCCGGCGCCTCCCCGGCGGCCACGAAGAGCTCGAAGCAGAGCGGCTCGCCCGTGTACCCGGTGCGGCCGATCCGGACTTCGACGGCGCGGGAGCCGCAGGCCCCGCCCGCGCCGTCTCCCACCCTCAGCGTGACGATGCTCAGCTCGTTGCGCAGCGGCTCGGGAAGCCTCCCCTCCTCGAGGAGCCCGGCCAGGATCTCGCGCGCCGTCTTGCCCTGCAGGGCGAGCATCGCGATGTCATCGGAGCGGTCCTCGAGGCGGAGGTCCTCGTAGTCACCGGTGAACTGGTGGAAATGCACCCAGTCCTTCTCGCGGTTGGCCGCGTTCACCACCAGCAGGAACTCGTCCTCCACGAAACGATAGAGGTACGCGTCGTCGACCGCGCCACCGGTCTCGGTCGGCACGATCGTGTACTGCGCCTGGAGCGGGTCGAGCGCCTCGCAGTTGTTGGTGAGGACGTGCTGGAGGAACGGCACGGCGCCGGCGCCTCCCACGACGAAGCGTCCCATGTGCGAGACGTCGAAGAGCCCGGCCGCGCGCCGCGTCGCGAGGTGTTCGGCGATGATGCCGGCTGGATATTGCACCGGCATCTCCCAGCCGGCGAAATCGACGAGCCTCGCCCCTGCGGCGACGTGCCGTTCGTACAGTGGGGTGCGCTTCGGGCCGGTCACTGCTCGGCCCAAGCCTTGAGACCGGCGAGGCCCTCCTCGATCCTCTCCACGGAGATGCCGGAATAGGCGAAGCGCGCGTACCGCCGCGTCTCCCCCGGGAGCTCGCTCCCGAAGTGCAGGCGGGTGCAGAACGAGACCCCCGTCTTCTGGAGGGCCTCCTTGCGCAGCTCGTCGTAGGTGGTGAAGCCCTTGCGCTCCATCACGGCCGTCAGCTCGGGGAACAGGTAGAAGGTGGCCTCGGGGGAGTAGCACGACACCCCGTCGATCGCGTTCAGCCCGCGCACGGCGGCGTCACGCCGCGCGCGCAGGGTCGCCAGGATCTCCTTTGCACCGCTCTGGTCGCCGGTCAGCGCCTCGACCCCAGCCCACTGGATGAAGTGGGTGGTGCACGACTCCTGGTTGACGTTCATGGTGGCGATGACTGAGATGAGTTCCTTCGGCCCGATCGCCCCACCGAGACGCCAGCCCGTCATCGCGAACTTCTTGCTGAAGGTGTAGAGGATGACGGTGCGCTCCTGCATGCCGGGCAGGGACGCGATCGACTTGCTGGACCCGGAGTAGCGGATGTCCCAGTAGGCCTCGTCGGAGAGGACGTAGAGGTCGTGCTTCTGAGCGAGTTCCGCGAGCGCCTGCCGCTCGCTGTCTGGGCTCTCGGCGCCTGTCGGGTTGTGGAGGTCGTTGAAGATCAGGAGCTTGGTGCGCGGCGTGATGGACGCCTCGATGGCGTCGAAGTCGAGCAGGAAGTTCTTCTCGCCCGGGACGAACCCATAGGGCTTCGGCACGCCGCCGAGGAAGTTGATCTGCGACTCGTAGATGGGAAAGCCGGGATTGGGGTAGAGGACCTCGTCGCCGGGGTCCATGAGCGCCAGCAGGAACTTGCTGATGACCGGCTTGCCGCCCGGCTGCACGGCCACGTTCTCGGGGCCATAGGTCATGCCGTGGGTGGCCGAGACCTCGTCGGCGAGCGCCTGCCGCAACTCCGGGATACCGCCGTTCGGGCAGTAGCCTGTCTTGCGGTCGGCGATGGCGCGTTCGGCCGCCTCGATGACGTTACGCGGCGTGGCGAGGTCGATGTCGCCCAGATGGAAGGGATAGACCTTGTTGCCCTTCGCGGCCCAGGCGGCGCACTCTGCGCCGACCGCGAAGGCCGTCTCGGTCCCAAGGCGTGCGACGCGTTCGGCGAACCTCAGTTTCCCGGCGGTCATGGCTCGTACCTCCATTAAGCGTGAAGGACAGGGCGATGTCTCCCATCACCCTGTCCACCTGCGCGGCGGGTCGCCCGCCACGTGGCTCCAGGGACCCGTCGGGTCGCGCTCCGCTTGCCTGAGAGTTTCAGCTCCGCATCCGGCGTCGCCTTGCCCCTTCGGCGCCCGCCAGGCGCGGTGCCTGCGGGCTCTCGCGCGGCCGTCAGCCGGGCGTCCTCAGTTTGTCGCGACAGTAGCATCCCGGCGGGGGTGACTGCAATGTAGCGGCGCTCTCTGGGCAGCCGCGGTCAAGGGCGTATGATACGAGGAGCGAGCCAGGCGTCACACAAGTGACGGGAGGATGTGATGGGATCCGACGCGCTGTCGTTCGCGCGCTGGGTGCTTGCCGAAGTGCCGCTCCAGCTGGCTCAGAGTGGTCCCGGCGAGGACCAGCAAGCGCTGATGGAGTTGATCAACGACGCGATGACCTCCCGGTGGGCACAGGCGATCGCCATCGCTCTGTACGCCGCGATCGCCCTCCTCCTCTTCCGTAGCCTGCGGCGCGAGGACGGTAGCGGGCCGCCCATCGAGCGCCGCACGGCGCGCAGCATCGCGCTCGGGGTCCTCGCCGCGCTCGCCGTCCTCGTCGTGGTCGCCGCCGCGCTGCGTCCCGGCCCTCTGGTCTTCGTCGAATACGTGATCCTCTTCACGACGCTCGCGTACCTCATGATCCGCAACATGGCTCCCGCGGTCCTGGGCGCGGGAGCCGCGATCATGTGGGCGGCGAGCCCGCGGCGCCGGCGCGAGACGCGAGAGGCCGCCCGGGCGCAGGAGACGGCACGAGACCGTGGGGCGGTCCTCGAGCGCACGCTGGACGACGCTCTCGACGGGCCGAGGGAGCCGTTCGCCCCGGACTGAGCGAGGGTTCGGCGCTGTGGCCGGCCGAGCGTACTCGCGGCGCCGGCTGGCCGCCCTGCCGCACCTTCGCTAGACTTCGGGGCCGTGGCCACGACACCTGACAACTCCTCGTCTGACAAGGGCAAGTTCGCGCGCCGGCCGCGCGTCTTCTCCGGCACGCAGCCGACGGGCGCTCTGCATCTGGGCAACTACCTCGGCGCGTTGCGCGGCTACGTCGCCATGCAGGAGACGCATGACTGTGTCTACTGCGTCGTCGACCTTCACGCCGTCACCGTGCGTCAGCAGCGCGCGGAACTGCGGCGCAGCACCATCGACGTGGCCAACACGTTCCTGGCCAGTGGCGTGGACCCCTCGCGCTCCATCATCCTCGTGCAGTCCCACGTCTCCCAGCACAGCGAGCTCGCTTGGATCCTCAACACGGTGGCCCATATGGGCGAGCTGCGGCGCATGACCCAGTTCAAGGACAAGACCGGCGGCGGCGAAGGTGAGAGCATCGGCGTCGGGCTGTTCGACTACCCTGTCCTGATGGCCGCCGACATCCTCCTCTACCGCGCCGACGCGGTGCCGGTCGGGGAGGACCAGAAGCAGCACGTCGAACTCACGCGCGACCTTGCCGAGCGCTTCAACAACGCCTTCGGCAAGACCTTCGTCGTGCCCGAACCGGTGATCCCGGCCGATGCCGCGCGCGTCATGGGCCTCGACGACCCGACGAAGAAGATGAGCAAGAGTGCCGGCTCCGAGTACAACTACATCGCCCTGATGGACCCGCCGGATGTCGTGCGCCGCAAGATCAAGCGCGCCGTCACCGACTCGGGGACGGAGGTACGTCCGGGCGACGACAAGCCCGCCCTGTCCAACCTGTTGACGATCTACGCGGCGCTCACTGGCGAGCCCGTCGAGGCGCTTGTCGACCGCTATGCGGGCAAGGGCTACGCCGCGTTCAAGGTCGACCTCGCCGAGGCCGTCGTCGAGGCGCTGGTGCCGTTCAAGGAGCGGATGCGGGAACTCGAAGCGGACAAGACGTTCACGCTCGACGTGCTGAAGCGCGGCGCCGAGCTTGCCGAGACGATCGCGGTTCGGACGATGGAGCGCGTGCGCGAGCGCATGGGCTTCGTGCCCCGGCCCCGCTGACGGCGGTAGACTAGGCGCGGCAGCCACAGGAGGACGCATGATCTCGATCGAGACGATGAAGCACCGCGCCAAAGACATGGTCGGGCAGCAGTTCCCGCTCGTGTTCTGGCGTGGCTCGGGGCGCGTCGCGGCTGTCGACGACACGAGCATCGCTCTCCTCGTCCGCGGCCAGCGCGTCGACCTGACGTGGGACCGTCTCACAGTGAGCTGGCAGCGCGTCCTGAGCAACTTCACCCTGTCGGTCGATGAGTTGGGGGGGCTTGCCGACGCGGTCGGTGTCGTGAGTCTCTTCGCCCTCATGCAGGCCGACGCCGTCGACGTGGTCGACGCCGACGGCCTGCTCGTGCTCAGGGAGCGCGAGGGCAAGCCCGTGCATCAGGGCGCGGAGATGGGCCGTCCGGCGACGTGGGGCCCGTGGCGCCGCAAGATCCACGGCGACTGAGGCCGGCCCCGTGTGACACGGGCATGATCAGCATCCCCAAAGACCGGCACGTGTTCGCGCTCGCTGCCGACGCACCCCCTGTCGTGCGCGTCCCCGACGGCGCCGTCGTCGAACTCGAGCCCGCAGACTGTTTCAGCGACCAGGTCCGAAGGCCGGGCGACACGCTGGGATCGGTCGACTGGGAGCAGATCAACCCGGCGACGGGACCGGTCTACGTGGAGGGCGCGCGTCCAGGCGACGTCCTGGCGGTCCACATCGAGCGTATCGAGATAGACCGACAGGGTGTGATGGCTGTGAGCGACGGCTTCGGCGTGCTCGCCGAACGCTTCACGCAGACTGAGGAGCGCCTGGTGCCCGTGGTCGACGGCGTGGTGCGGCTGGCGGACGGAGTCGAGGTGCCGGCGCGACCGATGATCGGCGTGCTCGGCGTGGCGCCCAGCGGCGAGGCCGTGCCGACCGGCACGCCCGGCTCCCACGGCGGCAACCTCGACACGGTGCTCGTCTGCGAGGGCGCGACCGTCTATTTGCCGGTGTCGGCTCCCGGCGCGCTGCTGGCAGCGGGAGACCTCCACGCAGCCATGGGCGACGGGGAGATCTGCGGCACGGGTGTGGAGGTCGCGGGCCGTGTCACGCTGCGCCTGACCACGCGCCGCGACCTGCGCATCGTCAACCCCATCGTCGAGACGCCGGAGGTGGTCGCGACGGTCGCCTCGGCCGAGACGCTCGACGAGGCGACGACGCTGGCCACACGCGACATGGCCGACCTGCTGATGGGTCGCCTGGGCCTCACGGCGGCCGCGGCCACCATGCTGATGAGCGCGGCGGGCGACCTGCGGGTGTCGCAGGTCGTGGACCCGCTCAAGACGGCGCGCTTCACCTTGGCCAAGGACCTGCTGGCCCCGTACGGGCGGCCGCTCGTCTGAGTGTGCGGGAAGTTCCGCTCTTGACCAGGTCCTACGGAGCACGAGGGATGGTCGGCCGGCTGCCGCGAGCCGTCGCGCGGCGGCCCGACGAGGCGATGGCCGCCGCCGACTCGCTGCGCTGGCGCTGCACGGCGCAGATCGACGTCGGCAAGGCGCGAGTTGCCCACGACGAGCTCGGCGCCGCCCGGGACACCCTGGCTACGAACACCGCTCCGGTCGGCGTCACCTACGGGTCCGACATGCGGCTCCTCGTCAACGTCGGCCGGATCCCTACGGTGCTCTTCGGCGCAAGCAGCGTCCACGACTGCCACGGGCCCGACGAGTCGGTCGCGGTGGCCGAGGTCGTCGGCGCGGCACAGACCTTGGTCGTCGCGGCGATGCGCTACTGCGGGGTGTCGGGGGACGCCCCTGAACCGGCCGGTGATCTCGACCCAAGGCCCCGGCCGTGACCTCGCTGCCCGACGGCTTCATCCTGCGGCACACCACGCCGGCCGACACCGCGGCCGCCCAACAGCTGCTGGACGACGTGGAGAGCGAGGAGGCCGACGAGAGGCGGCGCAGCCCGTTGGAGCTCGCGGCACACTGCGCCGATCCCAAGATGGACCTCGAGCGGAACACGTGGGTCGTCGAGGCGCGGGGCGGGCGTCTGGCGGCGTTCGGCTTCCTCTTCTGGGGGGACGAAGCGCAGGGCGAGGCCGAGCCCTTCGTCCATCCGCGGTACCGCGGTCTGGGTCTGGGCGATGCGCTCCTGCAGGAGATCGAGAGGCACGCCTCGGAGCTCGCCGTCCACGGCGCGCCGGTGACGGGGGAGGCCTTCGCCGACCACTTCCTCTCCTCCCCGTCGACGCTGGAGGAGTGGCGCGCCCATTCTCGACAGCGGGCGGGCTTCGACCCGTCGCTCTGGCTCGTCGCCTGGGAAGGAGCGGAGATCGCGGGGGAGTCACTCTCCTTCCTGGACGAGAACGAGTCCTTTGTCGACTCGCTCTCGGTGAGGCGGCCGTGGCGAGGCCGGGGGCTCGGCCTCGCCCTCCTCACGCGGGCCTTCCTGCTTGCTCACGAGCGCGGCAGGCGCACGGTGAGGCTGGGCGTCGACGCACAGAACGCGACGGGGGCGCTCGCCCTGTACCTCAAGGCGGGGATGCGCGTCGAGCGTTGCGAGGAGATCTACGCGAAGGACCTGAGGTAGGAACCAGGGCGGCGGCTCCGGGTGCGGAGCCGCCGCCCTGGCCAGACAGAGAAGGCGGGCCGGTCAGGCGATGTGCGCCGTGTCGGTCCGCGTGATCGGCATGTTGCGCCTCACACACTCCGCGCAGAACGCGTCCTGGACGTTGCGCGGCAGGATCTCGGGGCAGACGATGCCTGCGGCGGCGATCTTGCCCTCGACGATGAACTCGGCGTAGATGCTCGCCGGGGTGCTGGTCCCGTAGCTCACGCAGGTGGCGCCGGGGATCTGCGAGTTCACCCACTTGATGTCGGGCGGGAAGATGTTGAAGGCGATGCTCGCCGGCTTGCCCTTCTTCTCACCGATGCAGTCGACGGTCACGACACCGAAGTCGGTGATCTCGCCGGCGAGGGCGAGCTTGGCGAGTTCGTCGGCCGGCGGGTTCGGCGGCAGCGTGGCGACGAAGACGTCGATCGGGCGCACTTCGGTCCCGTCTTTCAGCTTGACCGGATACTTGCTCGTCATGCCCGAACCCACCAGCGCAAGGTCAGCGTCGATGGCGGCGCCGTCCGGGTCGCCGCCCATCTTGAAGTCGACGTAGTGGAGGCCCTTCTCACCCCACGTGCCGGCCAACAGGCGCGGCAGCGTCGCCACCTCTTCGTGGTCGTGGCAGATGACCGTGCCGAGGCCGAACGGCTCGGGGAACATGTACTTCTCGCGGCGGCCGAAGATCTCGACGCGCTTGAACTCGCCGTCCTCGTAGAGGAGTGGCGGCTGCGCGCAGTCGGTGTAGTAGGTCTCCTGGCTCCACACCTGCAGCGGCACAGGGCTGTCGAACAAGGCGTAGTCCTTGATGCGGATCTCGAAGCACTTGTCGAGGTCCTGATAGCCGATGCCCGCGAAGGTGTTGGTGACACCCGGGTCCATGCCGGTGCTGAGCAGGGCAGTGATGCCGGCCTTGGCGAGGTCGTCGGCCAGGGTCATCTGCTCGAGGAAGGCCTCGTCGATGGTCTTGGTCCGCGTCTGGCCCGACGCCATGTCGAGATAGGCGGCGCCGCACTTGAGGCAGGCACGCATGATCCCCATGTTGAACTCAGGGATGACAGCATTGACGATCAGCTTCGCCCCGTCGCCCGCCTTCGCCATCGCGTCGACGTCCGACGCATCGATGAAGGCGCCCGTCGCCTTGCCGTTGCCGACCTGCCCCGCGACGAACTTCGCCCGCGACTCGTCGTAGTCGGTGACGAGGATCTCGGTGACGGCCGGGTTGCGGCCCAGGTTCCAGGTGAGGACCTGACCCTGCATGCCGGCGCCGACGATGAGTACCTTCATGTGCTTCTCCTTCCACGGCATCCCGCAGCCGGGCATGAGCACCCGGCCGTCCGGGACGGCTCGTCCTCCCGTGGCGCCTCTCGCGCCGCAGGTTCGTGTGCGGTGCTTGGGTTCTATCAAACGAAGCTGCTGCCCACAAGCGGCCTCGGCCACGATTCTCGTCGTGCGGAGGCACGCGGAGTGCGGGTATTCGTCGTCTACGGCGGGTCTTGCGCCGTGGTTCGCGGCCGGCACTCCCTTGAGTCTCGTGGGGGCAGTCTGCTCCGACGCTATGATGAGAGGACCCGCAGCAAGGGAGGGAGCACCGTGCACGAGCTGGGCATCACGCAAGGCATCATCGACCGCGCCCGCGAGGTCGCTGTGGCCAACAGCGCGCGCAAAGTCACCGATCTGTACCTCACCATGACCCCGGCGGCCGACTTCACCTTCGACTCCATCGAGATGTACTTCGAGATGCTGACCGACGAGGACGAGCTCTTCAAGGGCGCGCACCTTCATCTCGCGTGGGCGCCCGTCTCCGCGACGTGTCTCAAGTGCAGTGACCAGTTCTCGACGGAGGCACCGCAGCCTAGGTGTCCGCAGTGCGGGTCGGCCGCGGTGCGCCTCGACCCGACCGCTCCCATGGTCCAGCTCACGGACGTCGGTATCGACGACAAGGGCTGAGGCGCGGCGCTGAGCGCCGCGCCTCAGCCCTTGCTGGTGAGGTCAGCGCACGGGCTTCCGCGCCACGAGGAGGAACTGCCGCGCCCAGTAGTCGCGCAACACGTACAGCGACATGACGAGCGCGAGGGCCCGCAGGCTTCGATAGCGCGTGAAGTAGGGCCGCACCTCGACGACTTCCAGGCCGGCGTCGCGGAGCAGACCGACCATGTCCCGCTTGGCGAAGAACCGCAGGTGCGTCCGGTCGAAGATCCCGCTCTCCTTCTGCGGCCAGCGCTTGGCGAGAAGGTTCGCCATCACCCAGATGTGAGCGACGTTGGGGATGCACGCGACGAGCTCACCGCCGGCGCGGAGCATCCCGACCAGTCGGGCCAAGGCTGCCGCCGGATCGGCGAGATGCTCCAGGACGTCGATCGCCAGGATCGCGTCGAACGGCTCCCCGCCCACCTGCTCGAGCGTGACCCTCGCGAGGTCCGCGGTCGCGACGTGGTCCAGGCGGCGGCGGGCCTCGTCCGCCGCCGCCCCGTCGAGCTCGATGCCCCACACCTCCCGTGCCCCGGCGCGCTTCAGAAGCTCCCCGTTGAGACCCGCCGCGCAGCCGGCGTCGAGGACGCGCAGTCCGGCCGGGTCGAGCAGTTCGAGGAGCACCGGCTTGGCGTCACGGTAGTAGGCGGCGTCGCTCAAGGTCGTTCGTCGTCCCCTGCGGGATCACGGCGCCGCAGGTCACGCTCTCGTCGGTTGACGAGCGCGATCGCCGGGCCGAGTGCGATGAAGAAGACGCACATGACGACGAGATACGCCCAGTACGGGACGGCACCCGCCAGCATCAGTAGCAGCACCGCGGCGAGGACGGCGACGGCCGTCCAAAGGACCGCGGCGGCACGGACGACCAGGCGTCGCTCGGCGGGCGTCCGCGCCCGTCTCAGCGACGCCCGCGTCCCGATGACCCCGCCCGCGACTCCGATGAGCCCCCCAGCGATCCCGCCGATCATGCCGATCGTGCCGCCGTCCATGCTCAGCCTCCCACATGCCGTAGGGGACGCGCTCCACGCGACGCCTGACGCGGGTGCCGGCACGCGCAGGCAGGGCGTCCACGCATGCACGGTGGATGAACGAGGGTGGTGGAGCATAGCGGAATCGAACCGCTGACCTCCTGGGTGCGATCCAGGCGCTCTCCCAGCTGAGCTAATGCCCCACCGAAGGAGATCCCCGCAGCCGGGGACGTCTCGTTATACGGCATTCCCGGCTTACCGGCAAGCCATGCCGCGGGTCTCGGTGCCCGGCCTGCGCCGTGCGGCGCGCCCGGCCGTGTCTGTTCCCGTCTCACGGGCGCCTCGTCGTCCTTCACGGTCCCTTCTGGCGACGTGTTCTCGGTAGACGCGGTGGCTCCTGCCGGCCGCCGCGGCATCCGGCGAGAGCTGTAGACGGTCGTTCCATTCATTCGGGCCGCGCGGGGTCCGAGTCTGTGTGTGGAGCAAGCGAGCAGCGAGGTGGCCCCGTGACACGCAAAGAGAGGGAACTCGTGGTCGAGCGGCTGTTGGCGCGCTACGACGACGTGGGAACGACGATCGTCGGCGACGACCAGTCGCTGTGCCGTCTGCTCACCGTCATGCATCGTGCGTCGGCCGACAACACCGTCGGTCAGTACGTCTGCGCCTATCTGGGCGCCTGAGTGTCGCGGCGACCTTCCGGCTCAGGTCTGCGGCCTCGCCAGCACCACTTCGAACGCCCCGGCGATGCGCGGGTCCTCCGTGAACAGGGCGCTGGAACGCAGTTCCTCCAGGGCGTCCGCCTCTGAGACCCGCGGGTGATACGGCGGTCGGGTGACCAGCTCCTCGTAGGCGGCTGCAAGGAGCGCGACGCGTTCCGCCGTGCCGGTCGCGTTCGACCCTCCGGGTGCGCTCTCCAGGCACGCCGACGTGGTGGCGACGATGCTCCGCGTCGCCTCATCCTCCAAGCCGAGCTCGCGCGCCACGGCGAGGGCGAGGTCGGTGACGGCGGCGCGCCGGCGCCGGCCCAGCGCATCACGCGCTTCCGCGACGCGGGCAAGCGCCGGCGCGCGGCCGACGGGCAGCGCCGCCGCCCGCTCCGGACCCAGGGTCCCGTGTTCGACTCCGAAAGCGACGACCTGGTCGCGCCCGCGTCGCTTGGCGAGGACCATGGCCCAGTCGGCCTTGTCGAGCAGTTCCTCTTTGACCCTCGCGTCGGCGGGGCAAAGGGCGAGGCCGATGCTCACAGACAGGTGGTCGCGCCCCTCGCCGAGCTCAGTGTGGACGATGCCGTTACGGATCCGCTCCGCGACCTCGAGAGCCCCGGTCTCGTCGGCGTCGATGAGGATCACGGCGAACTCCTCCCCCCCGTACCGCGCGGCGAGGTCGACCTGGCGCAGCGAGGATTCGATCGCGCGAGCTATGGTGCGCAGCGCGCGGTCGCCCATGCTGTGCCCGTGACGGTCGTTGTAGACGCGGAAGTCGTCGAGGTCGATGAGGAGCAGTGCGAGCCGCCCCCCGTCAAGGACGCAGCGCTCGATCTCCTCGTCGAGTCGCTCGTGGAGATAGCGATGGTTGTACAGGCCCGTCAGAGCATCGGTGGTGGCCTCGAGTTCCAGGTGTCCGAGAGTCGCGGCGGCGTCGGCCACCATCGCCGCGAAGGTCTGGGTGACGTCGCTGCGCAGGCCGTCGATCTGCGTGGCGCCGGTCGAGGCGGGGAGGTCGGCGTTGACCACGGCGACCACCTCGCCGCGCTCGTCGCGGATCGGCGCTGCACCGCTTAGCCAGACCCCCGACTGGTCGACGAAGAGGACGGTGCGGTCGACGGGCTCGCCCGTGAACAGGCACGCGATCTCCTCGTCCGAGAACGTCTGGTCGCCGATGTGCGACCTGTGTCGCTCGTCCTCTTCGGCGTCGGCGACGAGCATCGTGGACTGGCCGCGACGAACGAAGGTCGTCACAGAGCGGGTCGGGGGGTGCTCGTCGCGTACTGCGCGGAGTGTCTGAACGACGCGGCGGTACGCTTCCGAGCCCTCGTCCTCCGGCCCGCGAAGGGTCGCGTGCGCGGCGGCGTCCAGTCGTCCGGCGGCCATCCCGGCGACCGCCTCCGCCTCCCGCTTGCCCTCGTGCAGCCGCATGAGCACGCGCTCGAAGGCGGCGACCATGTCCGGGTCGAACTGCGTTCCGGCGCAGCGTGCCAACTCCTCGCGGCAGGCGGCGTACGACAAGGCCTGGCGGTACGGCCGCCGGAAGCTCATCGCATCGTATGCGTCGACCACGCACATGGCGCGGGCGATGAGCGGGATGCGGTCGCCGGCGAGTCCGTCGGGATAGCCGGTGCCGTCGTACCGCTCGTGATGATGACGGACGCCGGCGGTGAGCTCGTCACTGAAGAGCGGATGGATGATGTCGGCTGAGTAGACCGGATGCCGCCGCATCAGCTCCCACTCCCGGGCGTTGAGCGTCCCCTGCTTGAGCAGGACGCGGTCCGCGACGCCGATCTTGCCGATGTCGTGGAGGTATGCCGCCTCCTCGACGCTGCGCAGCAGTCCCGGCTCCCAGCCGAGTTCCTCGCCGAGCAGCACTATGTAGGCGGCGACGCGCGCCGCGTGACCGAGGGTGTAGTAGTCCTTGGCGTTCAGCGCGCTGGACAGCGCCTTCAGGTTGCCGAGGTGCATCCGCTTGATGTCGGCGTAGAGGCGCGCGTTGCTGATCGCCATGGCGGCCACGCGGCAGATCGCGCCGATGGTATCGATCTCGTCCTGCCCGAACCGCCGTGGGCCCTTCGTCTCGAGCAGTTCGAGCACACCGATGACGGTGTCCTTGGAGATCAGGGGGAAGACGACCTCGGCCGTCTCGCCGTGCTCCCTCATGAGGCCACGCTCCTCGTCGTTGAGGAGTGGGTCGTCGGGCGAAGCGATGACGATCGGCATGCGTCGTTCGACGGCGGTCCGGAGGGCGGACCATCTGTCGAGGGAGAACGTCCGCCCTTGCCAGCCGCCGTCCGTGACGCCGTCCACGAGGCTGACGACGCACGTGAGCTGCTCGCCGGGGCCGAGCGTGTAGATGTCGCAACACGGCACGCCGGCCAAGGCACAGAGCCGGTACGCGGTGTTGTGCAGCACCTCGTCGAGGTCGAGGGAGGAGGACAGCTCGAAGCTCACATCGCCGACGAGCGCGACACGCTCCGCCGAGCGCTCGACGGCGTCGAACAGACCCGCGTTGGCGATCGCGTTGGCGGCGACCTGGGCGATCCCGCGCAGGAGCTCGAGGTCGCCGAAGTCCCGTGGCCGGTCGTCGAACACCGAGGCGAGGCCGACGATGACGCCGCCGGCGACAAGGGGGAGTTCGACCTTGGCGCGATGGCCGTAGCGCAGGTTCTCGTTGCGTTCGAAGGCGGAGACGCGCTGGTCGGTCAGCATGTCGCGCACCGTGAGGGGACGCCCGTCGGCGATGGCGTCGCGCACCGCACCGAGGTGCTCGAGGGGATAAACGGTCCCGACGAACGAGGCGTCTGATCCTTGCAGGTCAACGCTGGTCAGGCAGCGCAGCGCATCGCCTTCGATCGCGTAGATGTCGCAGGCCGTGCCGGACGCGGCCGCGAGCAGGCGCCGTGCGGCGCTGCGCAGGACGACGTCGGGCTCCAGCGTAGATCCGAACTCGAGCCCGGCCTCGACGAGGTGGGCGAGCTGTTCGTTCGCGCGCTCGAGGCGCTCGACCAACTGGTCGTTCTCGAGCGCCGTGGCGACGATCTGCCCGGCGCTCTGCAGGAAGTCGACCTGGTCGCGAGGGTCGCGCGGGATGCGGTCGTACACCCGGAGCAGGCCCACGAGACGTTCCTTCGCCACGAGCGGGACGAGGAGGTCACACCGCCACGCCGCCTCGTCGTCGCGCGGCGGCTCGCCGACGTCCGCGGCGGCGAGCTCCGAACTCTCCAAGGCCACGATCCTGCGCTCTTCGATCGCGCGTCGCGAGGCGGGAAAGCGCTCCAAGTCGAGCAGGCTGCCTTCGCCGTCATCGCGGAACGAGCCGTCCTCCCACGTGACCAGACAGCGGAAGCCGTCATGCCGCCGGGCGAAGATCTGGCAGCCCGCGGCGTCCACGACCTCGCTGATGCCCCGGGCGAGCGCGTGGACGCGGGGCATCGTCTCGCCGGGCACCTGCTGGGCGCGGCCGAGCTCGACGAGCTCGGCGAGCTCCCGGTTCCGCGCCGTCAGCTCGGACAGGAGACGGGCGTTGTGGATCGCTCCGGCGATGATCTGCCCGACCGTGCGCAGGAAGTCGAGGTACTCCGCGTAGTCACGCGCCCGCGTGTCGAAGACGTCCAGGACGCCGAGGACCTCTTCACCGAACACGAGCGGGATCGACGTCAGGCTCTGGAAGCCCCACTCGGCGTAGTCCGCCCGCTCGTCGTCGGTCACGCGTGGGTCGTCGATTGTTGCCACGACCATCGGCTCGCGCGTGCGGATGGCCAGGTCGATGACAGGATACGTGGACACCTCGACCACGGACCCGAGCGCCTCGAGGTCCGGACCCCGCTCGTCGACGCTGGCGAGGCAGCGGAGCTGGTCACCGAGCAGCTCGAACACGTCGCAATCCGCGACACCGATGGTCGTACGTAGCCTGCCGGCGATGGTCGCGAGCAGCTCCTCGAGCTCGCCCCCCTGGGCGGCGATAGCGCCCAGTTCGACGATCTCGCGCAGGACAGATGCGCGGTGTTCGAGCTGCTCGAAGAGGAGGGAGGAGGCGAAGGCCCCGGCCAGACTCATTCCGAGGCTGCGAAGGAAGGGGAGGTACTCGGAGTACTGCCGGGGACGGGTGTCGTAGATGTCGATGAGGCCGAAGAGCGCCTCGTTGACGAGCAGCGGGACACAGACCTCGCTGTTGAAGCCGTACTCCCGGTAGAGCTCGCGCTCGGGTTCGCTGAGCTGCGGGTCGTCGGGCCCGGAGACCACCAGGACCTGCCCCGTCGTGACCGCTCGCGCCAGGGTCGGGTACTTCGCGACATCCAGCAGACGGCCGAGAGCCTCGTCGTCGAAGCCGCTCCGGTCGAAGCTCGCCACGCAGCGCAGACCCTCGTCGGAGGTCTGGTAGATGTCGCAGTTCGCCGCGTCGAGGGTGCGCAGGAGGCGTTCGGCGACGTGGCGCAGCACCGTCTGCGAATCGCGGCAGGTCGAGGCAAAGGTCCCGATCTCCACCAGTTCGTTGAGGATGCGGGTACGGCGCTCGACCAGTTCGAAGAGGCGGGCGTTCTCGAGCGCCTGCGCAGCGACCCTGCCCAGCCCCGTGATGAGCTCCAGGTCGTCGGCGAAGTCGCGTGGCACGTAGTCCGAGAGCTCGACCAGCCCGATCACGCGGTCGCCGGCGATCAAGGGCAGCGAGAGCTGGGACTGATAGCCCCAGCGCTCGAGGGAGAACCGGCCGTTCTCGCCGAGGATGGGGTCGTCCAGGCTCGTGGCGATCGCCACCTCTCCGGTCTCCACGGCGCGAAGGCTGCAGGGGTAGCGAGCGAGAGGGATGACGACGCCCTCCCACTCAGGGTCGACGCGCCCGCCGTCGAAGCTGATCAGGGCGCGCAGGGTCCCCCCCTCGACCGCGTAGACGTCTGCCACGGGACTGCGCGTGACTTCCGAGAGGCGCTGTATGACCGACTGCAGGACCTCGTCCGTACTGAGGTGCGCGGCGTCCTCGACCCCCGCTTGCGCTACGGTCTCGAGGTCGTGCACGCGTCGGCGGAGGGCACCGGCGGTCGTGTGTGAGGATATCGATGCCGCGAGCAGCTCGAACGCCGGTCCGAGATGCATCGACAGGCGTTCGAGCTCGTCGGCGGGGACTCCGGCCAGCTCCACGACGCCGACGGCACGCCCCTCGACGCGGAGGGCGGCGACCAGGGCCGCGCCGCTGTCGGGGTGGATGACGCGCGGCTCCGAAGTCCGAAGTGCGGCGACCAGCGCCTCGTCATCGGCGCCGCACGGTGCGGGCTCGGCTGCGTCGTCCGTCGTGACGAGCCGGCGAAGTACCTCGCCCGACAGTAGATGGACCGTGCAGGTGGCGCTCGGCGACAGCTCGCGGAGCAGCCTGCGGAAGGCCAGGACGCTGGGCCGGACGTCGCGCGCGAATGCGGGCGGCGATCCCGTGACGACCGGTCGCTCAGGGACATCGCGGCCCGCCGTCGCCACGCCATGCACTCCGTTCGCAGAAGGTGCTGCAGCGCTGGCGCCCGGAGAGTCCTGGGACAAGGGCTCCGGCAGCGGGGTCTGGTCGCGGGCAGGAGCCTCGTCACCTGCGACGGCGGTGGCGATGATGCCCGCCGCCTGACGGGCGATGAACTCGGCGAACGTGATGTTCGCCCCAGTGAAGGCGCGTGGCGCGCGATGCTCGGTCAGGACGAGGACGCCGAAGAGCCGCCCCGCGATCGCCAGAGGAAGGGCGAGCACGGCGGCTTCACCGTGCGCCCGGCAGGACGCCACCTCTGTCGGCGTGAGGAGGTTCGTCGCGCGCAGGTCGGCGACGACGACGCGACGGTGCGTGTGCTGAACCTCATCGGCGACGGGGGTGCTCTCGCGACGCAGAGCCTCGCCGGGCGACGGTACGGAATAGCCCATGGCGGCACGGGACGCCACGACACGCAGCAGGCCGTCGCCGTCGACCGCCGCGAGGACGCACGCCGTGACGCCGACACCTTCGGCCGCAGCCTGCGCCAGGGTGTCGAGCGCGGTCTGTGCACCCGCGAGGCGCGCATCGCCTAGGGAAGACCCGTGGTCCGCATAGTGCTGGCCGTCCGGGGCCTTCGGCGCGCCGCCCGATGTCGACTGACGTTGAAGCAGCGTTTCGAGCTCTGCGCGCCGATACCGCCGGTGACCCCCGGGGCTGCGGTAGCAGGCGAGCTTGCCGGAGTCGCTCCACCGCCGCAGGGTGTTCAAGCTGACGCCTAGGGCGTCGGCAGCTTCGCTCAGACGGAACCACGTGTCCCCGTCCGCCTTGCCAACCCGCATGTCCCCTGCCCGGTCGCCTGTGGGAAAAGCTGCCCAATCCTACCTGCGGGCTGCAGGGGCGTCGACCTGGCCCAGGTCGCTCGGCCCCGAGCGGTTCGGTAGGGGGTGCTGTTGGTGGGCAGTGGGGCGCGCGGCTAAGAGCCGTGATGAGCCTCGTCGAAGGCGACCACCCGGCCCCCGCCCAGCCGACGGGCCGCGTGCAGGGCTCGGGCGGCCATGTCGAGGAGATCGCTTCCCAGCGTCGCGTCGCGCGGGCAGACTGCGATGCCGACGCTCAGCGTCAGCGGGTGTTCGAGGTTGGGGGGGTGGATCGCCGAGACGCCGCGGCGGATGCGTTCGGCCGTCTCCGACGCACCGCGGGGCCCGGTAGCGCTCAGAGCGATCGTGAAGCTGCGGTCATCGCGGCGTGTCGCCAAGTCCCTGCTGCGCAAACAGGGTGTGAGAGCCGCCGCGACCGCCCGCAGCGTCTCATCGCGTGCGGAGCGACCTGGCCACGGCACGCTCTCGGGGACGTCGTCGATCTCGCAGGAGAGCACCGCGAGCGGCTCGCCCTGCGCCGCGGCGCGGACGACCTCCTCAGCGAGGCGCCGCCGGAAGGAGGGTGGGTCGTAGAGGCCCGTCACGTCGTCGCGGCGCGCGTCCAGACGTGCCTGACCGAGTCTCGCAGCAGCTGCCGAGACCGTCGTCGCTCCGCTACCCCGGCGTGTCGCCGAGCGCCCGTCGAGGCCATCGGGCCAATCGTCGGCTGGGGTGACGTCGGCGCAGACCAAGACCGTACGGTCACCATCACTGACTGCCTCGGCGACTGCGCGCACCCAGAGGCCCGACGCGTCGTGAGCCAGCAGGTCGCCGCCCCGGTCGCTGCCGTGCCTGAGCGCGGCTTCGTCGGCGAGGAGGGCGGGGGCGGTCTGGGGGGCAGGCCCCGCATCTGTGTCGAAGAGCACCGACCAGCCCGCGATCGTGGGGGTCAGGAGCGTGAGCCGGCGGATCGCCGGGCGCGCGGCGCGCTCCTCCTCGAGGAGGGTCGCCAGGCGGCAACGGACGGTGTCGTGTTCGCCGCCGCCGGCGCAGCGCTCGAGAGTGACGCCGGCCAGACAGGCGGCGGCCCTGTCGGCCGCCTCCTGCGCCGCGCCGCGCCGCGCCGCGAGGCGCTCGAGCACGCGGACGAAGGCCGCGGTGTACGCGGGGTCGAACCAGGTCCCCGCACGAGCACGCACCTCGGCGACGCATCGTTCGAGCGTCGGGGCTGGCTCGAGGGGAGGCGGGGCGGCGAGCGAGTCGTAGAAGTCGATGATGCGCAGAGCGCGAGACACCTCGGGAAGCGTCTGGCCGGCGAGACCAGCGGGGTACCCGCCGCCATCCCAACGCTCATGGCGGAGACGGAGCGCACGCGCGAGGTCTGGACTGAAGAGCGATCCAACGATGCGCTCGCTCGCCGCCGCACGCCCCCGGATGTTCGGTGTCTCGACGGCCGCGGAGGCTGCGCTGTCACGGATTGCGTCGTCGCGCAAGCCAAGGCGAACGACGTCGTGGAGGAGGGTGGCCTCCGTGACCCGCGACAGGTGCTGGTCGGGCCAACCGAGGTCGCGTCCGAGAAGCAGAAGGTAACCGGCCACTCGCGCGGCACGGCCGAGCGCATCCGGGTCGCGGTCCTTGAGGGCGAAGGTCCACAGCTCGAGCGTCGCGTCGCGCGCCGACGCGCGGCTCTCCGCCAGCATCGCCGAGTGAAAGGCCAACGCGAGATGGGGAGAGGCGTCGGCGAAGAGGCGCCGGTCGGCGTCCGAGAAGGCCTGCTCCTGGCGCGACGCCAGCACGAGTGCGCCGCTTAGCCGGTCTTCGACCCAAAGGCCGGCGACGAGGGCGGAGCGATGGCCTCCCTCCGGCCCGGCCGCGGGCACCAGAAGGGGCTCGTGCTCGAGGTCGATCAGCACCGCGCGCTCGTCCCACAACCTCTCGGCGAGAGGCGGCTCGCTCAAGCGGTCGAGCGCCTGGCTCACCGCGGCGACATCGGGAAGAGAGCTGTAGACGACGCGCCAGACGCCGATGCTGCGAGTGGCGACGTACACGTCGTCGAACGGCGTCAGGCCGGCGATGGCGCTCACGGCGGCGGTCGCGATGTCCCCTGCGTCGAGGCTGACGGCTGTCACCGCCGCCACTCGGTCGACGAGGTCGGCCTCGCGGGCGCGCTGCTCGAGGGCGTCGTGGAGATCCGCTTGGGCGATCGTCCAGGCCAAGGTGCAGCCGAGCGCCTGAGCGGCGTCAACGGCCTCGCCGCCGAACGCGCGCTTGCGGTCGGCGCCGAGGACGACGACGCCGATGAGACGCCCGGCAGTGAGGAGCGGGATGCTGAGGTGACACGCGAGCCCCTGACGAGCGTAGACCCGGCGCTGGTGCGGTGTCAGGCGCGGATCGTCCGCGTCTCGGACATGCACGGTCTCACGCGCAGCCACTACAACCCCGAGCGCCAGGACGTCGTCGGCCGGCTCGGCCGCGCTGCCCTCGGGGCCGCGGCGGTCGACGCGTACGTCTCTGTGGACGAGCGTGCGCATGCCACGCAGCCCGGCCTTTCCGACCGTGCAGCAGACGGCGCCGGTGATCTCGAGCAGGCCGTCGACGGCGCGCCCGACAAGAGACACCTGATCGGCGCCGGCGCGGGCTTCTTGCCCGATATCCCGAAGCGTGTGGAGGACCTGGGTCGCCGGCGGACATGCGGGCGCCGCGTGCGGGCGCGGGACGAGGTGGACGAGGCCCTCTCCCCGCGGCGGGATCGTGGTGGCCACCCCGACGTCGCCCTCCGCCGCCTGGGGTTCGGCCGCACCCATCGAGACCTGCAGCCGGATCGACTCAGCGACTGGGCAGAGGAGATCGCGGAGGTCTTCCAGCTTGGCTGAGATGTCCCGCGGATGGTCGTCGGCCAGTTCAACGAGACCGACGACCGCGTCGGCTGCGACCAGCGGCACGATCGTGACGACGCGCCAGTCGGCGTCGCCGTACCAGACCCGGCGGTGGGCCGGCGAAAGTCGCGGGTCGCAGGAACTGGTCAGCGAGACGCTGCGGCGTGTCACGACCGCCTGGAGCGCGGGAGGGAGATCGGCGATCGTCCAGCACGAACCGGGCGGACGTGGCGCAGAGCCGGCGAGCGCGCGGCGCCCGAGGACCTCAGCATGCTGCCCGCAGACACCGCTGATCCAACAGTTGTGCGACGGCGCGCGGCGACACAGTTCCAGCGCCGCGAGGTCGAGCAGGGTGGACGTGGCGCAGCCGCCGCCGTCAGGCCGGCGCGTGGAGCCGGGGTCGGCGCTCAGAGGAGCCATCAGCACATGGCCCAGATCCCGTCACGGCGGCCAGGGCACGGCGGGTGCGTCTCGCCTACGGGGTCGGAGCACGTGTGATGACGTGCATTCATGGGTGTACGCCTCATGTCAGCCGCGGTCTGTCTCCGGCTCTCCACCGGGACGTTCGGCGGCGGTCACGTGACCACGCTCGACCAGCATGCGCGCGATGTCGTGGAAGACGCGGCCTACCGGGGACGAGTGATCCAGCGCGGCGGGCTGGCCCGCGTCGCCGCCCTGGCGCGTGGCTTCGTCGAGCGGGATGCGCCCGAGGAGGCGGGAGTCGATCTGGCGCGCGATCTCGAACGCGCCGCCACGACCGAAGATGTGATGGCGGGTGCCGCATTCCGTGCACTCGAAGTAGGCCATGTTCTCGATGACCCCTGCGACCGGGTGCTTCGTCATCCGCGCCATCTTGGCGGCCTTGATCGCCGTGCGTGCAGCGGCTTCCTGCGGAGTGGTCACGATCACCATCTCGGCGTCGGGGATCATCTGGGCCACGGTGAGCGCGATGTCGCCGGTCCCGGGAGGCAGGTCGATGAGCAGGAAGTCGGGACTGCCCCAGAGCACATCGCCGAGGAACTGTTCGATCGCACGGCCGAGCATCGGCCCGCGCCAGATGACGGGCTCGTCGCCGTCGAGGAAGAGACCCATCGAGACTACTTGCACCCCGTGTGCCGTCGGCGGAATCAGCTTGCCGTCGTGAGCTTGGGGACGCGCGTTCGGTAGGCCCAGCATGAGCGGCATCGTCGGCCCGTAGACATCGGCGTCGATGAGAGCGACCGCGTGTCCCTGCTGGGCGAGCGCGACCGCCAGGTTGGCCGTCACCGTGGACTTGCCGACGCCGCCCTTCCCGCTGGCCACCGCGATGGTGCGCGTCGTAGAACCAGGGCCGAAGAGCGAGGTCGCGAGCTCGTGGCGCGACGCGAGTCGATCCTTCAGCGCGTCACGCTCCTCGTTCGACATCGCGTCCAGACGGATCTCCACGCGGCGCCCCTCGGCAATGGCGGTCAGCGCCTGCTCGGCGTCGGCACGGATCCTGTTGCGAAGGGGGCACCCGGCGATCGTGAGGACGATGGTCGCGCCGATCCTCTCGTCGTCGACGACGATGTCGCGCACCATGTCGAGGTCAACGATGCTGCGCTGGAGTTCAGGGTCCTGCACGGCGGACAGAGCCTGCCGGACGTCCTCGTGGGTCACGGGTGCCTCCGTAGTCGAGGTGCGTCCGCCTCCCGCTCTCGCGCGGTCGGCGGTCTTGCGCCGATTGTAGCAGCGGCTCGGCCGCGCTCGTCGCCGTGAGGGAACTTCGGCGCGGCGTCTTGGCCGCTCACGACGTTCCACGTGAAACATGCCGGCCCGGGTGCGGGCGCCGGGCGCCGGACGCACGAAGGGCGGGGGCTCCGTCTGAGCCCCCGCCCTTCACAGAGCCCGGACCGCGCGGAGATAGGGTCTCCGCGAGCTTCGGCAGGTCGCGGCGCCTCAGACCTCGGCGGCCTTGAGCCCGACCGGCTCGNNGTTGGGGATGTCGACGCAGTTGATTGTCAGGTCGGCCATCGCCCCGTCGGTGATCTTCGCCATCTCCTCGTAGACGAAGAGCTGGTCGGTGGCCGAGCCCTGGAAGATGACGTCCGCGAGGCCGGTCTTCTCGAGGCGCTTCTTGCCGGCATCGCCGTGCACCAGGCCGATGATCTTGCCGGTGATGCCGACGCGCTTGCGCGCCTCGTAGGCGCAGAGGATGCCGGCCTTCCCCCCGGCCCCGACGATGAACACGATCTGCCCCGGCCTGGTGAGCTTCGCCGCCTGCGCCGGGGCGCCGGCCACGTCGAGCACGGCAAGGGCGAGCGCCTCGTCCATTTCGGCGGGGATCTTCGCGTAAATGCCGGTCTCGAAGAGGATCGCGTTGCCCTTCACCTTGACCTGGCAAGTGTCCTTGTTGACTGAGACGACCTCGTCGACCTTGAGCGGCGTCAGCGAGAGGGAGACGAGGGTCGCGACGCGGTCGCCGACCTTCAGGTCGCGGTCCTTGAGCTTGGAGCCGATCTCGGCGATCGTCCCCAGAAGCATGCCGCCCGACCCCGTGTCCGGGTTGTGGTGCTTGCCGCGCTCCTCGATGATGCCCAGGCTGTGGCGCGCCATCTTGACGACGTCGCCGCCCTCGGCCTCCTCGATCTGCGTGAAGCTCGCCGCGTCGATGTTCAGCGTGTCGACGTCGATGAGGATCTCGTTGTCGTAGATCGCCATCGTGTTGTCGATCTTCCACGCCGGCTGCGGCAGGACGCCCTTGGGCTCGAGGACCCGGTGGGCGCCGTACTTGTTGCCTTCCTTCATGGGCGATCTCCCTCCCCTGGAATGGCCCGCCGGCGCC
>DDYF01000023.1 GCA_002347645.1 Thermoleophilia bacterium UBA2241 | reverse complement strand
CGCGTCCTTTTCATGGAAGCGGATTAAGCTGGCTCGCAGCAGCGCCGACGATGTCATCAGAAATCGGCGCGCTCGCAGCTTATCCGCGGTGCGTTCGGCAGAACAAGACGACGCGGGAGACAAAGGATGAGGGGCCTCGCCCTCGTTGCCCTTTCATTGCTGCTCTTGGCAGGCTGCGCTCACGACGACGCAGGGGCGCCCGCGGTCACGAGCACCGCGACTCCGACGCCCGTCCAGTCCCTGTCCGCAGGCATCGACCTTCCCTTCGATGACTCCGGCGGGTTGAGCCTACTCGGCGTTTGTTGGGGCTACGGCTCCACGGGCGATCCGTCTGAACTGTCGCGCTTTGACATCACCGTCCCGGCGAAGATTGACGGCATCTCCGTACGAATCGCGTTTCCGCTCCGGGTCGACGAGAGCTCCAGGATGCTTGACGACAAGGGCGTCTCACTCACGCGACACGAGCAGTACCTTCTCCTCGATCGGGATGCCGGGGACTCCGAGTGGGCAGTGAGGGCACATCGCCTCGACGCCGGCCGGCTCGCCTTGAATCTGGCGACCGCGCAGCGGGGTGCGATTCCAGCACCGACCGAGACGGCCCCAAAGGTCGTGCGGTCTCTGACACTCAATGGTGTGCTCCCGTTCGGCTCGGACGACAGCTTCGACCTCACCGGGGACGTCACCGGCGGCGAGGGGGCCGGGAGTGCCCAAGGCATGAAGCTCATCGCCCTCGACTTCAGGGTCCCAATGAGGATCGATGGCGTAGATGTCGACGTCACCGTTCCTGTCGTGGTCGATGACCGGACGCGCATGTACGACGAGGAGGGCGATGTCGTGCCGCGCCTTGAGCAGGACCGCTACGAGGATTCGAACTTCCGTCCCTGGATCGCCACCGTCCGCAAACAGGGTGATGAGCTGGTGGCTGTTGAGCTCCGTGTGTTGACCGTTGCCATACAGGAAAGGCCAAGCGTCGGTGGCAGTCGTGCCGAACAAGTGCATCAACCTGTCGCCCACAAGCGCTGCGGGAGTAGGCTGGGACCGCAGCGGGCGCAGGTTATGCACCCGACGTTGGACAGAACCACGTCGGGGTGCCCGCGTCATCGGGTATTCACGCTTGACGTTATTCACGTGTAGCGTTACTATCTGCGCGTGATTGTCTCGTTCAAGGACGGCGACACCGAGGCGCTGGCCGCTGGCCGGCGCGTGAAGCGGTTCGAACGGGTCGAGGCGGTCGCCCGCCGCAAGCTGCGCCAGTTGCAGATCGCCGGACGTCTCGATGACCTGCGCGTCCCCCCCGGCAACCGCCTCGAGGCGCTCAAGGGCGACCGCGCCGGCCAACACAGCATCCGCGTCAACGACCAGTTTCGCGTCTGCTTCCGCTGGACGGCGGCCGGCGCCGAAGACGTCGAGATCGCGGACTACCACTAGGAGCATGACGATGGCAGATCTCAAGCCCGTGACCCCCGGCGAGCTGCTGCGCGAGGAGTTCCTGCTGCCCATGGGCCTCTCGCAGTACCGCCTCGCCAAGGAGATCGGCGTGCCCGCGCAGCGCATCGGCGAGATCGTCGCCGGTCGGCGCGCGATCACCGCCGACACCGATCTGCGCCTGTGCCGCTTCTTCGGTCTCTCGAGCGGCTACTGGCTGCGGGCCCAGGTGGCCTACGACACCGAGGTCGCCGAGGAGGCGCTGGCCGACGAGCTCGCGCACATCAAGCCGTGGTCGGGCGCGGCTGCCTGATCGTGGAGGGTCTGTCCAACAAGCGGATCGACCCGACTCGCTCTGCTCGCGGGTCATCCGCTCACCGTTAGGCCCATAGCTTGATCCACAGCAGGAGGGGTTTGCGATGGGCATGGTCGCGCGGCCGCCAGCACGGCCCGCAGGCCGCGGCAAGCGCAGAGCGCCGCGTCGCGCTGGCGTCAACCTCATTTCGGTCGCTGTGCTGCGGCGCGCGGTCATCGTGGCAGCGGCGCTCACGGTCCTGAGCGCATTCGGCCTTCCCTCGCAGGCCCGCGCCGACGCCCCCGGACGACTGACCGACAACGTCGAGGCCCTCGCCCGGGAGCACTGCGACGGGCCCGTGGTGTGGGCGCGCTACGTCGCGACCTCGGCGGACACAGCGGCGCGTCTGCTCGGCACCAGCCGTCGCCAACTGCAAGAGGGGACGCCCGACCGCGTCTACCTCGTCGTCATGCGCGGCGACTTCAGTCTCGCGGCGGACCGGGAAGTGCGCGCGCCCTACTTGGCGTTCCTCTACTGGCACGACGGCGAGTACTGGAACGCCTCCGACTTCACGCTGCTGCACCGGGCTGTGCCCCTGGAGTCCGCCGGCACGCCGCGGACCATCGAGTCCTTCGCGCTCGCGCACCCCACGCTCCAGCGCGCGTCGGAGTACGCACTTGCCGGCCTCGTAGTCTTCGGACCAGCCGTCCTGCTCGTGGCCTGCGCCGTCCTCTGCGTGTGGCGGCGCGGCGCGGCGTGGCCGTTCGTGCTGGCGGCGTGCGCGGCGGTCGCAGTCGCCTGCTGGCAGGTGTTCGGCGCGCTCATGTCGGTGCGAGATCAGTTATCGGGACAGCCGTGGGACCCGGTCTTCCACGGGATCAAGTTCGGCGTGCTGGCTGTTGTCGTCGGCGTCGACCTGGCCGCGGCGGTCGCCCTGCTGCGGGCGCGGCCGAGCACGGCGGCGGTCGGCCAGGTGGGCGGCGGCCGCGTCGCCTCGCACAGGGCAGCCGCCGCATGGCTGGTTCTGGCAGCCGTCCTGTATGTTCTTTCATGGTACTTCGTGGCGACGACGGGGGAGTGAGTCACAATGGCGATGGAGGGGAGTCGGCAAGTTCTCTCTCCGTATCAGGGCCTAACAAGCACGTCAACCTGATGCGCCCGAAGCGAGCAGTAGACTGGCAAGGAATGTGGGCGCACAGGTTACGTGCCCCTCGTTAGGCACACAGGGAGCGCTGGCGTGAAGGGCGTCCTCATGCGTCGTGGCGCGGTGGTCTCTCTCGTCGTCCTCTTCGTGGTGGCGTTGGCGGCCTGCGGTGGTTCGGAGCCCCCGCAGCCGCCGGACGCGCTCGACGGCGTCGAGGGCTACTGGTTGCTGCCGGCAACCGGAGGCAACCTCCTCGTTCGCGTCGAGCAGCGCGATGATGCGTACTTCGTGAGCGTCGACGGCGGGCCGCTCAAGCGCGCCGAGATCGCCGACGGTCGCCTCGTGTTGCCGTTCGAGGGCTCTGGGAGCCGCAACCTCGAGTTCGGTCTCGACGATGGCCGTGCTGCGGTGTTCGCCTACGTGAGTCACGGCGTGAACCCCGAGCCCGGTGAGCCTACGGGCTTCTTCTGGAGGCCCTATGCCGTCGAGCCCGTGGCGGCAGCGAAGTACGAGAAGATGGCGTCTGCCAAGGCCGATGCGAGCATGCGCTGGGAACTGCTGCGCCTCGAGCTTGCCCTGCGCGAGTGGGCCAAGCGGCACGGCGGCGAGCTGCCGGCGCCCGCCGAGGTCGCAGAAGAGGCGGCCTTCGGTCGCTGGATGACGACAGAGTCGGCCGCGTTCGAGGTGCCGTGGCCCGTCAATCCCTACACCGGAGAGGCGATGGCTGCCGGGGGCGAGCCGGGCGACTTCAGCTACACGCCTGATGGCGATAGCTTCACGCTCACCGGCACGCTGCGCGACGGAAGCACCTGTTCCGCCAAGGAGGTGCCGGGGGCGTGAATCACCGACCAACAGGTCCGTCGCGAACGGCGGCCAAACGAGGCCGTTGGGTGCCTAACACGCGCGTCGAGCAGGCTCGCAGGAGCGCAGCGCGAAGACCCAGCGTGAGCGCTCGCAGCTCACGCGCGAGGCGTTAGAGCTAGCACGGACGGGAGGCACGTGCAGGCAGGCAACGCAGAGACCTCGGGGGATGCAGGGGTGCGCAGCACCCTGACACGCTGGCTGCTCGCCCTCCCGCTCCTCTTCGGCGTTGCCGCCCAGCTCTGGTGGCTGGCCTCGGCACTCGGTGTCGGGACCGACATGAGCTTTCACCCCGGTAACCTTGCGATCGGCCTCGTTCCAGCGTTGCTCTTCGGTGCCGGTGCGGTGCTCGTGCTTACCCAGCGCCCTTCGCGCCTGGTCTGGGCCGCCCTGTTGCTCTGTGGCGCCGCCCTCACCGTGGTCCAGCTCGCCGACCTCGTGCAGGACGGCGATCCCGGCGAGCTGATGCTCTTCCCGCCCTACCTCACGGTGGTCGCCACCCTGGAGCTCGAGCGCCTGCGCCACCTGAGCCCATCCGATACCACCGAGCAGCTCTAACAAGCACGTCGACCCGATGCGCCTTTGCGCAGAGGTAGAATCCAAGCGCACGGCGCACAGGTTATGCACCCGACGTTAGAAACACCGGGAGGGGGACCGGGCCGATGACGTACACAGCGACTGTCCTGCCCGTGATGATTGCGTCTCCAGGTGATGTGCTTGAGCACCGCCAGGCGATTCGAGACGTTCTCCAGGACTGGAACTACGTCAACTCACTCCATACGAACGTCGTCCTCATGCCGGTGGCGTGGGAAACGCACGCGTCACCGGAGCTCGGCACAAAGGCGCAGGAGCTGATCAATGAGCGCATCCTCAAGGATTGCGATCTTCTCGTCGCGGTCTTTTGGACCAGACTCGGAACCCCAACGAGCGAGTCGCTCAGCGGCTCGGTTGAGGAGATCCAGCACCACCTCGACGCCGGCAAGCCCGTGATGGTCTACTTCTCGACTGCTCCCGTGGCCCCTGAAGCCCTCGACAGCGAGCAGTTCAGACTTCTGCGGGAGTTCAAGGCATGGTGTCATGACAAGGGGCTCACCAAGGACTTCGCGAACCCCCACGAGTTCCAACAGATGTTCGCGCGTGAGCTGCAGATAGCGCTGCGCAGCAACCCTTACCTGTCTGCCATCGTCGAAGGCGCCCGCAACCTGCCCGGCGCGGGCAAACCCACAGTCGTCCAAGACGAGGACCCGGAGGACGACCTACATCTGTCCCAAGAGGCACAAGAGCTCCTGCTCGAAGCCGTCGCCGACAAGCATGGCACCATCTTGAAGAGTCGAACGTTTGGCGGTCAGTCCATACAGACGAATGGCAGGATATTCGGCGATTCTGGTGATCGTCGCTCGGAGGCCCGATGGGAGTACGCTTTGGACCAACTGGTGTCACTCGGGCTGGCGATTGAACGGGGCTTCAAAGGCGAGGTGTTCGAGGTCGCCGAGCCTGGCTTTCAACTTGCGGAAAGGTTACGCGGGTAGGGCTTCTAACAGGCGCGTCAACCTGATGCGCCCGAAGGCTGGAGTACACTCGCGGCCAGGTGCGCACAGGTTACGCGCCCCGCGTTACGCCTGCTAACAGCGTCGCGGTGTCAAGAGGCCGACCCCCGGTAGGGGGGGTCGAAGCGAAAAGGCAAAGCGCTCCGAACCCTGCTGCCATGAGGGCGTGCGCAAGAGGCAAAGTGGAGTTTCCACGCCAGCCTCGCTGGGCCGTCACGCCTTCGCGCGCAGTCCGTCACGCCTAGGGCCAACACTCGGGCCCATGACCGCCTGCTCCTCTACCCGATCAGGTAGCTGCCGCCCCCGGGTCTGACACTGGGTCTGACACTTGACCGCCGCCGGCCGACGCTCGGCCCGCGGCTCTCACTCGAAAGTCCCTGCACAACAGCATGACCCTTGAACCTACAGCACGGCAGCAGGAGCCCTCCGAGTGATGATGCGCAGGCCGGTTTCAAGGTATGCACCAAAGGAGACGAGAATAGGCGCAGAGGACGTGCTTCACGCCGACTCGTTTGATACGCTGAACACGCGAGGAGGGGGGTGCCCGAAATGATCGCCGCCGCATCATACGAGCTCACACGGGACGAGGTTCTGTCTCTCATTGACAGCAAGGCGCGCGCAGCGGGCCACGACCTCCGCTTCGTGCTGCAGCAGTACGCTCAGGGCGCCCTGACGGACTTCGGCACCCTCGCCGAGGCGTACGCGCTCTGCGACCTCCTGGAGGGTGATGACACCGCCTTCCAGGCGGCCTAGCTTCGACTCCACCGTCCGCTCCATCCGCCAAGCCAGCCGCGTCTGTCGGGCGGGCGGTCCTCATGCCTTCGACGGCTTCAGGGACCTTGTCAACTTCCTCCTCTGTCTGACCATCGGGCACCGCGAGGCAGCTATCCATCTCTCTCATGCTGCGGGCCGGGGTGCGCAGAGCCGAGTTCTCACGGGCGGACATGATCCCCAGGGTGCGCCTGTCGTGAAGCTCGCCAACGGCCGCTATCTCAGACTCGTGGTGTCTCTCTATCTCGACCCAGAGCGAGACGACTTCCTGAGGACGAGCATGTCGCTCTTGCAGTACCAGCTCGACGAAGCCGGCGAGGACTGGATCTTCCGCTACGAGTTCAAGCGCGAGCCGGAGCCCGGATCGGCGAAGCCGGTCGGCCACGTTCATGTCCGCGGCGACCCGCTGTGCGCCGGCCTGCTTGCGAAGAAGCAGCGACTAGAGCACGTTCACTTCCCGTGCGGGCGGCCGACGATCGAGTCGGTGATTCGCCTCTTGGTCGATGACTTCCACGTACCGTCAAGCGCTCCCAGCCGTGTCTGGCGTCCCGCTCTCGCTGAGTCAGAGCGCGACTTCCTGGCCGTCGCGCATAAGGCGATTCCCTCGATCTGAGCAAGGCCCCGCGACCGCACCGGCCCGCCGTTGGCGAGCCGGTGCGCGTCTTCAACGGCGCAAGCCCTTGCGCCCTCATGGCGCAATGATAGAATACGTCTTCTGCATGGCCATAAGAAGGGGTGCTTATGAGTGTGAGCCTCTTGGGACTCAATTGCAGCCCTCGTGACCGCTCGAACAGCGCCCTGTTGCTCGACGAGGGCTTCGCGACCTTGCACGCCACCTACCCCGGTGAGGTCGAGACGCAGGTGATTGATCTGCGCGATCTGCACATCGAAGCTTGCAGGGCGTGCAACGTCTGCGGCAAGACCAAGGACGATGCGCGCTACATCCCCTGCGTGCAGGCGGACGAGGATGACGTGCAGGCGGTCCTCGAGAAGATGCTCGCCGCCGACGGGCTGTGCATCGCGACCCCGGTCTACTTCGGCCTGCCGAGCGACCTCTTCGCCCGCTTCATCATGCGCACCCGGCCGCTGCGTCACTAGGACTTCAGGCTCGCCAACCGGCCGGTCGGCGTGCTCGCCACGGCGGCGCGGCGCTCCGGCGGGGCTGAGACCACGATCCTCGCCACCTGGCTGCCCTTCGTGCGCAACGGCTGTTTGATCGTCGGCAACGGTGACGGGACCTGCCAGTTCGGGGCCTACGGCTGGGCCAGCGGCCGCGGCGAGGTGAGCGACGACGAGTGGGGCATGAAGCAGGCCCGCCAGACCGCCGACCGGGTGTTCACCATCGCCCGTCTCATCAAGGCGGGGGCGGAGAGTCTCGGCTACGAGAACCATCTCAAGTTCTCCTACTCGGACGGGACCCGGCCCTCGCTTCGCGACTGCAAGCTCGCCGCCGCGTCCGGATAGCGCACCGGCCCGCCCTTGAGTGGGCCGGTGCTGTAGAGCCTCTGTGTCTCGTCGTCAGCGGTGCTGAGCGATGAAGCGCAGAGCGTCGTCGCCGTCGACTGGGTACCTGGCACCCACGCGCTGCCGGGCTGCCAGCCCGCCCCGTCGATCCCGCCGGCCGCGCGCGACGCGCGGCCGATGCCCCGTGCCGGCCACTCCCCTTTCGTGCTTCATCGCAACGCTAGGCGTCGAACCGCCGCCGGGGGCATGGAGGTCGAATCTCTATGGGAAACGCCCCACATTTCGAATCCCCCACGCTGCGAAATCTCGGCCAATCGACCAAGCCCCCAGAATCCGCAACCGTGCGCCCTGACGGGTGACACCGCGACTGACGTGACGCCATGGCCACCCCGCCGACTCACTGTATCTGCGGCGTACCGCTGCCCCCCAGCCGCGCACCGGCCGCCGTCGGCGGCCGCGCCGGGCATCCCTGACACTACTGCAGCGAGGCATACCGCAAGCTCGCACACAGGGAGCGCCAGCAACGCATCGTCGACGCAATCCCGGCCCGCGCAATCCCTCTCGGCCCGCTCCCCCCCGCCAGTGTCCACCGACCAGCTCGTCGCCGAGACTGTTCTCGAGGCCGAGGCAGTCGCCGCGACCTTCGCGCGATTGAGCCTCACCTCTCGCCGGAAGTTCGCTGGCGCTGTGAACGCGCCGCCGACGAGATCCAGCGCGCAGTAGCCGACCACTTCCCCGCAGTGTGACTGCGGCCAAGTGCGCGGAATTGGGCCATTCCGGTTTCGTGAACAGTTCTCGGCTGGCACTGCTAGCTCGCGGCTCAGTCAAGCAGAAAGGCTCTAGGCTGTACTGACCCCGAGATGTGGCGACACATCCCGTCTGTCACCGCCATATCTTAGCCGCACCCAGGACCTCGGCGGGGATGCGCCCCTTGGTGTGGCGTCCGTTGTGCGTGCGGTCGTGGTTGTAGAGCTGCAGGTAGCGCTCGAGCTCACGCCTGAGGCCCCTGTACTTGGGCACCAGGTAGCGGGCGAAGGAGGGCTTCCAGCACTCCTCGAGGATGGTGCGCTGCACGCGCTCGACGAAGCCGTTCGACTGCGGCCGACCGGGGCTGATCAGGGTGTGCCTGGTCCCGAGCCTCGCGAGGTTCTCGTCGAAGACGTGGTTGCGGAACTCCGAGCCGTTATCTGTGGAGACGCGCTCGAGCTCCCAGCCGGCGTCCCTGAGCTCGCGGGCTGCGCGACGCGCGAGCGCGCTCGCGAAGCGCACGTCGGGGTTCCTGGGCGTCACGTGCAGCTCGGCCCAGCAGAAGGCCGACGCGGCGTCGATCGCCGTGTACTGCCAGACGACGCCCTTGGTGCCGGCCAGGCGGCCGATGCAGAAGCAGTCCATCTGCACGAGCTCGCCGGGATGATCGACGGCGATGTGGCGCTCGGGCTCGGGCTCGCGCGCCGGCTCGGGCGGGGCGGCGTAGCCGGCGAGCAGGCCGAGGCGCAGACCGCGGGTGTGGATGCCGTGACGGCGCAGCACGCGCCAGACCCCGTTCGGTGAGACCTTGAAGCCGCCCCACTTCTCGCGGGCGAGCTCGGCGGCGATGTGCGCCGGTCCGTAGCCGGGGTGGCCGAGGGCGAAGGCGACGATGCGCTGCTCGATGAGCACCGGGATCGCGTTCGGCATCTGCGGGCGGCGGCGCTCCCGGGGCCGCAGGATCTCAGAGCCGAAGCGCTCCGCCATCGCCTTCCAGCGGTAGAAGGTCGAGCGGTGGATGCCGTGCAGGCGGCAGGCCGCGGCGACGGACCCGAGCTCACGGGCGCTGGCGAGCACCCGTAGACGGTAGGCGAAAAGCACATCATCATTGGTCATGGGGCGACGCTCCTCCTGTCGAGATTGGCCTCTCTGGCAGAAAGGATGTGTCGCCCCATCTCAATGAGGCAAGAGGGCTCCGAGTGTCGGTACTACTCGGGGATAGGACACTCTAGGCGCTCCGACGTTTGGCTGGGCGGCTGCTCGCGCCGGTGTGCGCCACAGGTCACCTGAACCGGTGACGCCCCGCGGCTTCTCAAGTAGTGTCCCGGGTTGTGTGC
>DDYF01000041.1 GCA_002347645.1 Thermoleophilia bacterium UBA2241 | reverse complement strand
CCAGTCGAGGTGCAGGACGACGTTGTCGAGCGACGCCGTGCCCGCGGCGGCCAGTGCCTCGGCCACCCGCCCCGGCGTCAGGCCGCCCTCGCCCTCCACGAGGTGGACACGAGGCGCGTCGGCGCCCCAGTAGTCGCGCGCCCCGAAAGCGAGACCGATCGAGCTTGCGACGCCGACGCCGGAGGCGCCGGTCGAGAGCTTGACGAACGGCGTCGCCGGCGTCGGGTGACCGTCCAGCGCCTTGGCGCGGAAGTCGCGGAACAGAGGCGTCGCCGTGATCGGGTTGCGGCGAAAGCCGAGCAGGTCTTCGAGACGAAGCCGCTTGACTTCGTCGGCGGGGAGCAGCGCGGGCGCGCCGACCGAAGCGATCTCGTCGCGCAGCGCCCACATCGCGTACAGGCCCATCGCCTTGTGCCCGGCGGCGTACGAGATCAGGTCCGCGTCGGCGCGGTCCGGGTCGCCGAGGTCGTAGTCGAGCGCGTCGTACAGGAGAGCCTCGACGAAGCGTCCGGACGAGATCGAGCCTCCCGGATGGCCGGACGTCGGCACGTAGTTGTAGAGCAGAGCGCAGAGCGCCCGGTAGACGAGGTCCAGCGTCTCAAACCGGGAGAGCTCGTCCGGCGAGAGCGGGCCCTCGCCGGGCTTGAGCGTCTCGCCGATGTCCACGTACGTCGCACGTCTGGGACCGAACGCGAAAGCCATGATGTCGCTCCTTTCGCCGGGTACTGTCCCCGGCGCGTCTGGAGGTCTGAAGGCGCGACGCGCCTTCCCGGGCGGGCGTCGTCCCGCCCGGTGCCGTCGTCGATGTGAGCATATCGCCCCCGCAACGGATGTCGAAATGCTGTCATGGCCTGGCGCGAGACACGGCGACGCCAGTTCGGCGAACCCGCGGTCGCGCGCCTGTCCGCCTTGGACGGCAGAGGTCAGCGCGTCGCCAACTCCGCCACCTTGCCGAGCATCGCCGGGCGCAGGTCCCAGAGCCAGGAGAGCTCGACGACGTCGGGGTTATTGCACGCTGTACACGAACACGAAGCGGCGACCATGGCCCTGTAGCGGGGCAGGGAGAACACGCTCGCCAGGGGCGCGCCCTTCGCGCGCAGGTCGCGAACGTCGGCGATGGCCTCGTCACGGCGGACGCAGTCGCGGATGACCCCGTTCGGTTGCACCGTCAGTACAGCGCGCGGCGCGCGGCACGCATACCCTGCGATGGCCGGGTCGCGCGCGACGAGGTCGAGGTAGGCGCACGTATTCAGGATCGGCAGCCCCGCGTCCTTGAGTGCACGCGCCTCCGCGGCGACGGCGCGCAGCTCGTCCGGCGGCAGAGCGAGGCCCGCCAACGGCGCGACGAACCCCCGCGAGGTCATCTCGCCGGTCTCCATCGGGCACAGGTAGAGACCCGCGCCCCAGCGGCGCGCGGCGGCGGCGACCCGGCCCAGCGCGCCGCGGTTCTCGCGCGAGACCACCGTGTTGACGAGCAGCGCGGGGCGGAGCGGATCCTCGCGGACGTCAACAGCGAAGCTCTCGAGCCGCTCGAAGAGACCGGGCAGGCCACGCAGCAGGTCGTGTGCTCGTCCCGTGTCGTCGAGGCTCAAGATGAGGACGTCGACGAGACCGCGCAGCTCGGCCCACCGCTCCGCGAGCGCCCAGCCGTTGCTGATCAGCGTCGTCGCCATGCCGGCGCGGCGGGCGCCCTCGAGGAGGGCAGGGAGGTCGACGCGCAGAAGCGGTTCCCCTCCCCACACGACGACGTGAGCCAGGCCCGCCCGGCCGGCCTCCTCGTAGAGCCAGCGGACCGTCGACGTGTCCATCTCCCCCGGCGTCCGGCCCCGCCAGAGACACGTGGGGCAGCGACCGTCGCACCGCGATGTGACGAGGTGGCTGAGCGTGAGCGGGCGGCGGCGCCGTCGGGCCTGCAGGAGCCTGAAGAGGAAGCGCGCGCGCGTGGACAGACGACTCATCGCACGCTTGATGTACCCCCGGCAGGGAGATCAGTCGCCGTCGAGGCGGACCGAGGTGCTGATCGGCGTCCCCGCCTTGACCATGATCCACACCGGCGCGATCTGGGTCTCGGCGACTGCGATGGCTCTCTCGACGGCGGCCCGTTCGATTCCCGATCCCCGGACCGCGAACTCCAGATGGATGTCGGTCAGCACGGTGGGGTGCTCCTCGCGGCGCGAAGCTCGCGCGTCGACCTCCAGGCCGGCGAAGGGCTGCTCCATCTGGCCGAGGACGAGGGCCACAGTGTTGCCGGCGCAGGTCGCCAGGCTCGCGAGCAGCAGTTCGAGCGAGCGCAGGCCGGTGCCGGGGTCGCCGGGCTGAAGAGGGTAGTCGCACTGGATCTCGTGCGTGCCGTTCCCCGCCGTGAACCTCATGCCGCCTTCGTGCACGGCGTGGATCGCCAACTCGGTCGCCATGGATCCTCCCGCGGGTCGTCAGGGCCGCCGGCGCCGGTCCAGCCCCTGGAACGGTTGCTGGCCTTCGCGCCGGTCGCCGGTGAGCAGGGGTCCCTCGGCCACGCTGTCCTCGTCGACGAGGTAGCCGGACCCGCCCATCTGCGCGTCAAGCAGCGACTTCGGCAGCAGCGTCGCGAGGTCGTCGGTCGGCTGGCCCAGCCACTGCTTGTCTTCGGCTGAAGGCGTCTCGCCGGCGGCGCCGATGCACTCGTGCCACACGTCGCCGTCCTCCATGAGCAGGTAGCGGTGATCCACGTTCTGGACCCGCGGGTCGTGCAGCAGCCAGCCCACCGTGTCGGCGCCCTCGCCCTGCGCGGCGTCGACGAACCTGACATTGCGGTTGGCGGCACGGCCGAGCACGCGCATCTTCTTGAGGTAGTCGAGGACGATGCGCCGGAGATGACCGCGCGGGTCCTTGAGCTGGTACATGTAGTTCACAGCCGCTCCTCCCGGGCCGAGTTGGGACGGCGTCAGCGGCCACAGCGGTGGCCGCCGGTACACAGGTTGACAGAAACGCAACGCCGAAACCAGTACCAGCGACGGGTGACCGCCGCTCGCGTAGAATCGGCGGCGCGGCACCGGCACGCCGGGGCCGCGCCGCCCCCCGACCCGACGAAGAAGGCGCCCATGGACCCGAACGACTTCCGCAGGCTCGGCCACGAGCTCATCGACTGGGTCGCGGACTACCGCGAGCACCTGGAGGAGCTCCCGGTGATGAGTCGCGTGCAGCCCGGCGACGTCCACGCCCAGCTCCCCGCGGAGCCGCCGCAGCGCGGCGACGACCTGGCGACGATCGCCGCGGACCTCGACGGCATCGTCTTGCCCGGCATCACCCACTGGAACCACCCTGGATGGTTCGCCTACTTCCCCTCCAACACTGACCTCTCATCCGTCCTCGCGGACCTTGTCTCGTCCGGCCTCGGCTCACAAGGCATGAACTGGGTCACGAGCCCCGCGTGCACCGAGGTCGAAGACGTGGTCATGGACTGGCTCCGGCAGATGGTCGGGCTGCCCGAGACGTTCAGCGGCGTCATCCACGACTCGGCCAGCACCGCGACGTTCACCGCCCTGCTCTGCGCTCGCGAGCGAACGACCGGCTTCAGCCAAAACCGGGGCGGCCTGCAGACTGAGAGGACGCCCCTCGTCGTGTACGCCTCGGACCAGGCGCACTCGTCGGTCCAGAAGGGCGCCCTGTTGGCCGGGTTCGGCACCGAGAACCTGCGGGCGATCGAGACGGACGAGGCGCACGCCCTGCGCCCGGACGCCCTGGAGGCGGCGATCGCCGCC
>DDYF01000005.1 GCA_002347645.1 Thermoleophilia bacterium UBA2241 | reverse complement strand
GCGTCGGTGAGCGCCACGCCGCCGCCGGCGACGATGCCCTCTTCCACAGCCGCGCGGGTCGCCTGGAGCGCGTCCTCGATGCGGTGCTTCTTCTCCTTGAGCTCGACCTCGGTCGCCGCGCCGACCTTGATGATGGCCACGCCGCCGGAGAGCTTGGCCAGGCGCTCCTGGAGCTTCTCGCGGTCGAAGTCGGAGTCGGTGGTCTCGATCTCGGACTTGATCTGCTTGATGCGGCCCTTGATCTGGTCGGTGTCGCCGGCGCCGTCGACGATGGTGGTGTTGTCCTTCGTCACGACGATCTTGCGGGCGCGGCCGAGCTGCGAGACCTGCGTGTTCTCGAGCTTCAGACCCATCTCCTCGGTGATGACCTCGCCGCCGGTGAGGATGGCGATGTCCTGGAGCATGCGCTTGCGGCGGTCGCCGAAGCCCGGTGCCTTGACGGCGACGCAGGTGAACGTGCCGCGCAGCTTGTTCACGATGAGGGTCGCGAGGGCCTCGCCCTCGACGTCCTCGGCCACGATGAGCAGCTGCTTGCCCTGCTGGATGACCTTCTCGAGCACGGGAAGGAGATCCTGCACGGCGCCGATCTTGGAGTTGGCGATGAGGATGTAGGCGTCCTCGAGGACGGCCTCCATGCGCTCGGGGTCGGTGATCATGTACGGGCTGAGGTAGCCCTTGTCGAACTGCATGCCCTCGGTGAATTCGAGGTCGAGGCCGAACGTGTTCGACTCCTCGACGTTCACGACGCCGTCCTTGCCGACCTTCTCGATCGCGTCGGCGATCACGTCGCCGACGGCGCGGTCGCGCGCCGAGATGGTGGCCACGCGGGCGATCTCTTCCTTGCCCGAGATCTCCTTCGACTGCTTCTTGATGGCGGCGACGGCCTCGTCGACCGCAGCCTCGATGCCACGCTTGACGGCCATCGGGTTGGCGCCGGCGGCCACGATGCGGAGGCCTTCGCGTACGATGGCCTGCGCGAGCAACGTCGCGGTGGTGGTGCCGTCACCGGCGATGTCGTTGGTCTTGGTGGCGACTTCCTTGACGAGCTGGGCGCCCTGGTTCTCAAAAACGTCCTCGAGCTCGATCTCACGGGCGATGGTCACGCCGTCGTTCGTGATGGTCGGAGCGCCGAACTTCTTGTCGAGCACCACGTACCGGCCCTTGGGGCCGAGGGTGATCTTCACGGCATCGGCGAGCGCGTTCACACCGCGCTCGAGTGCGCGCCGGGCCTCGTCGTCGTACTTCAGTTCCTTAGCCACGCTACGTCAGCCTCCTCTCTACTTCACGACCACGGCCAGGATCTCGCTGGCGCGCAGGATCAGGAGTTCATCACCGTCGGCGGTCTTGTACTCGGTGCCCGAGTACTTGCCGTAGATGACCTTGTCGCCCTTCTTCACGTCGACGGGGATCCGCTTCTCGCCGTCCTCGTCCCACTTGCCGTCGCCGACGGCCACGACCTCACCCATCATCGGCTTCTCTTTGGCCGTGTCGGGGAGCACGATGCCGCTGGCCGTCTTTTCCTCTTCCTTGACGGCCTTGATGATGACGCGGTCCTCAAGCGGCTTGAGCTTCATGCAACAACCCTCCTCTGAACGTTGCGATTGGTCTGGCACTCTCATGGCGAGAGTGCTGAGTCTCGCGGGGTCACTATGGTATGGCCGGAACGCAGGGCTGTCAAACCATCGGGAGGCCATGGGCTCGTGAATCTGGCCGGATCCGTGCGGAGGGCACGCGATAACGCTGATTTGCAGTGCTTTTGGCACGCGCGGCGGACGTCCCGCCAGCCCGTGGCGGTCGCGTCCGTGGAGTGCTCGCGCGGACGTGCGACGCGAGGCGGCGACACGGGGATGAGAGACCGCCTCGCCGAAACGGGTGGTGGGAGAGGATGCGGCGTGCTTGCGCCCGCGTCGTCGGCGGGCGGCGCGGCGCCTGCAACGTGCTGCGCGACGCGGCGCCCGCAACGCTCCGCCCATCGCGGCGGCCTCCGCGCAGCCCGAAGGCAAAGCTCGGGACGCTAGAATGGGGGTCATGAGGGTTCTGCTGCAGCGGGTGTGTCGGGCGTCCGTGACGGTGCGAGGCGACCGCGTGGCCGAGATCGGGCGGGGCTTCCTGGCGCTCGTCGGCGTCGGTCACGGCGACACGCCGGCAACGGCAGCCAAGCTGGCGGCGAAGACGGTGAAGCTGCGCGTCTTCGAAGACGACGACCGGCTCATGAACCGTGCGCTGGGAGATGTGGGCGGCGAGGTGCTCGCCGTGTCGCAGTTCACCCTCTACGCGGACACGCGCAAGGGCAACCGGCCGAGCTTCACCGATGCCGCACCGCCAGACGTCGGCGAGGAGCTCTACGAGGCGTACGTCGAGGCCCTGCGCGTCGCGGGCGTCCCCGTCCAGACGGGCATCTTCGGCGCGCACATGAACGTCGAACTCGTCAACGACGGCCCGGTGACCATTCTTCTGGGATCCTGAAGCCCGTGACGTCCCGCGCGGTCGCCGGTCGGGTCACGGGCGACCTGCTCGTCCCTTGACCTGGTGCCCGATCGGCCACCAGGCTGTCGCGAGTCTGCAGCGTGGCCGCGGCGCGCGGCCGGGGCGTTGCCACAGCGCGCGCGGCGGGCTTCTGCCGCGCAGGCCCCCCCGCCCCCGCGACACGGGACGGGCGGCGGGCCGCTCGCGCGGCCCGCCGCCCGTCTTTGATCACACGCTTGACTCCGGCAGCCGCGACGTGGCGTCGCCGGCTCCGGTCACGCCGGCGTCAGGCCGCTGCACCCGGCGCCGGACCGGACTGGCCCCCGGCGCTCGCGACCTTGCCGTGCGGCTCGACCCGCGCGTGCAGGGCATACCCGGCGAAGATGCCGGCGAGCCATGCCAGCACCCACGGCGCCGCCCAGTAGTACAGCAACGGCAGCCAGCGGTACTGGCCCCGGTCGAACACGTACGCCAGGCCGACCATGGCCACGACGTTGACGATCACGGCGCCGAGGCTCGGCCACTTGAAGCTCAACAGGCCGCCGACGACCATCACGATGCCGATGCCGACAAGCATGCCCACGCCCGAGAAGGCGAGGTCCCACTGAAGGCCGAAGAACCCGGGTATGCCGAACACGGGCTGCACCGAGCGCGCGTACAGCCCGCCCGCGATGGCAGCGATGCCGGCGAGGACGCCGCAGATGCCGGTCCACCGGCCGAGGCTGTTCACCGTCATGCCCGACCTCCTTCCACCTCGGCGCCGAACTCGGTGAGCTGGCCGTTCGGCGTCACCGTGGCGCCCTCGAGCGCCTCGTCCGTGACGCCTCTGTACGCCGACTTGAAGATCAGGTAGGCCACGGGCCCGGTCAGGATCCCGATGAGGCCGCCGATGAGCCAGTCGACTCCGTTGATGAACAGCGCGATCACGGCGATGGCGCTCGGGATCGCCACCACGATGGTCAGCGCCCAGGTCGGCAGCGGTACCCTGAAGGGCCGCGGCAGATCGGGCTCGCGACGGCGCAGCACGATCACCGAGACGAAGATCAGGATGTAGGCGAACATCAACAGGAAGACGTCGATCGTGATGAGCGCGTCGAACTCGAAGTTGATGAGCACCGCGTTGATGACCGCCATGACGAGGATCGCCGCCCACGGCGTGCCCCACGACTTGTGCGTGGCGCCGAAGAACTTCGGGAACAACCGGTCGCGTGACATCTGGAACGACGGGCGCGAGCCGGTCGCGAGGTAGCCCGCGTACAGCCCGACGTTCGAGAGGATGGCCGAGATGAGCATGAGGTAGGCGAGGGTGTTGCCGCCGACGATCTTCGCCGCCTCGACGAAGTCGATGCCGCCGCCGCCGGTCCACATGTTCGCCCAATTACCGTCGCCGGCGGCCATGATGCCGGCCAGGACGGTGAAGAAGTAGGTGATGATGACGAGCGGCGTCCCGATCATGAGGGCCCGCGGGATGACGCGCTGGGGATTCTCGATCTCGCCGGCGAGCGTCGACATCGACTCGTACCCCGAGTACATCCACATCATGATCGCCAGACCCAGGTTGAGCGACGTCCAGAAGCTGTCGGTGCCGAGGAACGGCTCGGTCGGACTGCCGCTGCCCTTGGCGATACCCATGATCGTGAAGATGACGAAGGGGACCATGACGCCGATCTGGATCAGCGTCAGCGACCAGCCTGTCAGGTCAAGGCCTCGAATGTTGATGAAGGTGAACAACGCGATGATCGCGATCCCGATGATCGCCCGGGTCGTGCCGTCGAACTCGTACTTGTTCTGCAGGTAGTCGAGGGCCAGCGCCACGTAGACGGCGGAGTCGACCCACAGCGAGAGGGTCCACCACCAACCACCCTGGAACCCCCAGTACTCGCCCAGGCCGCGGCGGATCCAGCGGTACAGACCCCCCGCCTCGGGGATCGCCGCCCCCAGTTCCGAGGAGACGAAGGCCATGGGCCAGCTCCAGAGGAACGGCAGCACGATGATGAGCAGCAGGGTGAAACCCGGCCCGGAGGACGAGATCACGTCCTCCATGCCGAAGGACCCGGAACACGTGAGGGTGAAGACCACGATCACCGCCGTGATCAGCCTCATCCTCACGCGCTTGAGGCCCTGGTTGTTGAGCGTTGCGGTCGTCAAGTACAGCCTCCCTTTGCCGCGTTACCTGACCTTCCCCTGATCCGGCCGCCGGCGCGGACAACGACCGTGCCCGTCAATTCGGCTGCTTGTGAACACGTTAACGTATTGAAAGGCCGGTCAGCCACCCGGCGCGGCGAAGGGGTCGCGCGCGCTGCTCAGAGGCTCGGCCACACCTCGGGGGCGAGCTTCCAGAGATCGATCCCGAGCTTGTCGTTCTCGCTGTAGTCGATCGGGATGTCGACGATGACGGGCCCGCGCGCGGCGAGCGCCTTCTTCAAAATGGCGGGCAGCTCGCCGGCCGTTTGGACACGCAGGCCCTCGATACCGAAGGCATGTGCGAGGGCGACGAGGTCCGGGTTGTCGAAGCGGGTCCCGGACACGTGCTTGTACTTGGTGCGCTGGTGCATCTCGATGAGACCGAAGGCGCCGTCCCTCCACACCAGAACGACGAATGGCAGCCCCAAACGGCGCGCGGTCTCGAGCTCCTGCACGTTCATGAGGAAGCCGCCGTCGCCGCAGACCGCGACGACCTTGCGGCGGCCGCGAAAAGCAAGAGCGCAGGCGACCGCCGCGGGAAGGGCGAAGCCCATGGCGGCGAACCCGTTCGAGATGAGCACCGTGTTGGGCTCGTGCGCCTCCCAGAGGCGCGCGACCCAGAGCTTGTGGGCGCCGACGTCGGAGATCAGCAGGTCGTCGGGCGCCATCAAGGCGCGCAGGTCGCGCAGGACGCGCTGTGGCTTGACGGGGCTGTCATCGTCGGCGCCGGCCTCGAGCACCTGCCGGAAGGCGGTGCGATACGGCGGTGCCTCCCAGCTGGCCGTGGGTTTGTTCCACAACAGGGAGCCCAGCTCCTTGAGCGTATGGCCGAGGTCGCCGATGAGCTCCACCTCGGAGACGAAGTCGGCGTCGATCTCGGGCGGGACGGTGTCGATGCAGACGATGCGCTGCGTACCGTCGGGGTTCCAGCTCGAGGGCGGCCACTCGACCATGTCGTAGCCGACCGTGACGATCAGGTCAGACCGGCCCATGACGCCTTTGGGGTAGTTCTGTGCGCGCAGGCCGGCGGTGAACAGGAAGCGCTCGTCGTCGGCATCGACGACTCCCTTTCCCATGAAGGTCGTGATGACGTGCAGGCCGGTCTGTCGGACGAAGTCGCGCAGCGCCTGCGACGCTCTCTGCCGGACGACGCCGTTGCCGGCCAGGATCAGCGGCCGGTTCGCGGCCTGGATGAGGTGGGCGGCGCGCTGCAAGGCCGCGGCGTCCGGCTCGGTGACGGCGACCGGGGCGTGCGGCAGCGGCCGCCCGGTCGCCGGCGAGCCCATGACGTCCTGGGGAAGCTCCAGGTGCGTCGCGCCGGGCTTCTCGGAGGCGGCGATGGAGAACGCCTTGCGGACGGCCTCGCCGATCATGCGCGGGTCGTGGATCCGCGTGTTCCACTTGGTCATGGGCGCCAGCATGTCGACGGTGTCGATGAACTGGTGCGTCTCCTTGTGCATCCCGGCGAGCCTCACCTGACCGGTGAGCGCCACCACCGGCGCGTTGTCGAGGTTCGCGTCGCCGATGCCGGTGGCCAGGTTGGTGGCGCCGGGCCCGAGGGTGGCGAGGCACACGCCGGGGCTGCCAGTCAGGCGCCCGTAGGCATCGGCCATAAAGGCAGCGCCTTGCTCGTGACGGGTGGGGATGAAGGTGATGGACTCGGACTTGTCGAGAGCCTCGCTGACGGCGAGCGTCTCCTCTCCGGGGATGCCGAAGACGAACTCGACGCCCTCGCTCTCCAGGCAGCGGACGAACAGGTCGGCGGCGGGCTGAGGCCCGGTGACGGGCCGGGACCCGGTAGCGGGCTGGGACTCGGTGGCGCGCTGTGACTTGGTCGTCATGACCCGATTCTAGCGGGCCGGCGTGGCGTCCGCTCCCGCCTGACTGGCGCGGTCAGTGGCTCGCGCGACGCCCATTCGGCCTTCGGACACCGGGGCGTCGCGCCGCCTTGGCCTGCGTCGCGCTCGCGTAGGCGTCGATGGCGAGGTACTCAGGCCACGGAACGACCGGCAGGTGCCCGGCCGCGAGGCCGACCATGGCGGCGTTGTCGGTGCAGAGCGAGAGCGGCGGGAGGAAGAGCTCGAGGCCTGACGCCGCGCAGCGCTCGGTCATGGAGCGCCGCAGGCCCGAGTTGGCGGCGACGCCGCCGGCGAGGGCGACACGGCGCAGGCCTTCGTCGCGGGCGCACGCGAGAGTCTTGTCGACGAGCTGGCGGACGATCGCTCCCTGGTAGCTCGCTGCGATGTCCGCGCGATGCACGTCGATCTCGGCGGCGTCACGGCCCCGCAGGTCGTAGAGCAGCGCCGTCTTCAGGCCACTGAAGCTGAAATCGCGGCCGTGCGGGACGGCACGCGGGAACGGTGCGTAGCCGGCGTTCCCGCGCGTCGCGAGCTCGTCGAGCTCCCTGCCGCCCGGGTACCCGAGCCCGAGCAGGCGAGCGCCTTTGTCGAAGGCCTCGCCGGCGGCGTCGTCCATCGTGCGCGCCGCCACCCGGAACCGCACGCCGACCTCCACCACGGCGAGCAGCGTGTGCCCCCCGCTCGCCACGAGGCAGACAAACGGCGGTTCGACGCCCAGCGCGTAGTTCGCCGCGATGTGGCCCTGCAGGTGGTCGACCGGGATCAGAGGCACCCGCCGCGCATACGCGTACGCCTTCGCCGCCGCGAGGCCAACGAGCAGCGACCCGATGAGACCGGGCCCCGTCGTGACGGCGACCGCGGCGACGTCGTCCCAAGCACAGCCGGCGGCGTCGAGCGCGTCGGCCACCACCGTCGGCAGCAGCTCCGTGTGCCGCCGCGAGGCGACCTCGGGCACGACGCCACCGAACTGCGCGTGCAGCTCGTTCTGCGACGACACGATCGACGAGCGCACGCGCCCGGCCTCGACGACCGCCGCGCTCGTGTCGTCGCACGAGGTCTCGACGCAGAGGATGGCGCCCGTCACGCCGTCTCGCCCTCCCAGTCCTTCCACATGATCGCGGCGTCCTCGCGGTCGTCGCTGTAGTAACGCGGCCGCACACCGGTCGAGACGAAGCCGAAGCTGCGATACAGCTCGATCGCGGCGGTGTTGGAGACGCGCACCTCGAGCGTGTGGCCGCGGTGCCCGTGCCGCTCGGTGAGGCCGAAGTACGCCTCCAAGAGGTCGGCGGCCACGTGGCGCCGTCGGAACGGTTCGTCGACGGCGAGGTTCATGAGATGCCACACGTCGACGAACATGTCCGCGAGCAGGTAACCCACCAGGCGGTGGTCGACCTCGCAGACGAAGCAGACCGCGGTCTCGCGCGCGAGCTGCCCGCTGAAGACGGCCGGCGACCAGGGCATCGTGTAGGTCCGCCGCTCGATCTCGGCCACCGCCTCGAGGTCGGTGAACTGCATGGGCCGGATGACGCGCTCTTCGGCGCGGTGGACTCCGGGGAAGCGCTCGACGCTCACGACCGGCCCTCCGGGGTGGCAGCCGGAGCCGCCGCGTGCCAGCGCGCGGCATCGGGAGCTCGGCCGTACACGGGGAGAACGGCCTCGAAACCCTCGACCGCGCCGGGGACGCGGGCGAGCCAGGCGCGCCCGACCAGCGCCGCCGTCGGCGGCGCGGTGTGGACGGCGAGCGACACGCCGGCCGGGAGGCGCTCGGCGTACAGGAGGGCGCCATCGCCGCCGACGACCGCGCCCGGCCACTGCTCGAGGAAGCCGGGCAGCTCGTCCGCGGCCACGACCGCGACGGGGACGACCTCCGTGAGCGGCCACCGGGGCGCCGGACCGGCGCTGCGGAACACGCCCGCGAACACCTCGCGCCGCTTCCCGTCGAGCAGTCCGACGAGCGGCGCCCCCGGCTCGGCGTCCGGCGCCAGGGCGCGGGCGACGGCGGCGAGCGTGGACACGCCGCCGAGGCGCATGCCCATGGCCTGCGCCAGGGCGCGCGCCGTGGCCACGCCGATGCGCATGCCCGTGTAGGCGCCGGGGCCGAGGCCGCACACGACGGCCTCGAGGTCCCCGAGGCCGAGGTGCGCCTCGCCCAGAACCTCGTGCACGAAGGGCAACAGGCGCTGCGCATGCGCGGGTCCCTCGTCTTCGACACGCTGCGCGACGAGCGCGCCGTCGGCGGCCAGCACCGCCGCCGAACAGGCGCTCGTCGCGGTCTCGACGGCGAGGATCACCGGCGTTCTCCGGCGGGGCGCTCGACGGCCATGCCCAGCTTCCGGAGCGCCTCCGCGACGCACGCCTCCAGCGCCTCGGCCGCATGCACCTCGGCCTCGCGACTGCGCACCGTCCTGTGCCGGAGCAGCAGCCGCACGTCCGCCGGCGGCAACGCCTCACTCCCGGCCGCCGGCCACTCGACGAACGTGATCGCCCCGCCGCCCAGGTAGTCGTCCCAAGCGAAGAGGTCGGCGTCGGCGCCGCGGCTCAGCCGGTAAAGGTCGAGATGGTGCAACACCACGCCGCCACTCCCGCGGTAGCTCTGCGCCAGGGTGAACGATGGGCTCGTCACGGCGCCGCGCACGCCGCGCGCGCGCAGGATCTCGCGCACGAGCGTCGTCTTGCCGGTCCCCAGGTCACCCTCGATGGTCACCAGGCATGGGGGCTCAAGCAGGCCGGCGAGGACGCGCCCGAGCCGGCGCGTCGTGGCCGGCGACGTGAGTGTCAGGCTGAGCATCGTCGTGTCCGTCCTCCGTGCGGGGTGGTGTGGTGAGCACGGGACCGCCGCCAGTGCGAGGTCAGAACAGCCCGAGCTGTTCGGCGCCGGCTGGGGGCGAAGGTGGCGGCGCGGCGTCGGCCGCGGAAACGCCCGGGAGAGGCTGCGCGTCCGTCGCGCCGGCGAGATGCGTCCCCTCGTCCGGAGCCGCCGAGGCGGCCGACGGCCGCCAGGCGGGCCGGCCGCCCTGGCCCAGCGGGCCCGGCGCGCCGGGAGCACTCCCCGGCTGCTCTCCGCACGCGTGAGCCAGGAGGTCGGGCAGCCGCGCGATGTCCTCGCTGAGGGTCGCGAGCATCGCCGGGGTGTACAGCGCCGCGGCCGGATGGAAGATCGGGTAGAGGTACAAGCGCACGCCGGCGATCTCGGTGGGCCGCGGCCTGCCGTGCACGCGGGTGATCCCCGTTTGGTCGCCGCTGAGCAGCTTCGTCGCGTGGTTGCCCAGCGTGCAGACGACCTTGGGCCGGATGAGCTCGATCTGTCGCCACAGGTATGGCCGGCAGGCGTCGATCTCCTCGGGTCGCGGATCGCGGTTGTTCGGCGGCCGCGACTTGAGGACGTTGGCGATGAAGACGTCCTGTCGCGTCAGGCCGATCGACCCGAGCAGCTCCTCGAGCAGCTTGCCGGCGGCGCCGACGAACGGCCGTCCCTGCTGGTCTTCGTGGTAGCCCGGCGCCTCGCCGACAAACATGAGCTCGGCGCCGTGGTCGCCTTCTCCGAAGACCGCGCGCGTGCGCGTGGCGTGCAGCGGGCAGCGTGTGCATTCCTCCACCTCGCGGCGGAGCTCGTCGAGGGCGGCGACGGTGTCGTCAGTGGCAGGTGGCACAGGACGAGCTCGCGCAGGAGGAGCAGTTCTTGCTCGCCCCCTGGCCGCCCAGGTTGGGCGACGACGAATGGACGGCGAAGCTCGACAGCACGCGCCGCACGTCACCCGTCCCGCACGACGGGCAGACGGGCTTGGTCCCGTTGCGCACCAGCTCCTCGAACGGGGTAGCGCACGCGTTGCAGATGAACTCGTAGATGGGCATGGCAAGAGTGTACCACCGGGGTCGGCCGGTCAGCCGCCGCCGCACGCCCCGGCAGACCGGCCCTCCGGCCGAACCGCTCGTTCGGCCATGCGGCGGCCGCCGTTTCTCCATCCCGTCCAGCATCTTGCGATTGATTCGCGCGTACGCGCGCGCTACCCTCGTCTCGGCTCCGCTCCGAGCACCCGTGCCGGAGACGGAGAGGCCGCCTGTGCGAACAGGCCGATGGCCGGCGCGGTACCGCCCTCACCGGGAGGACCGCAGCCAGAAAGGCCGAGGCTTGAAGATCGACGACTATCGCTTCTGCGTGATCGGCCCGGGGCGCCTGGGCTCGACGCTCATCGCCGCCCTCGACCGTGCCGGACTCACCGTGTCCGCCGTCGGCGTGCATCAGGAAGAGGACGCCGGGTTCGGCGGCGGGCCCGCGCGCGTGCGCGTCGTCGACACCGCCCTCGAGGCCGACGCCTGGTGGCTGGCGGTCCCCGACGACGACATCTTCGCCGTCGCCGGCCAGATCGCCTCGGCGCTGCCGGGCGCGCGACGCAGCGGGCGCGCCCCGCTCGCCATCCACTCCAGCGGCCTCGGCTCGCTTCACCTGCTCAAGCCGCTGCACGAAGCGGGCGTGGACGTGCTGTGCCTCCACCCGCTCCAGACGTTCCCCGGCGACGGCAAGGCCGAGGTGCTGGACGGGGTGCCCTGCGCGGTGACGGCGTGGGACGAGGCGCTCGCGACACTCGGTGAGGACCTGGCCGGGCGTCTCGGGATGAGACCCTTCCGCCTCGCGGACGACCGCAAGACGCTGTACCACCTCGCGGCGGCCGTCGCCTGCAACCTTCTAGTGGCGCTCGAATCAGACGCCGCGAACCTGATGAGCGAGGCGACGAGGCGCGAGGACGGCGCCGCCCTCCTCGCGCCCCTCGTCAAGACGACGGTCGACAACCTGGCCGCGCGCGGCCCGGCCGGTGCGCTCACCGGCCCCATCGCGCGCGGCGACGTCGCCACGGTCCGCGCCCACCTGCGCCTGCTCGACCGCGAGGCGCCGCGAGTGGCGAGCGCCTACCGCGCGCTGTCGCTCGAGGCGCTCGCCCTGGCCGCACCGCGTCTCGACGACGAGTGCGTGCGCGTGTTCAAGAGCATCCTGAGCAGCGAGACAAGACCGTGACGACGCGAGGCACGCGGCGTGGAGCGCGGACGTGATCGTCGCGCGCACCGTCGCCGAAGCGCGTTCCGCCCTCGCCGCCCTGCCGCGCCCTCTTGGCCTGGTGCCCACGATGGGCGCCCTGCACGACGGCCATCTCGCACTCGTACGCGCCGCACGCGACCGCTGCGCCGGCGTCGCCGCGTCCCTCTTCGTGAACCCGACGCAGTTCGGCGCCGGCGAGGACTTCGCGCGCTACCCGCGCGACGAGGCGCGCGACTTGAAGCTTTTCGAGGAGACCGGCGTCGACGTCGTGTTCGCGCCGTCCGCAGGTGAGATGTACGCGGACGGCGCGTGCACGAGTGTGCACGTGTCGGGCCCGCTGAACGAGAAGTACGAGGCAGAGGCGCGCCCCGGTCACTTCGACGGCGTCGCCACCGTCGTCGTCAAGCTGCTCGGCGTCGTGCGACCGGACGTCGGCTTCTTCGGCGAGAAGGACGCCCAGCAGCTCGCGCTGATCCGTCGCGTGGCGCGCGACCTCGACCTGCCGGTCGAGGTCGCCGGCGTCGCGACCGTGCGCGAGCCCGACGGCCTCGCCATGAGCTCGCGCAACGCCTACCTGACGCCCGAGCAGCGCGCCGTCGCGCCGGACCTCTACCGCGCCCTGCTGGCCGGGCGCGCCGCAGCGCTGAAGCCGGACGGCACGCCCAAGGTCGCGATCGTCGCCGCGGGCATCGCCCTCGCCATGCCCGAGCGGTCCCTTGTTGCCGACGACGACCGCCTGCGCGAGCTCAGAGGCCAGACGCAGCCCGAACCGGAGCGCATCCACGTCGAGTACCTCGACGTCGTCGACGCCGACACGTTCGCGCAGGACCGCACGCTCGGCCCGCGCTCCCTCATGATCGCCTGCGCGCGCCTCGGCTCGACGCGCCTGCTCGACAACATCTCCCTCGTCCCCGTCCCCACCGAAGCCGCCACCCTGGGCGCGCACCCCGCCATGGACGCGACCCGCTGAAAGGAAGGAAGCAATGGCCACCGTCATCGTCAACGGCAAGAAGAAGGCGAACGTCCGCGAAGGACTCATGTGCGTCGTCACCGGCACGATCGAGTTCGCGAGCCAGGGCGACGCCGACATCATCAAGATCACCGAGGACGTCGCCGAAGCCGTCGCCCAGACCGGCCTCAAGGACGGCACGGTCACGCTGTTCGTCCCCGGCGCCACCGGCTCCCTCACGACGCTCGAGTACGAGCCCGGCGTGGTGCACGACGTGCAGGAGCTGTTCGACGCGATCACGCCGCCCGACAAGCACTACCTGCACAACGACTACCTCAAGGACGGCAACGGCCACTCGCACGTGCGCGCCGGCCTCGTCGGCCCGTCGCTGGTCGTCCCGTTCGTCGACGGCCGTCTGACGCTGGGCCGCTTCCAGAACATCGTCTTCTGCGACTTCGACGCGCGCCCGCGCGAGCGCAGCCTCGTCGTGCAGGTGATGGGCGTATGAGCGCCGCCGACTCTGCGCAGGGCGGCGCACCCGCTCCGCGCGACCCCGAGAAGCCGCGCGTCACGCTGCAGGTCGCGCTCGACTTCGTCGACCTGCCGCGCGCGATCCTCATCGGCAAGGAGGCCGTGGCCGGCGGCTGCGACTGGGTCGAGGCCGGCACGCCGCTCATCAAGGCGGAGGGGCTGCAGGCCGTGCGCGAGCTCAAGGCGACCTTCCCCGACCGCGTCATCGTCGCCGACATGAAGACCATGGACGCCGGCCGCGTCGAGGTCGAGTACGCGGCCAAGGCCGGCGCCGGCGTGGTCGGCGTGCTGGGCGCCGCGTCCGACAGCACGATCAAGGAGTGCGCCGAGGCGGCGCGCAACTACGGCTGCAAGCTCATCGTCGACATGGTCGAAGTGGCCGATCCGGTAGCCCGCGCGAAGCAGGCCGAGGCGTTCGGCGCCGACTACATCGCGATCCACACGGCGATCGACCAGCAGATGCGCGGCGAGATGCCGTTCGACACCCTGAAGGCCGTCGCCGAGGCGGTCTCGATCCCCGTCTCGGTGGCCGGCGGCATCAACTCCGAGACGGCGGCGGCGGCGGTCGAGGCGGGCGCCAGCATCGTCGTCGTCGGCGGCGCGATCATCAAGTCGCAGGACGCGGCCGCCGCCGCCGCCGAGATCCGGCGCGCGGTCGACGAGGGCGTCCGCATCGAGACGACCCTCTACAAGCGCGCCGACGCGAGCCGCATCCGCGACGTGCTCGAGCAGGTCTCGACGGCCAACATCTCCGACGCCTGGCACCGTCGCCCCAGCCTCCACGGCATCAAGCCGCTCCTGCCCGGCTCGCACATGTGCGGTCCGGCCGTGACCTGCCGCACCTATCCCGGCGACTGGGCGAAGCCGGTCGAGGCGATCGACGTCTGCAAGCCGGGCGACGTGCTCGTCATCGACGCCTTCAACAGCTACCCGGCGATCTGGGGCGAGCTGGCGACCCACAGCGCCAAGGTCAAGGGTGTGGCCGGTCTCGTCGTGTGGGGCGCGATCCGCGACACGCCCGAGATCGCGCGCATGGGCTTCCCCGCCTTCTCGAGCCTCGTGAGCGCCAACGCCGGCGAGCCGAAGGGCTTCGGCGAGATCAACGTGCCGGTCACCTTCGCCGGACAGACGATCGAGCCGGGCGACTGGGTGGTGGGCGACGACGACGGCGTCATCGTGCTGCCCCGCGCCCAAGCCGTCGAGCTCGCCAACCGCGCCATGGACGTCCTTGAAAAGGAGAACCGACTGCGCGGCGAGATCGACGGCGGCAAGACCCTCAGCGAGGTCGCCTACCTGCAGAAGTGGGAGAAGGCGCGCTAGGCCGGGGGGAGTAAGCTCGCCCTGTCTCGCCACGGGAGGATGGCATGGGTGACGAGGACCTTCACGACCCGGCGGCGGACCCTCGCCTTCGGTCGAAGGGCGACGAGTCCGAACGCATTCTGCAGGACGCGTTCCTGAGCGGCGGGCGCGACCCGAGCGGCGCGGGCAGGCTCTCGTCCAAGATCTTGACGGAGGCCATGCAGGACAAGGCGCCGGCGGTGTTCAGCAAGGACGCCTCGTGGGGCAGCCGCGCGGAGGAGGAGGGCGCTCCTGGCAAGGGTGGTCCGAAAGGCCTCTGGCGGCGCCTGCGGCATTGGCTCGGCGTCTGAGGGTGCTGTCTCACTCCTTCCCCGTCCGCCGAGCCGTCGCGAACACGCGCATGGCGTCGCGCTGGTACGCGGCCAGCCCCTCGCGCTCCCTGTCGATGTTCTCCGTGAAGCGCGGGTCGTTCACGTACAGGTCGCCAAGCCCCGCGTACATCTCGGGCGTCGGCGTATAGAACCAGCGTTCGAGGTACGTCCAGTGGCGCTCGACGAGTGCCTGCACGGCCGGGTCCTCCGGCGTTAGTCCCCGGTCGAGCGCCTTGACGAACGCGGCGGTGATCTCGGCGCCCTCGGCCTGGATCTGCTTCCAGTCGTCCTTCGTGTACCGCTTCGTGCGCCGCGCGCTCTGCGCGTACGCCTCGGTCCCGCCCCAGCGCTCCTCGGCTTCCGCCTCGTACTTGCCGGGGTCGAACTCGCCGAACACCTCGAACATGTCGCGCGTGTCCATCTCCTCTCCCTTCTCAAGGGCCTCCAGCGCCCTGTCGACCACGCCGGCCAGGGCGTTCGTGTGGCGAGCCTTCTCATTCAACAGGTCACGCTGGCGGCGCAGCGCCCGTCCGGTGTCGAACGCGGGGTCCGTCATGATGCGGCGGATCTGTGCCAGACCCATGCCCAGCTCGCGGAAGAAGAGGACCTGCTGCAAGCGCGCGAGGTCGGCGGGCGTGTAGAGCCGGTAGCCCGCCTCGCTGCGAAACGAGGGTCGCAGCAGTCCTATGGCGTCGTAGTGGCGCAGCGCGCGGATGCTCACCTTCGCCACCGCCGCGACCTCGCCGATTCTCCAGACCCGCTCCTGCATGGTAGCCGGGATGGTAGACCCTCACGTTACGTGAGGGTCAAGCGCCGTCAGTGGCGCGGCACCAGCTTGAGCACGAAGTCGGTGGTGTAGCGGCTGCCCATGAAGAGACTGTCGATGCGGCAGCCGCGTGCCGGCGGCCGCGTGACGAAGCGGACGACGAAGCGATACCGGCAAGCCATCGGACGGTGTGGCGAAGGACTTGAGGGGCTCTTTGGCGTGCGGTCCCGATGCAGGACCGACGGCGTGAGGCTGAGAGCGTCGTGGCCGCCGGGCTGCGTCGCCCTCAGCCGCGGAGGTGACCGGCCGCGAGGACGGCGCAGCCGTCCGCCGCGGCGGCCAGTGAGGTCGCGTCCGGGCACGCAGCCAGAGCCACGAGGTGACCGGCGCAGCGGCAGTCGCCGGCGCCGAAACGGGGCGGCCGGCGTGCAGCGCCGCGGAGCCCCGCCAAGGCGCCCGCGAGCTCGCATTCGGTCAGCTCGCCGTCGACGAGCCAGGCGAGGCGGCCGGGAAAGACAGCGAACAGGTAGTCGGCATGCCAGCGAAGGGGCTTGTCGGCGCGCAGGTGGCGCGCGACGCGGGCGTTGCGCCCGCGTCGCGCGCTCCCCACATACGCGTACCAGCCGCGCGCGAACCTCACGGGGCCCAGCGAGCCCACGGTGATCGTCGTGCGCCGCGGGACCCACGTGGCGACGACGTACAGGGCGCTCTCGCCCCTGCCGTCAGCCGGTGCCATCGCCCTCCACCAGTCGTCCGTACAAGTCCGGGCGCCGGAGTCGCACGCCCCACACCTCGCGCGCGCGCCAAGCCCGCAGCTCGCCGAGGTCGAAGTGCGCGAGGCGGACCTCCTCCCCTTCGCCGGCCCGGGCCACGAGCGTGTCGCGGCTGCCTTCATCGTCCCCGTACACGCACGGGTGAAAGGCGACGGAGTGGCCGTCGCAGTCGTCGTGCGACCCAGGGTAGTTCGCCAGCGCGACGGCCACCATGTTCTCGAAGGCGCGAGCGCGAAGCTGCCCCGTGCGGTTCTCCTCCATCGGGCAGGCGTTGGGCACGAGGATCAGCTCGGCGCCGTTCAGCGCGAGGATGCGCGCGGCCTCGGGGAACTCGCGGTCGAAGCAGATCATCGCGCCGACGTGTACGGGACCCGCAGCCGTGTCGAGGCTCGCCACCGGGAAGGCGTCGCCGGGCGTCAGGTGAGCCTCCGGCTCCTCGAAGGCGCAGGCGTGGACCTTGGCATAGGTAAGGACCGCCTCGCCCCGCCGGTCGAACACCGTCACCGTGTTGCGCGGCCCGCCCGGCCACACTTCGAGGTAGGTCACGGCGACGGCCATGCGCAGCTCCGCGGCCAGCGCGGCGAAACGCCGGACGAAGCTCCCGTCGGCCGGATCTGCCCGCACGCGCGCTCGCGCCGAGCGAGGTTGTCGGCCTGGTCGTAGCCGGCCGCCTCGATCTGAAGCAGGGCGACGGTCAGGGTCGTCACCGATGCGCCTTCGCGATCGCGCTCACATCACGGACGGCGTGCCGCGCGCGTCGCGCTTGCCGGCGGGTCCCGTGGGTCGCAGGCGTCGTACCGTCGGCGCGATGCCGCCGCGGCGCGGCTGGCAGCGCGGGCAGTAGTGCGTGCCGCGACCGCCGACGACGACGCGCTCGATCGCCGTGCCGCACACGCGGCACGGCTCACTCGTCCGCTGATACACGTTGAGGATCTCCTGGAAGCTGCCGCGTGCGCCAGCCGGGTCGATGAAGCTCTCGATCGACGAGCCCTCGTGATCGATGCCGGCTTGCAGCGTCTCGAGGATGGCCGCGTGCAGGCGTCGCGCCTCACGCGGCCCGACGCTGCCGGCGGCGCGCAACGGGTTGAGCCGCGCGCGGAAGAGGGCCTCGTCGGCATAGATGTTGCCCACCCCCGCGATGCGCCGCTGATCGAGGAGGAACGCTTTGAGCGGCGCCCGCCGCCCGGCCATGGCGGCACGCAGGCACGCGATGTCGAAGGCGGCGGAGAACGGCTCAGGGCCCATGGCGGCGAAGAAGGCGTCCTCGTCGCCGGGGTCGAGCGACCACAGCCGGCCGAAGCGGCGCACGTCCGAGAAGTGCAGCTCGGTGGCCGGCTCCATGGCGATGACGAAGCGCGAGGGGGGAGCCCCGGCTTGGGGCCGGAAGATCAGCTGACCGGTCATGCGCAGGTGCACGACGAGCAGGCGGCCGGTGGACGAAGGCGGACCGGCCGCAGGCGGCGGCCCGGCAGGCGACGGCGTGCCCCTGGGTCGGCCGGCCGGCGCCGCAGCCCCTGTCGGGCCGAGGTCGATCACGAGGTACTTGCCGCGCCGGCGCAGCCCGACGACGCGACGCCCGACGACGCCGCCGCGGAGGTCCTCCGCGGCGACATCGCACACCGTCGGGTCGTTCACGCGCACGTCGCGCACGATCAGCCCCGGGAGGCAGGTCAGCAGGCGGCGGCGGACGGTCTCGACTTCGGGCAACTCGGGCATCGCCTTACCCCTCCTCGGCTCGCGAGGCCCCTTCGCCGCGGTCCCCGTCGGCCCACCAACCCACGAGGAAGGCGCGCGCCTCGTCGACGTCGCGGACCTCGCCCGCCTCCACCTCCTCCTCCAGCGCCTCCAGCGCCTGACCGACGGCCGGCCCGGGGGACACGCCGAGGAGCGACATGACGTCGTCCCCGCTCAGGATGTGCGGGACCGGCGCCTTCGTCACCTGTGACCAGACCGAACGGGCCAGCCGGTAGTGCCGGGCGATCGAGGCGCGCGAGGTCTTCTCGCCGCGCGTCGCCAGCCTGTCGCAGAGCGAGACGGCGACCGATTCGAACACGTACGGCGTCACGTCGCGGCGATACCGTGCCAGCGCTCTGCGCGTCAGCGGCTGCTCGCGCACGAGGAAGCCCAGCCGGAGGTGCTGGCGCACCAGGATCCCGAGGTACTCGATGAAGCGGCGGCTGAAGCGCAGCCGTTCCCCCACCTCACCAGCCATACGCCGCCCCGCGCGGTCGTGGTGCCAGAAGAGGATGCGCCCCGTCTCGTCCTCCTGCCGCACCTCGGGCTTGCCGACATCGTGCAGAAGCACGGCCCAGCTCAAGGGCGCGGTCGGCGCGACCCCCGGCAGGCCGGCGTCCTCGGGCGACGCGAGGAATCCCGCGCCGCCGAGCTGGGCGACGACCCCCGGCACGTAGTCCAGGGCTTCGAGCGTGTGAGCGAAGACGTCGAGGTGGTGATACGGGTTCTGGCCGACGGCGCGGAGGCCGTCGACCTCGGGCAGCACGACGGCGAGCGCGCCGAGCCCGGCCAGCCGCCGCAGCGCGCGAGATGGAGCGGGCGGCGCGGTGGCGAGGAGCGCTGAGAGCTCGTCGCGGACGCGTTCGCCGGGCACCTCCGCAAGCGCCGGCGCGGCCGCGCGAGCGGCGCCCAATGCAAGCCCGTCGGGCTCGAGCCCCAGAACGGCGGCGATCCGCGCGAGACGCAGCACGCGCAGCGGGTCGTCGTCGAGCGCGTGCCGGGAGCACAGGCGCAGCCGGCCGCACGCCATGTCCGCTCTGCCGCCGAGCGGGTCGGCGAGTGGGCCCGCGGCGAGCACGCCGCCACCTCCCCAGACGCCGGGCTCGGCGGCGACCTCCCGGGCGATCGCGTTGACCGTGGCGTCCCGGCTGGCGAGGTCGGCGGCGAGGTCCTCGCCGCGCAGCGAGGCGACGTCGACGTGCCGCCCGCGGGTCAGGACGCGGAACGACGCGAAGCGCTCGGACGGCGCGAAGACCGAGGCGTCGAGGCGGCCGGCAAGGCGGCGGGCGAAGGGCTCGGCGGGGCCGTCGACGACGAGATCGAGGTCGCCCAGCGGGCGACCGAGCAGCTCGTCGCGCACCGCCCCGCCCACGACCCACACGCGCCGGCCGTCGCCGAGCGCGGCGCGCGCGGCGGCGACGATCTCGGCTGGACTCGGCCCGCCCGGGGCGCCCGCCGCTGGAGACACGCCCACGGCCTCGCCCGGCGTGTGCGTCTCGCCCGACACGGCGTCAGGCCGCAGGCCCCGCGCCTCGATGGCTGCGTACCACGCGCGGTGACACGTCGCACACGATCTCGTAGTTGATGGTGCCGAGCACGCGAGCGACCTCCTCGCACAGGATGCGCGCTCCCCCGCTCTCGCCGAAGAACACGACGTCGTCCCCGGGCCGCCCGTGGTCGTCCGGGAGGAGCACCGTCAACTGGTCCATGCTGATCGTACCGGCGATGCGGCAGCGCCGGCCGGCGACCAGAACGTCGCCGCGGTTGGTGAGCGCCCGGGAGATGCCGTCGGCGTAGCCGATCGGCACGATGGCGACGCGCGCCGGCGCCTCGGCGACGAACCGCCGGCCGTACCCCACCGACTCCCCCGGCCGTACCTCGCGGACGCCGGCGACGTACGAGCTCAGCCGCATGGCCGGGCGCAGGTCGTCCTTGAACGGGTCTTCGTTGCTGGGCGCCAAGCCATACAGGGCGATGCCGGTGCGGACCATGTCGAAGTGCGACGGCAGGCTGCGGATCGTCGCGGCGCTGTTGGCCGTGTGACAGAGCAGGCTCGGGTACGCGGTCTTGAGCTCGTGAGCGAGTGCGGTGAACCGCCCCAACTGGTACTCGAAGAACGCCGTGTCCGCCTCGTCGGCGGTGGCGAAGTGACTCATGAGGCCGACGAGGGGCGAGGGGCCGGAGGCGACGAGCCGCATGAGCCTGCGGACCTCGTCTTCGGAGACGCCGAGGCGGCCCATCCCCGAGTCGAACTTGACGTGGCAACGGGCGCCGAGCCGCACCGCGACACGCGCGAAGAGCTCCGACCAGACCACGACATCGGCCCCGGCATGCACCGACCTCTGCAGCTCGGCGCCGGTCAGCGGGCCGAAGATGATGATGCGGCCCTTGAGACCGGCGTCGCGCAACTCCTCGGCCTCGGTCGCCGTCGCGACCCCGAGCCACGTGGAGCCCGCCTCGAGCGCCGCTCGCGCGACTGGGACGGCGCCGTGGCCGTAGCCGTTCGCCTTGACGACGGCGCAGTGCGCCGCGCCCGGCGGCAGGTCGCGGCTGAGGCGCCGCACGTTGTGGCGGATGGCGTCGAGGTCGACCTCGGCCAGGGCGCGCTCGCGACCGGCCAGCATGTCGGGCGCGCCCGTCACGCTAGCTGTCCCGTCTTCACCGGCCCCGCCGTCATCCGGTCACCGTCCCGATGGGCTCAGAGCCCCAGCGCCTTGAGCACTTCGTGACGCCCGACGATGCCGACGACGCGGCCGTCCTGCTCCACCGGGACGCGGTCGAAGCCGTGATTCGCCATGAGCGTGGCGGCCTTGCGGACGGGGTCGTCCGGCCGGACCGTGAACACGTTCCGCGTCATGATGTCGTCGACCGACGCCGCCACGGCACGCTTCAGCCGGTCCTCGAAGTGCTTCGTCCGCTCGAGGTAGATGAAGCTGTCCAGGAACTGGATGTAGTGCGGAAAGTGCAGGTCGGCGTCGAGCGCCATGAGGTCACCTTCCGACACGATGCCGACCAGCTCGCCCTTGTCGTTGACGACCGGCGCCCCACCGATGTGCTTCTCGCGGAGCAGCTCCGCGAACTCCTTGACGCCCATCTCGGGCGTCACCGTCACGACGTCGGTGATCATCACGTCGGCGACGAGGGGCTCGCCCTTGGCCGGCTGGTCGCGCTCACTCATGGTCGTGTTCCTCCTTCTCGCCGGCCTTGACCAGCTCGATCGCCGCCGGAAGGTACGTCAACAGGTCGCCGGCCACCATACCCTCGGTGCCCAAGGCGTCGTCGGCCGCGATGTCGGCGGCGAGCCCGTGCAGGTAGGCACCGAGACATGCGGCGTCGGTAGCTCCCAGGCCCTTCGCGAGCTGGGCGGCGATGACGCCGCTCAGTACATCCCCCGAGCCGGGCGTCGCCAGTCCCGGGTTGCCGGTCGGGACGACGTAGGCGGTTCCCGACGGGTCCGCGACGATCGACGCCTCACCCTTGAGCAGCACGGTCGCGCCGCTTCGTGTGACCGCGGACCGCACGTGTTCGAGCCGGCCCGCGGCCACCTCGGCGGCCGGGACGCCGAGCAGACGCCCCAACTCGCCCTCGTGCGGCGTGAGGACGGTCGGCGCCTGACGGTCGGCGAGCAGCTCAGGCCGGAGGCCGAGCGCATACAGTCCGTCGGCGTCGATGAGCAGCGGCTTCTCGACGGCCAGGAGCTCGCGCGCCAGAAGGATGGTCTCATCGGCGCGCCCGAGGCCGGGCCCGAGGACGACCGCGGCGAGCCCCGATGCCTCGTCGAAGAGCCGAGTACGGCTCGCCGCTGTGAACCGACCGGCCTCGCCGGGCACGGTCACGGCGATGACCTCCGGATACGGCTTGTCGCCGCCGGCGCCTTCGGGCAGCGCGCAGTGGACGAGGCCGCCGCCGCCGCGCAGAGCCGCCATGGCGGCCAGATGCGCGGCACCGGTCATGCCGGCGGAACCACCGACCACGAGCACCGTGCCGACAGACCGCTTGTGGTCCAGCGACCCCTTTGGCCGGACCAGCGGCTGCAGGCCCGCGAGAGTGAGCAGCCAGACGTCCGGCCCGTGGTCGCACAGCGGCGGGATGCCGATGGGCACGACGACCACCTCGCCCGAGTACGCGCCTCCGGGGGTCACGAAGTGACCCACCTTCGGCGCGTGCAGGGCCACGGTCACGTCGGCCTGCACGGCGGGGCCATTGACGGTCCCCTTGCCGGCGCCGACCCCACTGGCGATGTCAATGCTCACGACCTCGGCCGGGGCCTCGTTCATGAGCTCGATCGCCGCGGCCGCGGAGCCCTTGGCCGCGCCGGTGAACCCCGTCCCGAAGACCGCGTCGACGATCACGTCGGCGAGCTCGGCGGCGACGACGGCGTCCTCGCTCGCGGTACCGTCCTTCTGGAACCCCTCGCGCACGTCGACGCCGAGCCTCTCGAGGATCTCGAGATTGAGCTTGGCGTCGCCCTTGTACGCGTCGGCCGGCGCGAGCGTGAACACGCCGACGTCGACGCCGGCGTTGAAGAGCTCGCGCGCGACCACGAACCCGTCGCCACCGTTGTTGCCTTTGCCGGCGAAGACGACGACCTCTTCGGGATCGTAACGCTCAAGGACCTCGTTCGCGACGGCCAAGCCCGCCCGTTCCATGAGGTGCGAGCCGGGAATGCCGATCCCGTGAATCGCCGTACCGTCGACCTTCTGCATCTGCTCGGCCGAGTAGAGGCCCATCAGCAGCGACTCATACATCCGGCGCCTCCTTGAGTGCCGCGGCGACGGCGTACGCCACACCGCCCGTGTGACTGAGGGAGAGCTCGATGCGCGTGACACCCAGCCCCCCGGCGACGTCCGCCACCCCGCCGTGCAGGGCGACGACCGGCTTGCCGCCCGACAGGACCTCCACGTCCCGCCAGACGAAGCCGATGATACCGATTCCCAGGGCCTTACCGACAGCCTCCTTGGCCGCGAACCGCGCGGCGTAGTGCGGCCAAGGGTCGGAGAAGCGCTCGCAGTAGGCGCGCTCCTGCGAGCTGAAGAGGCGCTCGCGGGCGCGCGGGATCCGCTCCAGGAGCCGGCGGATGCGCGCCGCCTCGATCACGTCGACACCGAGGCCGAAGAGAAGGCCGGCACGCGGCGGGCCCGAGACCGGGACGCTCACACCGTGTCCCCCTATTCGACGGTGACCGTCTTGGCCAGGTTCCGCGGCTGATCGACGTTGAGCCCCTTGATGCCGGCGATGTGGTAGGCGAGCAGCTGCAGCGGCACGACGGTCAGCAGGGGCGCCAGGTGGTGGTCGGTGCGCGGCACCCAGAGGACGTCGCGCGAGAGCTCGCCGATCGCCTCGTCACCGTCGGTCGCGACCGCGATGATGTCGGCGCCCCGCGTCCGGGCCTCCTGGATGTTGCTCACGAGCTTGGGGAAGACCGGGCTGTCGTCGGCCACCACGACCACGGGCGAGCCCTTGTCGAGGAGCGCGATGGGGCCGTGCTTCATCTCGCCGGCGGCGTAGGCCTCCGTCGGGATGTAGCTGATCTCCTTGAGCTTGAGCGCTCCCTCGAGGCAGACGGCGAAGCCCATGCCGCGCCCCAGGTAGAGGAAGAAGCGCTCGTCATGGTAGCGCCCCGCGATCTCCGCGACCGCGCTGGGACGGGCGAGCAGTACCGCGAGCTTCTCGGGGACGGCGCGCAGCTCGCGCCCGAGGCGACGCAGCTCGGCCTCGGGCTGCACGCCGCGCGCCCACGCGAGACGTAGGGCGAGCAGCAGGAGGGCGGCGACCTGGGCGGTGTGCGTCTTGGTCGCCGCCACCCCGATCTCGAGCCCCGCGCGCGTGAACAGCACGTAGTCGGCTTCACGCGTCGCCTGGCTGCCCATGACGTTGGTCAGCGCGAGGACCGGCGAGCCGGCCGCTCGCGCGAGCCGCATCGCGGCGAGCGTGTCGGCGGTCTCGCCCGACTGCGTGATGCCGATCACCAGCGTGTCGGGGTCGAACACCGGCTCCCGGTAGCGAAACTCGCTGGCGACGTCGATCTGGACCGGGACACGCGCCAGCTGCTCGATCGCGTACGAGACGACAAGGCCGGCGTGGTACGAGGTGCCGCAGGCGACGATGAAGATGCGCCGCAGGCGGCGCAGCAACTCGTCGCCCATGCCGGCCTCGGCGAGGTCGACGGAGCCGTCCTCGGCCAGCCGGCCGGCCAGCGTGTCGCGCAGCGCGGCCGGCTGCTCGTTGATCTCCTTGAGCATGAAGGTCTCGTAGCCGCCCTTCTCGGCGGCGTCCTCGTCCCAGGGAACGGTGACCTCCTCGCGCACGACGGACGCCCCGGCGACGTCGGTGACCTCCGCGCCCGAGGCACGAAGCGTCACGACGTCGCCGTCCTCGAGGAAGACCACCCGGCTCGTCTGCGCGAGGAAGGCCGGGATCGCCGAGGCGACGAACATCTCACCCTCGCCGGCGCCGACGACGAGCGGCGCCTGCCGGCGCGTACCGACGACGACGTCCGGCTCGTCCGCCGACACGGCGCAGAAGGCGAAGCTGCCCTCGAGCTGCGGGACGACCGCGCGCACGGCACCGGCCAAGCCCCCGGCGACGTGCTCCTCGATCAGGTGCGCCACGACCTCGACGTCGGTCTCCGTCTTCAGCGCGTGACCACGGGCCGCCAGCGCGGCCCGCAGCTCCTTGTAGTTCTCGATGATGCCGTTGACGACCACCGAGACGCGGCCCGTGCAGTCGTCGTGCGGGTGTGCGTTCTCTTCGCTGACGGCCCCGTGCGTCGCCCAGCGGGTGTGACCAAGCCCGGCCGTCGCCGGCGACGACCTGTCGCCGGCGGCCGCGAACAGCGCGTCGAGGTTGCCTACCGCGCGCGTCGTCGCGATGACGCCGTCTTCGAGCAACGCGATGCCGGCAGAGTCGTAACCTCGGTACTCGAGCCGCCTCAGGCCCTCGAGGATGATCGGCTTGGCGGGGTGTCCCCCCACATATCCCACGATGCCGCACATGCACGTTCCCTTTCGTGGCGGGGCGCAGAGCACGAGCCCGGACGAGACACCCGGCCTGCGGTGTGACGGCCATTCTACGCCGACCGCACCGCGACGCGGACTCAGCCGCTCATGGCCTCGAGCGCCCCGATCAGCTCGCGCGCCTCCACCAGGCGTCCTCGCGGGACCATCACCTCGAGCGGGCCGGCTCCGCCCGGGGTGCCGGGGATCAGCCAGTCGGTGCTACCGGAGCCGCGCAGCATGACCGGGATCCCGGCCTGCTCGAGCATGGCCTTGACCACGGATCCCGCGACGATGTCCGGGAGGACGGCCGCGACCGCCAGGTCGAGACGGTCTCCCACATCACCCCTCGGGCGTGTGGCACACGGCCTCGACGTTGTGCCCGTCCGGGCCGATGACGAAGGCCGCGTAGTAGTCGGGGTGGTAGTGCGGGCGCAGGCCGGGCGGGCCGTTGTCCTTCCCACCGGCAGTCATGGCCGCCGCGTAGAACTCGTCGACGGTCTTCCTGTCGGGGGCCGTGAAGGCGATGTGCAGCGGCGCGGGCTTCGCGTAGTGCTGCGACAGCCAGAGCGACGGCTTGCCCTCGCAGCCCATCCCGACGCCGAACTCGCCCTCCATGCAGACCGCGACGCCGAGCGGCGCCAGCGCCTCGAGGAAGAAGTCCCTGCTCGCCCGCAGATCGGTCGCGCCTATCCCGATGTGATCGAACACGATACCCTCCCGCTGTCGGATGACCATGGTAAGGTGCGCGGGCCGGCCGCGGGCCGGCCGGCCGCCGGCGGCAGCGCATCAGGGCGCTGCGCGTGGGCCCGGCGGCCCGGCCTGGTCCCAGGCCTCCCGCAACCACCGGCGCACGTCGTCGTCGATCTCCGCCTCGGAGGAGAGTTCCAGGTCGTGCAGGAATCGTCCGGGCTCTCCCTCGACCACCCGCGTCCAGCGCGGGGACTCGTCCCGCCGCGACAAGCCGATCGTCACGGTGATGGGAAGACCGCCCCTGCGCCGGTACATGTGGGGCACCCAGGCGAAGGCGCGACCGGCCCGCCGCCGGTACGCGACCTCGCTCGTCGTGGCGCGGACGTCGCAGGGACCCGCGGCGTTGATCGCCGCGCGCACGGCGTCGCAGAGACGGACGGACGCCTCGTGGCCGTCGGTGAAACGCGCGAACGGCACCGTTCCCTCCCGATGGACTTCGCCGGCTGCTGCGCTGGCGACAGCATACGCGCGTGCGGCGACAGCCGAAAGGACCAGGACGCGCCTCGTTCAGGAGGGCCGGCCCGCCTGCCGAGGCGGCCGCGGCACCAGTACCGGTGTGTCGCGCTTGTAGGCTTCGTAGTCGGGCTGCCCGCCCCACGTCGCGTCGGCCTTCTTCTCGAGCAGCGGCACGCCGCTGACGCGCGTCAACAGGAACGCGACGAACAGCGGCGACACCAGCGTGACCCACTGCCAGCCGTGAAGCACCGGCACGGCGAGGAGCGCGACGCCGATCCAGATGACGATCTCCCCGAAGTAGTTCGGATGGCGCGACCACGCCCACAGGCCGGTGCTGATGAAGCGTCCCTTGTTCGCCGGGTCGGCGCGAAAACGGCTCTTCTGCCGGTCGGCGACCGCCTCGATCGCGAACCCAGCGATCCACACGAGGACGCTCGGCACGGTCACCAGCCCGAGCTCGTCGCGCGTGGTCGTCGTGATCGCCGCGAGGGCGGCCGCCAGCGTCAGGCTGATCCACAGCCCCTGTAGCGTCCAGGTCATGAGGAAGCGGGGGAACGACGACTTGATGGTGTCGAACCGGTCGTCCTTGCCGGCCCTGCGCACGCGGCGGACCAGGAAGGTCCCCAGACGTCCCGCCCAGACGGCCACGAGGAGGAGGAGGAGGACGGAGCGGCCGTCGACCGCGGGAGCGAGCGCCACGGCCAGCGTCGTCACCACGATGTAGGTGCCGGTGCCGGTCAGATCGTAGAACCGCTCGCTCTGCAGGAGGTAGGCCGGCACGAAGACGACCCACTGGATGAGATAGGCGACGGCGACGGCGAGCGCGAAGACCGGGAAGCCGCCGATCTCGCCTCCTCCCCGGCTGCCCGCCCAGGCGATGCCGGCGCCCACCACGATGGCGATCAGCACGCCGGCATAGGCGGTACGGTCGGGGCGGCTCACGGGCGCGTCCGGTCGGCGGCGAGACGCGCCTTGCGCTCGGACGTGTACGCCCACCACGGCCGCCGGGGCTCGCCCGCCACGAAGCGGGTCAGCATGATGAACACGTCGAGCAAGCACGGATCGTGGCGCCTTCCCGTCACCGCGCTCAGCTCCTCGAAGAGTGCATAGGGGTCGCGCCCGGCGAGGTCCGCCGGCTCGTTCACGTCGATCGCCCGCAGCTTCGCCGCGATGGCCGGGCCCACGTACGGGAGGTCCTCGAGCCGGGCGACCTTCGCGCGCGGCACGGCCTTCTCGCGCAGCGACACCAGCTTGGCACCGCCGGCCACCCGCTGGGTGCCGACTTCGACGAAGCCGTGCCGGGCGTGGAAGGCGTCGGACGCGGGGTTGGGCGGCTCGAGGTTGACCTCGCACGTCAGCCGTCCGATGCCACGCTCCGCCGCGAACGCCGCGACGTCGGCGTACAGCGCGCCGCCGATGCCCGCATGCTGGTGGTCGGCCGCCACGACCACGCGGTCGATGTAGAGGAAGTCGTTGGAGCGCCCTGAGAACCAGCGGTAGTTCAAGCTCTCGTAGCGCTCGCCAGGCGCGACCGCGAGGAGAAAAGCCACGACCCGGCCGTCGACCTCGGCCACGCGATGGTAGGCCGCCTGCGCGTGCAGGTCGACGAGCGCCGCTCCGTCCAGCGGGCTGGTGCACTGGACGAACGTCTCGTTCAGGGCGAGGATGGCCGGGAAGTCGCCCGGCTCGGCCTGCCGGATCACGACCTCGTGCGGCGCAGTCGTCGCCCGGTCCACCTCAGCGCCTCTTCCAGTAGTCGAACTCCGCCTCGTACCGCACGCCGCCGAGGTCCGCCACCGCCACCTCGAGCGTCTGCTGGGCGTCGGCGATCGCCTGGTTGTAGACGCTCGGGGCCATCTCGCGCAGGCAGAAGTCGAGGACGCGACGCGCTTTGAGATCGCCGATGTCGTCGTCCAGCTCCTCCGCGAAGAAGCGCTTGACGGACGAGATGAGCTGCGCCTCCGTCTCTGGCTGCAGCTTGATCGTCATGACACCCCTTCGTCGTGTCGCCGATGTGAGCGGCACAAGTCGCGGCCGGTGGCTGCGGCAAAGCTTACCTCAGCCGCCGGCCGCGACTTGTGCCCGCAGGGGCGACTCGCGCGTTTCGCGCCCGCGCCGAGGCACCTCACGCCGTCATGGCCCAGGCGGCGGCGGCGCAGGCGTGCAAGGCGGTGGTGTCAAGGACTGGCACCGGCGAATCCTGCGGCCCGACGAGCATGCCGATCTCGGTGCAGCCCAAGATGACGGCCTGCGCGCCGGACGCGACGAGCCGCCCGATGACCGCGCGGAACGCCTCCCGCGACGCCTCATCGACCATGCCAAGGCAGAGCTCCTCGTAAATGGTCCGGTGGACCGTCTCCCGGTCGGACGCTCCCGGGACCACGACCTCGATGCCGTGCACGCGCTCGAGCCGGTCACGGTAGAAGGGCTGCTCCATCGTGAAGCGCGTCCCGAGCAGCCCTACCCGCTCCAGCCCGGCCGCCTTGGCAGCTGCAGCCGTCGGGTCTGCGATGTGGATGAACGGCACCGTCGTCGCCGCCTCGATCGCCGGCGCGACCTTGTGCATCGTGTTGGTGCACAACACCAGCGCCTCGGCACCCGCCCGTTCCAGCGACCGTGCCGCCCCGGCCAGCAGGGTGCCGGCCTCCTCCCAGGCCTCGGCGCGCTGCAACGCCTCGACCTCGGCGAACTCGACGCTGTGCAGGACGATGCGCGCCGAATGCAGCCCGCCCAGGCGCTCTCTCACCGCCTCGTTCATGAGGCGGTAGTAGAGCGCCGTCGACTCCCAGCTCATCCCGCCGATCAGCCCGACGGTCTTCACGCTCGACGCCCATCCTGTGCCGGCGACGGCCAGGCCATCGTGAAGAGCCGATCGACCCGCCCGAGGACGACACCTTGGCGCCGATGCCGCAGATCTCGATGAAGCGCAGCGGTCATGTCGTCCGTCGCCCTCCTTCGCCGAGCGGTGCGGAGTGCCGTGCCGGCCAAGTCTATCCGCTCGCCCTGCCGCGCTGCGTCGCGGCATAGAATCCGGCGAGGAGCGAACGATCGGCTTCCGCGCCGTCGAAGGAGGACCCGATGCAGCCAGACTACGCACCCATCGTCGAACGGCTCTCGCTCACGAAGCCGCTCGTGGGCTACTACGACGCCCCGGACCCCGCACCGTTCGAGCCACTGGTCTTGCCGAAGGGTCGCCAGTGCGTGTTCAAGGCCTACACCGACTGGATGGACGGCAAGACCCTCCATCTCACGCGTGAGAGGCACGGCTGCGGCTACCTCATGGGCGAGGTCGAGCCGCGCCCCCGCGACGAGATGATCGAGTTCCTCTGCGACGAAGAGGGTCTCCGGGCCTCCCACGAGTTGATGGGCCTCTGGCTGGACGCGCTCCGGCACTACGAACCCCGCAACGATCATGTGCTCGTCGGGCCGCTCCGTGCCGACCAGTACGATCACCTGCGCACCGTCACGTTCTTTGTGAATCCCGACCAGCTCTCCGTGCTCTGCCTCGGCGCGACCTACTACAGTCGCCCCGACGACCTGCCGCCCCTTCTCTGCCGCTTCGGCGCGGGATGCATGCAGATGCTCACGTTGTTCGACGACCTGGAGGCCCCCCAGGCGCTGATCGGCACCACCGACGACGCCATGCGCGGCGAGCTTGAACCCTGCACACTCGGCTTCACCGCGACGAGACCCATGTTCGAGCTGCTCTGCACGTGGGCGCACGATCCGAAGAGCTCGCTGCACAGCCGGTGGCTCGACGGTCTGATCGGCCGGCGCGGGGGTTCACTGGCCTGAGTGGCCGGAGGCAGCCCCGGACCCTTGCAGACGTGCAGCAGAGAACATGATGTGCCGGAGGGGACGGTCGAGATCCCAGGCGAGAAGGGAGAGCACGGGCGCGGCGCTTGGATCCTTGACCAGATCACGCACGAGATCCGCGACGTCGTCGTTGCCGAACGCGAGTCGCTCGACCTCCAGCACCGCCGGCAGATCGGCGGCCGATGTCTCAGCGACACGCACGGTACCCTGCGGCGGAGTCACGAGGGCCGCGCCCGGCGCCCTCGAGTCCGTAGAGCACGTGCAGACACGCTCCCGGGTCGACCGAGCCGCGGATGCGCAGGAACGCCTCACGGCTGCCCGCGCGCCGAAGCTCTTCCGCGGTGACGATACCGACGGCGAGCAGCTCCCGCTCGAGCACGCCGCCGACGTTCGGCAAGTTCGTCAGGTCACTCACGCGCCCTCGATTCATGGTAGTCCAACGGGTTCGCCTTCACCGGCGGCGCGGCTTTCGCGCCGCTCGACGTACGCGATGCGAGAGCGCCCGAAACGTCAATGGGAAGCGCGTGTCAGCCGCGGCTCTGCCTGCGTGTCTTGTCAGCCTACTCCCTTGCGCAGAGCCACGACCATGGACATGAGGAGCAGCACGCTGGTCGCCACGGTGACCAGCCAGTACGAGCGATTCAACGTGAACATCGGGAGGCCCATCAGGAGGATCGCGGCGAAGAAGAGGACGAGGTAGGGGACGAGGATGCCGTACCGGGGCGGCGAGCGGAACTCCAGCGGAGCGACGTAGTCGACCGCCAGCATCAACGCCACGAAGAGGACGTACACGACTGGACCGAGAGAGAGCACGACTCCCGCCCGCGACTCGACGAAGGCGACCAGCGCGACCAGGGCCGGCGCGGCGAGTGCGATCATCACGTAGCCCAGCCGATGGTTGAGCGTCATGGTCCCGGAACGAATCCTGGAGAGGAACCCCACCGTCTGGAGCACGTTCACGGCGTTCACGACACCCCACATCATCAACGCCGCCCACCACGGCTCCTGTCCCGCTTGCGGGTGCACGCACTCGCCCCCCCCACTGTGCTGCTCGCGCGCTTCGCGCGCCTGTTCGACAGCGCGCAGCCATGTTGCGGTCCGCCTACCCGGCGACCGCGCCCCGACGGACCCGAGCACAAACGCGCCTCGTCGCCGGCGTACGCACCCCGTGACGCTTCCCCAGGCGGAGGATCGTGCCGCCGAACAGATCGCCTTCGTCCTGGCCTCCCGCCTCGACGTCGCGCTGCAACGACGTCTTGGTCTCGAAGGGAAACTCGCCCGCCTTCGCTATGGCGTTGGGGATGACGTCCGGATCGAGGCTGACGCCCTCGCACGCCGCGAGGTCGACGACCTCCCTCATGATCTCACGCACGTCCTTCAGGAGACTCGCGTCGGCGAGCACCTCTCCGAGCGTCGTGCGCGTGGCCGCGGTCACCAGCCCGAACGCCGCGATGAACACGTACTTCTCCCATATGGCGGGACGAGGATCGGCGAACCACGTGAAGCGAATGCCGGCGTCTTCGAGCAGCGAGAGGAATGCCGTCGGCACGTAGCCGGGGTCGTCAGGGTCGCCCCCCAGCAAGATGACCCCGTCGCCGCCGGCCTGCGAGACGACCCCGGGCCGGTCCACGTGCGTGCCGACGAAGACGCACGCGGGAAACACGCGAGCCTTCGGGAGCCGGACACGTATCCGCTCGTGGATGTCGACGCCGTTCAGCAGCGGGACCACCACGGTGTCCTCGTGCGAGCGCGCGGCGATCTGCCGGAGAGCCTCGTCCAAGCCGTGGCTCTTGACGCACAGCAGCACGACGTCCGGGGCAGGCATGTCTTTCGTGTCCGATGACGCGGAAGCCGGCACGCACATCAGCCGTGCGTCCGGCGTGTTCAGCTCGAGGCCGCGACTGGCGATGGCCGCCAGATGCGCGCCGCGCGCGACGAAGTGGACGCGCCACGCCGGGTGAGCCTGCCTCGCCAGCCACCACGCGAGTCTGCCGCCAAAGTAGCCGCCCACGCCTCCGACACCGAAGACGCAGATGTGCCGATCGATGCGGCCTCGAGCAGGCACTTGATCGCCTCCGGTTCGTAGGTGCCCGGGTCTGTCGAACGTCCGGGGCTTCAACTGCGTGCCTGTTGCGTCCCTTCGCAGCCTACACGGCGCGGCGCGTCGGCTGGAGGGACCCGCCCGCCGAAGCCCAGTGGCAGATCAGTCTCGCCGTAGGGGCGGATGCGGATAGGTGATAGGCCTTCGTTCACCATCGTCCCGTTCAAGTCGGCCGGTCCTGTGTCGGGCGCGGGCAGCGCCGAGGTCCCCGACCATCTGCCGCGCCTGTCCATCGCCCCCGGGCCCCCGGACCGGTCTGCCGGACTGCGCACGACCCGCGAAGCGGCAGCGCGCACTTCACTCTGAGTCTACCCCTGCGGATCGCTCTGTCGGGCCGGTGCGCCTGTCGGCAGGTGGACCGGCCGCCCCGGCGAGGGACGGCGCGGCACGTCGACTCGCCGTACAGGCCCCGGCGTCCAACATCGTCGCCCCCTGACATCGGCTCAGGGAGATCATGCGCGCGCTCGACTGTCGGCGCGCGCGCCTCCGGAGTCTCTGGCAAGCAGCCTCGCAAGGGCAACCGCCGCTGCCGAGCCCGTCGCGGCAAGCGCGCTCGCACCCAGCCACGGGTAGTAGTCGAAGAGCTCGGTCAGTGCAAGCTCCCACAGGAACTGGCCCCAGATGGAGTCCGTCCACTTCTCGGCGGAAAGGGACGCCGCGATGACCAGCGCCGAGACCAGCATCGCGAGCGCCACCAGCGTCACGAGGAGAACACCGGCGCACAACCCGCGCGACGGACGACCCTGGGCCCAGAGCAGCCGCAGGCCGGCGGCCGTGCTCAACGCGCAGAGGAGAAAGACGAGCACGCCAAGTGCGATGAGCAAGCCCGGCACCATCGGATCGGACCTGTCTCCCGACGCGTTGACCATGAGGAGGAACAGTGACAATCCGATCCAGAACAGGGAGCCCCACACCAGCAGGACGGAGAGGAGCGCCCGCATCGCGACCCGGGCAGGCCCACCCCGCAGAGCCGGCTGTGACGACGCTCCTCCCACGGCCTCCCCGATCGAGTCGAACGCCATGCGCTCGGCCTGCAGACCGGGCCGAGCACCCACACTGGACGAGGATACCCGACATGGCCGGCCTGTCAGGTCGACGCGCTCGTCAGGTCGCCTCCTGCTGGTCGTGCACGTCGAGGAAGCCGACCAGGTCGTCCAGGAACGCCTGCACCGACGCCTCGATCCGCGAGGTGAGCACCTCGGGCTCCTCCAGGCCGAGGGCGTCCGCGACAGCACGCTCGATGATGGCGTCGATGCCGGCGGCGGGCTCGACCAGACGGTACTTGGACCAGCCGTTGTCCTGAAACAGCTGCCAGTAGTGCCGCTGCAGCGTGCGGTTGCGCGCCGCGAGCCACACCTCGAAGACGAAGGACGTGTAGTCGAACACGATGGCGAGCTTGAGGCCGCGCGACTTGAGCGCGGGAGGCAGCAGCGCGAAGTAGGTCATGTCGAAGCAGCCCTGATACAGGGCCGACACGGCCCGTTCGCCGTGACGTGCGACATAGTTGGAGCGCAGCTGCGAAAGGTACCCGATGATCGCTCCGTAGGCTCGCCGGACAGAGCCTTTGCCGAGCTGACCCTGGAGTTCGATCAGGTCATCGCCGAGTGGTGCCACGAACGTTCCTCCTCCTGTCGGCCTCGCGGCCTCCAACGTACTTGTCGGGCGGGAGCGGGCAGCCTCCTGTGAGCTCCTTCGCCGCTAGAAGCACCCGAAGCTGCCTTCCTCAAGGGCGCGCAGGATCTGCGCCATCTCCGACATCCTCTCGGCAGCGATCGCCTTGCTCTTCGCGAGACACAACCGAGGCGGCACCTTCTCCATCCGCGCCTTCGCGGACTCATAGCCGCGTCGCAGGTCCCGGGGCGACTTGGAGAAGTCACGGAGAACGCCCACCGCCCCGAGGAAATCCAGCCCATCGGCATCGCTCAACAGGATCGCCTCGATGCTCCGCTCGCGGTCGCCCGAGTGATGCGTCCGTATGCACTCCAGGACAAGCCGCATCTCCGGCTCGCTGAGGCTTCGGTCTCTGAGGAACTCCTCCGCCACTTCGACAGACCTCATGTCGTGGCCCACGCCGGGCCGAGCCCAAGCGGAGTACGCGCCCCAATCGTGCAAGTGGGCCGCAAGCCACACTGCATCTCGGTCGTAGGCGATGTCCTCGGCGACTCGGTTCACGAGCTGCAGGACCCTGCGCGTGTGGTTCAGGCCCCAGGCGCCGCCGTATTCCTCGGTCAGTCGAACGATCTCATCCTTGTCGATCTGCATGGCGACCTCGTTGCACGGACGATCGAACGGGCAGAGGCGGTGAGGGCGGCCTCACGGTACGCCCCATGAACGGCCGCCCACGCGCCGCCTTGTCACTCTAGCTTGTCCCAACCCCGAGCAGTACCGAGACTCGGAGCTGCCTTGCCGCACCGACGTGGGGCGACGCATCCTTCTCTGCAAGGACCGTCCCGGATCTCGAGCTCGTCGGCGTCGTACTCGTGATCAGGCGTCTCCGACACCGCATCGGCGGCGCGATCGTCGGCGCGGCCACGGTGACGCCGCCTTCGCAGGGAGTGACCGACACGGTGAGTTCATCTTCGCCCTCGGAGGCACGCCCTCACGACCCTCTCGCCACATGGGTGACGGGGCCTTCGAATCGACCCGCGGCGTCGCGGTCGCGATCGTATCGTCTCGTGAGTGGAAACGGCGGCAACCAAGATTCGCGACGGACGATCCAGCCTTCATAGGTCGGCATCAGCTGGTCAGGGGCATCGAGGGCTCCCAGGTGCACTTCGATCTCGTCCGCAGTGCGTGCGAAGACGGACGAGCCGCAGCGGGGACAGAAGAACCGCCCCTGGTAGTCGCGAGTCTCGCCTTCGATCGTCACCGCATCTTGCGGAAACACCGCGGAAGCAGTGAAGAGGGCCCCGTGATGCTTGCGGCAGTCGAGGCAGTGACAGAGACCGACCCGGTATGGGAGCCCCGAGGCGGATACTCGGACGTTGCCGCACAGGCAACCGCCGGTGAACCGTTCCATGCTGCGCCTCCCTGGAATCAAGCGGTCGGAGCGGGTGCGACCTTCGCAGCCCACAGGTGCGCACGACGCTGGGTGCATGACCTGTGCGCCGTGCGCCTGGAGCCCATCTGAGCGATTGGGCGCATCAGGTCGATGCACTCGTCAAGCATCTCTCCTTTGCGCCTTCCTCACCGCCGCCGCGTGGGCTTCGTTGCCGCGCCTGTAGTTGCCGGTGGCCCGAGCGCACAGCTGCTGGACGACCTCGTGAGAGGCGCCCTCAGCCCGGGAGGTGAACCGTGCCGCGGCACCATTGCGAAGGGTTGCCACCTCACGCCCGTGGCGCAAGATGTGCACGACGCCGCGCTTCGTTCTCCGGTACGAGAAGCCGAGTTCGGTCACCGCCACCCCCGGTGCCCACGGCATGCCAATGATGAGCGCTTCAGCCGCGAACGAGCGGCTTCATGTCAGCCTACCGCGTGCGTGAGTCGGCTGGAAGCACTTGGTAGGCGGCGCCAACGCTGTCAGGTCGCAGCGCAGAGCGTGGCGAGCTTCCTCGCCGTGTTGACGTTCCTCGTCGTCATCCGAGCATAGGAGCTGTGTCCAACGATCTTGGTGATGTGGCTGCGGTTGTAGTTCTCTCGCTTGATGTTCCACACGATCGCCCCGGGGGTGTAGAAGATGCTCAGGAACTCCGTCCTGACGGGCAGCTCTGACACGAGGCCCGGCTCGTCCACATCGCTGAACAGGTAGGCGACGTAGGTCTGTTCGCGGTCGCCACTTTCCCACTCGAGCGGTATCGACTCCGCGATCGCGATGATCTCCGCCGAGGTCTTGATCAGTGTCGGGATTCTCGCGCCGAACGCCCGCTCCAGCTCGTCTTCGACCAGACGCGTCAGTTCGGGGGCGCTCATCGTCGAGCTGAACACCACGTTGCCCGAGTTCAGATAGGTGATGACACCGTCAAGCCCGAGACCCTCGAAGAGGGCCTTCAGGTCCTTCATGGGCACGCGGGCACCTTTGCCGACATTGATCCCACGCAGCAGCGCGACGTACTTCACAGTGTCCCCCAATCAAGTCCGGAGCCAAGAACAGGGAGCGATCAACTCAGCCGACAGGGAGTCGGGAAGCATTGGTTCTGCATCATCCATTGGCTTCCCTCCGCTCCGGCAACTCGGTCTATCGTGGTGCGCATGAGCTGTTGGCTCGCGGCGCTCTGATGAGCAGCATAGCGCCGCGGCCAATCAGCTCGATGCGCTTGTTTGTGGGCTCAGCCGCTTGCCCAAGACGACGCGGGGCATCGAGTCCATGCCCCGCTCGGTCTCGACTGCGCCGTGCCGCGAGATCGGCGTCGAGCTCGGCGGTCTCGATGATCGTAAAGCCGAGCCGCGTGTAGAAGGGCGCGTTCCACGGGACGTCGCGATAGGTCGTCAGCGTGAGCTCCACGACGCCGTTCTCAGAGGCCCAGCGCTCGATTGCGCCCACGAGCGCGCGACCCAACCCGCGACCGCCGTGCTCGGGCAGAACGTCGAGCTGCTCGAGGTGAAGGCGTTCACCCGAACGCTCGACGCGCGCGGACCCGACACACTCGCCGGTGGGAGCGAGCGCGACCCAGAGGTGACCCCGAGCCAGCGCGCTTTCGAGGATCGCGAGCGGGGTCGCCTCCGCGAACACGTGGGGCGGGACCTCCCAGCCATGGAAACGGGTGGCGGCCCTGAGCTCGATGTTCGCCAGCGCGGCGAGATCCTTAGGGGCGGCGTGTGTGATGACGTACTCGGGTGGCAACGAGAGGTCCTTCTCCCGCCTAACGTCCGGCGCATGACCCGCGCGCGGAGCGACTCCAGTCTATCGGAGACCTCCGGCGCGTCAGGTTGATGCGCTTGTTCGACGTGCATCCCGGCCTTCTGTCGTGTCCCCCATCAGCCGACGGAGCTCGTCCCCGCTCGAGAGCAACTCACCGAAGCGGCTGGTGAAACGAGCGGCCGGCGCGCCGTCCACGATGTCGTGATCGAACGAGACCGTGAGGCAGAGGTGCTCCCGCTCGTGCAGGTCGCCGTCGACCAGCGCCGCGCGCTTGGCAATTGCGCCGACCGCCACGGTGATCGTCGCGCTGGTGAGCGGCGTGAGCCACATCGGCACCGACCCGAACATGCCGACGGCAGTCACGCCGACGACGCCGAACCGCTTCTGCATGCCGATGTTGCGAGACGCCAGCTGGATGAAGGTTCGAAGCAGGAAGCCCGGGATGAAGCGGATCCAAGCGGTTCCCGTTGCGGAGCCCAGATGCTCTCCCGTGTGTTGCTGCGCGGTCCGCAGTTCGTCGTTGACTTGACGATAGGTCTTTCGATTGACCGCCTGGATCCCGACGGGCTCAGGGATGTCCTCGCCACCGATCTCGCGCTCGAACAGGACGTTGATCGTGATGTCATCGAGCACGATCAGTCGGCTGCCCTTGCGAAAGGAGTTGAACCGGGGAAACTCCTCGAGCGTACGCGCCAGGCAGGTCACGATGTAGGCCGTGAGCGACAGGCTCTCGCCGGTGCGCTCGCGGTGCTCGGCGATGAGGCGGCGCGGCCCGGTGATGTCCACCTCCGTCATGAAGTGGATCGTGTTCTCTTCCCGACCGACCGCCGCGGAAGCGGCAACCATGCGTCGATTGCCGCCGAACGGCTCGACCCGGTACCCCTTGGGTTCGCTCACGGGTCCCTCACCTGGGGTATTCTGCTCAGCGTAGTCGCCACGTGGAACGCACGTCCGGCGAATGAGCTGCGCCGGTTGCGCTTGGACAGTACACCAACCTGTGTGGGCGTCTGCTCTATTCGCCTGTTAGCACCCGACCTCGACTGGCGACCTTGAGCGGCTGGACGGCCTGTGTCGGCCGACTGCGCGCCAGGTCGTGCGCGGTCTGCAGGTTGACCCAATACTCGGGCGTGGTGTTGAGCGCTTGGGCGAGCAGCCAGGCGGTCTCGGGAGTCACGCCGCGCTTGCCGCGCACCAGCTGATTGACACGCTGCACGGGCACGCCGAGGTGGGCCGCCAAGGCGACCTGCGAGATGCCCAGCGGGGCGAGGAACTCAGACGCGAGGATCACGCCCGGATGGGTGGGGATGCGGTTCTCGGGGATCACGACGAGCCTCCTTTCAGTGGTAGTCGGTCAGTCGCACGTCGTAGGCGTCGTTGCCCTGCCAGCGGAAGACGAGCCGCCACTGGTCGCTGACGCGGATCGAGTGCAGGCCCTTCATGTCACCTTTCAGCGCCTCGAGCCGGTTGCCCGGCGGGGAGCGCAGGTCGAGCATCGCGGCGGCACCGTTGAGCGAGTCGAGCTTCACCAGGGCCGCGTCGGCCACCTCGCGCGGGAAGCGCCGCGCCCGCGCCGTGGGTCGACCGTGGTAGAGGCCCTCCGTCGCGCGGTCACCGAACGATGCGATCATGTCAGGAGTGTACCGCTTACACGGTTACCGTGCAAGGGTGACAATCGCGGCTCAGGGGAGTGGTGCTAACGTCGGGCGCACAACCTGCGCGCTGCGCCCTTCAGCTCATCTACGCGGTTCGGCGCGCCAGGTTGATGCGCTTGCTAGACCCACGAACCGTGGGCGCCTTGCACGCGGCTAACGGTTTGTTGCGACCGGCGACATGCAGCATCGCATTCTCGCGACTGCGTGGCTTAGGTGAAACGACGATGCAGACATCACGATCCAAGGCAGTGAGAAATCGCATGAGCCTCTCCATGGAGAACCCAGCGAGCTTGCCCGCGAACAGGTCCGAAACCTTCGGCTGAGTGGTGCCGAGGAGGCCCGCCGTCTCGGCCTGGGTGAGATGGCGATGCGTGGCAATGCTGGCGATCTGATGTGCGAGAGCTGCTTTGGCGATGAGCTCATCAGACGCCGGCAGACCGAGGTCCTCGAACACATTGCCGCTGCTGACCGTGTGGTGCGGTTCTGATGTGCTGGTTGTCACTTGCTCTTCCCTTTCCTTGACCCGACGCGCAACTCACTGAGTGCTTGCGCCATCCTCAGCCGGTCCCTGATCAGATCCATGTCGCGTTTTGGGGTGGTAGCGCCACGCTTCGACTGCTTCTGAAAGGCGTGCAGTACGTAGACTGCGTCTGCAAAGCGCACCGTGTAGACGGCACGGAAGGCGTCTCCGTCGTGGTCGTCGACTACCTCGACCACACCCGCGCCCTTGAATCCCCGCAGGGGTTTCGCGGCGATGTGCTTCCCGCCGAGTTGCGCTTGGTAGAGAGCGAATCCCATCACCAAGCGGACCTCTTCGGGAAGAGCACGGAGGTCTTCGCGGGAAGATCCAACCCAAACCAGCTCCCTGGCGTCTTCTACGGCCACTCGCTCATTATCCCCAATCTGGGATAGATGTGCAAGGGACTCCGTGACCATTGGAGCGCGTTGGGTCTAACGGTGGGTGCGTAGCCTGCAGCCGCCCTCGGCGGCTGTCAGGTTGATGTGCTTGTTCGCCTCACCCGTAATGAGTCCACATCCTGAGCACCTTGACGATACGCTCCTCGGCGAGCACCTGGTACACGAGGCGGTGCTGGATGTTGATGCGCCGCGAGTAGGCGCCGCTGAGGTCGCCGACCAGCTTCTCGAAGGGCGGCGGCGTCTGGAACGGGTCGGCCTCGACCACCGCGAGCAGTTCCTGCGCCTTCGGCTTGAGGCCGGCCGCGGCGAGCTTTCTCGCGTCCTTGCGCGCCTGCTTCGTGTAGCGCAGCCGCCAGCTCACCAGTCGAGCTCGTCTTCGAGCTCAGCGGCGGGCGTCGCCATGCCCTCGAGGATGGACTCGCGCATGCCGGGGATTGAGACCAGGTAGAGCGTCTCCTGCACGGCGCGCCAGTCGTCCTCCGAGACGAGTACGGCGTTGCCGCGCTTGCCGGTGATCTGCACCGGCTCGTGCGAGCGTGCCACGTCGTCGAGGAGCTGGTAGAGCAGTCTGCGCGCCTCGGTGGCGCTCATGGTCGTCATCGCGGACCTCCTGATGCGTACGGAAAAGCGTACGCTCTGAGACGCCGGATGTCAAGTGCGCAGGGTTGTGGCGAACGTGGTGCGGATGAGCTGCAATACGCCGGCTTCGCGTGCGGCCCCAGCTTACCTTTCGGGCGCCTTGTCTGGTCGAAGCGCTTGTTCGACCTGCCCGCACGCCTTAGACGAAGACCTCGGCTTCCGCTTCGAAGCTCGGTGTGTGCACGAGAGAGAGCGCGGCGGGCTCATCGCTCACGTTTCGATACGAGAAACGCCGCCCCTGGGAGACGAGGCAGAAGTCCCCGGCCGCCAAGACGCAGACCTCGCCCTCGTCGACGAACTCCACGCTGCCGCTGACAACGAAGTAGTACTTGTCTGACCGGAGGGACATGGCCTCCGGATGAACAGCACCAGGCGGTACAGAGATGAGTGCGAAGGAGGAACTCACCGGCTCGCCTGCGGTGTAGTCCCTGATCTCAAGCCCACCGAAATCGAAAGGGGCAACGTCGCCCATTCGGATGATCACGGTGACCCCCTTGGCTAGGTCTAGCATCCGGGCGTTGAGCTGCGCCGACTGCGGATGGAGAGTACACCAACCTCTATGGGCGCCTGCTCGATTCGCCTGTTAGCCGCGTCTGCCATCTACCTGGCCGCGATCCAGAGCGTCACCGTGACGTACTTGCCAGGCTCCACTGTGACTATCTGCGGCAGGGCGCCGTCGGACACTTCAATCAGCGTGTAGGTGCCCGGCGGTAGGTCGACCTTGAACGCTCCTGAGGAGTCGGCCTTGGTCGTGGCCACGATCCGGCCGTGGAGGTCGCCTTCGTGCACCGCCACCGTCATGCCCGGCTCGGTCCGCACGATTCCCGGGTACGGTCCGCCCCCAAGCATCGCTCTCCCTTGCACCCCCGAAGCCTGAGACGGACTGGGCGCCGGGGACGGCGAGATGCTATCGCAGGCCGAGAGCAGGAGCGCCGTCAGTGCAAGTAGCCCGGCGAGCATGCAGCAATGGGGCAATCGTCTCATGACGCGTCCCCTTGGGTCGTCTTGCCATCGTTGCCGAGACGTCGCGGCCGGGCATGTAGTTCACTCGCGCGCCAACGTGCTTCACTCCGGCTAACGGTAAGCACGTAACCTGCAAACCACGGATTCACTGCGCTTGGTCTGCAGCCTCCAAGCCCGGCCGTGGTTTGTCAGGTTGATGTGCT
>DDYF01000056.1 GCA_002347645.1 Thermoleophilia bacterium UBA2241 | reverse complement strand
CGAGGCCGCTTCTTCAGCAGCCTGCTAGGCGCACGCGTGTACTATCGCTATCGCCACCCACCGCGACACGAGAGGTCAGCCATGAAGCGCACGGCCCTGTTCGCGAGTCTCCTCGTGACCGTCGTCCTCGGCCTTGCCTTAGCTTCCGTGGCGGTGGCATCGGCCTCGGGAGACCGGATCACCGATGTCCGCTCCTTGTACGAAGATGCGTACCGGTCCGACACGCCGTCGGTCTTCGGCGTGCGCCACAGTCCTCTCGACGCCTTCCTCCGCGACACGCTCAAGAGCACGCCGCCCGTGGTGTTCGCGCCGCCCTCGTCGTACGACCTGCGGACCCTCGGGCGCCTGACACCCGTCAGAGACCAGGACCCATACGGCACGTGCTGGTCGTTCGCCACGTATGGCTCACTGGAATCCCGCCTCCTGCCCGGCGAGACCTATGATCTCTCCGAGAACAACATGGTCTGGTTCTCGGGCTTCGACTACGAGCCGTACAACGGGGGCGGTAACTACTGGATGTCGACTGCCTACCTGGCGCGCTGGGACGGACCCGTGCTGGAGTCCGACGACCCATACAAGAGCGCCGTCCATCCCGATCCTGACTCGGTCGCCAAACAGAAGCACGTCCAGGACGTGCTGATCCTCCCCGGCAAGCAGGGGACGGCGTGCGACGAGATCAAGTACGCGATCATGAACGGCGGCGGCGTCGCGACATACATGTACGCGAGCGGCTGGAGCAGCTACTTCGACGAGACGCGCGACGGGTACTACTACCCCGACGCCGGCGCCATGGACAGCGACCACGCCGTCCTGATCGTCGGCTGGGACGACGCCTACCCCGCAAGCAACTTCAAGGATGGCACAGAGCCGCCGGGCAACGGCGCCTTCATCGTCCGCAACAGCTGGGGAACTGGCTGGGGAGAAGACGGCTACTTCTACGCGTCCTACTACGACAAGCACATCGGCGTCGACGCCTGGTCCTTCTCGGGAGCGGAGGCGAACGACAACTATGGCGGCGTGTACCAGTACGACCCGCTGGGCTGCGTGAACTCGTGGGGGTACAACGGGGTGACGACGCTCTGGTTCGCGAACGTCTTCACGGCGACGGAGACCGCGAGCGTCACCGCCGCCGGCTTCTGGACCGTCTACTCGGGACTCTCGTACGAGGTCTGGGCGGGCTCGTCGCTGGCCTCGATGACCCAGCGCGGTTCCGGTGCGCTCGCCGACGCCGGCTACCACACCGTCGACCTCACGACGCCGCTCCCCGTCACGAGCAGTCAGCCCTTCGCGATCGCAGTCAAGCTGATCGGCGGCGCCGGCGAGTACTTCCATGCGCCACTCGAGTACCCGTTATTCGGCTACTCGAGCGCGGCACAGGCCTCCGCGGGGCAGAGCTTCGTCAGCCAGAACGGCACCACATGGGCCGAGACCAGCACGGCGTTCACGGCGAACTCCAACGTCTGCCTCAAGGCCTTCACCGCGCCAACGGGACCGCCGGCGCCGCCTGTCGTCACCTCCCCGAACGGCGGCGAGGACTGGCAGATCGGCAGCCAGCACGCCATCACCTGGACGGGCGGCGGCGGCGGGACGGCGACGATCGAGCTCAGCCGTGACGGCGGCGCCACGTGGCCCGAGACACTCGCCCCGGACACCGCGAACGACGGCAGCTTCGCCTGGACCGTGACCGGCCCGGAGACGACGGGCGCCAAGGTCCGCGTGACCACCGACCACGGCCAGGACGCGTCGAACGCGTCGTTCGCCATCAGCGAGGCGCCGCCGGCCCCCGAGGGCTGGTCGGAGCAGGTTTCCGGCACCGACACATGGCTCGACGCCGTCGCCTTCGCCGACGGGGAGCACGGATGGGCGGTCGGCTGGGAGGGCACGATCATCACCACGAGCAACGGCGGCGCCACATGGACGCCGCAGACCTCCGGGGTCGCCGACGACCTCAAGGGCGTCGCGTTCGCCAGCCCCTTGACCGGCTGGGCGGTCGGCGAGTACGGCGTGCTGCTGCGCACGACGAACGCGGGCGGAACGTGGACGCCGAGCCCGTCCGGCACCACGTGGGACCTCGACGACGTCGAGGCGATCAGCGCCACGACCGCCGTCGCCGTGGGCATGGACGGCGTGTTCAAGACCACCGACGGCGGCCTCAGCTGGCAGCACAAGACCTCGGGCCTCGCCGACGTCGAGTGGCTGCGCGGCGTGGACTTCGTGAGCCCGGACTACAGCTGGGCGGTCGGCTGGGACGGCGAGGTGTACCGCACCACCAACGGCGGCGCGAGTTGGAGGAAGCAGGTCTCCGGCGTGAGCATCGACCTCGAGTCGGTCTGCTTCCTCGACTCCAGGCGCGGCTGGGCCGTCGGCGCGAGTGGCACGGTGATCGGCACCACGGACGGTGGTGCGACGTGGTTCGTCGTCGGCGTGCCGACCGGCGAGGACCTGAACGACATCGTCCTCATCGGCGCCGAGCTCGGCTGGATCGTCGGCGACGACGGTACTTTGCTCAAAGCGACGGACGAAGGCATCACCTGGGTGTCGCAGTCGCTCCCCGGCTCGCCCTGGCTGCGCTCGGCTGCCTTCGCCGACGAGATGCACGGGTGGACCGTCGGTTTGAGCGGACACATTCTCCGCCTGTCGCCCGGCGCCACGGACATCACGCCGCCGCACACGGTGCTGACCGGCGCCAGCGACCGCTGGCGCCGCTTGCCGCTGACGCTGACGCTGACGGCGACCGCCCCGAGCGGCGTGCAGCGCACCGAGGCGCGCATCGACGAGGGCACGTGGCAGCCGGTCGCCGGAAGCTCGGTCTCCGTGCCGGCGCCCACCACGCACGAGAGCGACGGCCTGCACCGTGTCGACTACCGGTCCATCGACGACCTCGACAACGTCGAGTCGTATCACTCGACGGAAGTGCGCATCGACACCCGGCGGCCGGCCACCAAGGCGCCCAAACCCGCGAGCGTGCGCAAGGGCCAGTACGTGCGCCTGTACTACAAGGTCTCGGATCTCGGCCAGAACGCGGGCGTCGCTGCCGTGACCATCAAGATCAAGACGCTCCGCGGGACGACGAAGAAGACCCTGAAGCTGGGCAGCAAGGCAGTCAACACGACGCTCTCGCACCGCTTCAAGTGCGGCATCGCCAAGGGCAAGTACCGCTTCTTCGTGTACGCCACCGATCCGGCCGGCAACACGCAGTCGACGATCGGCAAGAACTACCTGTACGTGAGGTAGGCTGCCGCGCGCAGGGCGAGAGGAACGCGGGTGCTGCACGGCGCGCAGTCAGCGGAGCCGCCGCGCGTCGTCTGCGGTGAAGACGCCTGTCGGTTCGCGAGGCGCGACGGCTCCGCGTAGCATTGGTGACGCTCGCCGACCGTCGACCGACAGGGCCATCTGATGCGCACGCCGCAGATCATCATCGCTCTGGCCGCCCTGATGCTGGGGCTCGTGTTCACCCCGGCAGCCTCGGCGACGGACTCCTCGCCCACCTCGGCGTCGTCCCCGTCGGGGCACCGCGCCGCGCCGCGTGACCTGCGGTACCTCTCAGGCTTCGGTGCTCCACAGAAGACCCGCGCCCTCAAGGCCCACCCCGCCGCGTACGATCTCCGGCAGCTCGACCGCGTCTCGCCGGTCGAGGACCAGCGGCCCTTCGGCACCTGCTGGGCGTTCGCGGCGCTCGGCTCGCTGGAGTCTGGCTTGCTCTCGTCCGGTCCGACCGTATGGGACTTCTCCGAGGACCACCTCGTGTGGCGCGCAGGGTTCGCCTTCGCCGACAGGTACAACGCCGGCGGCAACTCCTTCATGGCGCTCGCCTACCTCTCCCGGTGGGGCGGACCAGTGAACGAGGGCGACGACCCGTACGCCGACGGTGCTCACCCCGCGGGACTGGTGGCTCAGCGTCACCTGAGTGACGCCGTCTTCGTACCCCCGCGCACCTTCGGCGCCGACCCCGCGACCGGCAACGACGCGCTCAAGAGCGCCGTCATGGCGTACGGCGCGGTCGACGTCGACATGTGGTGGCCGACGTCGAACCTGACGTCCTACTGGAACGAGGGGACCGACAGCATCTACACCTACGGCGACCACCCCGCGAACCACGATGTCCTGGTGGTCGGCTGGGACGACATGTACGCGGCGTCGAACTTCGCCACCGAACCGCCCGGTCCGGGCGCCTTCATCGTCAAGAACAGCTGGGGCACCGCCTTCGGTGCGTCGGGCTTCTTCCACGTCTCGTACTACGACACCACCTTCGCCTGCGGCGGCTACAACATCGCTTTCGTCGATGCCGACGTGCCCTACGACCACGTGCGCGTGTATCAGCACGACCCAAAGGGCTACTGGCCCCAGGACGGCCCGGTCGCGAGCGGCACCACGGCGTGGGGCGCGAACGTGTTCACGGCGGCGGCGAACGAGGACCTGACCGCCGCCGGCCTCTACACCCCGTACCCCGGCTGCGCCTACGAGGTCCTGTACAAGGCCTCCGGCGGCAAGCCCTCGTTCGCCGCCCTGCGAACGGTCGCCTCGGGCACGGCCGCCGACCCCGGCTACCACGTCGTCACGCTGCCTGAGGCGGTGGCGCTGAACGCCGGCGAGCGGTTCACGATCGCCGTCAAGCTGGTCGTCCCCCCACCGCCCGACCCTGACGATCCGTTCTACTTCCGCTACCTGCCGGTCGAGCGGCCATACCCGGGCTACAGCGACGCGACCGCCGACCCCGGCCAGAGCTACGTGTGCACCAACGGGTCGACCTGGCGCGACCTGACGAGCCTCTACGCCTTCGCCGAGGCGAACGTCTGCCTGAAGGCGTTCACGACCGGCGTGCCGTGGGGGACGCTGAAGGTGAACGGCGGGGCCGCCTATGCGAGATCGGCCGCCGTCACGCTGCGTGCCAAGGTCTCCGGTGCGGCCGAGATGCGCCTCCGCGAGGCCGGCGGGGCGTGGTCTGCGTGGCAGCCATTCGCGGCGACTCCGGACTGGACCCTCTCCGACGGCGACGGCAAGAAGACGGTCGAGGCGGAGTTCCGGAACGACTGCGGAACCGCGCTGCGCGCCGACGCGATCTTCCTCGACACCCATCGGCCGCGGACACGGGCGCCCTTCAAGCGCAGCGTGCGACGCTTCGGCCACGTCCGCCTGGCCTACAGGGTCGAGGACAAGCTGCCCTGCGCCGCCCGGGTGACGGTGACCGTCAAGATCAGGACGCTCACCGGGGCGACCAAGAGGACGTTCACGCTCGGCAAGCAGCCCGTCAACGCGCTCAGGTCGTACGGCTTCAGGTGCACGCTGCCGAAGCGCATGTATCGGTACTACGTCTACGCGACCGACGCGGCGGGCAACACGCAGCGCGTCGTCGGGCGGAACTACCTGTACGTCAGGTAGGCGCCTCGTCCCTCGCGGGCGGACGCGGCCACGCGAGCCGGAGGCCGCAGGTCAACGGGATCAGTAGAGCACGCGCTGGTTGCGCAGCTGGGCCTGGGTGCTGATCTCCATGGGGTTCGGCGCCCTGTCGGGGTCGAGGTCCACGAGCACGTGGATGCTCACGAGCAGAATGCGCGCGCGGTCGTCGGGGTCGGTCACCGTCAGCACGGGCGGGTCGTCCGTCCCCGGCATGCGGTCGCCGTCGCCGTCGATGTAGGTGTAGGTGAAGGCCGGGGTGCTCTCGACGTTGAGCAGGTGCGGGATGATGACGTCGCGGCGCTCGTAGGCGTACGAGGCCCAGTCGTCGGTCACCCCGTCCGGATACAGGTCGCGATAGAGGCGACGCTGGTCGGCAGGGAGCGTCGGGTCGTACCAGTACCGGACGACGCGCGGCTTCGTGGTCTCGACGTCCGCGCCACTCCGGTTGAACGTCGTGGTCACGACGATGCTGGTCGGGCCCGCCTCGAGCACCGCCACGTAGCCCGGAAGCGCCTCGGCGTCGCGCACCTCGCGGCTGAGGCGCGCGATCCCGCTCCTCGCGAAGTCGCGCGCCTCCGCGTGCGACACGGTCATCGCCGACGACCGGCCGATGTTGATCCACATCATGATCAGGACGCCGCTGATGATGACGCCGATCACAGCGGCGATCAGGAACTCCATCATGGTGATGCCGGCCTGCCGCGACGAACGGCCGGTGCGGTGGGCGTCACCCACAAGTGTGCCTCTCACGGTCGAGTCCCCAGATCGGTCACATCGTGGGCTTGAGCTCACGCCAGTAGCCCGGAACGATGCGGCTGCCGACGGGGAACTGGCTGTTCAGACCGCGCACACACCTGTCGTTGTAGCGCACGTCGGGCGTCCCGCTCGCGGTAAGACCGCCCTCGACGATGAGCATGCCGTGGACGATGGGCGTGCCGTGTGCCCTGGCGGCGCTCACCGTGTTCTCGCAATAGACGATGCCGAAGAACTCGGTGTTGCCGCCGAACTCCAGCGTCGCGCCGCCCAGCACCAGCAGCACGCCCGGCTGGTCCTCGGTGTTGTACGTCGTCCCGCCGGTCAGCTGCACCTCGCCGGAGGGCGCCTCGATCACGCAGAGCCCGTTGTACTGCTCCGGAGTGGACGCGGGACCGGTGACGCTCGTGAAGTACCTGCCCGTGCTCTGGGCCAGGGACTTCAGCTCGGCGATCTTCTCGTCGCTCAAGACGCTCTCGCGCTGGAGGCCTCCCGGCCCGCTGGCCACGAGGTTCATGTAGGTCGCGCCGATCTCCGACGGGGTCCCGGGGAGCGCGGCCGCCCACGAGCAGTCGGTGCCGCCCGGGGGAAAGACCTCGACCGTCACCTTCGGGTCGCCGCCGTTGCTCTCGACGACGCCGCCCGCCCAAAGGGCAAGGCCCCGCATGGCGTTGGTGCTGCAGTAGATGGCCTCGACCTGGGCGTGCACCCGAGCCGCCTTGTTCCCCACGCGCGCCTGGGCGTCGACGAAGACGAGCCCGTCGCCGTTGTAGTCGAAGGACTTGGTCGAATCGGTGTTGTCGGCCAGGCGGACCTGCACGAAGTCGAGCGGGTCGGCCGCGTCGGCCCCGGGGAACTCGTCGGGCGAGAACCTGGCCGCGAAGCCGGCCGCGTCGAACCACGTCAGGCTGGTCGCGCTCGTCGGCATGGTGTGGCCGAGCTCCTCCATGGCCACGTCGAGCGCCGCCTCGGCGACGCCGAACGCCTTGGTGCGCTGGCGCTCCATCGCCGTGCTGTGCTGGGTGTTGATGACCAGCATCACCAGCCCGGCCGCCGCGATCGAGAGCGTCGCGGCGACGCCGAGAAAGAGGATGAGCGCGCTTCCGCGCGCCCCGCTAGAGCGTGAACGTGATGGTTTCATTGCGCACGAGCTCCACATCCTGGGACCTTGGGTCTGCCGTCGGGTTCCGCTGCGCGTCGACCGGCGTGACCGTGACGCGATAGGTCGAGTAGGGCAGGTTGCTGAACGTGACTCCCCACTTCTGGTTCGCCTTGACGAGGATAGGGCTGACCGACCTGTCGTCGACGATGCGGTCGCCGTTGATGTCGTACACGTACCCGTTGACGAGCGAGGCCACCATGACGATCGCGTCCTGGCCGGTCACCTTGACGGTCAGCCCGAACGCCTGCTCGGGCGGTGCCGCCGGCGTCTGGACCGGCACGCTCACCGCCTCGCCGCTCTCGTTGAGCGCCGCGTCCACGGCCGTCACGTAGTACGTGTGCGCCACGTTCCAGCCGATCTGGGGATCGATGTACGAGTACGACGTGCGACCCGTCTCGACGGGGATCACGGCGATGGGCGAGGTCCGTGCGGTGTCCTCTGGTCCACGGTAGATCCTGTAAACCACCACTCCGTCGGATGCGGTGTTGGCCGCCCACGTCAGGGTGACGTTCTGGCCGACGAGCGTTGCCGTCAGCGTCGCGGGCGGCGAGGGGGCAACCTGGTCGTCCTGCACGGCCGGCGTGCGCGCGACGGTGGCTGAAGGGGAGCTGACGCGGTCGCGCTGATCGACGGCGTACACCGTATACGAGTACGACGTCCCGTTCGTGAGACCGCGATCGACGTAGGTCGTCGAGGCCTTGGTGAGCGAATCGATGGTCACGGTCGTGACACCGTCCGAACGCTCGACCACGTAATGGTCGAGGTCGCCGGCCACGGGATTCGGCGGCGACCACTGCAGACTGATGACGCCGTTGCCCGCCTGCACGCCCGCCTCGGTCAGCGTCGGCGGCGCCGGCGGGCCGATGTCGAGCATGTAGGACCGCTTCCAGGAGGCGCCGAGGCGGTCGTTCGTCGACACCGCGACAGCCGTGAACTGATACTCGCCGTCGCCGGCTCCCGCTCCCTGCCAGGACCACGTGAACCAGCCGTCGGCGTCGGGCGTCGTCACGTCCTCGTACTCGGCGAAGCTTCCGTTCGCGGCCCCGACGATGAAGCGCACGTACGCGGTCTCGGAGAGGTCTACCGGGTTGACCTGCGCCTTCACCTCGACCGGCAGCTGGAAGAGGTACTCGTCCTCGCCCGTGCCCGTCGTGGGCCCGACGGTCATGTCGACGATCTCAGGCCCCCGGTACTGCGGGTACACCGCCGTCTTGAGGATCACGTGCTTGACCGGGCTCGGCGGCGGGGTCCACGAGACGTCCACGGTGACGAGTTTGTAGACGACCTCGTTGGGGTCGTTCGGCGAGGAGACGAAGTCCACGTCGTAGGCGATCTCGTAGTTCTTGACGGGGCCTCCCTCGTCGTTCGGCCACGTCGCTCCGAAGCCCGCGGCCACGCCGTCGGCCGACGTGAAGTACGCGCCGTCTTCGTCGAGATCGGCCCAGTCCACCGAGCGCACCGTCTCGAGCTTGGCCTGGGCGACGTTTGCGGCGATGACGCGAGCCCGGTCGCCGCTGCTCTGTCGCTGCGCGTAGACGATCACCGGGACCAGGGCCGCGAAGAAGATCGCCGAGATGATGACCGTCACCAGCATCTCGATGAGCGTCAGGCCGCCCTGCGTACCGGTGCCGCGCCCTGCAGCAGTCTTGAGGTTCTTCATGCGTTCGCCCTCCGCTCTCTCATCGGAGTCGTCTGAAGGGGGAACGCCGCGCCCGCGCCCAGACGGGCTGCACTGCGGCGACACCGAAAGCCCCGGCGGTGCCGCCGAGGCTGACAGGTCGACTTGGCGCGATGCCCGCGCGCGAGACCCGAACCCCCTTCAGATCCCCTGTCGCGTTCCCCATAGTAGCGTGTTCGCGCCCGTTGGCCACCCTCCGGCGTTGACGAACGAGGCGACACCGTCCTTGCCTCTCCCGCACCACCGTCGCCAGGTGTAGTCAGGGTCGACAACAGCCGGCCGGGACCGTCAGGGCCGCGCACGGAGATGCGGTGCGTCAGACGCTTGCGCGGCGCGGACCGACGCGCTGTAGGATGCGCTCGAAGGCGGCGCGACGGCGGGCGGCCGCGCGACGCACCGCAGCACCGGCGAGGAAAGGGGCGAAATGCGAAGGATCCTGTTGGGAGCGGCGCTGGGGGCGCTGCTCGCACTCGTGGTGGTGGCGCCGGCAGGCGCCATGCCGGCGAACGAGGTGCTCATCGCCAAGAACCTGCAGCGCCTCGGCGTGCTGGCCAAGTACGCCGACGCGACGATGGCAAAGGGCGCCGTGCAGGCGCTGCAGGTGACGCACTCGCGCCACGTGAGCAAGCCGGCCGTCGGCACGCGCTCGGCCGGCAAGGCGCTCGGCAAGTACCTCGCGGCGCGGGTCGTCGACCCGAGCGCGACCCGGACGTACGTCACGAACGCGCTCGTCCTGCTCGTCGAGTTCGGCGAGGCGGCCTGGCCCGACGGCGACCCGACCGGGCACGTCCTCGCCGGGCCGGCGCACGGCAACATCGCGCCCCCGTGGCCGGACGACAACTTCACGTTCTGGCCCGGCGACTTCAGCACCATGCACTACCAGCAGATGCTGTTCGGCAACTCGTACCCGATCTACGACCGGTTTGGCGAGCGCCGCGGTACAAGCGACGGCACGATGCGCAACTACTACCTCGAGCAGTCGCACGGCACCTACACCGTGAGCGGCGACATCGGCGACTGGGTCATGGTGGACTACCCCGAGTCGTGGTACGGAGCGGACTCCGAGTGGGGCACCGACGACCTCACCGGTGACGTGTGGCGCGTCGCGCGCGACGCGATCGTCGCGTTCGCCGCCGCGCACCCGGACTTCGACTGGGCGCAGTACGACCAGGAGAACCCGTGGGGGATCACCGGCAGCGATTTCGGGCAGCCCGACGGCTATCTGGACCACCTCATCCTCATCCACGCCGGCAGCGACCAGTCGGCCGGCGGCGGGACGGAGGGTACGGACTCCATCTGGGCGCACTCCTGGGGCATCTACGAGAACTACGCCGGAGGCCCCGGCGACGGCCCCGGCATGATGATCCCCGGCACTGAGGGACAGGGCCCGCAGGGTCTCGGCATCTGGGCTTACAACTACACCATCAACCCCGAGGACGGCGACGTCGGCGTGTTCTGCCACGAGTTCGGTCACGACCTCGGCCTGTCCGACCAGTACGACTACTCCAGCTACACGGGCGACGCGACCAGCGGGTTCTGGACCATCATGGGCAGCGGCTCGTGGCTCGGTCGCCAGTGGGGCGGCGGCAGCCAGCCGTCGAACATGAACGCCGACGACAAGACGTACCTCGGCTTCGTCAAGCCGAAGGTCGTCAAGCGCGGTAAGACGGCGACCGTCAAGCTGCAGCCGGCCGCCGACGGTGCGGCCACGCGCACGGCCGTCAAGATCCCGCTGCCGAAGGGAAAGCACACGCAGACGCTCAGCGGCAAGGACGGCGCCGTGGAGTGGTACTCCACCGCCGGCAACAACCTGGACGTCACGCTCACCACGAAGTCGGCCGTCAACGTCTCGACGGGCAGCGATCTCACCTTCCGGACGTGGTACGACATCGAGACCGGCTACGACTACGGGTTCGTCGACGTCTCCACCGACGGCGGTGCGACGTGGGACAACCTCGAGGCCTTCACCGGCACCGACACCGACCACTGGACCGACGTGCGCACGTACGACCTCTCCGCGTATGAGGGCGAGAACATCCTCATCCGCTTCGAGTACTTCACTGACGGCGGTGTCGCCAACCTGGGCTGGGAGGTCACCGACATCAAGGTCGGCGGCACGGCGATCGCGCCGAGCGCGTTCGACAACACGGGCTGGGTCCGCGTCGACGGCGTCTACACCGAGTACAGCGCGCGCTACTACATCGCCGAGTACCGTACGTTCGACGGTTTCGACGAGAGCCTCAAGAACTGCTACCAGTGGAACTACGACTACTACAGCTGGGTCGACTGGTTCAGCTACAACAGAGGCCTGCACCTCATCTACCGCGACACCTACTACGAGGACAACGACGTGGCCACCCACATCGGCCGCGGCGGGTGGATGGTGATCGACGCGCGGCCGATCCCGGACAGCGTCGACTACTCGGACGGCATGAACGACTACACGGGCTTCTGGCGGCCTCGCATCCAGGTGCGCGACGCGTCGTTCAGTCTCAAGCCGACCAAGACGCAGAGCATCTACCTCGTCGACTACGACCCGGATCTCCTCTGGGGCGTCGGCGAGTACACGGCTCCCGGAAAGCTCGCCCAGCCGTGGTTCAAGGACAGCCGGACGTACTGGTACGCGGACGCTCCCGAGGCGGGCACGAAGATCCCGAAGAATCTCGGCGTGCGCATCCAGGTCAAAGCGATGAACGCCGACTCCATGACGATCTGGGTCGACAACAAGAAGTGACCCGGCCGAGAACGGCAAGGACGAGGGCGGGGGGCCGTGAGGCCCCCCGCCCTCTCTCTGTCCCCGGTCCTCGTACCGGTCGGCCTCGATGGACCAGCCGGCCTCTTCCGCCCCTCAACGCGAGGGGGTCTTGCGCCGGCCGTCCCTGAGGTGGGCGACGGCCAGCACGGGATGCTCGCGGAGCATGCGCGGTCCCGCGTAGCGCATGACCGCTCGTACCTGCTCGCGCATCGCCGGCTTGTAGCAGTGCGTCGAGCACGTGGCGCAGGTGGGCTTGTCCTCCTCGTACGGGCAGCGCGCGAGGCGGGCGCGGGCGTAGTCGAGGAGCGCGGAGCACTCCTCGCACAGCCCTCCGCCCGCCTCCGCGCGCTGCCGCGCGGCGTGGTGGTCGCGGCAGTACATGCCGACCATCACGGCGAGCGTCCTCTCCTCGCGCGCCAGGCGGCGCGGCGGACGCGCCCGGCCCGCGCCGCGCCCCCGTCGTCCGTCGTCTCGTCCCGACTCCTGTCGATCGACCTGTCTCATCGGCCCTGTTGGTACCCGCTCCCTTCTCAAGTCAGCCGGGTCTGGACCCGATATCCGAAGTACCGGTCATGCCCGACGCGGGTCGCGACATACTCCGCGGGGACTTCCCCGCGCTCTTCGAGGACGTCACCGTCCTCGTCACTTCGTCGTTCGGCAACCAGGAGATCCTCGACACCATCGTGCGGCGCACGGCCGAGACGTTCGGCGTGTGGGAGTGCGACCTCTACGAGTACGCCCCCGCGATCGACGCGTTCGCCTGCCGCGCGACCTGGGGCGTCGAACTCACGCCCGAGCACCTGGACTGGGTAGGCGCGGCGGTCGAGATCGCGGAACACCCCAGCTACCGGGCGATCGTCGACGACCGTCGCCTGGTGGAGTACGTCCTGGACGACCCGTCGCTGCCAACCGAAGAGCGCGCCGAAATGGATGCGTGGGGCGAGAAGACGTGCGTCAGTGTCCCCCTCGAGTTCCGCGGCGAGCTCATCGGCTCCCTCGATCTCATCGAGCGCCGGCACGTGCGACGCTTCAGCGACGAGGAGCGCGAGGCGCTGCGTCGCCTGGCGGTGCCCGTGGCCATCGCGCTGCACAACGCGCGCACCTCGCGCGCGCAGCTCGAGCGTTCCCGGCGCCTCTCGTCGCTCGCCGACGCCAGCCGGGCCATCACCTCCGCGGCCGGTCTCGACGACGTCCTCGAGCTCGTCACCCGGCGCGCGGGCCGCACCCTGGGGTCGTCGCAGTGCATGATCTACGAGTACGACGCCGAGCAGGACGCGACCATCGCGCGTTCCCTGTACCTGGAGCCTGGCCGCAGCTCTCCCGGCGACGACAGCATCGGCACGACCTACCCGCTGCGCGAGTACCCGAGCGACCGCGCCATCTTGCTGCGGCGCCAGATCGTCGAAGAGCACGCCACCGACGAGACGGTGGCGCCCGACTCACGGGAATCGATGGCGCTGCACGGTGAGAAGTGCTGCCTGACCGCGCCGTTGTACTACCGCGACGAACCGATGGGCCTGCTGGTGCTCATCGAGACCGAGCACGACCGGCACTTCACCGCCGAGGAGGTCGAGCTCGTCCAGGCGCTGGCCGAGCAGGCGGCCATCGCCATCCACGACGCGCGCCTCATCCATCGCCAGGAGCTGCAGAACCGGCGCCTGGTCACCCTCGCCGAGGTGAGTCGCGCGATCAGCGCCTCGCAGAGCGCGGACGAGGTGCTCGAGCGCGTCTGCTCGGCAGCCGGCGCGTTCTTCTTCGAAGCCCCGACTGAGGCTCGCGTCTGGCTGCGCGACGGGCGGGGCTTCGTGCCCTTTGCGGAACCGCCGGGCTCCGGCCTCGGGCTGCGAGCTCCCGACAGGCTGGTCGCGAGGATGATGCGACGGCGGGAGCCGGTCCAGAACGGCGACGGCCGGCGAGGACGCCGGCTGGTCGCCCCGCTCATCGTGAACCGGGACATCCACGGCTACCTCGACGTCCGCTGCCGGCGCCGCACGCGGCTCACCGACGACGAGGTGCAGGCCGTCGAGATCCTCGTCGGGCACGCGGCCGTGGCGCTCGAGAACACGCAGAACTACGACAAGCTCGAGAACATGTACCTCGAGACCGTCCGCGCCCTCGCGGCGGCGATCGAAGCCAAGGACCACTACACCGCCGAGCACGGCGACATGCTGGCCAGCATGGCCATCGCCGTGGGACGCGGCCTGGGCCTCGACGAGGACGAGCTGCGCAACGTCAGGTTCGCCGCCGTGCTCCACGACATCGGCAAGATCGGCGTGCCGGGGCGCATCTTGAACAAACCCGACAAGCTCACCGACGAGGAGTTCGCCATCATGGCCGAGCACACCATCATCGGCGAGCGCATCATCTCGCACATCGACTACCTCGCCCCGATCGCCGGCGTGATCCGCTCCGCCCACGAGCGCTGGGACGGACTCGGCTACCCCGATCGGCTGGCCGCCGACGAGATCCCGCTCGCCTCGAGGATCCTCCTCGTCTGCGACGCCTATCACGCCATGACGTCTGACCGTCCGTACCGGCGTGCCATGCCCCCCGAGATGGCGCTTGGCGAGCTGCGCTCCAACGCCGGCGGCCAGTTCGACCCGACCGTCGTCGAGGCGTTCCTCGAATCCTGGCCGGAGTTCGCGGGGGGCGACCTGGCCTCTGCCGCCGCGGCGCGCGCGACCGCAGCCCTCGTCAACTGAGCCCGCGTGCGCGGCGCACTTGCGCCGTCGCCCCGCGTGGCGGAGAGTGCGCCTGTCAGGCCATCGCGAGGAGGATCGGATGACGTCCACTTCCCTGTGGCGCGGCGTTCTGGAGCCACTCGAGGCGGAGGGGATCGTCGCACGCGTCGTTCCCGCCGAAAGGCTCGAGGAGGTGCGGGCGAGGGCGGACGAGGCGATGACCGCGGCAGGCTTCGCGCCCGCGGTCATCGCGCGCATCCGCCTGGACATCGAGCACGGCTTCCCACAGACAGAGCACCCCGTCCGGTCGGTCGTCGTCGCGGCCAGGGGTCGCCCGCTCACGCAGGCGGACCTGACCTGGCACGGCGAATCGCGACGGGTCCTCGTGCCGCCGCACTACGCGGGGTATCGGGACGTCCCGCGGGCGATGGCGCGCAGAGTCGACGAGCTCCTGCGGCCGGCGGGCTTCGGCGCCACGCTCCACCAGCCGCCGCTCAAGACGCTGGCGACGTGCAGCGGCCTGGCACGCTACGGCCGTAACAACGTCGCCTACGTGCCCGGCCTGGGCAGCTGGCTGCAGTTCGGCGCCTGCGTCTCCGACGCTCCGCCGCCGGACGACGCCGCGTGGGGCGACCCGCAGCTCGTCGACCGCTGCGAACGCTGCAGTGCGTGCCTGCGCGTCTGCCCCACGGGCGCGATCGGGGGCGACCGGTTCGTGCTGCACACCGACCGCTGTCTCACGTGGCACAACGAGAGCGAGGATCCCTTCCCTGACTGGCTCGAGACCGCCGTGCACCACTGCGCCGTCGGCTGCCTTCGCTGCCAGCAGGTGTGCCCCGAGAACGTCCACGCCGAGCTGGTCCGGGCGATCCCGGAGCGTTTCGACGAGGCCGAGACGGCGACGATCGTCGCCGGGGACGACGGGCAGGCCCTGAGTCCCGCGACCCGGGCCAAGCTGGCGCGCTGCGGTCTCGACTACTCGCTCGCGCTCATCGCTCGCAACCTGCGCCTCCTGCTGGAGGCGTGAGCACGCGCGTGCCGCACCGGCGTTCGGAGAGGCCGCGGGAACGGGTAGGGTGACCACCATGGGCGACGAGTGGCGCATGGAGACGGACAGCATGGGCGAGGTTCGCGTCCCCGCCGGGCGGTACTGGGGCGCGCAGACGCAGCGCTCGCTGGAGCACTTCCCCATCGGCGTCGGGCGCTTCCGCTTCACCCGGCCGCTCATTCGAGCCTTCGGCATCCTCAAGGAGGAGGCGGCGCGGGCCAACGCTGAGCTCGGCCAGCTGCCGCAGGACAAGGCCGAGCTCATCGCCCGTGCCGCCCGCGAGGTCACCGACGGGGCACTCGACGACGAGTTCCCGCTGGTCGTCTTCCAGACCGGCTCGGGGACGCAGACCAACATGAACGCCAACGAGGTGATCGCCGCGCGCGCCAACGAGCTCGCCGGCGCCGGACGCGGCGGCAAGAGCCCGGTGCACCCGAACGACCACGTGAATCGCGGCCAGTCGTCGAACGACACCTTCCCCGCGGCGATGCACATCGCGGCCGTGCTCGAGATCGAGGACCGCCTGGTCCCGGCCGTCGAAGGCTTGCGCGACACCCTGCGCGCCAAGGCGGCCGACTTCGCCGACGTCGTCATGGTCGGCCGCACGCACCTCGAGGACGCGACCCCGGTGACGCTGGGTCAGGTCGTCGGCGGCTGGGCCGCGCAGCTCGACCAGGCGCTGACGACGATCCGCGCCGCCCTGCCCGGGCTCTACGAGCTCGCCTTGGGCGGCACCGCCGTCGGCACCGGCCTCAACGCGCACCCGCGCTTCGCGGCGACGGTGGCGCGGCTCATCGGCGAAGCGACCGGGCGGCCGTTCCGGCCGGCCGCCGACTTCTTCGCCGCGCTCTCCGCGCACGACGCCATGGTCAACGCCAGCGCGGCGATGCGCACCTTGGCCGGCGCGCTGATGAAGATCGCCAACGACGTGCGCTGGTACTCGTCCGGACCGCGCGCCGGCCTCGGCGAGCTGCGCATCCCCGAGAACGAGCCCGGCTCCTCGATCATGCCCGGCAAGGTCAACCCGACCCAGGCCGAGGCACTGACCCAGGTCACCGTCCAGGTCTTCGGCAACGACCACGCCGTCGCGTTCGCCGGTTCGCAGGGCAACTTCCAGCTCAACGTCTACAAGCCAGTGATCCTGCACAACGTCCTCGAGTCGGCAGGCCTGCTCGCCGACGCCGTCGCCGCCTTCGACCGCTTCTGCGCGCAGGGCGTAGAGCCCGACCGCGAGGTCATCGCCCGCCACCTGCGCGACTCGCTCATGCTCGTGACGGCGCTCAGCCCGCACATCGGCTACGAGAAGGCCGCGCAGATCGCGCAACACGCGCACCGCGACCGACTGACGCTGCGCGAGTCGGCCGTCGATCTGGGCTACGTCAGCGGCGACGAATTCGACGCCTGGTGCGTGCCCGGCGACATGACGCACCCGGCTGACCGGTAGTCCAGTACGCCATCGACCCGTCGCGGCGGACCGCCGCGGCGGACCGTCACGGCGGGCGGGACCCGTGCGACGCCGCCTTAGCAGGCTGCTGAAATACGTCCG
>DDYF01000028.1 GCA_002347645.1 Thermoleophilia bacterium UBA2241 | reverse complement strand
CGATCTTCTTGAAGGACTGCACCCTGGCCTGCGCGGGCTCGGCGGCCAGGGCGCAGAGACCGGCCGCGAGCACGGCGAGGGCCATGAGGCCGAGAAGGGAGCGCTTCCTCACCACGGTCCTACCTCCGGGTCGCGGAACCGGAGCCTGGCCGGTGAGGTCCACCCGCTGGGCGGGTGGGCGTGACGTGGGTCTCTGTCGCACCGGCGCGACGCGCTCCAGGTTCCGTTGGCCTTGCGGCGAGCAGCCCGCGCTGCTCTTCGAGGGACATCGGCGGGGCCAGGGATTCCTTGAGCGCCTAGACGCTTAGGTGCTGCCTGGGCGGGCAACGGGGCCTGCCGAACGCAGAGGCGTCAAGGGCGACCGCGTTCGCGCCGATGAGGAGAGCGCGGGCAGCGTGCGCGTGGTGCCCGAGCGCGTGTACAGTGAAGGTGAGCTCAGGCAGCACGTGGCGCCGGGGATCGTGAAAACGGAGGGTCATGACAGGCTTGCGGCGGCGGCCCCGGACGGTCATGGGGAGTCCGACCACGATTCCTGCAGGGCCGCGACAGCCTGAACCGCATTTCGTGGTCCACTCGCCGGCTGGTGGTCCGTGAGCTTGCTGCGCTACGTCCTGCCCGTCCTGCTGCTGCTCTATTTCGCGGGTCGCTCCACTCGGCAGCGCATCTTCCTGCTCGGCATCCCGTTCCTCATGTTCCAGCACCTCTCCGTGTTCTTCGAGAACGTGCGGCTGTTCTCTGTGCCGGGGCGCCTGGACAAGGTCGACCTCATGATGATCTGGCTTGTGATCGTGTGGGCGGTCTTCTTCGACTTCCCGTTGCCGACACGGCTGCGTACGGGGCGAAGTCAGCGGGTCTTCGGCCCCGCGCTCTCGTCGCCGGAGGAGTACCTCCTCGTCGCGATTGTCGGTCTCGCTATCCTGGAGTTCCCGCTCACGTTGCTACGCTTCGGTACGATGGGGCCGGCGCTCGGCGAAGCGAAGGGCTTCATCTACCTCTTCGTCGGCTACTTTCTGTTGCGAGGTATGCTGTGTGGGGCGAGCCGCAAGGACACCGTTGACCTGCTCACCTCCCTCGTGGGTGTCAACACGATCGCCGCGGGGCTCTTCTTCCTGCACCAGGGGCTTCATCTACCCGTCTATGCCGGTGTCACCGAGTACTTGACGGTCGTGTTCGGAGGGCAGCAGATCACCAGGTCCTTCTACTTCATGCCGCAACTGTTCGCACTGTCGCTGGGATTCTGTTTCGCCAAGCCGAAGTGGGGGTTCTTCTGGACGACAGCGCTGGTCGTGAATCTGGCCGCACTATGGGTATCGTATACTCGGTCGTTTCTGCTCATAGCTGCCGTAGAGCTCGTGCTGGTTCTGGCTGTGCGTGTGGTGAAGGCTCACCAAGCGGGACGCGCTGTGCGACGAGCGTTGACAATCGCGACCGTCGTCGTGGTCGCGGGTACGGTCGCGTATGTCGCATTGCCCAGAGAGTCGGGCTACTTCTTGTCACGCATCGCCATGACTGATGACGCCGGAGCCGTGACCGGCGACCGCAACCTGCAGTCCCGATCCCGCAAGGTGCAGCACATCTACAGTGCTATCAGCGCTGAGAGTGAGGTCTTGGGGCTGGGGTACGTCGCGGCTGGGCAGGAGGCGACGGCAGACGACATCTACTCCATGAGTGCGGATGTGGTCTGGGTGCCGGTGCTCTATCGTCTGGGTCTCCTGGGCGTCGCGGGGTTCATCATCCTCTACGGGCTGTACGCGTGGCGCGCGCTACGCCTCAGCCTCAGCGGGACCGACGACGCCGAGTTCCTGGCGCTGGTCGTCCTCGCTGCGCTGGTCGGGCAGTTGCTCAACGGGGCAGTGTCATGGACAATCCTCGATCCTGGGCGCTACCCGATGGGTCTTTGGCTCTTCGCGCTGCTCGCGGCCGAGGCTTGCCGACGCCGCGCGGCTCACACCGCGGCGGCGCCCGTCGCTCACCAGGAAGGGAGTAGTGTTGTCTGACGAGGCTGGACGTCGAGCCCATCCCGGTGAGCTTCTCTATGAGTCTGACTGGCTCGGCTCGCGGCCCTGCTTCTCCAACGTGGAGAGCGGCCGGGCGCGGCAGCCGGAAGGGGTCACATGACGCCCGCGCTGCCCAAGGTGTCGTTCGGCATGATCGTGCTGAACGGACTGCCATATCTGCCCTACAACCTGCGGGCGCTGTACCCGTTCGCGCATCAGATCATCGTTGTGGAAGGCGCCGCCCCTGGAGCAGCCGGCATCGCGACGGCAAACGGGCATTCGAGGGACGGCACGCTGCAGGAATTGCGGCGATTCGCACGCGAAGAGGACCCCGACGACAAGCTCGTCGTGGTCACCGCCGAGGACTGCGGGCACGAGAACGGGTTCTGGCCCGGAGAGAAGGACGAGCAGAGCTGCGCCTACGCCGTGCGCGCGACCGGGGAGTACTTGTGGCAAGTGGACGTCGACGAGTTCTACCTGGACGCCGACATGAGGAGGATCCTCGCACGGCTCTTGGCCGACCCGACCATCAGCGCGGTGACGTTCCCCACTCTCACGTTCTGGGGCGACCCAGGAGTCGTTGCCGACAGCTGGTATCTGCGCCGCGGTGCGGCCGACTACCACCGCCTGTTCAAGTGGGGCCCTGGGTACACCTATGTGTCCCACAGGCCGCCGACGGTGTGTGACGACCTCAGCCGCGACACTCGGTCGGTGAACTGGCTCGATGCTCGCGCCGTCGCCAGAATGGGCATAGCGATGTATCACTACTCGTTGCTGTTACCACTCCAAGTCACCGAGAAGGTGGACTACTACTACAATGGGTTATACAGGGACTTGACCGAGGGCATCCGCCGCTGGCTGGCGGACTCGTATCTCACACTGCGCAGGCCCTATCGGGTACACAACGTCTACCGCTATCCAAGTTGGCTGCAGCGGTTCGATGGCCCTCATCCGTGCCAGATTGAGCACATGATGGCGGACATCGTCAATGGGACTGTGACGGCGGCTCTCAGGCCGCCAGACGACGCGGAGTGCCTGCTGCGGTCGCCGAAGTACCGTGCGGGCAGGGAGCTGCTCAAGCTTGCGGAACCTCTGGATCGCTGGAGGCTCAGGGTGCGCCAAGCGGCTCGTTCATTCGTTCGCCGCACCCTCAGGCGCACGCCGCGCTCGGGCGGGGAGGCGTGGTGAGCCAGGAGCCGGTGTGCGCGACGGCGAAGCGCCGTGCCCGGCGTGTGGTCACGCGCTTCCTGCCGACCGCGCTGGTGCTCACCTACCACCGCGTGGCGTCGCCGGACCTGGACCCTCAACTCATGTGCGTCTCGCCGGCGCACTTCGCCAGCCACTTGCGGCTCCTGTGCCAGGTCGGCGAGTGCGTGTCGCTGCGTGATCTGGTGCGCTGGAGCGCCGTTGGTCGTGTGCCGCGGCGCGCCATCGTCGTGACATTCGACGACGGCTACGCCGACAACCTCGACGTCGCTGAGCCACTCCTGCGCGATGTCGGCGTGCCGGCGACGGTCTTCGTGGCCAGCGGGGGCCTCGATGTGGGCCGGCCGTTCTGGTGGGACGAGCTCGAAGCTCTCCTGCTGCGCACCGTGGAGGTCCCACCGGAGGTAACCCTGACGGCCCGCGGGCGCCGGTTCGCATGGCCGCTGGACGCGGCAGACTCTTCCTCGGCGGCAGCGGCCGGGCCCGAGGACGCTCGCAGGGACGTCGCGCGATTCGAGGTACCGAGTCCACGCCAGGCAGCTTTCCGAGATATCGCGAGCCTGTGCCGCGCACTGGCACCCGACGAGCGCGACGCGGCACTGAGGAGCTTGGCCGCGCAGCTAGGCGAGGCCCCCACGGTTCACGGTCATCGCCGACTGAGCCCCGCAGGGGTCGCCGAACTGGCTGCTAGCGCGGTCGTGGAGGTGGGAGCTCACGGAGTATCCCACACTCCTCTCAATGTACTGTCGCGGGAAGGGCGCGCCGAGGAGTTCATTCAGAGCAAGCACACGCTGGAACAGATGACCGGATGCTCGGTCGACTTGCTGTCCTATCCTTTCGGGGCGGCCGACGTCCTCACGAGCGATTGCGGGCGCGTGGCCCGTGACTGTGGCTACATGGCAGCGTGCGCCAACTGGCCCGGGTTGGTGTGGCTGCGCAGCGACCCGTACCGGCTTCCGCGCTTCCGCGTGCGCGACTGGGACGCCGAGGAGTTCGCGAGCACACTAGAGGCATGGTTCAAGGGAGTCGACTGAGGCCGTGGTGCGGAGAGACGCAGATGCTCTGGCCGAGTTGGCCTCGGCAATTCACGAGAAGTCCGCTCGTGCCGATATGCTTGTCTGGAGACAGTGAGTGCCGGAAGCGGGCTCAGGCTCGATTCTGCCCGTTCTGGGAAGGGACCTAACGACGACATGACTGCTGAGGAATCGGACGGTCTTGCCATACGGAGCTATCTCCGCGTGGTGCTCCGCTGGAAATGGTTGATTCTGACTGTGACGCTCGCGGTTCTGGCGGGTGGAGTGGCATACACGTGGACGCGGACGCCGCTCTACTCGGCGTCCACTGAGCTCCTCTACGCCAAGCAGATCGACATTCAGAACCCCTTGGGGCAGACGTACATCGACAGAAGCGCGCAGCAGGCCGAGATCGAGGTTGTTCCCGTGATCGTCGCCAGCTCGGAGCTGCGCACTGCGGCCGAGAAGCTGATGGACCGCGGGTCTTCGAGTGCCGGATACTCGGTCACGGCTACGCTTCAGTTGGCGTTGTCCGGGGGCTACTCCAACATTGTCACCATCACTGCCGTTTCGCCCAGCCCGGACGTTGCCGCCGCGGCTGCGGACGCCTCCGCGCAGGCGTTCCTCGACTGGGGCCGCGAGAACGCCCGCCAGCAGGTCTCCGATGCGGTCGACGTGGTGCGGGGTCGACTCCTGGCAATGGCCGACAGCGCCGCACGTCGTAGCGACGAGTACAAGTCACTGCAATCGAGCCTGAGGCAACTTGAGCTCCTCGAGGCGAGTGTGGGCGGAAGCTTCACGATCATCACCCCTGCCTCCAGGCCATCCGAGCCCTTCTCTCCTGACAAGAGGCGGGGCATCGTCGTGGCGCTAGCCGGCGGCTTCGTGCTGGCGCTTGGCTTGGCGTTCGTCCTGGAGCAACTCGACACGCGCGTGCACGGCGAGACACAGGTAGTAGAGATACTCGGTCTCGGCATGCTGGGCCGCATCCCGCCGTTGACGCGAACGGAACGCGCCAAGAGCCCCCTGAAGACCATGGTCGATCCGTCCGGCCCTGCGGCGGAGGCCTACCGGGTGTTGCGCAGCAACCTCGATTTCGCTGCGGTCGGCGACGAAGTGCGCGCGCTGCTCATCTGCAGCACGGTGCAGGGAGAGGGTAAGAGCGTGGTTGCGTGCAATCTGGCGGTCTCGATGGCGTTGGCAGGTAGACGCGTCACCCTGGTGGACGCAGATCTCCGAGTCCCTCATGTGCACCAGTACTACGGTGTTCCCAACGCCCGCGGCGTGTCGACTGTCGTTTCAGGTCGAGATGAGGTGGGCGAGGCGATGGTCCGGATCTCGCTCACGCGGAGTCCGACGCCGATCGACTCCATCACCGTGTCAGCTGCGGGCGCCGGAGAGAGACTCGCCCGGGTGCGTGTTCGGGGGTCGGCTCACGCGAGCCCCGATCGTGACACCAAACCGGTTTGGCGATGGACGGACGGCGACGATGCAGTGTCGCTGCGTGTCGTGCCCGGTGGGCCGCCACCGCCGAACCCCGGGGAGATGGTGGCCGCGGGCCGGTTCGGAGAGCTCATCCGAGGGCTCGCGGAGGACTCCGACCTGGTCATCCTTGACTCTCCTGCCCTGACCGCAGTCGGCGACGCGACTGCCTTGGCTTCCTGGGTCGATGCCCTCCTGTTCGTAGCGGACCCGACGAAGCTCCGGCTCCCCCAGCTCCAGCGTGCCCGCCAGCAGCTCTCCCAGCTCCCGTGCCGGAAGCTGGGAGTGGTCCTCATCTCGGCGAGCCACGGCCACGGCTACTACAGTCACTCTGCGGCCGACTGAGTGGAAGGCTTGATAACCTTTCGGCACGGGACGTGGCGAGTGCTGTGCAACGGGGCCTGGCCTACGGCGGTGCCGGAGTTCGGCGTCAGTCGCGCCGACGACCCCGTAAGGCTGTTCGGTTCTGCGCTAGCAGTAACGTGCCGGTGACGAGGAGGAAACGTGAAGGTCCTGTGGCTCACGCCAGTCCAGTTGCCAGCTGTGGAAAAGCGAGTCGCGCCGACCGTCTTTCGCGGCGGCGGGTGGCTGGAGAGCCTTCGCGCCGCCCTGTGTGCTGAAGGTTCCCTTCAACTGGGGATGGCCGCCGCCGGCGAGACCCCGTTTGAGCCATTCGATGAGGGGGGCGTCCAGTACTTCCACGTCCAAGCCCCCCCGCGCCCCAGATCCGGGCTCGCCGGCGTTGTGGCAGGTTGGAGACACCGCGCGGACGAGGCGTCACTTCTCGCGGGTGCTACGTCGGTCATCGAGCAGTTCCAGCCAGACCTGATCCATGTTCACGGCAGCGAAGGCCCGTTTGGCGTTTTGGTCACCACGACGACCAAACCGGTCATCATCTCTCTGCAGGGGATTCTCCTCGTGTACTCGCGCGCGTTCTTCTCCGGCGTTCCGGTCGTTGACGTCATGCGCAGTGCGGTCTCCCTCGAGTGCGCCAAAGGTCGCGGCCTTCTCCATGACTACGCATACATGCGTGTGGCGGCTCAGAGGGAACTCAACGTCCTGCGTGCTTGCCACTACTTCGCGGGCAGGACCGACTGGGACAGGGGCATCGTGTCGGTCGTCAACCCGCATGCGCACTACTATCACGTCGAGGAGGTTCTGCGGCCCGAGTTCTACCTGCCGGACTGGCGACAGTCGAGCGGCGGTACATTCGTCGTCTACACCACGTTGGGTCCTGCTCCTTACAAGGGACTCATCAACCTGCTCGAAGCCGTGGCTCTGCTCCGCGAGTCGGCCTTGCCTGACATGCGGTTGAGGGTCGCCGGACGGATTCAGGGCTCAGCCATGTGGCCGATCACACAACGGGCTCTCGATCGATGGCGGCTCCATGGCGCGGTCGATTGGCTGGGATCATTGGCGCCGGCGGAAATCGCTTTGGAGCTCGGCGGGGCGAGCGTCTATGTTCACCCATCGATAGTCGAGAACAGTCCCAATTCACTGGCAGAGGCGATGATCCTTGGCGTGCCCTGCGTCGCTGCGTCGGCGGGCGGCGTTCCTTCACTGCTGAAGGACGGTCATGAGGGATTGCTCTGCTCCCCCAACGACGTGTACGGTCTTGCTGCGGCTATCGGTGCCGTCGCGGCCGACCCTGTGCGGGCAGCCCGCCTGGGTACGAATGCACGAGTCCGCGCTCGACGGCGTCACGATCCGCGCACGATCGCTCAAGCCATGATCGCCACCTACGAGACGGTCGTGTCAGACCATGACGCTCGCAGTCCATGATGCTGTCGATCGTCCCATTCGCGTTGGTCTTGGCCTTCTTCGGGTCGGTCGCCATACCGTTCCGAACGATGCTTGTCCTCGCGCTCGCCGGGGCCTCGGCGGTCCGTGTTGCGACCACACTCGACAAGCCCCTGAAGGTCCCAGAACCGACCGAGGGACCAGAGCCGTCGAACGTACATGCTGATTGACGGCGGACGGACGATGGACAGCCCACCAGAAGCGCTCGTCGGTCCCAAGACGTCGTACCCGCGCGTTCTCATCGTCGGGCAGGACTTCGAAGAGGGCAGGGGTGGGGGGGTCACCCTCTCCTGCCTCTTCCACGATTGGCCGCGCGACCGCATCGCGGTCGCCTCACAGTGGCTTGAACTCGGAGTGCCGGGCCGCGCCGGGCGCTACTACAGACTGGGGTCTCTGGAGGACCGCTGGATCTGGCCCCTGTCCGCCGTACCGCGAGAAGCGTGGAAGATCTCGGGGCCCGTCATCCCGGGAGCGGCACGGGGATGGTCGAACACAAGTCCAGGCGCTGATGATCGACGACGTGGGCCACGGTCGGGCGGGCTTCCTGACACCTTGGGCCGGCGTCTCGGCTATCGGGCGCTTCAGTTCATGGCAGCCGAGGATTTCATTCATGGCCTTCATCCGTCAGATTCTCTTCTTGCGTGGGTGCATGACTTCCACCCCGACGTGATCTACTCCCAACTCTCGTCGCTGGGCCTTGTCCGTCTGGTCGAAGGGCTTGCGCGTGAAACGGGCGTCCCGGTGGTGCTCCACTTCATGGACGACTGGCCCACCACCCTGTATCGCAGTGGTCTGCTCGCCGGTCACCTCAGGGGCAGGCTCGGCCGTGAGCTAGGTGCGCTGCTCGACCGCGCCGCACTGCTCATGGTCATCAGTGATGACATGGCGCGAGCGTTCAAGGGTCGCTACGGCCACGACTTCATGACCTTTCACAACGCGCTCGACCTCGGGGAATGGGTAAGCGTCCGCAGGACGTCCTGGGCACCCGGACATCCCTTCGAGATCCTCTACGCGGGTAGCGTCAACATCGCCAACGAGGCCGGCATTCTCGACGTTGCGAGGGCGACAAAGGCGCTGGCGAGCGATGGGATGGATGTGCGGCTCGTCTTGCTGACGGCCAGCACGACGCGCCCCGTGGCTGTGAGCTTGGACGGCTTGGCGCACGTGAACGTGTTGCCGGCGATCCCGCACGCTGAGATGCCTGCGAGACTCGCAAGCGCCGACCTGCTCGTGCTGCCACTGGATTTCGAGGAGCGGGCGCAGGCCTTCGCCCGCTTCTCGATGCCGACCAAGACGGTTGAGTACATGGCCTCCGGGACGCCGACGCTGGTCTACGCTCCGGCGGACAACGCAGTGTCTCGATACGCAGCAGAGGAGCGTTGGGGCCACGTGGTCGGAACGAGGAGCCTCACCGCCTTGACCACCGCTCTCCGCCTGCTCGCTGAGAACCCCGCAGAACGCGAGAGGCTCGGGAAGCGAGCGGTCGAGCTTGCGTCCGCACGTCACGACGCTGGCCCTGTACGCGAAGCCTTTCGCGCAGCGCTGGAATCGATTGTGAGCAGACCCGGGACCGCCAGGTGATGGGGCAGCGGACAAGGCCCGTGCGGGTGACCTGGCCCGAGCCTCTAGGACGATGATCTCATACTTACACGAGCCTCTCGGTGTGCCGCATGCAAGGCGACCCAGGGAGCAATGACTGAGGGCACTGCTCACCGGCGGCGCCGACTCGGACGCAGTCGAGCGACTGCTCGAACTTGAGCTGTCCCCGGTCGTGCGCGACAACATCTCCAGCGACATGTGGCGACGTCTGGTGAGTCTCCAAGCGCAGTCCGCATCCCGCTGCGTACTTCCCGGTGAAACCCGTGCTAGCTGGCGGACAAGTGATGTTGAAGCGTTCCGGCGGAATGCCCTCAGTCCGCCTCGGGCACCGGGTCCCCAAGGTCGGCCATGTCCAGGGGAGCCTCGCGCAGGTACTCCGTCGTCCTGCGCTTGCGGTTGAAGTCGTCGAAGGCGTTGCGCACCTGGTCGGGCGACATGTCGATCGCGAGCGCGGTCTCTTCCACCGAGATCTGGTTCTCCTGCGCGTACCAGAGCAGGTCCATGGTCTCGTAGGGCAGGCGGAAGAAGAACTCCTCTTGGGTTGCCGGAGCGCTGTAGGTGTCGGTCGTGGGAGCGCGCTTCCGAATGTCCTCGGGAACGTCCAGGTGCCGGGCCAGCTGGTAGACCTGAGTCTTGTACAGGTGCGCGATAGGGGCGAGGTCGTAGCCCCCGTCGCCGTACTTGACGAAGAAGCCCTGGTCGCGCTCGTTCTTGTTGGGGGTCCCGACGACGGCGTAGTTTCGCGACTCCGCGTAGTAGTAGAGCATCGCCGTGCGCGCACGCTGCTTGAAGTTGGACGCCGCCACGATCTGAGCGAAGTCCCTGGGCGTCAGGCGCGCGCTCTTCTCCTCGCCGTCGGGAGCGACGATCGTCAGGTGGAAGACGTTCAGGGTGCCCGCGTCCAGCAGATCGGCAGGTAGGCCGATCTTCGCCTTGTAGCCGGCCGAGGGGTCGTACTCGGGAAACACGCGGGCGATGGCCTCGTCGCGGCGAGCGTAGCAGCCGAATCCCTCCAGAGCCGGTGTGACCGGCTCCAGGACGGGGGTGACGCCGTAGTGGGCCGCCAGCGCCCTCGCCAGGTCTTCCGAGATGGGATCTGAATCCTTGTCGGGCAGCAGGAGGGCCAGCACGCGCTCGGGACCGAACGCCTTGACACTCAGCGCCAGGCACACGGAGGAGTCGATGCCGCCGCTGATACCCACCACGCCGCCGAGCCGGTGGAAGCCACGCAGGTTCTCCTTCATCCACCGGACGATGCGCTCCGTCTCCGCGGCGGCGTCGATGCGAAGCACGCCTCTGTTCATGGGCATGGCCGCTCCCTTCCTGACGACCGCCCTCGGGCGACGACCTTGACGTCGTCACGCTCGTCGAGCGGCGGGGATGTCCTCGGACTCGACACGAACTGCCGGTGGACCAACTGCGTCGAGACGATGCCTGCGAGGGCCATGTCGTCGGTCTCTCCCAGCGGGAGGCCGCGCTTGAGCTTGGCCACCAGCTGGCCCACGGCGTTCGGGTTGAAGTAGCCGGACTCGCGCAGGGCCGCTTCGGAGAGCAGGTCCTCGACGTACTCCGGTGGGGAGTCGTTGAAGAAGGCGCGATGGACGGGCGCCCGGTAGGGCTGCTTCGGCCGGTCGCTGATCGCCGGCGGAAGCCACTCGCGGCTGATCTCCTTCAGCAGGTACTTCTCGGTGAGGCCGTTGAGCTTGAGCGAGGGCGGCAGCTGCGCGGCGAACTCGACCACCCGGTGATCGAGGAAGGGGAAGCGCCCCTCGACTGAGTGGCCCATCGCCATCCTGTCGCCCTGCGACGACAGCAGGTACTGCGTGAGCAGGATCGTCGTCTCGAGGTACTGGGCCTGGTGCAGCGGGTCCCAGCTGTCGAAAGCATCCGGGTAGAAGGGCGTCAGGTGGCCGTCGTCGCCCGCGGTCGCGCGTCGCACGTCCTCGCTGAAGAAGCGCTTGGCTCTGGCCGTCGTGCGCCACCTCAACGCGTGGGAGTAGTCGCGGGACTCCGTGTCGGTGAGCCCCAGGCCGAAGAACGCCTTGACGTAGTCCGAGGTCGATCCCGGCTTCCAGGGGTAGATGCGGTCGAACAAGGCCGGGCGGCACGTGGACTCGGGTTGCTCGGCCCAGAACCTACGGATCTTCGCCTCGCGGAAGATGTCGTAGCCGGCCAGGATCTCGTCGGCGGCCTCGCCCGAGAGGACCACCTTGAAGTGGTTGTCCCTGACGAGGCCCGAGAGGAGGAACATCGGCGCCGGCGCCGTCCTCATCACCGGGGTCTCGGCGTGCCAGACGACCTCCGGGAACACCGCCCCGATATCCTCGTAGGTGGCGCGCACGACGTGGTGCTCGGTCCCCAGAGCCTCGGCCATCGTCAGCTGAAAGTCGCTCTCGTCGTAGTCGCCGTCCGTGAAGGCGATCGAGAACGTCTCGAGGGGATTGCTCGTCTGGCTTCTGACGATCGCGGTGACGGTCGACGAGTCCAGCCCGCCGCTGAGATACGCGCCTACGGGGACGTCGGCCCGCAGCCGGATCCTCGTGGCGTCGATGAGCAGGTCGCGCAGCTCCCCGGCGTACTCCCGCGTGGGCCGCCGGGGCACGGGGCTTCCCTCGGGAAAGGCCAACTCCCAGTAGCGCTCCAGCTTGCTCCGGCCCTCCTTGACGAGCATGAAGTGGCCCGGGGGCAACTCCGTGATCCCGCGAAAGAACGTCCTGGGAGAGAGCGTGCTCCAGAACGTGAAGACCTGGTCCAGAGCCACCGGGTCGGGAGCGGCGGTGACGCCGGGACCAGCAAGCACGGCCTTGACCTCGGAGCCGAAGACCAGGGCGCCATCGGCCTCCGCGTAGAAGAGAGGGCGCACGCCGAGTCGGTCGCGGGCCAAGAACAGGGAGCCGTCCCTGGTGTCCCAGATGGCGATCACGAACTGGCCGTTGAACCTGGAGAGGCAGCCGGGACCGTACTCCTCAAAGGCGTGGAGGACGACCTCCGTGTCGGTCGCGGTGGTGAACCGGTGGCCGCGGCTCTCCAGCTCCAGCCTCAGCTCCGGGTGGTTGAACACCTCGCCGTTGAAGACGATCCACAGAGACTCGTCCTCGTTGGCGATGGGCTGCTGGCCGGTGCTGAGGTCGAGGATGCTCAGGCGCGCGTGCCCGAGAGCCACATGGTCGTCCAGGTAGATGCCGAACTCGTCGGGGCCCCGGTGACGGATGGTCCCGAGCATCGCGCGAAGTGTGCGCTCATCCGCCGGACGAGCCCCGCCAAGGTCGCAGACGCCGACGATGCCGCACATCTAGCGTGTTCTCCGCTGTCGCTTCGTGCCGGCTAGTCGGCCTCGCCGGTCAGCGATGTCGAGTCGCCCCTGCCCTCGAGTACGTCGACCATTCTCTGCACGAACAGGGTGGCGACCCTGTCTCCGAACTCGGGGGTCGGATGCGAGTTGTCCGGCGCGCTCGCATACTCCGGCTTAAGATAGGGGCCGCCCTCGGTCTCGAGTTCGTAGAAGTCAAACACGAAGATGTTGTCGCCGGGCTCGTCCCACTCCGCCTTGACCCAGTCGAAGAACTCCCTGGCGCGCTGTGCTTCGTCTGGAGATGTCTTTGCCTCGGTCAACGCGGCTCCCGTCCATACGATGAACTTCGTGTCGGGGAACGCGCGCATCTTCTGCTTGAGCTCGGCGTACTGCAGCTTGTAGTTCTCGAGGCGCTTCTCGCTCGAGTCGACGTCGGCGGCACCGGTGTCGGGAAGTATGCTGCCGACGGGGTAGCAGTGCTTCCAGACAATAAGGTCATAGTCCTTCGTCAGCATCTCGAGCGTGGGTTCGCCCTGGTACGGCGTGTCGCCCGCGTTCTTCACCCAGATGTTGTAGTAGTCAGAGGGGTAATTGGCCCAGGGGTAGCCCTCGCTCGTCGTTGGGAACGTCATCTCCTCTATCTCATACTGGGTGCCGATCTCCTTGTTGTAGTCCCCTATCCGGCTCTTAACGGCGCTCCTGCCGAGGATCTTGGAGCTCACCTTGGACGTGGTGCCAAGCCAGACAACGTGCCCGGTGCTGTGGTGAAGGAACATGATCTTCGCAGACATTGAGGCGCCCTCTCCTGATTCGCTGCCGTCGTCCTGAGAGCATCCCGCCGTGAGCACGAGGCCGATCACCAGAGCGAGAACGAGAAGGAGCTCTTGCTTGCGGGTGAGGAATCGGTGCACGAGCACGGGTGCCCTCTCAGGTGCCGTCGGTCTGCTTGCCCAGTATGAACGAACCCAGCTTGCGGACGGAATCGAAGTTGTCGGGGACGAGTTCGTCGTCGGCCACGGAGATGCTGAACTCGTGCTCTACCCAGTGCAGCAGTTCCATGAAGCCGAAGGAGTCGATGATGCCCAGTTCGAGGAAGGACGCATCATCTTCATATTCGAACCCTCGGTCGCTGAACAAGAAGTTCTGTGAGAGGTAGTCGCGGATCTTGCTCGCGACGGTGTCGTAGGTCTCCAACGTGGCTCTTCGCGCCTCCGTGTCGATGGTTCCGACTAGCGATAGGGTAGTCTATTCTAGCAGAGTGGTTTTGTTGCCGTGGACGCTCCAAGCACCGAGAGGAGGTCTTCGCCATGTGGTCCTCGCAGCATCGGTGCCTCTTGCACATGACGGAGGCAAGGCAGGCAGACCGGAGACAAGTACATGATCCTGGATCCCCTGCTTGGCACGGGGAACAGTCCTGATGGTGGAGCCGGAAGTGACCAAGGCAAGGTGCTCGTACGTCAATCCTGATGGATCCAGGTGCGCCGCCGCCGCGCATGGCGAGAGTGAGTTCTGCTACGTTCACGACCCCGCCCTCATCGGGCAGCGCGCAGAAGGTCATGTGAACGCTCTCGTTCGAGCACGACGTGCGCTCGGCGAATGGCGTGTTCGCCTAGGCCTACGGCGCGTTCGCCGAGCCGGGGCTGTCATCGGCGACGGTTGCCGCTTCGCAGGCCTCCCTGGGTTTGGCTCCGAACCCTTCCTGATCAGCATCGGGCGCGATGTGAGATTCGCCCCCCGCGTTTCGATGATCACCCATGACGGCGGTATCGCAGTAGCCCACACTCTTGATCCTGAGCGGTACGGGAAGGTGCACAAGTTCGGCCGGATCGACATTCGAGACAACTGCGTGATCGGGTGGGGCGCCATCATCCTCCCGGGGGTGACCATCGGACCGAATTCCGTGATCGCCGCGGGCTCGGTCGTCACGCGGAGCATTCCCCCAGGTGTCCTTGCCGCCGGCAACCCAGCCAAGCCCGTGATGACCATCCACCAGTACGCCGAGTGGTCGCTCGCGGCGACTCCCGATATCGATGAAGAGGAGTACCGCCGTGACCCCAAGGCCTATCTGATGCGTATGCCCCTGCGGGGGTCCGTCCCCAGGCAATTCCACCAGAGCGACCGGACCGAGAGCAGCGACTAGATTCGACGACGTGCCAGCCTCGAGTGGCCTCTCCGCACCGTGGCTCTTCCTCAGGACTCACACCGCATCACGGGACTCGGCCCCGACTGCGCCTGTAGGATGACGGCGTGCAACGTGAACCTTCACATGTCAGGTCGGATGAGCCGAGAGATCGCCCGAGACTCCTTATCGCCGGCGCATTCGGCTTCCCCAACGGGACGGGCGCGGCGGCGCGCGTCCATGCGTACGCGAAGGGGCTGTCCGCCGCCGGGTGCGACGTCAAGGTCGTGTGCCTGCGATGGAGTGAGCGTAGCGCCGAGGGCGCGAAGAACCGACAGGTCGACGGCCTGCATCACGGTATCCCTTTCACCTACTCGAGCGGCAGCCCGTACCGGGCAGCCACGTTCACGCGTCGCCGTCTGCGAGACGTAGCGTCGGCGCTTCGGTTCGCGCGACTGGTGCGAGGCACGCTCGGCCAGCCCCCTGCGAAGGTGATCCTCTTCGGGGACTACGCACTGTGGATTATTACTACGGTCGCAGTCTGCAGACTCGCGGGTTCGGCGTGCGTCATCGAGAAGAGCGAGTATCCGTTCGTCTATGCGCGGGACAGTGTGCTGACCAGAATGTGGGCCCGGGTCTTCACGAAGACCGTCTACCGACTGGTGGACGGGGTCATCGTGATCTCGACCTGTCTGGAGAGGTACTTCCTTGAGCACGTTCGCCGGGGAGCGCGGGTCATCCGTGTGCCGATCCTCGTCGATTTGGACGAGTTCGACCGGCCGGCGGCGGACGACGCACCCGGCCGAGACATTCTCTGCTACGTCGGACACCTCGACCACCGGGGAGAAGTCGACGGCCTGATCGATGCCTTTAGTGAGGTCGCGGCGCGATTCCCACGGTGGAGTCTAAGAATCATCGGTAGCAGTAGCGACCCGCGGAGAATGGACAGGCTCCGAACCCGCGCGGCGGATCTGGGCTTGGGTGAGCGAGTGGAGTTCACGGGCAGTGTCGAGCGGGCCGGGTTGCCCGGCGTCTTGGCAGAAGCCACCGCCTTCGCGCTGCCCAGAGCCAGCGGGCTCTTCTCGACGGCTGGCTTCCCGACGAAGCTGGGGGAGTATCTGGCGACCGCGAAGCCGGTCGTGGTCACGGCGACGGGCGACATCCCGCTCTATCTGCGTGATGGTGTGGACGCGTACCTCGTCCCTCCGGACAATACGGCGGCTTTTGCCGCCCGGCTGGCCGAGGTGTTCGCTCATCCTTCGAGAGCACGCGAGGTCGGAGCGCGAGGGCGCGAAACGGCGCGACGGGAGTTCGACGTCGTGTCCCATGGCCGGCGGCTCGCCGCCTTCATGGCGGAGGTCGGAAGGTCCGGAGCTCGTTCCCATCTAACGAGGGGTGAGGGAGCGTGAACTCGAGGCAACGCATTCATCGTATCTGGCATGCGCTGAAGGGCGACTCGATGTACCCGCTCTATTGGGAGTACCTTCGGCAGTTTGAAGAAGGCATCCCGCTGGACACGACTGTCTTCGGACTGGGACGCCTCTTGGAGCATGCGCGCAGCAACGTTCCGTACTACGCCGATCTCATTCCAGGTGGGCCTCTGTCGGACCCATTCAAGACGCTTGGGAAGATGCCGCTGCTCACGAAGGACGTCATTCGACGCGAGTTCTCCCGCCTTCAGTCCGCCGACATCGCGTCCCGAAACTGGTACTTCAATACCTCCGGCGGGTCGACTGGCACACCGGTGCGCCTGATCCAGGACTCCGCCTACGCGGCGAGCATGACGGCCGTCAAGCTCCTGTTCTCTCACCTCGCCGGCCGGGATGTAGGGGAACCCGAGATCCTCCTCTGGGGTTCCCAGAGGGACATCATCGAGCATGGACGAGGCACGAGAGCCTGGATTCGCTCCACGCTGTCCAACACGACGACCGTCAACGCTTTCAGGATGACGAGAGAGGCCATGGTCAATCTGATTGAAATGCTCAACAGGCGACCGCCGAACCTCCTCCTGGCCTACGCACAGGCGGCGTACGAGCTCGCCGCCTTCGCCGAACGCGAAGGCATCGCCGTCCGTCCTCAGCGCGCCGTGATGACGTCGGCGGGCACCCTCTATCCGTTCATGCGCGAAACGATCGAGCGTGTCTTCGGCTGTCGTGTGTTCAATCGGTACGGGTCGCGCGAGGTCGGCGACATGGCCTGTGAGATCCCTCAGTGCGAGGGCCTGTGGGTAGCTCCGTGGGGCGTGCACATTGAGGTGCTTGACGAAGCGGGCGATCCCGTGCCGGACGGGACGGAAGGCGAGCTGGTCGTGACGCTGCTGACGAACTACGCAATGCCTCTTGTCCGCTACCGGATTGGCGACCGAGGCGTCCTCGCTCCAGCCGGCACCGGGTGGCAGGGAGACGCCGCCCGTGTGCTGCAACGAGTCACGGGCAGGACTGTGGACGCCTTCAGACTACCTGACGGCACGCTCATCGACGGGGAGTACTTCACCCACCTCCTCTACTTCCGTGACTGGGTGTCACGCTTCCAGTTCATCCAGAAGGGCTACGCAAGCATCCTCGTCCGTGTCGTTCGCTGCGCGGATCAGCCCGGCGATGCGGAGCGCCAGATTGCCGATGGAGTGCGGGCAGTGATGGGGGACGGGTGTCGTGTGGACTTCGAGTACTGCGACCGGATCGAACCAGCGGCCTCGGGCAAGTATCGCTACACGATCTCCGAGGTCTCATAGCGTCGGCCTCGTCAAGTCTGCGGAGTCGGCTGCCCAGAAACCACCTTCCTTCTTGCTTCGTCTGCCGTCTGGGGGGTGCATCCAATCGGACCGGGGTGGTGAGCGCCCGCGCTTCAGCTGCTCGGATCAGCTCGGCATCATCACGCACGTCGCCGTGCACAGCGCCAGATCGGCAATCACCGCGACGAGGCAGGCTATCGTGGCCAGAATGGCGGAGTGGGCGCGTGGGTGATCAGAAGAACAGACGGCATCAGTCGCCGGGAGTCAGCTGCGTAGCCCACTCTCAGACCGCAGCGCTCCGCTCCGTCAGCCACGCATACTCCTGAGCCATTCCGGCCGCGAGGTTCGTGGTGGGCCGGTAGCCTATCGCGTCCTTTGCCCTGCTCACGTCCGCCCAGGTGTCCCGCACATCGCCGGCCTCCGCCGAGCGGAACTGAAGCCGGGGCTTGACCCTCATGACATCGCCGAGCGTCGCGATCGCCTCGCCGAGGCTCACTCGGTTTCCGCCGCCGATGTTCATGACCGTGCCGGCCGCGGCCGCCCGAGCGAGTATGAGTCCATCGACGATGTCGTCCACGTAGGTGAAGTCGCGGGTCTGCCTTCCGTCGCCGTAGACCATGATGTCACGGTCCTCCAGCATGGCCCGAATGAACTTGTTGAAGGCCATGTCGGGCCGCTGACGCGGGCCGTAGACGGTGAAGAAGCGCAGGGACACCGCGTCCAGCTGGTAGTTGGCGTGGTAGAGGCCGCAGAGGTGCTCGCCGGCCAGCTTGGTGACTCCGTAGGGAGACCGTGGCTTGGGGAGCATGTCTTCCCGCAGCGGTAGCTGCTCCTGATCCCCGTAGACGGACGACGAAGACGCGTAGACGACCTTGCGCACACCTGAGGCGACGCACGCCTCGAGGAGTCGTTGCGTCGCCAGGACGTTGTTATGCGCGTACACCTCGAACGAGCTGCCCCAGCTCGAGCGAACGCCGGCTTGAGCGGCGAGGTGATAGACGCAGTCACAGTCGGCAACGAGGGATGCGAGACTCACGTCCATGCCGGGGTCAGGCTGGGCGCATCCGCTATCTGTCTTCAGGTCGAGGATGTTCGCCTCAACCAGGGTGAAGGCGGGATCAGCCCGCGCCCTCTCGACATTTGCCTCTTTCTGAGCACGCGGGTAGTAGTCCTCGAACGAGTCGATCCCGACCACGTCATGGCCGTTGGCCAGAAGCCTGTCCGTCAGATGGGAACCGATGAACCCGGCGCAACCGGTGACGACGACCTTCTTGCTCATAGCGCAACCCTACCGCAAGTCGAGGCCGGGCACCGGCACGGTGCTGCCCGTCTCGAGACTGCATCTGTTCGGTGACTCGAGCGGCCGGGACCCGGGTCTGCGCGGGCCACCATGACCAGGAGCGGGCCGCGGAGGTTGGTTTGACCCGACGCATTCGCTTTCACTCAGAGGGGACGCTGGTACTTGGACGATCTGACGGCGGAGCACCAGCGGCGACCGGGGCGCGTTGCCGAACGGGACAGGCCACCCTAAGATGCAGCTGACGGGGGGGGGCTTGGCCGCTTTGGCCCACAGCGGGCATGACCCGACTCTGAGTGTGGCGGGCAAGTGTTGACACGTAGATGAGGAGCAACATGGCGATCAGGGAGAGCGTTCGCGGCCACATCGTGGAGAGCCTCGTGTTCCGTGACTCGACCGACGATCTCCCGGGATTCGTCTCGCGCAAACCCACGATGGTCTAGTACATGGACCGCCTCACACCCATTCACGCGCTGCTCGAGCAGAGCGCCGATGAGCACGGCGACGCCTTGGCCCTGGAGCACGGCGACGTCGTCCTCACGTACGGCGAGGTCGAGACCCAGGCCAATCGCGTCGCGGCGCGCCTGCGCGAGCTCGGCGTCGCGCGCGGCGACCGCGTCGGGCTGCTCGCGGATAACGGCCGCGCCTACGTCGAGGGGTACTTCGGCGTCCTGAAGGCCGGCGCTTGCTGCGTGGCGCTGAACGGCGCCAACAAGGCGCGCACGACGACGGCCCTGCTGGCCGACAGCGGGGCCGTGGGGCTGGTGACCATGGCGGGGCGCGTGGCGCGCGATCTGCCCGAGATCGTGCACGGCGCTCCCGGTCTGCGGTTCGTCGTCACCGACCGCGCGGACCCTCGCTGGGACCTCCCCGCGGCGGTGCGGGTCCTGCGGGCCGACGACGTGGCGGCGGCCAGCCCCGTGCGCGTGGCGAGCGACGCCGGCCTCGACGACCTCTGCGTGATCCTTTACACCAGCGGCTCCACCGGCCTGCCCCGCGGCGTGACACTGCTGCATCGGAACCTCGCCGCCAACACCCGGCAGATCCTGGCCTACCTGCACTTGACGCCGGACGACAGCGTCCTCAGCGTGCTGCCGTTCCACTACAGCTTCGGTAACTCGCTCCTGCTCACCCACTTCGCCGTGGGCGGGCGCGTCGTGGTCGACAACCGCTTCACGTACCCGTCGGTGGTGGTCGACACGCTCGAGCGCTCGCGCGTGTCCGGCTTCTCGGGCGTGCCGTCCACGTACGCGATCCTGGCGGCCAAGACGGACTTCCTGCGTCGCGGCTGGCCGGACCTGAGGTACCTCACGCAGGCGGGCGGCGGCATGACGGCGGCTCTCACGCGACGCCTCCTCGACGAGATGCCCGCGCACGTGCGGCTGTTCGTGATGTACGGGCAGACCGAGGCCTCGGCGCGGCTGAGCTACGTGCCGCCGGAACGCCTGCGCGAGAAGCTCGGCAGCATCGGGATCGGGATCCCCGGCGTCACGCTGACCGTCCGCGACGAGGACGGCCGCGAGTGCGCGCCGGGCGAGGTGGGAGAAGTGGTCGCCTCCGGCGAGAACATCATGCAGGGCTACTGGAACGACCCCGCCGAGACCGCGCTCGTGCTCAAGGCCGACGGCCTGCACACGGGCGATCTCGGGCGCAAGGACGAGGACGGCTTCATCTTCCTCGTCGATCGCATCAAGAACATGATCAAGGTCGGCGCCAACCGCGTCAGCCCGCGCGAGATCGAGGACGTGATCGCCGAGGTGACGGGCGTGGCTGAGGTCTGCGTCGCCGGCGTGCCGGACGAGCTGCTCGGCGAGGCGGTGGAGGCCTTCGTGGTCGTCACGCCGGGCGCCGATGTCTCGGCGGAGGCGGTCCTCGCCCACTGCCGCGAGTACCTCGCCGTCTACAAGGTCCCGCGCGGCGTGCACTTCCGCGAAACCCTGCCCAAGAGCGCCGCCGGCAAGGTCCTGCGCAGTGAACTGGTGCGGGCGCTCCCGCGCGCGTGACCTTCTCACCGGCTCTCACGCATCGGCTCGCGTCAGCCGAATGCTAGACTTGCCGAGCAGGTCGCGGCGACTGGGAGGGCGTCACATGAGGCAGAGCAGATATGAGTGCCGGAAGCTGATGGCGATGGCGCTCGGGCTCACAGCTCTCGCCTTCCTCGCGGGTATGCTCGCCCCAGCGATTACTAAGGCGAGCGCACTGATCATCGACCACCGGCACACCGACCTCGCCGACGTCCCGCTCGAGGGGATCGAGGCGGCCAAGCGCGACCTCCACATCGCCTACGGCCACACCTCGCACGGGAGCCAGATCGTCACCGGCATGACCGGGCTGGCCACGTTCGCCAACGCCCCGCACGGGGGAGCGACCTACGCCTGGAACGACGGCGGCACGAGCGGGGCGCTGGACCTCGCCGACGCGCCGTTCTCCGGGGCCTACGACCTTGGCAACCCGAACTTCAGCGCGTGGGCGACCGCCACGCGCAAGTACCTCGACGCCCCGGCCAATGCCGACGTGAACGTGGTCATGTGGTCGTGGTGCGGCGAGGTCAGCTACGCTTCACAAGCGAACATCACGACCTACCTCACCCTCATGAGCGGGCTGGAGAAGGACTACCCGGCCGTGCGCTTCGTCTACATGACGGGGCACACCGACGGCAGCGGGCTCTCGGGGAACCTCCACGTCCGCAACCAGCAGATCCGCGACTACTGCGAGGCCAACGGCAAGATCCTCTACGACTTCGAGGACATCGAGAGCTACGACCCCGACGGCGCCTACTTCGGGGACAGGAACGTGACGGACACCTGCGCCTACAACGGCGGCAACTGGGCCATCGAGTGGCAGAACGCTCACACCGAGGGCGTCGACTGGTACGACTGCAGCTCCGCCCACAGCCAGCCCCTGAACGCCAACCTCAAGGCCTACGCTGCCTGGTGGCTCTGGGCGCGGCTGGCGGAGGCGGACGCTTTCGTGCCGTTCAAGCCGACCGTGACGCTCAAGCTCAGCGGCCTCACGAGTGGCGTGCTGAAGTTGGGCAGGCGATTCGCGGCGAAGGGGACGGTCAGGCCAACGACCCTCGCCGGCGAGAAGGTCACCCTCACGCTGCAGCGCTACCGGCTCGGCAAGTGGCGCAAGGTCACCAGTGCGGCGAGGCGGATCGGCGCCGGCGGTGCCTACGTGTGGCGCTACGAGCCCGCCAAGAGGGGAACGTATCGACTGCGGGGGGTCGTGGCCAAGACGCTCGCACACAAGGCAGCCGCTTCCGCCTGGAAGAAGTTCCGGGTGAGGTAGCGGCTCTGCGGAGGAGGCGGGCGCCAGAGAGGCGGTCATGAGCACCACCAGCAGCGAGCTGATGGCGGGTGGTGGCCCGTTCTCGATGACGGTCAATTTCGAGGTGCGCTCCCTGTGAGACTCATGTTGCTGGCCGACTCCCTCGGCAATGGAGGCGCCGAGAGGCAGTTGGCGCTTCTCGCCGCCGGTCTGCCCGCAGCGTGGCAACGGCGCGTCTGCGCCCTCGGCGGCGGTCCCTTCGAATCACATCTGCGTGCCAAGGGCGTTCCGGTGGAGGTGCTGGCGCGGAGGTCGCGCCTCGACCCGGCGCTCGCTGCGGGCCTCTGGCGGACTCTAGCTGCATCGCCCCCGGACGTCGTTCACTCGTGGGGCTGGATGTCGACGGCGCTCGCCGGGCCGTTGTGCCGCCTCATGGGCCTCCCCTTGATTGACGGCACCATCCGTGCAGGTGCAGTGCGGCGCATGCGTCTGGGTGCGGTGCGGCCCGATCACCCTCGTCTAGGGCGCATCGGCATGGCGTGTGCGACCAGCATCGTGGCGAACAGCCGCGCCGGTCTGGAGGCATGGGGCATCGGGTCGAAGAAGGGCGTCGTGGTCCACAACGGCTTCGATTGGTCTCGCCTGCGATCGCAGCCCATCGCAGCGGAGACCGGCGGTCGGCGGCGGGTGGAGTCGGAAGACGGCTTCACCGTCGTGATGACGGCTCGGATGACGCGCGACAAGGACTACAGCACGGTCATCGACGCCGCGCGTCTCCTTCGGCAGGCTGGACGTACGTGGCGCTTCATCCTTGTGGGCGACGGCGAGGAACGAAGCCGGCTCATACGCGAGGCTGCGGATCTGGTCCATGAGGGTGCGGTGGAGTTCCCGGAGCCCAGCCTCGAGGTGCTCGGGTACGTCCGCGGGGCAGATGTCGGTGTGCTGATGACGAATGTGGCCCTACATCAGGAGGGATGCTCGAACACGATCATGGAGTACATGGCCTGCGGTCTGCCGGTAGTGTGCAGTGAAGGGGGAGGGAACCGCGAGGTGGTCGTCGACGGCACGACGGGACTCGTCATTCCGCCGTCCGACGCTCGGGAGCTCGCGGCGAGTCTGGTCTTCTTGCACGACAACGCGTCCGAACGCCGGGCGATGGGGGAAGCCGGCCGTCGGCGCATCGAGGAGTCCTTCTCCGTCGAGCGGATGGTGGCCGGCTTCGTGCGCGTCTACGAGAACGCCCTCTCGGCTTCTCGGCGCGACTAGCTTCTACGAAGACCCGTCTCTCAACAGGGTCAGGTGCATCTTCAGCTCGTCACCTGAGAACCGTGGCCGGAGGACACGACAGGGGTTGCCGACGGCCACGCTGTACGGCGGAATACTCTTGGTCACCACCGATCCAGCCCCTATCACCGAACCGCGTCCGATTCTCACGCCCTTCAGCAGCGTGACGCGAACCCCGATCCACACGTCATCCTCCACGACGACGGGCAAGTTGACGCCGCCTGTGGTGACATCCCACATGAGCTCGCCCACCTCCCGGTAGTTGTGGTCTCCGCCCATGACGCAGAAGTCGGGTGCGATCACAACATGACTCCCTACGTAGAAGCCTTCGCTCGCCTCGATTCGGGCACCCCCGCCGATGAAGACATGTGAGCCGAAATGCATGGCGCTCGCAGGCCAGTAGGTGCCAAACGGGTCAAAACGCACATCCGTACCGCAAGATCCGAACCGTCGGCTTCGGACATGCCGTATCGCCCTCACCGCGAGACTGATCGGGGCGGGTGCTGCCATGCTCAGGAATGATACACGCGCCGTGACTCGGCTCAAGCAGGCCTCGGCGACGGAAGCGCTTCTTCGAGATCAGACCGATTGACGAGTGCAAGGCACGGTAGGAACACAGGTCGGCGAGATGGAGTTGCTGGCCAGGACCGCGTGAGGCCATACTCAGGGTATGCATGACGTGCCTGTGAGGCCAGGGGCCCGGAACGGCCGACTCCGGGTCCTGTTCCTGACCGCTTACCCTGCCACGGGTGGGCCGTTGCCCAAACTGGCCCCGCTCATGGTGGCCGGTCTGCGCCGCTGCGGATGCGAGGTGCACGTCGAAGGCTGGAGCGCACACCGTGCCGACCGCGAAGGCGTCGTGCGCAAAGTGCTCGGACGGCTGGCCGACTTGGGACGCGCTCACACGTGCATGCGCGGGTGGAGACCAGATGTGGTCTATGTCGCGACCACTCACAACTGGCCGGCGCTGTTGCGCGACATACCGCTCGCCGCGAGCGTCAGCCGCACCGGGCCGCCCGTCGTGCTCCACCTGCACGGCAGTGAATGCGCCAAGCTTGGGCAGCCCGGCCAAGGCACGTTCACGGTCTTATCGAGCTGGCTCATGGAACGCGTGGCTGCCGTCCTTGTCCTTTCTAGAGAGGAACTCGAGACGTGGCGTCTCAAGTGCCCTCGGGCGCGATTTGAGCTGGTCTTGAACCCGCTCCTGCCCGTGCCCGGCGTGGGTTTCGAGCAGCTGGCTGCGTCGCGCGAGAGCGCCGGGACGCGACGCCAGACCGTGCTCTTCATCGGCCGCTTGGTTCCCGACAAGGGCATCTTCGAGCTGCTCGATGCCTTCGCGGTCGTGCGTCGTTCTCGTGACTGCAGTCTGACGATCGCGGGCGTCGGCCCGGTCGGGGGCGAAGTGGCTCGTCGCGTGGCGGTGATGGGACTCTCGCAGGACGTGCAACTTGTCGGCTATCTGACCGGCGACGCGCTCGACCACGCCTATCGATCCGCCGACGTCTTCGTGCTGCCCTCCTATCGAGAAGGCTTTCCCCTGACCGTGATGGAGGCGATGGGATACGGGCTGCCCGTCGTGACAACGCCGATCCGCGGGTGTGCCGACCACCTCGTCGAGGGTGTGAACGCTCTTTTCGTCCCGCCGCGCGACGTCGAGACCTTGGCCCGGCGGCTGCTGGAGTTGCTGGATGACGATGCACTTCGCCTGAGGATGGGTGAAGCTAACGTGCGCAAGGTGGCCGAGTTCGCCCCCGAGGCGGTCGTCGCGCGCTATGCTGAGATACTGCGCAGCGTCGTTGTGGATGAAGGGGTGCGCGCATGACCGTGCGGCGGGTCACGACCTCGGCATCCGGCGATTCGGATAGCCCCGCTCGTGGCGCAGCAGAGCAAGCGCGAGGGGGAGCGTCTGCGGAGGCGGACCCTCGGTGCTGCACCAGCGTCCTCGATTGCGTCATCGATGCGCTGACGTTCGAGCAGACTGTCGCGCTTGTCGACGGCCTTATCCGGGCCGGCAAGCCGGCGCAGGCCTTTCTCGTCAACGCAGATACGCTGTTGCGGGTCCGGGACGACGATCGACTCCGCGCTATCGTCTCCCGATGCGTGCCCGTGTGCGCCGACGGCCAGTCCGTCGTGTGGGCGGCCCGGCTTCTTGGGAAGAGGCTGCCCGGCCGGGTGGCCGGTCCGGACTTGTTTGACGCTCTCCTCGCCCTGGCGGTGCGCGAGGCCTACTCGGTGTACCTCCTGGGCGCCAAGCCGGGGATCGCGGAAGAGGCGGCTCGCAAGGTGGTGGCACTGCATCCGGGGCTGAAGATCGTCGGCACGCACCACGGCTACTTCGACCTCGAGGACGTCGCCGTGGTGGATGCGGTACGAAGGGCACATCCGGACATCCTCTTCGTGGGCATGCCCAGCCCGCGCAAGGAGTACTGGGTCTCCGAGAACCTGGACCGTCTTGGGGTGCCCTTCACCCTTGGGGTCGGCGGTACGTTCGATGTGGTCGCGGGCGTCAGGACTCGGGCCCCGATGTGGATGCAACGTGCGGGTCTCGAGTGGGTCTGCCGCTTGTGCCAGGAACCGCGGAGGATGTGGAGACGCTACCTGGTCGGCAACGCGAGATTCGTAGCTCTGGTGGTGAGGGAGTTCTACGAGCGGCAGCGGGACCGAGTCTCCTCAAGCGGCTAGGCAGCGTGCCGCGCGAGACTCGGCTCCCAGCTTGTCTTTAGTCTCTCGTCCGGCGACGCGGCTCGAGCCGCTTGACGTTCGTCGGCCGGCTAGGCCGAGTCCCACTGCGCCCGTAGTCGCCACAGCGCCGCAACGAACAGCGCGACGAGCAGCAGGTTCCTCACGCCCACCAGGAGGAGCACGGGCGCCTGCAGGTCGACGAGGTTCCAGTACAGGGAGGGGAACTCGGCCTGCGTCAGCGCGAGGACGAGGGCACCGAGGAGCCCGAGCAAAGGCTCGCGCACGGCGACCAGCGAGAGCGCCGGCAGGATCCAGATGAAGTACTGCGGCGAGAGCACCTTGCCGAAGGTCATCAGCGCGAGCAGCAGCGTGAGGACGGCGAGCGGGAGGGCGTCGGGGGCCGCGCGCAGGTGCGCGCGGCCCCGATACAGCACGAGATACGCAGCGACGAGCGCGATGGCCGTGAGCGCGCCGGACATGCCGGCGGCAAAGCCCGCGCCGCTCGAGACCAACTGGTGTGAGCCGTGGCTGTGGCCGACCTCGACCCACCATGCGCCCAGCGCTTTGCCCAGCAGCATCGGCGTCCCGAGCACGCTCTCGATCTGCAGCGGGCGCTCGAGGTGGTACTGGAACACGTGCCACACGCCGGCCGGCGCGGTGACGAGGTAGGGCAGAAAGCCGGCGAGCGCCGCGCCGGAGAAGCCGGCGATGGGCCAGACCCAGCGGCGTGGGTTCCCCGCCAGAAGAAGTACCAGCGGCAGCAGCGCCGCCGGCGTGATCTTGAGGGCGAAGCCGACGCCGAGGACGACCGCCGCCGCCGTGTGCCAGCGGCGTACGAGACAGAGCAGAAAGGCCGCGACGACGAGGGCGACGGCCACGTCGTAGCGGTTGACGATGATGGCGCCGGTGAGGGCGACGGCGAGCGCGTACAGCGCCCCGGCGAGGTACGCCCGCCGCCCGCGCGGCCACAGCGCGCAGGCGCTCAGCGCGACGAGAACGCCGGCGAGCATGGTCGCGACCCCCATCTCGATGCTGAAGCGGCGCATGAAGGTCTCGATGGGGATGCCCGCGCCCGGCAGCCGGAAGAGCGGCACGGCGAGCGGGGGGTACTCCACGTCGAAGTCGAGGTAGGGCTTGAGGCCCTGCGCGATCTGGTCGGCGTACGCCTGGTAGACGGGGATGTCGGAGACGTCGTGCAGGCCGTACCACAGGTTGGGCAGGACAAGGACCAGGACGAGCAGGACGAGGCCGAGCGTGACGAGGACGACGAGGAGGGGGCGCACGGGCTGCCCGCCTGAACGCGGCGGTCGGGCGAGCGGCCGCGCCGGCGGTCCCGGCAGTTGCTGGGCTGGCGGCCGCGCGAGCGGCTCGGCCGGCGGGCGCGGTGCGTCTGCGGCGGCGTTGCGCTCGCCGCTCACGTCTGGCGGAAGCTCCACAGCTTGTTGGCGACGTAGTTCACCGGCATGACGCAGGCGATCGCGATGAGCTGGCTGAGGTTGCCGCGCAGGTCGAACACCGTGTGCGCGATGGTGAAGATGCCGAGGTTCACGCCATAGGCGACGAAACTGACGGTGAGGAACTTGGAGAACTCGGTCGCGATACGACCCGTGGAGCGGAAGGTCCAGCGCCGGTTCAGGTAGTAGTTGCTCACGACGCTGACGACGAACCCGAGCCCGTTGGCGACGTAGTCGGCGGTGAGGCCCAGGTTCGACAAGGGGCGGCCGGTCGCGAGATGCCAGGCGATCAGCGTCGCGTTGAACACCGCGAGGTTGACGAACACCCCGCTGCCGCCCACGATGGCGAACTTCGTGAACTGCCGGGCGTTGCGCGCGACGCGCTCGCGGTCGACCATCGGGGTGCTCATGCCGCCACCTCGTCGAGGTTCGCGAGGGCGGCGACGAAGTCGAGCGGGCGCCACGGCAGCCCTTCGGCGGCGCAGAGCTCGGCGAGGTGGCCGCGCGCGAACACGAGGTCGGCCTCGCGCGCGGGACACAGGTCGCTGGCCCCGTCGCCAAAGACCCAGACCGTGTCGCCCGCGCGGCGCAGCGCGCGCAGCACCGCCGCCTTGCAGCTGCCCGGCCCGCACCGCGGGCAGTCCCCGAGGCGTGGGCTGTAGGCGACGCGGTAGGGCGGCCCTGCGTTCCTTTGGGGGCCGCCCATGCGGTCGCCGCAGTCGCTGTCGGGCTCCCGTCCCACGAGCTCGCTTGCGACGAGCTCGACGGCCGGCAGCCCGTGGCGTAGCCAGACGGCCCCGATGACCTCGCGGAAGCCCGCGCTCACGACGACCGTGCGGCCGCCGCCGGCGTGCACCGCCGCCAGGAACTCTCCGAGGCCGGGCGCCGGCGCGGCACAGGCGGCCATGGCGCCGAGCAGCTCCGCCCGCGGCGCCGTGACCAGGCCGATCTGCCGGTCGAAGCACTCGGCGTGCCCCATGCGCCCCGCGCGGACCTCGTCCTCGAACGGCCGCCAGGTGTCGCCCACGAGGGTCTGCAGGACGACCTCGTTGCACTCGCGTGTCGTCGCGGTGCCGTCGTAATCGAGAAAGGCGAGGAAGCGCCCGAGTGGCGGGGAGCCCTGCGGGGCGGCGGGCGGGACGCGGTGCGACACTGCGCGGCAGGGGGCTCGGTGGGGCGCCGCTGGCGGGCGTGCGTCGGCGGTCATGCGGCGAGTGTATATCGGTCTGGTAGAATCTGCTCCCCGCCCCAGCCCACCCGAAAGCGAGTCACGTGAACGACAGGCAGCCCCGGTTCCGCGAGGTCTCCGCGCGCGCCGACTTCCCGGCCATGGACGAACGCATCCTCGCCTACTGGAAGGAGGCCGGCATCTTCGCCAAGAGCCTCGCCGCCGCCGGCGACGACGCTCCCGTCTTCGTCTTCTACGAAGGGCCGCCGACGGCCAACGGCAAGCCGGGCTCGCACCACGTCATCTCGCGCATCTTCAAAGATCTCTTCCCGCGCTACAAGACCATGCGCGGTTACCGTGTGCCGCGCAAGGCGGGCTGGGACACGCACGGCCTGCCCGTGGAGCTCGAGGTCGAGCGACGCCTCGGCATCGACGGCAAGAAGCAGATCGAGGAGTACGGCATCGCCGAGTTCAACCGCCTCTGCCGCGAGAGCGTGCTCGCCTACCTCGAGGACTGGGAGCGGTTCACCGAGCGCATCGGCTTCTGGGTCGACCTCTCGGACGCGTACTACACGTTCACGAACGACTACATCGAGACCGTCTGGTGGCTGCTGCGGCGCATCTACGACAAGGGGCTGCTGTACCAGGGCTTCAAGGTCGTGCCCTACTGCCCGCGCTGCGGCACGGCGATCTCGAGCCACGAGATGGCCCAGGGCTACAAGGACGTCACCGAAGACTCGGTCTACCTGCGCTTCAGGCTGACGGCGCCGGCGGCCGAGAGGCTCACCGGCGCCCCCGGGGTGCCCGTCGCGCTCGTCGTCTGGACGACGACCCCCTGGACCCTCATCAGCAACGTCGCCGCCGCGGTCCACCCCGACGTGACCTACGCCCTCGTCGAGAGCCGCGGCGAGCGCTTCGTCCTGGCCCGCGACCTTGTCGAGAAGGTGCTCGGCAAGAAGGCCGTGGTCGAGCGCGAGTTCGCGGGCGCCGAGCTGCTCGGGCTCGACTACGAGGCGCCGTACGACTTCGTGCCCGCCGAGAAGCGCGCCCACTTCGTCATCGGCGGCGACTTCGTCACCACGACGGACGGCACCGGCATCGTGCACATCGCTCCCGCCTTTGGCGAAGAGGACATGCGCGTCGGCCTCGAGAACGACCTCCCGGTCGTCAACGCTGTGGACACGGAGGGCCGCTTCGTGGCCGAGGTCGCGCCGTGGGCGGGACGCTTCGTCAAGGACGCCGACGCCGAGATCACGGCCGAGCTCAAGGAGCGCGGCCTGCTGCTCGGCGTCGAGGCCTACGAGCACAGCTACCCCTTCTGCTGGCGCTGCGACACGCCGCTGCTCTACTACAGCAAGGCCACGTGGTACATCCGCACCACCGAGATCAAGGACCAGCTCCTGGCCGCCAACGCCGACGTCGTCTGGCACCCGGAGCACATCAAGACCGGGCGCTTCGGCGAGTGGCTGGCGAACAACGTCGACTGGGCACTCTCGCGCGACCGCTACTGGGGCACGCCGCTGCCGATCTGGCGCTGCGCCGAAGGACACACGCACTGCGTCGGCTCCATCGCCGAGCTGCGCGAGATGGCGGCCGGGCCGGTGCCGGAGGACCTCGAGCTTCACCGGCCGTACGTCGACGAGATCGCCTTGCGCTGCCCCGCGTGCGGCGGCGAGATGCGCCGCGTCGACGAGGTCATCGACGCCTGGTTCGACTCGGGCTCCATGCCGTTCGCGCAGTGGCACTACCCGTTCGAGAACGAGGAGCACTTCCGCGAGCGCTTCCCGGCCGACTTCATCGCCGAGGCCATCGACCAGACGCGCGGCTGGTTCTACAGCCTGCTCGCCGTCGCCACGCTCGTCGAAGGGCGCAGCTCGTACAAGCGCTGCCTCTGTCTGGGGCACATCCTCGACGCCGACGCGCAGAAGATGAGCAAGAGCAAGGGCAACGTCGTGCATCCCGATGAGATCCTGGACAAGCAGGGCGCCGACGCCTTCCGCTGGTACATGTTCACCGTCTCGTCGCCGTGGTTCCCGCGCCGCTTCAGCGCCGACATGGTCGACGAGGTGGTGCGCAAGTTCCTGCTCACGCTGTGGAACACCTACAGCTTCTTCACCGTGTACGCGAACATCGACGGGTTCGACCCGGCGGAAGAGCCGGTGCCGCTCGCCGAGCGCCCGCTGCTCGACCGCTGGCTGCTGGGCGAGCTCGACCGGCTCGTGCGCACGGTCACCGACGGGCTCGAGGAGTACGACGCGACCAACTCGGGGCGCGCCATCCAGGACTTCGTCGACGACCTCTCCAACTGGTACGTGCGGCGCAGCCGGCGGCGCTTCTGGAAGAGCGAGAGCGACGCCGACAAGCTGACCGCCTACCAGACGCTGTACGAGGCGCTCGTCACGCTGAGCAAGCTGCTCGCGCCCTTCACGCCGTTCGTCGCCGAGGAGATGTACCAGAACCTGGTGCGCTCGGTCGACGCGGCGGCGCCCGAGAGCGTGCACCTGTGCGCGTGGCCGGTGCCCGCCGCGCAGACGGAGGGCGAGGGCGCCGCCGACGCCGGCGTCGGGTTCGACATGGCGGCGGCGCGGCGCGTCGTCGAGATGGGCCGGGCGGCGCGCAACGCGGCGGCGGTGAAGACGCGCCAGCCGCTGGCGGAGGTCGTCGTCGCCCTCCCCGAAGCGGAGCGCGCCGCCGTCGAGAGGCTGCGCGACGTGGTGCTCGACGAGCTCAACGCCAAGGAGCTGCGCTTCGTGGGCGACGGCGGCGAGCTCGTCGCGTACGTGGTCAAGCCGAACCTGCCCGTTCTCGGCCCGCGCCTGGGCAAGCAGCTCGGCCAGGTCCGCGAGGCGCTGGCCGCGGCCGACGCGGCGGCGCTGGTCGCGGCGCTGCGCGCCGCCGGCGCCGCCGACCTCACGTTGGCCGACGGCACCGAGCTCAGGCTCGCCGAGGACGACCTCCTCGTCGAGACGGGCTCGCCCGACGGCTACCAGGTCGAGGGCGACGGCGCCCGTGTGGTCGCGCTCAAGACGGCGCTCGACGACGCCCTGCGCGAGGAGGGACTGGTGCGCGAGCTCGTGCACGCCGTCCAGCTCGCGCGCAAGAACGCCGGCCTGCGCATCGAAGACACGATCGACCTCGCGCTGGCGCTGCCCGACGACCTCGCTGCCGTCCTGGCCCGTCACGAGGCCTACGTAAAGGCCGAGACGCTGGCCAGCGGCCTCGCCTGCGGGGGGGCCGCCGCCGCTCCCGCCGGCGCGCACACCGAGACCGCCAAGGTCGAGGGACGCGAGGTGGGCATCGGGCTGTCGGCGACGGGGACGATCTTCACGACGCCGTACGGCTGAGCGGCGACGCGGCACCGCCGTCCGCCCTCAAGTCGCGGGCGATGCGGCCGACAACCTTCTTGTGACCCGAAGGGAGGGAGCTTGGACGGCTTCCGCGACGCATCCACCGACGTGCTGCTCGAGACGGCGCGGCCCTCGCGCCACGACACCGCCCTCGACTACGCCTGCGGTGTCGGGATGGCCGCGCTCGCCCTCGCCGCCGGCGTGCGCCAGGTCGAGGCCGTCGACGACCGCCTCGACGCGCTCGACGAGGGGCGGCGCCTCGCCGCCGAGCTCGGTCTCGAGACCGTGACCTTCCGTCACGTCGACCTCGCCGTCCTCCCCTACCCGGACGGCGCCTTCAGCCTCGTCGTGTGCAAGGACGCCCTGCATCGCCTGCTCGATCCCACGGCGGCGCTGCTCGAGATGGCCCGGGTGACGAGCCCCGGCGGCAGGATCGCCGCGATCGACGGGGTCGTCGACGAGGTGACCGACGCGGCCTTCAACGAGCTGGCGAGGCTGCGCGAGCCGCGTCACGGGCGCTACGTGACGGCCGAGCGGCTCGCGGCCTTCGCCGCCGAGGCCGGCCTCAGGGTCGCCGAGCGGCGCACCGAGCGCCGGACGGTGGACCTCGGGTACTGGCTGCAGTCGGCGGCCGTGCCGGCGCAGCGGGCGGAGCTCGTGCGACGCCGGCTCGCCGAGATGGGCCCCGCCGTGCAGGAGCGCTTGGACCTGGCCTTCGCCGACGACCTCGTGTCGTTCAGCTACGACGCGCTGGCCCTGCGCCTCGAACGCTGAGGGCGGCGCTCAGTCCAGAAAGTCGCCCAGCTCGGCCACGAGCTTGGCCTTGGGCATGGCGCCGACCACCCGCCGCTTGACCTCGCCGCCCTCGAAGGCGAGGACGCTCGGGATGTTCATGACGCCGTACTTCTGCGCCACGGCCGGCGCCTCGTCGACGTTGAGCTTGACGAACGTCACGTCGGGGTAGTCGCCGTCCATCTCGTCGAGGACGGGGCCGACCATGCGGCAGGGGCCGCACCACTCGGCCCAGAAGTCGACCAGGACCTTGCCCGCCGCGGTGACCACAACGGCGTCGAAGTCGTCCTGAGAGACAGGGTCCACGTCGTGCTCCTCTCGTAGGTCAGGGGGTCGCAGGCCCGGCGGGCGCGGCCGGGGAGGGCCCGGCGGCCTCCGCCTTCACCGCGACGGGGCCGCCCCAGGCGGGCCGGTGCTCGCCGGCGCCGGGCAGCGAGCAGTCGAGCTCGTCGAGGTAGCGCTGTGCCTGGACGGCGGCCAGAGAACCGTCGCCGACGGCCATGGCGATCTGCTTGAGGGGGTTGCTGCGCGCGTCGCCGCAGGCGAAGACGCCGCAGAGCGAGGTGCGCATGAGGTCGTCGGTGCGGATGTAGCCGGCCTCGTCACGTTCGACCACGCCCTGCAGGAACGCCGTGTTGGGCACCTGGCCGATGTAGAAGAAGACCCCGTTGACGGGCAGCGTCCTGACCTCCTGGGTCTTGACGTTCTGCACGTCGAGCGCCTCCACCATCTGGCTGCCGGCGATGCGGCGCGGGACCGAGTCCCAGACGAACTCCATCTTGGGGTTGGCGAAGGCGCGCTCCTGGGCGATCTTCTCGGCGCGGAGCTCGTCGCGACGGTGCACCAGGTAGACCTTGTCGGCGAACTTGGTGAGGAACATGCCCTCTTCGACGGCCGAGTCGCCGCCGCCGACGACGGCGACCGTGCGGCCCTTGTAGAGGGCGCCGTCGCACGTCGCGCACCACGAGACGCCGCGCCCGACGAACTCGGCCTCGCCGGGGATGCCGGAGCGCTTTGCCTCGACCCCCGGCGAAAGGATGACGGCGCGGGCGCGGACGCGCTCCTGGTCGGTCGTGATGCTGAAGCAGCCGTCGGGCTCGGGCTGGAGCGAGGCGACCGTCGTGATCTCGCGCAGCTCCGCGCCGAACTGCGCCGCCTGGCGCTTCATGCGGTCGGCGAGGTCGAAGCCCGAGATACCCTCGGGGAAGCCGGGGTAGTTCTCGACCAGCTCGGTGAGGGCGATCTGGCCGCCGGCCATGTTGCGCTCGAGGACGAGCGTGGACCGGCGGCCGCGGGCGCAGTAGATGCCGGCCGTGAGGCCGGCCGGGCCTGCGCCCACGATGACGACGTCGTACGTCTCGGTCTCGCCCGGCTTGGGCAGATTGATGCGGATGTCGAGCCCCATGCGCGCTGAGTATACCCGTGCGGGCGGTCAGAGAAGGCCGCGGCGTACGAGCTCTTCGGCGATCTGCACCGCGTTGAGCGCGGCCCCCTTGCGCAGGTTGTCGGCCACCACCCACAGGTCGAGCCCATTGACGATCGTCGGGTCCTCGCGCACCCTGCCGACGTAGACGGGGTCCTTGCCCTCGGCCTCGAGCGGCATGGGGTAGGCGAGCTCGGCGGGGACGTCGACGACCTCGATGCCCGGCGCGGCGGCGAGGACGGCGCGCGCCTCGGCGGCGCCCAGCTTGCGCTTCGTCTGCACGTTGACCGCCTCGCTGTGGGCGCCGAAGACCGGCACGCGCACACAGGTCGCGGTGACCTTGAGATCGGGGTCAGCGAAGATCTTCACCGTCTCGTCGACCATCTTCTGCTCCTCCTTGGTGTAGCCGGAGGGCAGGAAGCTGTCGATGTGCGGCAGGAGGTTGAACGCGATCTGGTGGGGATAGAACTGCGGTCCGACGTCCTCGCCCTGCGCCCACGCGTGAGCCTGTGTGTCGAGGGCAGCGATGCCTCCCTGCCCGCTGCCCGAGACCGACTGGTAGGTACTGACGACGACGCGCTCGATGCCGGCGGCGTCGTAGATGGGCTTGAGGGCGACGACCATCTGGATGGTCGAGCAGTTCGGGGTCGCGATGACGCCCTTGTGCGCGTCGAGGTGCTCGGGGTTGACCTCGGGGACGACGAGCGGCACGTCCGGGTCGCCGCGGAAGGCGCTCGACTTGTCGATGACGATGGCGCCGGCGTCGGCCGCGACGCGCACGTACTCGCGGCTCACGTCGCCGCCGGCGGCGAAGAAGGCGAGGTCGACGCCGGCGAAGGCGCTCGCGTCGAGCCGGCGCACCTCGACCTCGCCGCCCTTGAACGGCAAGCGGCGGCCGGCCGAGCGTTCGCTCGCCAGGGCGCGCAGCTCGGCGACGGGGAAGTCGCGTTCCTCGAGGATACGGCGGACGGTGCCGCCGACGACGCCGGTGGCGCCGGCGATGGCGACGGTGTAGTCGCGGGCGGCCATCAGCAACGCTCCCTGTCGGCGGTCTCGGGGTAGATGCAGTCGTCGTCGAGCCCGAAGACGGTGTGCAGGGCGCGCACCGACTCGTCGACGCGGTCCTTGCTGATCACGCACGAGATCTTGATCGGCGAGGTGCTGATCATGTCGAGGTTGATGCCGCGGTCGGCGAGGGTCTGGAACATGGTCGCGGCGACTCCGGGGTGGGTGCGCATGCCGGCGCCGACGATGCTCACCTTGGCGACGGAGTCGTCGCTGTCGTAGCTGAGCGCCCCGAGCTCCTCGACGATCCGGCGCAGCGCCTTGTCGGCGGAGGGCATGTCTTCGGCGGGGATCGTACAGCTGATGTCGCTGTGCCCCGACTCGCTCGTGTTCTGGATGATGGTGTCGACGTTGACGTGCGCCTCGGCGAGCGCGCTGAACACGCGCGCCGCCACGCCGGGGCGGTCGGGCACGTGGCGCACGGTCACCTTGGCCTCGTCGGTCGTGTAGGTGACGGCCCTGATGATCGGCTGCTCGAGCTGCTGCTCTACGTCCATAGCGTCACCTTCCTCTCGGACCCAGGTGCCGTCGGCCTCGGCGAAGCTCGACCGCACGTGGATGGGGATACGGTACTTGCGCGCGTACTCGACCGAGCGCAGGGCGAGGACCTGCGCGCCCGACGCCGCCATCTCGAGCATCTCGTCGTACGAGATGGCGTCGATCTTGCGCGCCCGCGCGACCAGACTGGGGTTGGCGGTGTAGACGCCCTCGACGTCGGTGTAGATCTCGCAGACGTCGGCGCCCAGGGAGTGGGCGAGGGCGACGGCGGTGGTGTCGGAGCCGCCGCGGCCGAGCGTCGTGACCTCCTTGGCGGTCGAGACGCCCTGGAAGCCGGCGACCAGGACGATCTTGCCGGCGGCCAGCGCCTCTTCCACGCGGAAGGCGCGGATGTCGAGGATGCGCGCCTTGCCGTGGACCGTGTCGGTGATGATGCCGGCCTGCGAGCCGGTGTAGCTGACGGCTTCCTTGCCGAGGCGGTCGATGGCCATGGCGAGCAGGGCGCAGCTCACGCGCTCGCCCGTCGTCAGGAGCATGTCCATCTCGCGCTCGGGCGGCTTGGGCGAGATCTCGTAGGCGAGTGCCAGGAGCTCGTCGGTGGTGTCGCCGCGTGCCGATACCACGGCGCATACGCTGTGGCCCTGTTCGTAGGTGTCGACGATGCGGCGCGCCACGTTGACGATGCGCGCCGCGTCGGCGACCGACGACCCGCCGTATTTCTGCACCACGATCGACACGAGGACCTCCAGGGGACCGGCGCTCTAGTCTACCGGAGGCCCCGCGGCGCGTCAGCCCGCGCCGGGCAGCGGCGCGTCAGCCCGCGCCGGGCAGCGGTGCGACCTTCGGGAGGGCGCGCTTGTGGGCGCTGGCGTCGCGCAGCGCCTCGATGCGCGCCCGCACGTCCGCCGGCACCTCGCCGCCGCGCATGAAGGCGTCGAGGTGCTCGTAGGTCAGCCCCATCTCGCCCTCGTCGGTCTGGCCCGCCCAAAGCCCGGCGGACGGCGGCTTCTCGATGATGCGCTGCGGCATGCCCAGCGCGCCGGCGAGGTCGCGGACCTCGCCCTTCGTGAGGCTGCCCAGCGGCAGCAGGTCGGCGCCGCCGTCCCCGTACTTCGTGAAGTAGCCGATCGTGAGCTCGTCGAGGTTGCCGGTGCCGAGCACGCGGTAGCCGTGCAGGTTCGCGAACGCGTACAGCGTGATCATGCGCAGGCGCGGTTTGACGTTGGCCGTGGCGAGGCGGTGGTCCGGAAGCTCCGACGCGGCGCGGCCCAGGGCCGCGACCACCTCGTCGTAGGCGGCGCTCAGGTCGACGGTCAAGGTCCGCAGCCCGTAGTGCTGCGCCACGACCATGGCGTCGTCGGCATCGGCCGGGTCGCTGTGGCAGGGCATGAGCACGCACAGGGTGCCGTCGGGGAACGCGCGCTGCGCGAGCGCCGCCACGACGGCCGAGTCGATGCCGCCGGAGAGGCCGAGCACGGCGCCCCTGCCCTTGCGGGCCTCGATCTCGCGGCGCAGCCAGGCCGTCAGGTGTTCGGCGAGCAGCGTCGCGTCCATCAGAGCACCGAGAAGTAGCGCTCGATCTCGAAGTCGGTCACCTGCTCGCGGTACTCGTACCACTCGTTGAGCTTGTTGGTGACGAAACGCTCGAACGCGTGCTCGCCCAGCGCGCGCCGGACCAGCTCGCTCTTCTGCGTCTCGGTGATCGCCTCGTAGAGGTTGTTGGGCAGCATCGTGAGCCCGGCCGCCTCGCGCTCCTCGGCGGCCATCGCGTAGATGTTCGGCTCCACGCCGGGCGGCAGCTCGTAGCCCTTCTCGATGCCCTCGAGGCCGGCGGCCAGCATGACGGCGAACGCCAGGTACGGGTTGGCTGCCGGGTCGGGGTTACGCAGCTCGGCGCGCACCGTGCTCTCCTTGCCCTGGATGTAGAGCGGCACGCGGATGAGCGCCGTGCGGTTGCGGTGCGCCCAGCTCACGTAGACCGGCGCCTCGAAACCCGGCACCAGGCGCTTGAAGCTGTTGACCCACTGGTTGAGCACCGCGCAGATCTCGCGCATGTGGTGCAACTGGCCGGCGATGAACCCCTTGCCGAGGTCCGAGAGGTGGTTCGGGTCACCGGCGTCGAAGAAGGCGTTGTCCGCGCCGCGGAAGAGCGACTGGTGGACGTGCATGCCGCTGCCGTTCACGCCGTGCAGGGGCTTGGGCATGAAGGTCGCGTGGACGCCGTTGTGGGCCGCGACCTCCTTGACGATCAGGCGGCAGACCATCACCCGGTCGGCCATCACCAGGGCCTCGTCGTAGTGCGGGTCGATCTCGTGCTGCGACGGCGCGACCTCGTGGTGCGACGCTTCCATCGGGATGTCGAGCCGGTCGAGCGTGCGCATCGTCTGTTTGCGCAGGTCGTTGCCCAGGTCGGCGGGGAGGACGTCGAAGTAGCCGCCCTCGTCGGTGAGCTCGGGCCCGTCTCCGTTCTTGAAGTAGAAGTACTCGAGCTCGGGGCCGACGTGGAACTCAAGGCCCATGTCAGCGGCGCGCTTCAGCTGGCGGCGCAGGATCCAGCGCGGGTCGCCTTCGTACGGCTGGTAGTTGCGGTCGAGGATGTCGCAGAACACGAACGCCGTGCGCTCGTGGTTCTGCGACCACGGCAGCACCTTGAAGGTCGTCCAATCGGGCATCGCCACGATGTCCGACTCTTCGACCTCGGCGTAGCCGGCGATCGACGAGCCGTCGAAGGGGGCGCCGCTCTCGAGGACGCTGTCCAGCTGGCGGTCGGGGACCTCGACCATCTTGAGGTTCCCGAGGATGTCGGTGAACCAGAGCTGGATGTGCTTGACGTTCTCGTCGGCGACACGCGTCCGGATCGTGGCCTGGAGCTCCTGATCCATCGTCATCCTTTCAGGCCGGGTGTCCGTGGCCGCGGGCGCCGGAGGCGCCCGCGGCTGTCGCTATGCGGAGGTTGTACCAACCGGCGGCCGTGACGGCAACTGGCGCGGCCGCCGGGGCGCCCGTCGCAGGCTCGCGCCAGCCTCGGCGCAGGCTCGTTGCGCCCCCGTTGCTGCGAGCGTATACTGCGCGCGACCGTTTGGGGGGCGGGGCACCCGCCCGCGAGGGGCACGAAAGGAGACCGCATGGCGACCGAGGCCTATTGTGTGAAGTGTCGCGCCAAGAGGGTCATGAAGGACGAGAAGCAGGTCACGATGAAGAACGGCAAGCCTGCGACTCAGGGTGTGTGCCCGAACTGTGGCACGAAGATGTTCAAGATCGGGAAGAGCAAGTAAGGCCTGACGCCGCTTTGTGACGGATCCCGGGGGGCCGGGCGCCGCAGGCGCCCGGCCCCCCGTCGTATCCGGCGGCGCGTCCAGGTCCTCGCCGGCCTCAGTCGTCAGCGTCGATGGGCTGTGGCTCCTGCTCGTGCGGGGTGTCCGGGCCGAACTGGTCGGTCGAGGCGTCGCCGTAGATCTCGATCTGGCGCCTGCTCACGAGCTTCCATCCCTCGTCGGTGCGCCGCACCGTGTACTCGTAGACTGCGATGCCGTCGATCTTCTCGGGGTGCGTGAGGCGCTGCCGCTCCTCGTCCCAGAAGGCGCTCACTTCGCCGTCCCACGTACGGACGCGAACGATCACGTCGCCGTCGAGCTCGGTACGTTCGTAGGTGACCTCGAGCACGCGCTGGTGGGCCTCGACGACGATGGGCTCGCCGCCCTTGTGGAACTCCTCGAGCGTGCCCGCGTGGTCTCTCGTCACGTCGTAGGTCTCGAGGAACTCCCCGGTGCCGATCGCCTCGGCTACGGCCAGCCTGCGCGCCGCCATCTCCTCGTGGACGGCCTCCGGAAGGCGGTCCGCGCCGTAGTACCCCCGAGGCCAGGGCAGGAAGTCGACGTCCTCCCACCGCTGAACGACGTCGCCGATGGCGGCCAGCTCGGCAGAGGTCGGCGCCGACGAGGAGCCGCTGAGCAAGAGGGCGGGGACCGCGACGCCGAGGGCGACCAGAGCCGCCGCGAGCAGCGCGAATCGTCGCCATGGGCGCCGCCGCTCACAACGCTCGCGGCCCAGCTCCCTGTCGACGGCGGAGAGGCCCACCCGGAGGCGGTCCTCGAAGCCCCTGCCGTGCTCGGGCGGTTCGGTCTCGCGCCGCAGGAGCTCGGTGAACTCGCGTTCGGCTGTCTCAGACACGGCTTGACACCTCCTCCAGGGCGCCTGCCAGCCGTTTGCGCGCCTCGTGCAGGCGCCAGCCGACGGTCCCTCGCGCGACGCCGAGGACGGACGCCGTCTCCTCGTAGGTCAGGCCCTCGCGATAGACGAGCAGCAGGCAGGCGCTCAGCTCCGCGGGCAACGTCGCCAGCGCCGCCGCCAGCTGGCCGCGCAGGCTGATCCGCTCGACGAGCTCCTCGAGTGGGATGGCATCCTCGCCGGGCTCGACGGGATCCGCGGCGAGCGGCGCTTCACGTCCTGCGGTGCGAAGCTGCGAGATGCACGTCGTGTAGGCGATGCGCAGCAGCCAGGTGCTGAGCCTGCTCTCGCCGCGGAAGCCGGGCAGTGCCCGGTAGGCCTTGAGATAGACCTCCTGCAGGACGTCGTCCATGGCGCCGCGATCGCGGAGCAACCCGTAGGCGAAGGCCCTGAGGCGCTCGTCGTACTCGCGGACGATCAGCTCGAAGGCGAGGTGCCGGCCGGCCGCCGCCGAGGCGATCGTCCGGCTCGAGACCTCGCTCCCGGAGGCGGTCGGCTCCGTGCTCTGTGCCTGCTCGAGACTCGTGATGCCCCCCGCCTTGGAACGGTCCTCTGCACATTAGACGCTGAAGGGCGTCGTCCTGTTGGCGGCGGCGTGACCGATGCCGTGCCCTCACTGCGGCCGCAGGCTCCGCGCCCGCTGTGGCGTTAGAATCAACCCGTCACATCGATTGAGTCATGGAGGGGATCATGCGCGTGTGCAAGCTGCGACTGCTCGTGGTGCTGGCGGCACTGGGGATGCTGCTGCTGATGCCGGTCTCGGCGCGAGCCGAGGGGTACGTGTACGCCGATCAGTGGCCGGTCCTCGGCGAGTACCTGGTCAGCGGCGTCCACCACGACGGCCACGGCGGCCTGTTCGTCACGCTCGCGAACGGCTCCGACCCGTGCGGCGTGCGCAAGTACGCCAGCGACGGCACCCTGCTGTTCGGGTTCGGCACCTACGGCAACGGCCCGGGGCAGTTCGAGCTGCCCTTCGACGTAGTGACCGCCGCCAACGGCGACATCTACGTGAGCGACGCGCAGACCAACTACGTGAGCGTCTTCGACGAGTCCGGCCGCTACCTGCGGCGGTTCGGAGGCTTCGGCTGGGCCGACGGGCAGTTCTCCCAGGCGACCGGCCTGGCGTTCGACTCCAACGGAGTGCTGTACGTCGGCGACGCCAACACCGGGCGCGTCCAGGCGTTCGAGCCCGCGGGCACGTGGCTGCGCACCATCGGCGACGCCGGGACCGGAGACGGGCAGTTCAACGGCGTGTGGGGCCTCGACGTCGACTCGCAGGATCGCCTCTACGTGACCGACGGCTACGGCGCCCGCATCGAGGTGTTCGACTCCTATGCCAACGGCAACGGCTACCTGGCGCAGTGGCCCGCGGACGGCGTCGGTCTCGGCGGCACGGTCGAGGCCACCTCTGTCGCCGTAGGCCCCGACGACCGCGTGTTCGTGGGCATGTCCTACGGCGACGGGCCGTACGCCTCGACGATCCAGGAGTTCGCCTTCGACGGCACGAACGCCACGTACGTCCGCACCGTGGACAGCGGATCCGGCACCGGCGACGGCCAGTTCGGCTCCCGCGTGTTCGGCATCGACGCCAACGCGCGCGGCGACCTGTTCGCCGCCGACGCTTGGGCCATGCGCGTGCAGAAGCTCGCCTGGGACGACACGGCCCCCGTCCTCCGCCACGACTACGACGGCGAGTGGCACAGCCAACCGTTCGTCGTGACCTTCTGGGGTGACGACGACTACACGCCCATGCCCTGGCTGCGCTGGAGTCTGGACGCCGTCGACTGGACGAACTCCGGGCACATCACCGTGCCCGTCGACGCCGCCACGCACGCCTACGACGGCTTCTTCAAGCCGATCATCGGAGCCGGCGACTCGGTCTCGAACTGGCACTACATGAACCTCCGCATCAAGGTCGACACGCGCGCCCCGAGGAGCACGGTGAGCGGCATGCCGACCCGCTGGACCAACCAGTACGTGTTCGCGGACATCGCGGCGTCCGACTACGGCTCCGGCGTCGACCACAGCTACTACGATCTGGACGGCGCCGGGCTGACCGAGGTGCCGGCGAACGGTGTGGTGCGCATCGACACGGCAGGGGTCCACACGCTGCAGTACTGGTCGCAGGACAACTGCGCGGACGTGCCCAACCGGGAGGCCCCCAAGTCGGTGCAGGTGCGCATCGACCTCAACGGCCCCTCGGCCCGCCCCACGAACGCGCCCATCGTGCGCCGGTATGCCACGACCACGTTCAAGTACCTGCTCATGGACGATCTCTCCCCCACGTGCACTGTCAAGCTGGTCATCAAGAAGAAGACCAAGGTGGTCAAGACGGTGAGCCTGGGGACCAAGGACTCGTCGCTCCAGGCGGTCGCGCACGCCTACAGCAAGAGGCTGGCCGTCAACCTGCCGGCCGGCGTGTACACCTGGACGGTGGTCGCCACCGACCTCGCCGGCAACAAGGGCACCTGGGCGCCCAAGCGGCTGACGGTGAGGTGAGGCGCAGGCGCTGAGGCGCGGAGACGAGCGCGGCGCGTCGACCGGCCGCAGAGGCGCGCCGCCGGGCGGGGCGCCGCGGGAGAGCCTCCGGCCGCTGAGGCGGCGGCCGGAGGCTCTCCCGGTGTACGATAGCGGCGAAGGGCCGGGGGGCTCCCTTTGGCCGCACCCACGCCGAAGAGAGGCACGCCATGAGACTGCGCCCGGCGCTCTTCCCCTGCGTCTTGCTGCTCGCCCTCGTCCTCGGCGGCGTGGCCGGAGTCGCCCGAGCCCAAGCCCTCGACTTCAAATCGAGCCACCACGCGACCGGCCCCCTTCCCAAGAGCGTCGCCGTCGGTGACTTCAACAACGACGGCAGGCCCGATCTGGTGACGGCCCACCCGGGCTCCGTCAGCGTGCTGCTCGGCAACGGCAGCGGCGGTTTCGCCGCCAGGTTGGACGAGTTCACCGGCGACGCCCGCGAGTCGGTCGCCGTTGCCGACTTCAACAAGGACGGCAAGCTGGACGCGGTGACGGTCGCTCCAGGTTACTGGGACGACCTGGCCAACACCGTCAGCGTGCACCTCGGCGACGGCAGCGGCGGTTTCGCCGCCAGGATCGACGCGACCACCGGCGACTTCCCCGCCTCGGTCGCCGTCGCCGACTTCGACCGGGACGGCAAACCGGACGTGGCGACGGCCAACATACTGGGCGACAGCGTCAGCGTGCTGCTCGGCGACGGCAGCGGCGGCTTCGCCCCCAGGTCCGACTTCGCCACCGGCGACGCACCAGTCGCCATCGCCGTGGCCGACTTCGACAACGACGGCGACCGCGACCTGGCGACGGCCAACGCGGACGCCGCCACCGTCAGCGTGCTGCTCGGCGACGGCGCCGGCGGCTTCGCCCCCAAGACCGACTTCGCCACCGGCGATTCTCCGCAGGCGATCGCCGCGGGCGATCTCGACAAGGACGGCGATCCGGACCTGGTGGCCTCCAACTGGAGCGGCTACACGGTCGGCGTACGGCTCGGCGACGGCGCCGGCGGTTTCGGCGCCCGGACCGACTTCACCATGGGGGCCGGGATGTTCTACATCCGCTCCATCGTCATCGCCGATCTCGACAACGACGGTAACCCCGACGTGGCGACGGCCAACCACTCCCGCACCTACTCTCCGCTTCCTCCCTACGACTGGCAGTTCGACTACAGCGCCGTCTACGTCCGGCTCGGCAACGGTGACGGCACCCTGGCGGGCAGCGACGCCCTGGGCGAGCAGCTGTCGTTCGCGACCGACGACGGCCCCCTGGAGCTCGCCGGCGCCGACCTGAACGGCGATGGTCGCAAGGATCTGGTGACGGCCAACTACGAGGCGAACAGCGTCAGCGTGCTGCTGCAGCCGGCCTCGCTCAAGGCCGTCACCGTGGGCAACCCCGTGGCGCCGCTCGTCATGTACAAGGGCAAGGCCAAGACCGTGTACGGGTCGCTGAGGCCCCGTCACAAGGCGGGCACCTACCCGGTCAAGATCTACCGCTGGAAGAAGACGGCCAGCGGCACGTGGAAGAAGTACGGCTACGTCAAGGCCCGCGTCGCCAACTACTCGACCTACTCGCGCTACTCGAAGGCGCTGAACTTCCCGGCGAGAGGCAAGTGGCGCATCCGCGCCTACCACCCGGCCTGCTCGCTCCACGTCGCGAAGTGGTCGGCCAAGTACGACTACGTGACCGTGAAGTAGTCAGGTTCGCCCTTCGCATCGAACAGCCGGCACGAGTCTGGGAGTCGATAGGGGCGCACGGCTCCTGGGGCAGAGGGCGAGGGTCTCCTCTGGCCATGCCTCGATGTGCTGGCCAGAGAGCGCCGGGGCGGAGACCGGGCGCGTGGTGCCTTGAGAAGGATCAGCACGGAGCTGGGCAGCAGGTCAGCAGTCGCCGTGGCCCATGGTACCTACGTGTATCGGTTCGGGTTCTTGGTCTCCATCCTCGTCGCCGTCGTGACGGCCGTGACCTGGGCACTGGCCATGACCGCACTCCCGGACAAGGTGCCTTACCCCTTCACCGGGCCGGAGATCGCCGCCCAGTGGCCGGGCGACTACCTGTGGATGTATCCCGCCATGTTGCTGATGCTCCTCTTCGTCGCCCTGGTCGCAGCGATCCACTCCTGGGCTCCGCCCTCCAGGCGCGTCTTCAGCCTCGTCGGGTTGTGCGTCGCCGTTCTCGCCTCCGCCGTCCTCCTCATCGACTACTACCTGCAGCCGACCGTGATGCAGATCAGCCTGGAGAAGGGCCAGCTTGACGGCTGGGCGATGCTCACGCAGTACAACCCGAACGGCGTGTTCATCGCGCTCGAGGAGCTCGGCTACCTGCTCATGAGCGTCGTGTGCCTCTGCGTCGCGCCCGTGTTCGCCGGCAAGACCGGGATCGAGCGGGCTTTGCGCTGGCTGCTCAGGGCGAGCTTGGCTCTCGCGATTCTCGCTCTGGTCGTCGTCTCGGCGATCAAGGGCAGCGACCGCGGCGACACCTTCGAGATCGCTGTCATCTCGATCGTCTGGCTGACGCTCATCGCGGCCGGGACTCCGACCGCGCTTGTGTTCAGGCGCGCCGGCAAGGAGTGACCGGGGCTCGTGGCCAGTCAGAGGAGCCTCCGGCACTGCGGCGCCGCATCCTTTCCACAGATTCAGCAGCTCGTCAGCAACCCGTCCTGGTCCCACCGGCCTCAACGATCGGCGACTACCTAAGGGGACTTCTGCTCCTGGCTCCGCTGCTTGAGTCCAGCCGGCGCAGCTGGGCGGCGGTCGCGGCGGCGAGGAGACGCAGCACATGGCCCTCGCCGGGCCTGGACGGACGTGGCAGCGACAACGTCATGCCGACCTTCGCACCGCCTGCGGAGTGCACGGTCAGCAGTTCGGCCCCGGGGACAGTCTCGAGCCGCAAGGCGTCGTCTACGCCGGCCGGAGAGGCCGAGTGCGCGGCGTGGCCGGCGCTGATGCCCTCGGCGGCCACGACGCAGCTGGTGGCGCCGAGGAGTTCGCAAGCGCCGCGAGCCGCCGCGTACAGCAGCGCAACGGCCTCCTGCGCAACGCCGAGCCCGACGAGCACAGCGTCCACGCCGTCGAGTTGGGCGCAGAGCCGGTCGATCTCCCGCGTCGCCGAGCGCTCCCGGCTGAACAACTGCGCGTTGTGCAGCGCCACCGCGGCCTGCCCAGCCACGCCGGTGCAGATGCGCAACTCCTGGCGCGAATAGCGGCGCTCTCGCCTGTGGTCCATCAGCTCAACGAGCCCGATGGACTCTCCGCGGAACACGAGCGGCACCAGCAGCAGGCTCTTGTCGCCCTCGCGCACCAGCTCGCGCAGCTCGTGAGGATCGGCCGCGGGGTCACCCGCGTTGACCACCGCCGGCGTCTGCTCCTCGAGCACCCGGCGGGTCAGCGGGAACCTCGACAACGGGTACTGCGCGATATCCGGCAGCCGGCGCCCGCCGGCGTCGAAGTCCGCGAGCGTCGAGATGGACTGCGCCGCCGCGTCGTAGGTCGAGATGGCGCAGAAGTCGCACTCCATGAGCCGCGTGAGCCGCTCGGCGATCTCCCTGAGGAGGTCGGGCAACTCCAGCCGGCCGACCAGTGCCAGCGAGGTCTCGAGCAACGTCTCGACCTCGCGCTCGCGTGCGCGGCGGGCCTCCAGATGCGTGCTGCCGCCGATCTGCTGGGCGAGCGCGGCGACGTCCTCTTCGCGGATGCGCCGGTGCCCGCCGGCGGTGCGCGTGCACGGCAGCAGGCCGCTCGCCGTCCACCGGCGCACGGTGTGCGGCGCCACGCCCAGCCGCAGCGCGGCCCGCTGCACGTTCAGGTACGCCACCGCATGCCTCCTCGTCGGAACTGTCAGCTATGTTGAAGTTCTTGCGAGGTCAGTTGTCAAGTTCATTGATGAGTTTCTCCTGGAAATGATTAAAAAGACTGCTAGCATCATTCAGGAATTCAATGAGGAGGAAGTAGCCATGCGTGTTCTTCAACTCGGCGTCGGATCTGTCGGCGAGGTCACCGCGCGGACGGTCGCGAGCGTGCCGGAGGTGGACAAGGTCGTCCTCGCCGACATCGACGAGACGCGGCCGCAGGTGGTCGCCGGCAAGCTCCCCGCCGGCAAGGCCGAGACGCTCCAGCTCGACGTCCACGACAGGGAGGCCCTGGTCGAGGCGCTGGCCAGCGTCGACCTCGTGATCAACGGCCTCATCCCCGAGGTGAACCTGGACGTCATGGCCGCCTGCTTGGAGGCCGGCACCCATTACCTGGACATGGCGGCGGCCGGTCCTCGCGACGTGGTCGGCACGGCCGACGTCGACGAGGAGCTGGCGCTGAGCGACGAGTTCAAGAAGGCCGGGCTCACCGGGCTCGTCTTCTTCGGCATTGACCCCGGCGCGAGCGACGTCTTCGCGCGCGCCCTTTACGACCAGTTCGACACCGTCGAGCGGCTCACGGTGCTCGACGGCGACAACTCAAGCGCTGAGGGTGTGGACTACGCGCCGAGCTTCTCGCCGACCACGATGGTCGAGGAGTGCCTCATCCTCCCGCCGCACGCCTTCGAGGACGGCAAGCTGATCCGCAGGCAGTCGCTCTCCAAGAACTTCGACTTCACGTTCCCGAAGCCGGTCGGGAAGCTCACGGTGTGGAACGTGGACCACGAGGAGTCGCAACTCATGCCGCTCTTCCTCGGCGACAAGGGGCTGAAGAACGCGGACTTCTTCATCGCGCTCGACCCGGACTGGGCGAACCTGCTGCTGGCCTGGCGGCGGCTCGGGTTCGACCACAACAAGGAGATCGAGTTCCAGGGCTGCCGGTTCCGGCCGCTCGACCTGCTCGTGTCGCGCCTGCCGAAGTCGGTGGACCTCATCGGCAAGATGCACGGCGCGGTGTGCGTCGGCACGCTGGCCGAAGGGACCATCGGCGGTAAGCGTGTGCGCCGGTACATGTACCAGGTCACGTCCCACGACGAGGCCTACGAGAAGCACGGCGTGCAGGGCACGGGCTGGCAGACCGGCGTGCCGGCCGCCTGCGGCGCGATCATGCTGGTCCGCGGCCAGGTACCTGGCCACGGCGTGTTCGCGCCGGAGCAGATCGACCCGGCGCCGTTCCTTGAGCTGATGCCCAAGCACGGCGCGCCGTGGGGTGTGGTCGATCTGCCGGCCGACGAGGAGCTGCGGGTCTGACGCAGCAGCGCCTCCCAGCGACGCAGCGCGTCATCTCGTTTGGCTGAGAGACCGACTCGGCGAACGGTTCGCCGCAGGCGTCCTCTTCCACACCGGGCCGCGGGCGTTTCGCTACGACGAACGCGTCGTCATGCTGCCCATCTGCGCGCTATGGGGTTGAACCGGCAGGAGGTCGGGTGCCTGCGCCGCCGTGCTACCATTCCGCCTGCGTGCCCTCGTAGCTCAGTGGATAGAGCACAGGTTTCCTAAAAGGGCAGGGAGGGTGCTCGAACGGGGCCGTCCGAGGGTAAATCGGGGCATTCTGGCACGTTCGCCGCGCCGCCGAACCAGCCTCGAGCCTGCAGTTTCCCGCTGGTGCAGCAACTTCCTGGCAATCCGCCCAGCCGTTGGCACCGGTGTAGACTCCTCGTCATTCGGGGAATCCGCAGGTCGGCCATGGTCAATCGGACCTTTCGCGAAAACGTGGTCATCGTGACCGGCGCGTCGGCCGGCATAGGCCGGGCGCTCGCCCTGGAGCTGGCCGGCCAGGGCGCGATGCTCACGCTCGCTGCTCGCCGCACCGAGCTGCTCGAGGAGGTCGCCGGCGAGTCCCGCAATCGTGGCGGCGAGGCGCTGGCGATTCCGACTGACGTCTCGAGTCGGGAGCAGTGCCGGCGGCTCGTCGAGCAGACAGTCGAGCGGTACGGGCGCGTCGACACCCTGATCAACAACGCGGGCATCAACATGACGACGCGCTTCACCGACCTGCCCGATCTCGGCGTGTTCGAGCGCGTCATGGCGGTCGACTTCTACGGGCAGGTGTACCCCACGCACGCTGCCCTGCCGTACCTCAGGGCCAGTAGGGGTCGCATCGTCAGCCTGGGTTCACTCAAGAGCTTCTTCGCCAACGCGAGAGCCGACGCCTACACCGCGGGCAAGCACGCCCTCGTCGGCTTCTTCGGCTCGCTGCGCATCGAGCTTGCGGGTACCGGCGTCACCGTCACTCTGGTGTACCCACCGTGGGTGGCCACTGAGCTGAGGACTCGCGCGCTCGACCGTGACGGCCGGCCCTGGGGAGGCGTCTCGCGTCACGAGGAGGGCGCGATGTCGCCGGAGACCTGCGCGAGACTCATCCTCGAGGCGGCGGCGGCGCGCAAGCGCGAGGCGCTCATACCGACGCGAGCGAAGTTTGGGCGCTGGCTGGCGCTCGTCGCCCCCGGCATGGTCGATCGGACCGTGGCAAAGGAGACAGAGCCGGAATCCTGAACGCTTCCTGAGCATCATGCGCCCGGGTACAGTGTGCGCACCGGCCCTCTAACTGAGGCCGTCCGCACCGTCCTCGTCGGCAGGAGGGCGAGATGAAGGACACCACGGCTGCCATCACGGCCAAGTACTTGGAGCAGGAAGGCGTGGAGTACGTCTTCGGCGTGCCGGGCGCACATGTGCTCCCGTTCTACGACGGGCTCTACCGCGCCACGTCGATCAAGCCGGTCCTGACGAAGCACGAGGCGGGCGCGGCTTTCCTGGCCTACGGCTACGCCGCCGTCACCGGCCGGCTGGGCGTGTGCTGCGCGACCGTCGGCCCCGGAGCGACGAACGCCGTGACCGGGGTCGCCGCCGCGCACATGGACTCGATCCCCCTCCTGGTCGTGACCGGCCAGGTGGGGACCAAGTCCTTCGGGCGCAGCGCCCATCAGGAGGCGACGGGCTACGGGCGTTCCGTCGACCAGGTCGCGCTGTTCCGCCATATGACGAAGATGAGCGTGCTCATCACCGACAAGGACACCGTGTCCCGGACGCTGAGAACGGCGCTCCGGGTGGCCCAGTCGGGTCGTCCAGGCCCGGTCCACCTCGCGTTCCCGTCCAACATCCAGCTCGAGAAGGTAGACGAGGAGATCCTTCCGGCCGTGGCCTACCGGCCGCTCGACAACGCCTCCGTTCCCGAGCCGGCCACGATCGCCGAGATCGGGGATCTGCTGTACGAGGCCGACAGCCCGGCGCTGCTGATGGGTTACGGCGCTGCCCGGCTGGCGGGGGACGAGGCGCTGGCCGCATTCGTCGAGCGCCTGCAGATCCCGGTGGCCACGTCGGGGAAGGCGAAGGGCATGTTCCCCGAGGACCATCCCCTCTCGCTCGGCTGCCTGGGCATCAGGGGCGCGAAGGCGGCCAACACGTACCTGAGAGACGATATCGACGTTCTGCTCGTGCTGGGCGCCGACCTCAGTGAGATGACCAGCCACGCCTGGGACCCGAAACTCGTCCCATCCAAGGCGCTCATCCAGGTCGACATCGACCCGAACGAGATTGGCAAGAACTTCCCCGTGACCCTCGGCGTCGTCGCCGACGCGGCCGCGACACTTCGCGCCGTCGGCGCCTACCTGAGCACGCGGCCGCCGAAGCCGGCGCGCGACCTGGGCGCGCTCAAGGACTCGACGCAGTACTTCAGTGAAGACGAGAGCTGGTCCGACAGCGTGCCCATGAAGCCCCAGCGGCTCATGCGGGAGCTGCGCGCGGCCCTCCCTCGCGACGCCATCGTCTTCGGCGACATGGGCAACACGTACTCCTGGATCCTGCGGTACTTCCAGGCGTATCCGGAGGGGATGAACTTCCTCCCGTCGGGCCTGGCCTGCATGGGGTCGTCCGTCGCGGCCTGCATCGGCGCCAAGCTCGGCAAGCCGGCGTCGCCGGTCGTCTGCGTCTGCGGCGACGGCGACTTCCTCATGACGGGCATGGAGGTGCTGACCGCCGTCGAGTACGGCATCCCCGTCATTTGGGTGATCCTCAAGAACAACCGCCTCGGTCTGATCCACGACGTCCAGGCCCTGTCGTACCAGGGCAGGTACTGCGCGTCGATGTTCGGCGAGGTCGACTTCGCGGCGATCGCCCGGGCGTTCGGCGCCGAGGGCCGGCGGCTCGAACGACCCGAGGACGTCGGCCCGGCGCTCGCGGCGGCCCTTCAGGCGGACGGCCCCGTCGTGATCGAGGCGGTCATCGACGCTGACGAGAAGTTCCCGCTCACGAGCCGGGCCACGGCCATGAAGGACTCGGTGGGGCTGCCGCGTGTGATCGACTCGATCTCCGTCGAGAGTGCGCGCGCCCTGCTCAAGATGTTCCGGAACAAGGAGAAGTGACGGGCATCGTGGGGCCTTGGGTGGAGGGCCATCGGTTACCGGGCCCCGCACGTTTCCCGCGGACTTGGCGGCCGACCGGCGACCCGTGGTATTCTGACCTCTGCCGCCGCAGGTGAAAAGCCCTGCACATCGGCACAATGCCCTCGTAGCTCAGTGGATAGAGCACAGGTTTCCTAAACCTGGTGTCGCTGGTTCGATTCCAGCCGGGGGCACCAGATCTGCCTGCACATGGCGTTTCCCTCCGGCTGGACTCTGCGTCTGCATTCCGTAGGTCGCCAACCTGCTCAGTAGGTGGTCAGACGCAAGAAGCGTGTCTGGGATCTATGGCGCCACTGATGGCGCTGGTCGTAGACTCCGGGGTCAAGTCCCGAGTAGTGGTG
>DDYF01000030.1 GCA_002347645.1 Thermoleophilia bacterium UBA2241 | reverse complement strand
CTGACCTCGATGGTCTGCAACCTGACCATCGGCAAGGAGCAGTTCGCCGCGGTCGAGGGGCGGGTCAAAGAGGTGCTGGCCGCCTCCGAGTCCGCTCGCGCCCGGCTGCAGGAGTTGCTCCAGCAAGACACCACCGCCTACAGCGGCGTGCTCGTCGCATACCGTCTGCCGAAGGGCACGCCCGAAGAGAAGGCGGCGCGCCACCAGGCCGTCCAGGACGGCCTGATCGTCGCCGCCGACGTCCCGCTCGAGATCTGCCGGGCGGCCGTCGAGGTCTGCAGGCTCGCCAAGGTCGCGGCTGAGCTCGGCAACGCCAACGCCGTGACCGACGCCGGCATCGGCGCGCTGCTCGGCGAGGCCGCCGCGGTGGGCGCCGCCCTGAACGTCCGCATCAACCTGGGCTCGATCGAGGACGAAGCGTACGTGCAGCGGACGGCCGCCGAGCTCGACGCCATCCTCGCCGAGACCGCGGACCTGCGCGCCGAGGTCCTCGCGACGACGCTCGCCAAGATCTGACCCGCGGGCGCAGACGACCGCAGCGCGGCACGGCGCCGGACGCCCTGGCGTCCCGCGCCGCGCCGACGACGAAAGGAACGCCATGGCAGCACAGATCATCGACGGCAAGGCGATCGCCGAGACGATCCGTGAGGAGATCCGCGCCGAGGTCGCGGCGTTGGTCGCCGGCGGGGTGACCCCGAGCATCGCCACGATCCTGATGGGCGACGACGGCGGGGCACAGTTCTACCGCGGGCAGATCGAGAAGAACACCGGCACGGTCGGCTTCGCCTGTGCCGACCATCGGCTGCCTGCTGACGCCGCCGAGCACGACGTTCTGGGGCTCATCGCCCAGCTGAACGCCGACCCGGAGGTGCACGGGATCCTCGCCCTCATGCCGATGCCGGCGCACGTCGACCAGACCAGGGTGTTCAACGCCATCACGCCACTCAAGGACCTCGACTGCGTGAACCCGGCCAACATCGGCCACGTGCTGCTCGGCGACTCGCTCTTCGCGCCGGCGACGCCCTCGGCCTGCATCGAGATCCTCGACCGCGAGGCTGTCGACCTGCGCGGCCTCGACGTGACGGTCGTCGGGCGCTCGAACATCGTCGGCAAGCCCGTCGCCCTGCTCTGCCTGCGTCGCCACGCGTGCGTGCGCTTCGTGCACACGCAGTGCAGGGACATGGAGGCGAAGTGCCGCGACGCCGACGTGCTGATCTCGGCCGCGCCGGTCAAGGACCTCATCAAGCCCGACATGGTGAAGCCCGGGGCCGTGGTGATCGACGTCACGACGATCCGCGACGAGGCGGGCAAGCAGATCGGCAGCCTCGTGTTCGACGGCGTGTGCGAGGTCGCCGCCAAGGTGACCCCGGTGCCGGGCGGGGTCGGACCGGTCACCAACGTGATGCTGCTCAAGAACGCGCTGGCGGCCTGCAAGGCACAGGTGGGAGCGGGCTGACCCGGCCGCAACGGCTGGAGGGGGGTGGTCTCATGGCCACAGCGATAGACGACCGCTATGACGCGCTGATCCCGGCCGACATCGCCGCCAAGGCGGAGCTCGTCGGCGTGCGCAAGGCGCACCTGTCGGCGGCCGACACGTTCGTGCTCGGCGTCGTGGCCGGCGCCTTCATCGCGCTGGGGGCGATCTTCGCGACGACCGTCACGGCGGGCACGGCGGACGTCCCGTACGGCATCGCGCGACTTCTCGGGGGCCTGGCCTTCTCTCTCGGGCTGATCCTCGTGGTGGTCGCGGGGGCCGAGCTCTTCACCGGGAACAACCTCATCGTCATGGCGTGGGCGAACCGCAAGATCGGCACCGGGCTTGTGCTGCGCAACTGGGTCATCGTGTACCTTGGGAACTTCGTCGGCTCGCTCGCCACGGCCGGCATCATGCTCGCCGCGCAGCAGTACCTGTTCGGCCACGGCGCCGTCGGGCTGACGGCGCTCACCACCGCCGACGCCAAGTCGGGCCTGGACTTCCTGCCGGCGGTCGCGTTGGGCGTCATGTGCAACGCGCTCGTGTGTCTCGCGGTGTGGCTGAGTTTCGGCGGGCGCAGCGTGACGGACCGTATCCTGGCGATCGTCTTCCCGATCACGGCGTTCGTGGCCGCCGGCTTTGAGCACTGCGTCGCCAACATGTACTTCATCCCTATGGGCCTGCTCATCAAGGACCAGGCCCCGGCGTCGTTCTGGACGGAGATCGGCAAGAGCCCGGCCGACTTCCCGAACCTCAGCTGGGGCAACTTCCTCGCCGACAATCTGCTCCCCGTCACGATCGGCAACATCATCGGCGGTTCGGTCCTCGTCGGCGCCGTCTACTGGTTCGCCTACCTGCGCGGCAGGCGGGAGGGCGGCGCCGCCTGAGCCGGCGCGCCGGAGGAGCCGGGGTGCGCACGCCGACGTCAGGCGGATGCCTGAGATGCCGGCTGCGTGGAAGGCGAAGGCCGCCTGCCCGCAGGATGTCCCGGCGCGGCGGCCCAGGCCAGCCCACACGGCGGGGAGGCATGCCGGACGTGTTCGGAGACGCGCGCGGGAAGGCGCGGCCGATTCGGCGACGCACTGCCGCCACCGCCTGCCGGAAGCGACGCAAGACCGCCGGAAGCTTGACAGAATCGGCCCCACGATATGAAATCGTGCGACGCCTCCACACCACCGGGTCGTCCAACGAACGAACTGGATCGGACCAAGGGGAACTTCGTGCCGTTCACTCTCGACGCGATCGATCGCAAGATCGTGTCCCTCCTGCTCGAGGACGGGCGCATCTCGTCGGCCGAGATCACGCGCCGCATCGGGCACGTCTCCGAGCGCGCCGTGCGCTACCGCATCGAGCGCCTCATCCGCTCGGGTGTGATCCGCGTCAGCGCCGTCGTCGACCCGCACGCGGTCGGCTTCGCCGTCATCGGCGACGTGCTCATCGATGTCGCTCCCGGCAAGCTTCAGGACGTCGCCGCGCAGATCGTGCAGTTCGACAACGTCAGCTACGTCGCCGGCTCGGTCGGCGAGGGCGACCTGTCGATCCAGGTCTACGCCCGCGACACCGAGGAGCTCCTGCGCTTCGTCAACGAGGTCGTCGGCAAGGTCCCCGGCGTGACGCGCACCAAGACGGCCATGGTGCCGTGGAAGCTCAAAGACGTCTACCAATGGCACGTTCCCGCTGGGGTCACGGATGAAGGGAGGTCGACCGGCTGAACCCGTTTCAGGTCTTTTGCACACCGGTAATGGCGCGTCGCTGGCCAGGGGGAGTCTCGTCAGCGGGACGTCGCAGCACAAGGGGGAAATGTGGCTGAAGAACTAGCCTTTGCCCGCAAAGCCAGCGGTCTTGTCCGCGGCCTCTCGATGTGGGACGCCTTCGGCGTCGGCTTCATGAACCAGGGGCTCACGCCGAGCATCGTCGTGCTGACCAGCCTGGGCGTCGGGGTCTACGTCGGCGGCAACATGATCATCGCCATCGTGCTCTCCGTCATCCTGGCCGGCATCGGCATGCCGATCGTGTGGGGCGTGCTCGGCGGGTCGATGCCGCGCTCGGGCGGTGAGTACATCTACAACTCGCGCATCATCCACCCGATCATCGGCATCGCCGAGAGCTTCGGTAACGCCTTCGTGTGGATCATGTGGATCTACGTGCTGGCGCCCTGGGTCGCCGACCCCGGCTTCACCATGCTGGCAGCGTTCACCGGCCAGCAGGGCCTGGCCGACTGGGCCACACAGCCGTACGCCACGTTCATCCTGGCGACCATCGCCAACATCATCGGCTTCTGCTTCGTGGTGTTCGGACTCAAGATCTTCGCCCGCGCGCAGAAGATCGTCATGTTCATCGGCATCGGCAGCGTCATCGTGCTCACGCTCGTGCTCACGTTCAAGGCCGGCGGCTTCCCGGATGCGTGGAACGCGATCGCGGCCGAGAACGACTCGCTCGACTACAACGCCTTCATCGCGGCAGTCGAGGCGGACTACGGCGGGCCCTTGCCGACCACGTGGAACTGGTACGACAGCCTCGGCGTCATGGTCGCCGCCTCGTGGGCCTTCGCTTATGCCTACTGCATGGCGTTCATCGCCGGCGAGGTCAAGCGGCCCGACAAGACCATCATCCTGGCGAACCTCTTCGCCGTCCTCGTGCCGGGCGTCTTCTGCCTCTGGACGGCGTTCGCTCTCTACCAGCTCGACTTCAACTTCCTCTCGGCCGCCTTCTACGCCGACAACATGGAGAACTACGCGTGGAGCATCGAGGGGTTCAACCTGCCCTACTCGTCCAACTACATCGGGCTCGCCTTCATCATGGAACCGCAGGCGTGGCTCGGCGTGATCTACTCGGTGGGGTACATGGCCTTCGCCCTGTGGTGGGTGACGCTGTCGTACCTGGCCTTCCCGCGTATCATCTTCGCCTGGGGCATGGACCGCATGGGTCCGAAGTGGTTCACCGACATCAGCCCGCGTTTCGCGAGCCCGGTCAAGAACCACATCCTCTGCTTCGTCCTCGGCCAGATCGGCATCGCGCTCTACGTCTTCTGGACGAACAGCCCGTTGCAGGGGCTGGCGGTCACGGGTCTCGAGGTCGTCACCGTGTTCGGTGTGACCGCGATCTCCGCGCTGCTCTTCCCCTACGTGAAGAAGGCGCGGGGCATCTGGGATGCGTCGCCGTACCGCAACTGGAAGCTCCTCGGCATCCCGGTGATCACGATCGGCGCGATCGTCGATCTCGTCTACCTGGGCATCTTGTTCGTGTTCTTCTTCATCATGCCCGACCTGCGCGACTTCACGACGACGGGCATCATCTTCTACGCCTGCGTCTGGCTGGCAGGCATCGCTTGGTACTTCTTCTGGAAGCAGCGCAGCGCGGCTGTAGGCGTGGACAGCTCCATGACCTACGGCGAGCTGCCGCCTGAATGATCTGAGCTGGACCGTGCGAGGGGCGGGAGCCTCACGAGTCGCTCCCGCCCCTCGCACCTCCCTTGGAGAGTGTCAATGATCAAGCTGTTCTTCGTCACAGACATCCACGGCTCGAACGTGTGCTACCGCAAGTTCCTCAACGCCCTCCCCATTTACGGCGTCGACACGGCCGTTCTGCTCGGCGACCTCACCGGCAAGGTGCTCGTGCCACTCGTCGAGAAGGGCAACGACACGTGGGAGTGCACCCTGATGGGGCAGCACCGCCTCATCGAGACCCAGGAGCAGCTCGCGGAGATCAAGAAGATCACCGAGAACGCGGGCTACTACTGGGTCCACCAGTCGCGCGAGGAGTTCGACGAGACGCGCGCCGACCCGGCCAAGATCGACGCCCTCTTCAAGCAGCTCGTGCTCGCGCGCGTCCAAGAGTGGCTCGACCTCGCCGACGAGCGTCTCGAGGGCAAGCCCTTCCAGATGTTCATGGCGCCGGGCAACGACGACTGGTTCGTGATCGACGACATGATCGACGCGGCCAAGCTCGTCCACCCGTGCGACCGCCGCATGGTCGACCTCGAGGGCCACGAGATGATCACCAGCTCGGCCTCGAACCCGACCCCGTGGGACACGCCGCGCGAGATGAGCGAAGAGGACCTCGAGAAGCACCTCTACGAGCTCTGCGGCCTCGTCAAGAACTACGAGACCGCGATCTTCAACTTCCACGTGCCGCCGCACGGGTACTCACTCGACCTGTGCCCCAAGCTCGACGAGAACTTGACGATGGCCGCCGACGAGAAGATCCACGCCGGCAGCATCGGCGCCAAGAAGGTCATCGAGCAGTACCAACCGCTCCTCGGCCTGCACGGCCACATACACGAGTCGCGCGGCGCCCAGAAGGCCGGTCGCACGCTCCTCATCAACCCGGGCAGCGAGTACTCAGAGGGCATCCTCAAGGGCGCCCTCATCATGCTCGACAAGAAGAAGATCAAGGACTACGTCTTCACTTCGGGGTGATAGAGTCGCGCGGACACGCGAAGAGACCGTGAAGCGAGTTCCCGGAAGGGGGCGGTAATCACCGATGGCACAGTTCATCCTGCCCAAGGACATCCCGCTCGACCAGTATCCGGCCAAGGAAGTCTTCCTCGAGGAAGGCAAGCGGATCACTGAAGCGGCCCAGCAAAAGGGCATCTACCTGCGCGTCATGGGGCCTCTTGCCCTGCACTACTACTTCCCGGACAAGATCGAACTCTACGCGCGGCTCGAGCGGCTCGGGGACCGCTACTTCACCGACATCGACTACGCCGCCTACGGCAAGACGCGCAAGCACCTCATGGCCTTCTTCAAGACCATGGGCTACGAAGCCGACATGGCGACGATGGCCATGACCGGGAAGACCCGCCACATCTACTTCGGCGGCAAGGTCCCGATGATCGACGTGTTCATCGACGAACTGAACTACTGCCACAAGGTCAGCTTCGAGGGTCGCCTCGACAAGGACCCGTACAGCATCGCGCTGGCCGACATCCTGCTGCAGAAGCTGCAGATCTGGGAGATCAACGACAAGGACTATAAGGACATCGAGTTCCTGTTCATCGTCTCCGAGTTCGGTGACGACGACGAGCGCAAGATCAACCAGTCGTACATCGCCAAGCGGTTCGCCGACGACTGGGGCTTCTGGTACACGGCTACGACCAACCTCGACCGCCTCAAGCAGCACGTCGACACCGTCGGCGCCCTGACCGACGACGAGAAGGCCAAGGTCAAGCAGATGGCCGATCACCTGCGGGCGCGCATCGACGCTGAGCCCAAGACCAAGGGCTGGGAGAAGCGCGCCAAGAAGGGCACCAAGAAGATCTGGTACAACGAGGGCTTCTCCGACTGGTGAAACTCAGCGGGTCCGCTGCGCAGCGGACCCGATCAGCACGCACGACGGAGGGGGCGGCGCCGCGAGGCGCCGCCCCCTCCGTCGTGGCGCCGTGAGGCGCCGCCCCCTGGTTTCGGGAGCTGCGGCGCCCAAGCGGACGAGCCGGGGCGGGCCAGAGGCCGCCCCCCCGGCCCGTCCGGGGCCGCCGCCGTCAGTGCAGGGCTTCGAGCTCGCCCTTGAGGTGCTTCTCGCGCGTCTTGACGAGCACGCGCTCGACCCGCTCGACGATCGTCTCCATCTGCTCCTGCGTGAGCGTCGCCGGCGGCTCGATGCGGAAGGTCTTGGCGTTGAAGAGCGTGCCGCCGACGAGGACGCCCTCGCCGAAGAGCCCGGTGCTCATCGCGTAGCCGAACTCGGGGGTGACGAACTCGAGGCCGATCAGCACGCCCAGGCCGCGCACGTCGACGAGCGCATCGGGATACCGCTTCTGGATCTCCTGAAACTTCTCCTTGAGCCAGGCGCCCTTGGTCGCCGCCTGGCCGGGGATGTCCTCCTCGATGGTGGCGTGGAGGGCGCCGATGACGGCCGCGGTCGCCATGGGGTTGCCGCCGAAGGTCGTCGTGTGGATGTACGGGTTCTCGAACATGGCCTCGAAGACTTCGGGCGTGGCCATGAAGTTGCCGACCGGGACGACGGCGCCGCCGAGCGCCTTGCCCATCGCCATGATGTCGGGCGGGCAGTCCCAGTGTTCGATGCCCCACAGGGTGCCGGTGCGGCCCATGCCGGTCTGTACCTCGTCGACGATCAGCAGCACGCCCCACTTGTCGCAGATCTCCCGCACCTTGGGGAAGTAGTCGTCGGGCGGCACGATGGCGCCGGCCTCGCCCTGGACGGGCTCGACGATGAAGCCCGCGATGTCGAGGCCGATCATGTCGCAGATCGCGAGCTCCTTGTCGAGCGCGTCGGCGTCGCCGAACGGGATGAAGCGCACGCCGGGAAGCAGCGGGTAGAAGGCGTCGCGGAACTCGCCCTTGCCGCTCACGCTGAGCGAGCCCATCGACTTGCCGTGGAACCCGCGCGTGCAGGTGATCATGCCGTTCTTGTGGTCGGGCTTCTTGTGGTTCCAGTACAGCTTCGCCAGCTTCATGGCGCCTTCGTTGGCCTCGGTGCCCGAGTTGCAGAAAAAGGAGTACTGCAGCTTGCCGGGGGTGCACATGGCGAGCAGCTTGCTCGCGTAGCCGCGCATGGGGTCGAGCAGCTCCTGCGAGTGCAAGGCCTGGTGCTGCAACTGGGCCTGCACGGCGTCCTTCACCGTGGGGTGCCGGTGGCCGAGCATGTAGATGCCGAAGCCGCCGAGGCAGTCGATGAACTCGTTGCCGTGGATGTCGTAGAAGCAGTTGCCTTCGTCCCGCCATTCCACGGCGGCGTAGTCTGTCGAGACCGACTTGCGGTACTCGAGGATCCCCGGGTTGACGTACTTGTCGAAGTTCTTGATGCAGTCCTTGATGACGGCTTCCTGCTTTTCGGCGGTCACGTCCCGGGTCTGCATGAGGTCGAGCGCCTTACGCGTCTCGGCGAGGAACTGCTGACGGAGCTGGTCGTCCACTTGATCCCCCTGGTCGTGGTGGGCCCGGCAGCCCATTTCACGCGGTTTTGCGGTATAGTTCGTACACCCGACCGAAACCGCGGGGCGAGCATAACGCAGAGGGCCGCGGGGCGCAAGGCACGCAGGCGGCGCATCCCGGCGACGATCACGGACGGCAGGCATGGACGCGGAGAGCACGGCGCAGGCGGAAGGAAGGATCCACGACCCGGTAGCGGCGCTCTCGCCGACGGCGAGGCGCCTCGTGGCCGCCGCGCGCCGCCTGCTGGCGCGCGAGGGCTTCGAGGCGCTGACCGTCGAGGCGGTCGCCGCCGAGGCGGGGGCGTATCGCGACGCGGTGCGCTACCATTTTGGCAGCAAGGCCGCGTTCATCGCCACCGTCGTCGATTCCCTGGCGCACGACCAGAGCCTCGACGGCGCGCTCAGGACGCGGGACCTGCCCGCCGGCGGCGAGCGCGTGCGCGCGCTCGCCGAAGCCGACCTGCGCCTCGCCGAGGACCTCGGCTCGTTCCGCGACTTCTTCACGATCCTGCCGCACGCGCTGCGCGACGACGAGCTCCGCGAGCGGGTCGCGCGCCTGTACGACTGGTACCGCGCCCTCTACGCCGATGCCCTGGACGCCGGCGCTCCCGGGCAGGCGGCCGAACTGGCGGCGTACGCGCACCTGATGGCCGCCATGACCGACGGGCTGGCCGTCCAGAAGCTCCTCGACCCCGAGAGGGTGGACCTCACCGCGCTCTACGGCCTCTGGGCACGCATGCTCGAGGGCTCGCTCGACCGGCCGGCGGCCGCCGGCCGCGGGCGGCGTGCGGCCGCGGAGGCCGAAGGCGGCACCTGAGGCGCCTGCGGGTGCGGCCGCCCCTGCCGTGCCTCGGCCGGCGCGCTCCCGTGTCGCCCGGCCGGTCTACGGCCGTCGCCCGGTCTGAGGTCTTCGCCCTTTACGCGCCCGCCTCTCGTGATGTACATTCGCCTGCGTGTGTACGGTGCGCCATGGGGGGCTCCGTTGGCCGTTTCCGGCCGGCACGAGGTTGATTCATCAGGAGGAGAGGTTTTGGCGCAGGGAACCGTGAAGTGGTTCAGCAACGAGAAGGGCTATGGGTTCATCGAGCGGGAGGACGGTGACGACCTGTTCGTCCACTTCTCCGAGATCACGATGGACGGCTACAAGACGCTGGTCCAGGGGCAGCGCGTGGAGTTCGAGGTGACGCAGGGCGACAAGGGCCTGCAGGCCTCCCACGTGACGCCCGTCGGCTGACGCGACCTTCCACTGACCACGAGGGGGCCCTCGGGCGGATGCCGGGGGGCCCCTTTCTTGTTCCCCGCAGGCACGTTCGGGTAAGATTGCCGTCCCCCCAGCCCCGGGCGCGGACGAACGGGTCCCGGCGGCCTCTGTGCAGGGAGGAGCACACCATGATCGGTGAAGACGACGTGCGGTACGTCGCCAGGCTCGCCCGGCTCCGCCTCGAGCAGGACGAGATGCGACGCATGACCGCCGAGCTCGCCAAGATCCTGGCCCATATCGACAAGATGTCGGAGCTCGACACCAGCGCGGTGCCGCCGACCGCTCACGTCCTCGACCTCGTCGACGTGACGCGCGCCGACCGCGTCGAGCCCGGCCTGTCGCGCGAGGACGCGCTGCGCAACGCCCCCGCCGTCGCCGACGACTCCTTCCGCATACCCAGGATGGGCTGACGTGGAGGGCCTCGACACGCTGCGCCTCACGGCGCGCGAGGCGAAGAAGCTCCTCGTCGACGGCGAGATCTCGTCCGCCGAGCTCACCAAGGCGTACCTCGACCAGATCGCCGCCGTCGAGGACCGCGTGCGCGCCTACATCCTCGTCACCGCCGACAACGCGGCCAAGTATTCGACCAAGGTCGACCGCGAGATGCAGGCCATGCGCGGCCCTCTCGCCGGCCTGCCCATCGCGGTCAAGGACAACATGGTGACGGAGGGGGTCACGACGACCTGCGCCTCGCGCATCCTGAACAACTACATGCCGGTCTACACCGCGACGGCCGTCAGGCAGCTGTGGGACGACCACGTCGTCATGCTCGGCAAGACGAACCTCGACGAGTTCGCCATGGGGTCGTCGACCGAGAACTCGTCGTTCCAGACGACCCGCAACCCATGGGACCTGGGCACCGTGCCCGGCGGCTCGAGCGGCGGCTCCGCCGCCGCGGTCGCCGCCGGCGAGGCCCTGTGGGGGCTGGGCTCCGACACCGGCGGCTCGATCCGCCAGCCGGCCGCCCTCTGCGGGGTGGTGGGCATGAAGCCCACCTACGGTCTGGTCTCGCGCTACGGCCTGATCGCCTTCGCCAGCTCGCTGGACCAGATCGGGCCGCTCACGCGGTCGGTCTACGACTGCGCCCTTCTGCTGCGCCACATCATGGGCAAGGACCCGCACGACGCTACCAGCGTGACGGCGCCGGCGCCCGTGGACCTGCCGTCGGCCGAGCGGCTCGACGGCCTGCGCGTGGGGATCCCGCGGGAGTACCTCGCCGTCGGCATCGAAGCAGGGGTCCGGTCGCGCTTCGACGAGACGGTCGCGCTGGTCGAGGAGCTCGGCGGGAGCTGCGTCGAGGTCAGCCTGCCGCACACCGAGTACGCGCTCCCCGCCTACTACATCATCGCGCCGGCCGAGGCCAGCGCGAACCTGGCGCGCTTCGACGGCGTGCGCTACGGCTACCGGGCCGCCGACGCTGGCGACCTCCTCACCATGTACGAGCGCACCCGCGGCGAGGGCTTCGGCCCGGAGGTCAAGCGGCGCATCATGATCGGCACGTACGCGCTCTCGGCCGGCTACTACGACGCGTACTACGGACGCGCCCAGCGCGTGCGGACGCTCGTGCGGCGCGACTTCGACGAGGTCTTCGCCGAGGTCGACCTGGTCGCCTCGCCGACGTCGCCCACGGTCGCGTTCCCCGTCGGTGCCCGCACCGGCGACCCGCTCGCCATGTACATGAGCGATCTCTGCACCATCCCGGTGAACCTCGCCGGCCTGCCGGCGATCAGCATCCCGTGCGGGCTCAGCGACGGCCTGCCGGTGGGCTTCCAGCTCATCGGCCCGGCATTCAGCGAGAACCGCGTCCTGGGCGCGGCCCACGCCCTCGAGGCCGCGCTCGGCTTCGATACGGCGCCGCCGTTCCGCGACGCTGCCGCGGCGCGGGTGACCGGCGCCGCCGGGCACGAGTCCGCGGGGCCGGCGCGATGACTGCCGCGACGGACGCGATCGTGCGCGGCGCCACGCGTGACTGGGAGCCCGTCATCGGGCTCGAGGTCCACGTCGAGCTCGACACGGCGACAAAGATGTTCTGCTCCTGCGCGGTGACGAAGGGCGACCCGCCGAACACGCACACGTGCCCCGTGTGCCTGGCGCACCCCGGCGCGCTGCCCGTCGTCAACCAGCGCGCCGTCGAGTACGCCACGCGGATCGCGCTGGCGCTCAACTGCACGGTGCGGCCGCGCAACGTCTTCCACCGCAAGAACTACTTCTATCCAGACCTGCCCAAGGCGTACCAGATCTCGCAGTTCGACGAGCCGCTGGCCGTCGACGGGTGGTTCGAGTACTGGGTCGGCGACGAGAAGCTGCGCTGCCGCGTCAACCGCGTGCACATGGAGGAAGACGCGGCCAAGCTCGTCCACGCCGGCGGCGAGGCCGGCCGCATCGCGGGGTCCGACTCCTCGGTGGTCGACTTCAACCGCGGCGGCACGCCGCTCATCGAGATCGTCACCGAGCCCGACATCCCCTCGCCGGCGGCGGCGCGCGAGTTCCTGCAGCAGATGCGCGACCTTGTGGTCGAGCTGGGCGTCAGCGCCTGCACCATGGAGGAGGGGCAGGTCCGCTGGGACGCCAACATCAGCGTGCGCCCGGTGGGGAGCGGCGAGCTGGGAACGCGGACCGAGCTCAAGAACATGAACAGCTTCCGCTTCTTACAGCAGGCGCTCGAGAGCGAGTTGCCGCGGCAGATCGCGGTCCTCGAGGCCGGCGGGCGGATCGACCAGGAGACCCTCCACTTCGACCCGGACACGGGGACGACGACGCCGTTGCGCTCCAAGGAAGAGGCCCACGACTACCGGTACTTCCCCGAACCCGACCTCGTGCCGCTGGTGATGGACCCGGCCTGGGTCGACGAGGTGCGCGCCGCCCTGCCGGAGCTGCCGGCGGCGCGCGTGGTGCGCTTCATGGAGCGGTACGGGCTCGCGCGCGCCGACGCCCTGGTCATCGGCGGCCCGGGCGCGCTGGCGCGCTTCTACGAGGCGGTGGTCGCCGAGGGTGTCGACCCGAAGCTCGCCGCCAACTGGACGATGGGCGAGTACCTCGCGCACCTCAACGCCGCCGGTCTGGAGCCCGGTCACGGCCACGTGACGCCGGAGCGCCTCGCCGCCCTGGTACGACTCGTCGCCGACGGCGTCGTGTCGACGAGCGCGGCCAAAGACGTGTTCGCAAAGATGATCGAGGAGCGCGGCGAGCCCGCCGACGTCGTCGAGCGCCACGGGCTCGCCCAGCTCTCCGATGTCGCCGCGCTCGAGGCGGCGGTCGCCGAGGTGGTGGCCGGCCACCCGTCGCAGGTCGAGCAGTACCGCGCCGGCAAGCAGCAGGTGCTCGGTTTTCTCGTCGGCCAGGTGATGAAGGCGACTGGCGGCCGGGCCAACCCCAAGCTCGTCAACGATCTCTTGCGCACCGCGCTCGACCGATGACGGTCGCGCGGAGCACCCCTTCCGTCTAAGGCAGGTGACCATGGACAGCGATCTCAAGAGCTTCGTCATCGAACCGGTGCCGCGCGCGGAACCGGCGGTCTTCATCGACGACACCACGCTGCGCGACGGCGAGCAGACGGCCGGCGTGGTCTTCTCGAACCACGAGAAGATACGCATCGCCAAGATGCTCGACGAGGTGGGCGTGCACCAGATCGAGGTCGGCATCCCGGCCATGGGCGGCGACGAGAAGGCGACCATCAAGCAGATCGTCGACCTCGGCCTGGACACGTCGATCCTGGCCTGGAACCGCGCCGTCATGAGCGATGTCGAGCAGTCGATCGACTGCGGCGTCGACGCGGTCGCGATCTCGATGTCGGCGAGCGACATCCACATCGAGCACAAGCTGCAGAAGTCGCGCCAGTGGGTGCTCGACCAGGTCCGCCAGTGCGTCGCCTTCGCCAAGAGCAAGGACCTGTACGTCTCGGTCAACGCCGAGGACGCCTCGCGCAGCGACCTCGAGTTCCTGCTGCGCTTCGGCCAGGCCGCCAAGGACGAGGGCGCCGACCGGCTGCGCTTCTGCGACACGCTCGGCATCCTCGACCCGTTCGACACGTACAACGTCATCAGCTTCCTCAAGCATCACGGCCTGACGATCGAGATGCACACGCACAACGACTTCGGCATGGCGACCGCGAACGCGCTCGCCGGCATCAAGGCCGGCGCCACCTACGTCAACACGACCGTCAACGGGCTCGGAGAGCGCGCCGGCAACGCGGCCCTCGAAGAGGTCGTCATGGCGCTGAAGCACCTCGGCAAGGTCGACCTCGGCCTGCAGACGGCGCGCTTCCGCGAACTCAGCGAGTACGTCGCCGCGGCCTCGGCCCGCTCGATCCCGGTCTGGAAGTCGATCGTCGGCACCAACGTCTTCGCGCACGAGTCGGGGATCCACGCCGACGGCGTCATCAAGAACCCGCTCAACTACGAGGCCTTCGCCCCCGAAGACGTCGGCCTCGAGCGCCAGATCGTCGTGGGCAAGCACTCGGGCTCGCGGACCATCTACCGCAAGTTCCAGGAGTTCGGCATCGAGCTGGGCAAGCCAGACTGCGACGGGATCCTCGCGCTCGTGCGCCAGACGGCGATCGAGCTCAAGCGTGCCTTGTTCGACAAGGAACTGATGTACATCTACCACGACTACCTCGAGCGCCTCGGCGACGCCGTGCCCGTGGGCAACGGCGCCGCCGGGACCCAGGCGGCCCGCGGCGGGGCCGAGCCCGCACACGGCGCGACGCCCGGGGCCGCGCGCCCGTGAGCGGCCTCACCCTCGCGGAGAAGCTCCTCGCCGCGCACGCCGGCCAGGAGGCCGTCGTGCCGGGGCAGATCGTCGTCGCCGACGTCGACCTCGCGATCGCCCAGGACGGCACCGGGCCGCTCGCGATCCAGCAGGTCGAGGAGCTCGGTGTGACGCGGGTGCGGGCGCCGGCGTGCGTGTTCTTCATCGACCACGCGGCGCCCGCGCCGCGCAGCGAGCTCGCCAACGCTCAACGCACGATCCGCGCCTTTTGCGCCGCCGCGGGGGCGACCCTCTCCGACGTCGAGATGGGCGTGTGCCACCAGCGCGTCGCCGAGAGCTACGCGAAGCCCGGCGACCTCGTCATCGGCGCCGACTCGCACACCTGCACGGCGGGGGCGCTCGCCGCGTTCGCGACGGGCATGGGGTCGACCGACGTCGCCGTCGGCATGGCGAGCGGCAAGACCTGGTTGCGCGTGCCGGAGACCCTGCGCATCGTCGTAAGAGGCGCGTTCGCCGACGGTGTGGCAGCGAAGGACCTCATGCTGACCATCATCGGCACGCTCGGCGCCGACGGCGCCACCTACAAGGCGCTGGAGTTCGGCGGGCCGGCCATCGACGCGATGGACATGGCCGGCCGGCTCACGCTCGCGAACATGGCCGTCGAGGCCGGCGCCAAGGCCGGGCTCGTGGCCAGCGACGCGACGACCCGCGCCTTTCTTGCGGCGCAGGGGCGCGAGCCCGACTGGCGCCCGCTCGCCCCGGACCCGGAGGTGGCGTACGAGCGCGTCCTCGAGTTCGACGCGGCCGCCGTCGTCCCGACGGTCGCGCGCCCGCACACGGTCGATAACGTCGCCCCGGCGGCCGAGCTCGCCGGCGTGCGCGTCGACCAGGTCCTCATCGGGACCTGCACCAACGGCCGCCTCGAGGACCTGCGCGCGGCGGCGGGGGTGCTGCGCGGCCGCCGCCGCGCCGCGGCGACCCGCCTCGTCGTGACGCCGGCCTCGCAGGGCGTCGCCCGCGCCGCGGCCGCGGAGGGCCTGTTCGAGGTCTTCTGGGAAGCGGGCGCCGTCATCACCAACCCGGGCTGCGGTGCGTGCGTCGGCATCCACGAGGGTATCCTCGGGGACGGCGAGGTCTGCGTCAGCACCGCGAACCGCAACTTCAAGGGACGCATGGGTAACCCCGAGGCGTCCATCTACCTGGCGTCGCCGGCGACGGCGGCCGCGTCGGCCGTCGCCGGCGCCCTCTGCGACCCCCGCGAACTGCTCTAGGTAAGGAGGCTCCCATGGCCACGCAGTACGACGCTCCTCCGGCGCTCGGTATCGACCCATCCAAGCGCTACGTCGCGACCATCTCCACCGACCTGGGCGACATCGTCCTCGAGCTCTATGCCGACAAGGTCCCGACCACCGTGAACAACTTCGTCTTCCTCGCCCGCGAGGGCTACTACGACGGCTGCACGTTCCACCGCGTCATCAAGGACTTCATGGCGCAGGGCGGGGACCCCACGGGTACGGGTCGCGGTGGACCGGGCTACACGTTCGCCGACGAGTTCCACCCGCGCCTCAAGCATGATGGGGCGGGGGTGCTCTCGATGGCCAACGCCGGCCCCGGCACCAACGGTTCGCAGTTCTTCATCACGCACGTGGCCACGCCGCATCTCGACGGCCGGCACGCCGTCTTCGGGCGCGTCGTCGAGGGGATGGACGTCGTGACGGCGATCCCCGAGCGCGACCCGGCGACCGCGCGCGAACCGGGCGTCGTGATGAAGTCGGTCACGATCCTCGAGGCGGAGTGGGCCCTGTGACGGTCGCGGCCGAGACCGGCGCGCGCGACGCCGGGCACGCGCGCCTTCCGCGCGGCCGCGCCTGGGTGTTCGGCGACGATATCTCGACCGACCACATCGCCCCGGGGCGTCTGTTCCACCTGCGCACCGACCTGCTGGAGCTCGCCAAGCACGTGATGGAGGACGCTGACCCGCAGTTCGCCGCCGCGATGAGCCCGGGCGACTTCATCGTCGGGGGGCGCAACTTCGGGCTCGGATCGAGTCGCGAGCACGCCCCGCGCATCATCAAGCTCGCCGGGGTCGGGGCCGTCCTCGCGCAGTCGTTCGCGCGCATCTTCTTTCGCAACGCGATCAACGTCGGGCTGCCGGTCCTGCAGTGCGACACGTCCGCCATCGCGCAGGACGACGAGCTCGAGGTCGACCTGGCCGCCGGCGAGGTGCGCGACCTGACCACGGGCGCGGTCGTGCCCTTCATGCCGCTGCCGCCCGTGATGGTGACGATCCTCGAAGACGGCGGGCTGGTCGCCCACGTGAAGAAGCACGGCGGCTTCGCGCTGCCCGGCGCCTGAGCCGCGACGACGACCCACGGAGTGCCGATGACCCACACCGTGACCCTGATCCCCGGCGACGGCACCGGTCCCGAGCTCGCCCAGGCGCTCGAGACCGTGATCGCCGCCACCGGGGTGCCGATCGAGTGGGACCGCCAGGACGCCGGGCTCGACGTCATGGCCCACTTCGGCACGCCGCTGCCCGAGCACGTGCTCGCCTCGGTGCGCCGGAACCGCGTCGCCATCAAGGGGCCGATCACGACCCCGGTCGGCACGGGCTTTCGCAGCGTCAACGTGGCGCTGCGCAAGGAGCTCGACCTCTACGCCTGCCTGCGCCCGGCGAGGTCGCTCGTCGGCGTCAAGAGCCGCTTCGCCGACATCGACCTCGTCATCGTGCGCGAGAACACCGAGGACCTCTACGCGGGCATCGAGCACATGGTCGGCGACGATGCCGCCGAGAGCATCAAGATCATCACCCGGCGCGGCAGCGAGCGCATCGTGCGCTTCGCCTTCGAGTACGCGCGCAAGCACGGGCGGCGCAAGGTCACGGCGGTGCACAAGGCCAACATCATGAAGTGCACCGACGGTCTCTTCTTGCGCGTCGCCGGCGAGGTCGCCGAGAGCTATCCCGACATCGAGTTCGAGGACCGCATCGTCGACAACATGTGCATGCAGCTCGTGCAGAAGCCCGAGCTCTACGACGTGCTCGTGCTGCCCAACCTGTACGGCGACATCGTCAGCGACCTGGCCGCCGGGCTCGTCGGCGGCCTCGGCGTCGCGCCCGGGGCGAACATCGGCGCCGAGGCCGCCGTCTTCGAGCCCGTGCACGGCAGTGCGCCTAAGTACGCCGGCCAGGACAAGGTCGACCCGACGGCGATCCTGCGCAGCGGCGTGCTGCTGCTGGAACACCTCGGCGAGGACGAGGCGGCGCGGCGCATGGACGCGGCCATCGCCGCCGTGATCGCCGAGGGCCGCACGGTGACCTACGACCTCGGCGGCTCGGCCGGCACGCAGGCGATGGCCGCCGCGATCGCCGCGCGGGTCGGCGCCTGAGCGCGCCGGACGAGGAGGGGACCATGCAGGAACGCGAGAAGCGCATCAACCTGCACGCCACGCCGGAGCAGATGGCGGGCGTGTACGCCAACTTCGCCAACGTCAGCCACTCGGACTACGAGTTCTCGATCACCTTTGTGCGCCTCGACCACGAGGGCGGCGAGGGCGAGGAGCTGCAGGGGGTCGTCGTGTCGCGCGTGAGCATGTCGCCCAAGTTCATGAAGGAGCTCATGGACGCCATGCAGGACAACTACTCCAAGTGGGCGACGGCGCAGAGTATCCGCGACCTGCCCGAGACACCCCCCGACGAGCACAGCGCCTGAGCGGAGCCCCCGGCGGCACGCCGCCGGGGGCTCCGCGTCCACTCCCACTCGCCTGCACCACCCGGCTCGTTTCTCCTCTCTTATCATTCATTCTCGGGCTTGACAGAAAGTCTTGCGGGACGCCTTTGCGTCTGACACTATTGCGCGCAGGTTTAGAGCGTCGTGCCCCGCAGGCGAGAACACGCTGTCTTGCCCACCGGTAGCGTATGGGGTCGCGGCTGCCAGCCGCGCCCCGGGCACGTACATCCGCGTCAGAGGGAGGTTGTGGCCAATGGCAGACGCCGAAGTGTTCCCCTACATCCCCAACTCGGTTCCCGAAGTCAAGGCGGAGATGCTGAAGGCGATCGGCATCTCCAGCGTCGAAGACATCTACGCCGAGATCCCCGACAGGCTACGGTTCAAGGGCGAACTGCAGGTGCCGCCGCGCTGCAAGTCGGAGTACGAGCTGCGCCGGCACATCGATGACCTGTTCGCGAAGAACAAGGACTGCAAGGAGTACATCGGGTTCCTGGGCGGCGGCGTGTACAACCACTACGCCCCCTCGGTCGTGACGACCATCATGGAACGCGACGAGTTCCTCACGAGCTACGTCGGTGACGCCTACGCCGACCACGGCAAGTGGATGGCGCAGTTCGAGTACGCGAGCTGCATGGCCGAACTGCTCGAGATGGACGCCGTCAACACCCCGACGTACGACTGGGGCATGGCCGCGGCCACGGCCATCCGCATGGGCGCGCGCATCACGAGCCGCGACGAGGCGCTGGTGTGCACCGCGGTCAGCCCCGATCGCCTCTCCTGCATGAAGAACTACGCGTGGTCGGCGGTCCCCACCTTCACGATGGTCAAGACAGACCCGACGACCGGTCTCGTCGACCTCAAGGACCTCGAGGAGAAGATGACCGACAAGGTCGCCGTCTTCTACTTCGAGAACCCCTCCTTCTTCGGGGTCATCGAGCACCAGGGCGCGCGGATCGCCGAGATCGTCCACGCGAAGGGCGGCGTCGTTGCCGCCGGCGTCGACCCCATCTCGCTCGGCGTCCTCGAGGCGCCGGCCAAGTACGGGGTCGAGATCGCCGTCGGCGACGTCCAGGGCCTCGGCATCGCGATGTCGTGCGGCGGCGGCCAGGGCGGCTTCGTCGCCACACAGGACGAGCCGAAGTACTTCGGCGAGTTCCCGGCCCTCATGTTCGGCATCACGCCGACGATCGTCGAAGGCGAGTACGGCTTCGGCGAGGCGCTCTTCGAGCGCACCTCCTACGGCTCGCGCGAGAAGGCCAAGGACTTCCTCGGCACCATGGCGCAGCTCCACGGCATCGGCGCCGGCGTGTACCTGGCGCTGATGGGCCCCAAGGGTATGGCCGAGATCGGCGAGGGCATCATGCAGCGCTCCGCCTACCTCGCCGGCCGGCTCAACGGCCTCAAGGGCATCAAGGCGCCCGTGTTCTCGGCGCCCTTCTTCAAGGAGTTCGTGGTCAACTTCGACGGCACCGGCAAGACGGTCGCCGACGTGAACAAGGCCCTGCTCGAGCGCAAGATCTTCGGCGGCAAGGACCTCTCGACGTGGTTCCCGGAGCTGGGTCAGAGCGCGCTCTACTGCGTCACCGAAGTGCACACCAAGGATGACCTCGATGCCTTGGTCGGCGCTCTGGAGGAGGTGCTCTGATGGGGATCACGAAGGTCCGCAAGAACTTCCATCAGGCTCGCTGGGACGAGCCGATGATCTTCGAGCTCTCGACGCCCGGCGTGCGCGGTATCATCCCGCCGGCGGCTGAGGCCGAGGTCGCGGCGGCGGCCGGCGACGTGGTCGGCAAGCTGCCGGAGAGCATCCGGCGCAAGACGCCGCCGGCCCTGCCCGAGGTCGACCAGAAACGTGTCCTCGCGCACTACCTGCACTTGTCGCAGGAGACCCTCGGCTCGAACCTGAACGCCGACATGAGCCAGGGCACCTGCACGATGAAGTACAACCCGCGCATCAACGAAGACCTGGCGATGGAGTCACGCTTCGCCAACGTGCACCCGTGGCAAGACGAGGACACCCTGCAGGGCATCCTCGAGATCTACTGGGGCATGGAGCAGATCATGAAGGCGGTCTCGGGTATGGACCGCTTCACCCTGCAGCCGGGCGGCGGCGCGCACGCCGTGTTCACCGCGGCGTCGATCATCCGCGCGTACTGGCGCGACAAGGGCGAGCTGGACACGCGCGACGAGGTCGTGACGAGCATGTTCAGCCACCCGTGCGACGCGGCGTCGCCGCACACCGCCGGGTTCAAGATCATCACGCTCATGCCCAAGGAAGACGGCTACCCCGACCTCGAGGCGATGAAGTCGGTGGTCGGGCCGCGCACCGCGGCGATCTTCTTCACGAACCCCGAAGACACGGGTATCTACAACCCGCTCATCGAGGAGTTCGTGAAGGTCGCCCACGAGGCCGGCGCCGTCTGCTTCAACGACCAGGCCAACGGCAATGTGCTCATGGGCATCGCGCGGACCCGCGACGCGGGCTTCGACCTGTGCCACTACAACCTGCACAAGACGTTCGGGACCCCGCACGGCGGCTCCGGCCCCGGCACGGGCGCCATGGGTTGCCGCGAGGAGTTCGCCAAGTACCTGCCGTACCCGACGGTCGAGAAGGACCCGGCGACGGGGCGCTTCTACCTCGACTATGACCGCCCCGAGTCGATCGGCAAGATCAAGGGCTTCCTGGGCTCGGCCGGGGTCGTGCTAAGGGCCTACTGCTGGGCCATGGCGATGGGTCCCGAGGGCCTGCGCGAGACGGCCGAGATCTCGGCCCTCAACAACAACTACTTCATGGAGCTCGTCAAGAGGATCCCGGGCGTCTCGGCACCGTACGCCGAGGGGCACCGCCGCCTCGAGGAGTGCCGCTGGTCGTGGCAGCCGCTCACCGAAGAGACCGGGGTCGGCACCGACGACATCCTGCGCCGGGTCGGCGACTTCGGGCTCCAGCACTACTGGTCGAGCCACCACCCGTGGGTGGTACCCGAGCCGATGACGATCGAGCCGTGCGAGACGTTCGCCAAGGAGGAGCTCGAAGAATACGCCGCCGTCCTCGCGCAGATCGCCGAGGAGGCGCGCACCGATCCCGAGCTGGTGAAGCAGTCACCGCACAAGTGCGCGACCCACAAGCGCGCGGCGGAGGAAGAGCTCGACGACCCGACCAAGTGGGCGACCACCTGGAAGGCCTACAAGCGCAAGATCGGCAAGTGATCCACGGTGAGTGACGGTGGGGCCGGGCGGCCGCCGGCCGCCCGGCCCCACCGAACGCCGCCGGGCGACGCCCGGCCGGCACGCTCATCCCGGTGCGGAGGGAACGCGGTACGTATGAAGAAGCTGGGCCTCATCGTCAATCCGATCGCGGGGATGGGCGGCCGCTGCGGGCTCAAGGGCACCGACGGCGCCGAGATCCTCGCCCAGGCGTGCGCCCTGGGCGCCGTCCCCGAAGCGCCCGACCGCGCCCTTACGGCGTTGCAGCAGGTCGCCAAGCTGGCCGACGACGTCGAGGTGGTGACGGTCGGGGGCGACATGGGCGCCAAGGAGGCCGATGCCGCCGGCCTCGACGCACGCATCCTCTTCACCCCCGACGGCAGGGCGACGACCAGCGAGGACACGCGGCGTGCCGCGGCCGAGCTGGCCGCCCACGGCGTCGACCTCATCCTCTTCGCCGGCGGCGACGGCACGGCGCGCGACGTCTACGCCGCGGTCGGCGACGACGTCGTCTGCCTCGGCATCCCGGCCGGCTGCAAGATCCACTCCGGCGTGTACGCGATCAACCCGCGCAACGCCGGCGAGCTGGCGGCTCTCTACTTGCAGGGCAAGGTCAAGGCGACGGGCCGCGCCGAGGTCATGGACATCGACGAGGACGCGTTTCGCGAGGGCCGCGTCTCAGCCGAGCTCTACGGATATCTCACCGTTCCCCGCGACGCCGCCCGCGTGCAGGGCGGCAAGGCGGGCCGCACACAGAAGGACGAGCAGGCCCTGGACGAGATCGCCTACTACCTCTTCGACGTGATCGAGCCCGACAGCCTGTACATCCTCGGCACCGGGAGCACGGTCTTCGGTCTCAAGGAGCGCCTCGGCGTCGACGGCACCCTCCTGGGCGTCGACGTCACGCGCGGGCGCGAGCTGATCGCCAAAGACGTGACCGAACGCCAGATCCTCGAACTGCTCGAGGCGGAAGGAGGTGACAAGGCAAAGATCGTCGTCACGGTGATCGGTGGCCAGGGCTACATCTTCGGTCGCGGCAACCAGCAGCTGAGCCCGCGCGTCATCGAGAAGGTGGGGCGCGAGAACATCCTCGTGGTGGCGACCAAGCAGAAGATCGCGGCACTCGGCGGCCGGCCGCTGCTCGTCGACACGGGCAGCGAAGAGACGAACGCTCTCCTTACCGGCTACATGCGCGTGATCACCGGTTACAGCGAACAGATCGCCGTCAGGGTCTCGGCCTGACCGCCGGCCCCTAGGCGACCAGCTCGTCTGCACAAGCATCCGTGTGAGCAAAGGGGGAATGCAATGGCAGATGAAGCACAGTCAGGGCCCACACCGCCGGCTCCGGGCTGCGAGCTCGGGCCGATCGAAGGCCAGGCGCAGGACGTCGCCGCCGGCACGAAGACGCTCGACGACTTCATGGCCGGTGCCGGGACGCTCAAGCGGGCGCTCGGCTTGTTCACCGTCTACATCATCGCCACCGGCGCCATCTTCACCTTCATGGGCTACTGGGACGGCTGGTTCCTCAGCGCCTGCGGTCCCTTCACCTTCCTCGCCTTCGGCATCCTGACGATCCTCGTCATGCCGATCGCCATGGTCTACGCCGAGTGGGCCGCCATGGCCCCGAGCTGCGGTGTCGAGCTCGTCTACGGCACGCTGGGGCTCAACAAGCACTTCGGCTTCTTCTCGAGCTGGCTCATCATGGCCGCCTGGCTCGCCGTGCCGCCGGCCGGCTGCCTGGGCATCGTCGCCTGGTTCGACTACATGCTGGGGACGAACCTCTCGATCGGGTGGATCGCCTTCGTCAGCTGCGTCGTGCTGTGCATCCTGACTGCGATCAGCCTCTACAACATCAACCTCGCCGGCACCGTGCAGACGGTCATGCTGATCTTCGCCTTCTGCATCTGCATCGTCGCCGCGATCGTCTGGATCCTGAGCTCCGACTGGAGCTGGGACAACTTTTCGCCGTTCTTCCAGACGAGCCTCGGCGGCGACAACAAGCTCTGGGGCGCGGCCATCGGCTTGGCGCTGCTGATCACGCCCTACTTCGGCTTCGAGATCGTCCCGAACATGGTCGAGGAGGGCACGTTCCCCATCAAGAAGATGAACCGCGCCATCCTCGGCTGCGTGTTCACCTGCGGGATCATGTACGTCATCTACTTCTTCGCCCTCACCGGCATGAACGATTGGGCCACGCTGACCGGCGACGGCGGCGCCAAGCCGTTCGCCTCGCTCGACGCCATGAAGCAGGTCGTCAGCTCGGGCGGGCTGGGGACGCTGTGGCTCTGGGTGTTCGGCACCGGCGTCGTGCTCTTCCCGATCGGCACCTGCATCCTCGGCTTCTGGCTGAGCAGCGTGCGCATGTTCTACGCCATGGGCCGGCAGAACTTCCTGCCCAAGGTGTTCGCCAAGACGAACCGCTATCAGCAGCCCATCGTGCCGAACCTCCTCATCCTGGGGCTCTCGATCGCGGCGATCATCACGATGAACTACAGCAACTTCCTGCAGTCGTTCTTCTGCCTGATGTCGTTCTGCGTCGCGACGTGCTACGCGATCATCTCGCTGGCCGGTATCGTGATCGCCAAGAAGAAGCCCGAGTGGGAGCGGCCGTACAAGATCCCCGGCGGGACGGTGACGCGCTACCTGGCGCTGGTCATCTCGATCGTCATCGCGGTGCTCTGCGCGTACGGCCAGCCCGGCTGGGTACAGCTGGCCGAGTACCTCGGCGTCGGCGTCCTGCTCTGGCTCTGGATGGTGCTCGTCAAGTGGCGCAAGGAGAAGGCCTGGATCGACTCGCCGGAAGGCGTCAAGGAGTTCTGAGACCTGGTCTTGCGCGGGAATGAGGGGAGCGGCGCAGCCGCTCCCCTCAGCGTCTGAAGGGTCGGGTGGGGCGCGCCGCCTCAGGCGGCGCGCCCCACCCGACGCAGCGAAAGGAGGACCGTGGCAGATCGCATGCGCGACAAGGTGACGCTCATCACCGGCGCCGCGAAGGGCATCGGCCGGGGCATCGCCGGCGTGTTCGCCGCCGAGGGCGCGACGCTGATCGTGGCCGACTTGGATGTCGAAGCCGGCGAGGCCACGGCGGCGGCTCTGGCCGAGCGCGGGGCCGCCGCCGAGTTCGTGAAGGTCGACGTCACCAGCGAGAAGTCGTGCCAGATCGCGGTGGCCGGCGTGCTCAGCCGGCACAGTCGTATCGACGTGCTCGTGAGCAACGCCGGTATCTACCCGCAGGCCTTCCTTCACGAGATGACGGCGGCCGACTGGGACCGCATCTTCGCCATCAACGTGAGGGGCATGTTCTTCATGGTGAAGTCGGTGCTGCCCAGCATGCGCGAGCGCAAGAGCGGGCGCGTCGTCCTCACGTCGTCCGTCACCGGCCCCGTGACCGGGTACCCGGGATGGGCGCACTACGGGGCGACCAAGGCGGCGATGCTCGGCTTCATGCGGAGCGCCGCGATCGAGGTCGCCCAGGAGGGCGTCACGATCAACGCCGTCATGCCGGGCAACATCATGACCGAGGGTATGGAGGGGATGGGCCAGGACTACATCGACGCCCTGGCCGCGTCGATCCCCATGAAGAAGCTCGGCACGCCCGAGGACATCGGCTACGCGATGCTCTTCCTCGCCTCGGACGAGGCGGCCTACATCACCGGGCAGACGATCGTCGTCGACGGCGGCCAACTTCTCCCCGAAGGCGCCGGCGCCCTCGAATGAGGGCGGGGCGGCCCGCACGTCGCGGGCCGGCGCGGCCGGTTCAGGCGGTAGCTGAGGCGGCGGTCAGGGCGCTGGCCGCCCTGACCGCCGCCTCTTCCACGGCGTCGCTCGCGTAGCAGAACACCGAGAGCGCCTCGAGGACCGTGTAGCCGCGTGCGCGCACGAGCCCGGCCAGCCTGTCGAACGAACCGATCGGCCCTCCGGCGTGGGTGACCCCGACGACGGCGGGCAGGCCGCGCCCTTCGGGCAGCCCGGCGACGAAGCTGCGCACCGGCGGCGACGACATCCAGCCCCACGTGGGCGAGAACACCGCGAGGGCCTCGAAGCTGCCGGCCACGGGCGCGGTGCCGGCGAGGTCGACGATCGTGCCCGCCATCGCCTGCGTGACCCCGCGCACGCCGGCCGTGAAGTGCGAGTACGGCTTGACGGGCACGATCTCCACCACGTCGACCGCGTGGCCCGTGAGGTGCGCCGCGGTCGCCGCGGCGAGCTTCGCCGTGAACCCGGTGAGCGAGTAGTAGGCGACCAGCACCCTCACTGGTCCATGGCGGCCAGCGCCGCGCCCACGCCCGACCCGAAGGCCACCGGGTGGCCGAGGTCGTGCAGGGTCCGCTCCAGCGCCGCCAGCGCCATCACCGTGTAGGCCGGTTGGGCGACGTGCCCCATGTGACCGATGCGCAGCAGCTTGCCCTTGAGCTCGCCGAGCCCGCCCGAGATGACGATCCCGTAGCGCCGGTTCATGTGCAGCTTGACCTCTTCGGCTGCCATGCCGTCCGGGACGCGGAAGGCGGTCACGCAGTTCGACATGATCTCCTCGCTGGCGGGCCACAACTCGAGGTCCAGGCCGCGCACGCCGGCGCGGCACATCGCGGCGACATAGTCGTGCCGGCGGATGGCGGCGTCGAGCCCCTCTTCGAGGCGCGCCGTGAGCGCCTCGCGCAGGCCGACGATCTGGGCCACGAACGGCGTGAACGGCCAGCGGCCCTCGGCGATCCAGCCGTCCTTCCAGTCGAGCAGCGACAGGTAGCGGCGGCGGGGCGGGTCGGGACGGGAGCGTATCTTCTCCCAGGCACGGTCGCTCACCGCCATCAGCGCCGAGCCCGGCACGCCGCCGAGGCACTTGTGCGGGCCGGCCACGGCGACGTCGACGCCCCACTCGTCGAAGGCGAACTCCGCGGCGCCGACCGAGGAGACGGCGTCGACGACGAGCAGCACGCCGTACGTGCGCGCGAGCGCGGCGAGCTCGCGCACCGGGTTCATGGTGCCGCTCGGCGTCTCCGAGTGCACGACGGCCATGACCTTGACGTCGCCCTCGCGGCGGAGGACCTCTTCGACCTCCCCGGCGTCGATCGCCTCGTTGTACGGGACCTTCAGCTCGACCAGCCGGCCGCCGTAGTTGGTGAAATGGCGCCCGTAGCCCGCGCCGTAGATGCCGGACACCAGGTTCAGGCAGGTGTCGCCGGGCTCGACCAGGTTGGCCGCCGTCGCCTCGAGACCCAGGACGGCCTCGCCCTGCATGATCACGGTGTCGCCTCCCGTGCGGAAGACCCGCTTCAGCAGTTCCGTCGTCTCGCGGAAGATCTCCTGGAACTCGGGGTCCTCGTGGTCGAGCGGGGCGCGGGCGAGCGCCAGCGAGACGCGCTCGTGGACCGTCACCGGGCCGGCGCCGATGGCGAACTTCTGCAGCGGCGGCGGAGTCTCACGTCCGCCCTTGGCGGTGCCAGCGTCGCTCATGACTTCCTCCCTGTCTGTGCACACAGACGGTGGGTGCAGGCGCTCCAAAGCGTAGCAGCGGCCCACGAGCGGTGACAACACGGCTCCGCTTGCCGGGTCTGCTTGCGCAGTGCCTGGGCGGCCGCACGACGGCACGCGCCGAGTTGATACGCTAGGCGGGTCCCGCGCGCTCACGGGGCGTCGCGAGGACGGGCATGGCCATCGGGACCTCAAGGGGGACGGCATGGGCAGACTGGACGGCAAGGTCGCGATCATCACCGGCGGTGCCATGGGGATCGGCAGGGGCACCGTGGAGCTCTTCGCGGCCGAGGGCGCCAAGGTGGTGCTGGGGGACATCAACGAAGAGGCCGGCACGGCCGTGGTGCGTGCCGTGGCCGCCGCCGGCGGCGAGGCCACGTTCATGAAGCTCGACGTGACGAGCGAGGCCGACTGGCGGCGCGTCGTCGACGAGACGGTCAAGACCTACGGCAAGCTCACCGTGCTCGTCAACAACGCTGGCATCTCGCTGGGCCACGACGTCGAAGAGACCACGCTCGACGAGTGGGACCTCGTGATGAGGGTCAACGCGACCAGCGTCTTCCTCGGCATGAAGGCGGTCATCGAGGCCATGAAGGCCAGCGGCGAGCCCTGCTCGATCGTCAACCGCTCGTCGATCGACGGCCAGATCGGCGAGGCCGGGCTCTTCGCCTACTGCGCCTCCAAGGGCGCCGTCACGATCATGACCAAGTCGGCGGCGCTGGCCATGGGCGCCAAGGGCTACAAGATCCGCGTGAACTCCGTGCACCCCGGTTACGTGCACACCCCGCTCACCGAGAAGGAGGCCGCCGACTTCGGCCTCACGCCCGACGAGTACTTCGCCAAGGTCGGCGCCCAGCATCCGATCGGGTTCATCGGCGAGCCCGTCGACATCGCCTACATCGACCTCTTCCTGGCCAGCGACGAGTCGCGCTGGGTGACGGGCGCCGAGTTCACCGCCGACGGTGGCTGGACGGCGCAGTAACGCTCGGGGGCGCGGGGTGCCCGGCGTCGTCCTCGTCACCATGCCGTTCGGCGGCTTCAGGCAGCCGTCGCTCGCGCTCGGGCTGCTGAAGGCGGCGCTGAAGCCCCTCGACGTGACGGTGATCGACGCGACGCTCGACTTCGCGGCGATGGTCTCGCCGGAGGTGTACGACACGATCGCCGGGTGGCCGGCCGTGGACCTGCTTGGGGACCGGGTGTTCGCGGCGTGGCTGCCGGAGCCTCCGCCGCAGCCATGGGAGGAGTACGAGGAGCAGGTCTTGGCGGGCGGCGCGCCGGAGCACGCCGTGCCCTACTTCGGCAAGCGGCCGCTCGACGCGGGCTTCCGCGCCGACCTGCGGGCCGCCGAGGTGCAGGCCGGTGAGCTTCTCGACCGGTGCCTCGCCGAGATCGCGGCGGTACAGCCCGCCGTGGTCGGCTTCACCAGCATGAGCGGCCAGCACGCCGCCTCGCTCGCCCTTGCGGGGCGCGTCAAGGCGGCGTGCCCTGATGCCTTCGTCGTCTTCGGCGGGGCCAGCTGCCGCGGCGAGATGGGCGCAGAGCTGGTGCGCTCCTTCCCATGCGTCGACGGGGTCGTAGACGGCGAGGGGGAGGAGGCGCTGCCCGAGCTGGTGCGGCGGCGCGTCGCGGGAGAGCCCCCGGCCGGCGTGCCGGGGGTGCGGCTGGCCTCGGAGGCGCGAGGGGAGCAGGCGGGGGTGGACGTGGCCGGCGGGGGGGGCGAGGGCGCGCCGCGAGACGCCGCGCCGGCGCTCGACCTGGACCGCGTGCCGACTCCCGACTTCGACGATTACTTCGCGCGTCTCGCCGCGAGTCCCCTGCGCGACACGTTCGCGCCGCGGATCCCCTTCGAGACCTCGCGGGGCTGCTGGTGGGGCGAGAAGAGCCGTTGCACGTTCTGCGGCCAGGCGAGCGCCTCGCTGGCGTACCGTACGAAGAGCGCCCCCCGGGCTCTCGCCGAGCTCGAGGGGCTGGTCCGGCGGTACTCGGCCTCCTCGATCTTCGTGACCGACGAGATCGTGCCCCCCGACTACCTCGACGACGTCTTCCCTGCCCTGCACGCCCGGTTGCCGGGCGTCGACATCGTGTACCTCCAGGTAAGGCCGACGCTCGACCGCCGGCAGCTCGCCACGCTCGTCGGCGCGGGCGTCCGACGGGTGGAGGCCGGCATCGAGAGCCTGAGCACCAGCACGCTGAGGCGCATGCGCAAGGGAACCACGGCACTCGCCGGCGTGCAGTTCCTCAAGTGCGCGCGCGCGGTGGGGCTCGACGTCGTCTGGAACCTCCTCTGGGGTCTCCCGGGGGAAGACCCGGGCGAGTACGAGCGGATGGCGCGGCTCGTCCCTCTGCTGAGCCACCTGCAGCCGCCACATACCGTCGGGGCGTTCCGCCTCGACCGCTTCAGCCCCATGTTCGAGGATCCCGCGCGCTACGGCCTCGACGACGTGCGGCCGTACCCGGCCTGCGGGTACGTCTACCGTCTCGACGCGGCCGCGCTGTCGCGGCTCGCATACTCGTTCTGCTTCGCGGATGCGTCGCCGTCGCGGGTCGGCGAGGCCACGGCGCCGCTGGCGGCCGCCGTCGCGCGCTGGAAGGAAAGCTTCACGCAGAGTGCGCTCACCTTCGTCGACGACGGCGCCACGCTCACCCTGAGCGACCGCCGCCCCGGGTTCGACCCGGACGAGCTGACGGTCCTCGACGGCGAGCACCGCGCCCTCTACAGGGCGTGCGACGACGTGCAGACGGCGGGCGCGCTGGCGAAGCTGCTTGCGCGCGAGACGGGTCGCGACGTCGACGCCGGCGAGGTGGACGAGGCGCTCGCCCCTCTCGTTCACGACGGGCTGATGCTGCGCGAGGGAGGCTCGTACCTGGCCCTGGGCCTGCCGCGCGACGCCGCAGCCGGGGAAGACCCGGCGTGAGGGCGGCGGCGCGCCGCAGGCGCGTCGCCGCCCTCGTTGCAGGCCTTTTCTGCCGTTCGGCCAGACGGCCGGGGCTCATCGGCCAGTTGCCCGCCCGAGCCTGCTCTCATAGAATGGCGGCGCCTGTCATCCCCTTTCGCGCCTCGCGGTCGACGCACCCCCGAGGCGCTCGGGGCACGTTCCAGTACGTCTTCGGGAGGACGCCTTGGACTTCTACAAAGGCAGAGTGCTCAGGATCGACCTGAGCGCGGGCACGAGCGCCGTCGAGCCCCTCAACATGGAGTGGGCGCAGAAGTACGTCGGCGGCAAGGGCCTGCTGCTCCGGTACATGTGGGAGGAGATCGCGCCCAAGTCAGACCCGTGGGCGCCGGAGAATCCGGTCATCCTCATGACCGGACCGTTCGCGGGAACGAACGTGAGCACGGCCTCACGCCTCGTCGTCGGCTGCAAGAGCCCGCAGACCGGGATCCTCAACGACAGCTACGTCGGCGGTTCCTTCGCCCCCGAGATGAAGTTCGCGGGCTACGACGCCATCATCATCAAGGGAGAGTCGCCCCAGCCGGTCGTCGTGACCATCAAGGACGACGTGGTCAGCTTCGTGCCGGCCGAACCCAAGTACTGGGGCCTGTCGACCTCCGAGATCGAGGAGGCCCTGCGCCGCGACTTCGACCCCAACGCCAAGACCCTGTCCATCGGTCCGGCGGGCGAGAAGCAGATCCTCTGGGCCTGCCTCTCGACCGACCAGTACCACAAGGCCGGCCGGGGCGGCCACGGCGCCCTCTGGGGCCGCAAGAACCTCAAGGCCATCGCGATCCGCGGCACCGGGTCGGTGACCGTCGGCGACGACGCCAAGGCGTTCCTCGACGACCTGTACCGCATCCACAGCGAGTACGTGCTCACCGAGGACAACCTGTGGGCCAACGAAGAGGGCACCCCGGTCCTCGCGCAGATCATGAGCGACGCCGGCGTCATGCCGACGCGCAACTGGTCGTCGGGCACCTTCGACGGTGTCGAGGGCATCAACTCCGACTCGTTCGTCAAGATCCGCACCAAGAACCGCGCCTGCTACCAGTGCGCCATCGGCTGCCGCCAGTTCCACGAGGCCGGCGGCGTGGCCGGCGAGGGTCCCGAATACGAGACTATCGCCCTCTGCGGCGGCAACTGCGGCATCGGCGACATCGAGGCGCTGATGAAGTTCAACGCCGAGTGCGACGAGCTCGGTCTCGACACGATCTCGACGGGCAGCGTCGTCGGCCTGGCGATGGACCTCACCGAGAAGGGCGTCAAGGACTTCGGCCTGCGCTTCGGCGAGGTCGAGGGCTACCTCAAGGCGCCGGCTCTCCTCGCCAGGGGCGAGGGCATCGGCGCCGACCTGGCCCTCGGCGCCCGGGCGCTGGCCACCAAGTACGGCCACCCCGAGCTCGCCATGGAAGTCAAGAACATGGAGCTCCCCGGGTACGACCCCCGCGGTGCGTTCGGCATGAGCATCGGCTACGCGACGAGCGACCGTGGCGGCTGCCACATGCGCGCGTACCCGATCGCCGACGAGATCGTCGGCGGCACGCTGCCCCCAGACACGCTCGAGGGCAAGGCCCAAAAGGTCGTCTGGGGCAACCCTGCCGAGGGCATGATCGGCGAGAACTTCAGCGCCGTGAAGTTCACCGGCATCTGGTGCGACTTCTGGGCGATCACGCCGGAGCAGGTCGCGCAGCTCTTCAAGCACCTGTGGAAGCGCGAGGTCGCCGAGGACGACGTCTGGAAGGTCGGCGAGCGCGTGTGGAACCTCGGCCGTCTCTACAACCTGCGCGAAGACGTGGAGCCGGACGACATCCCGAAGAAGCTGTACGCGGAGGACGGCGCGCACACCACCGGCGCCTCCGCCGGACGGTCGATCGGGACCGAGACGTTCAAGAACGCCCTGCAGGAGTTCTATCAGATCCGCGGCTGGGACGAGAACGGCGTCCCCAGCGAGGCCAAGCTCGCCGAGCTCGGCGTCGACGTGCGCCTCTAGACGGCGTCACGCCGAACGAAGGGAGAATGACATGCCTCACGTGATGATCTCGAGCAAGAAGTGCACCGGCTGCCACATGTGCGAGCTGGCCTGCAGCGCCTACCACGAGAACGCCTACCGCCCCTCGGTCGCCCGCCTCTACTCCGAGGTCAACCCCACCACGGGCGCCATCAAGGGTCACACCTGCCTGCAGACCGCCTGCGCCAAGTGCCAGGAGGCCTGCCCCCACGACGCCATCGTGACCAAGGAGATCACGGTGCGCGTCAAGGGCGACTACCCGTCGAAGGAGAAGAACGGCGAGGTCGTCAAGGGCTACGTCCTCGTCGTCGACGAGGAGAAGTGCACGAACTGCGGCGAGTGCTACGACGTCTGCCCGACGAACGTCATCCACGAGCATCCCGACCGTCACGTCGCCTTCAAGTGCGACCTCTGCGACGGCGAGCCCCAGTGCATCGCCTTCTGCCAGAACCCGCACGTGCTGGCCGTCGACCTCAAGGTCGACAAGAAGGACAAGGAGCTGCAGGCGTAAGGCGATGGCGAAGGCCTATCTCAAGCTGCCGGTCGGCATGACGACCGCGGACGGGCGCGCCGAGGTCGAGTGCGACGCGGCCACGGTCGGCGAGGCTCTCGAGCAGGCGATCGCCCTCGAGCCGCGCATGCGCCTGCGCATCTTCCGCGACGACGGGCGCATGTACGCGGGGGTCTTCCTCAACGGGCGCAACATCAACGCCCGCGAGGGCCTCGACACGGCGCTCGAGGACGGCGACAAGATGATGGTCGTCCCGCCGCTCTCGGGCGGCTGAGTCGGCAGAAGGACGTGGGGCGGGGCGGGTGTCCGCGAGGGCGCCCGCCCCGCCCCCTTTGCTAAGATGTCCGGGCGCGCCGCCGACGCCCAAGCCGGCGCGCAGGCAAGGAGCGAACGATGATCCCGCGCGAGCACGCCGACGATCCCCGCGAGGCTGCCGGCCGGCAGCCGTCGCGCGGAGCGACCTCGCCCGACGCCGCCATCGACGCCCGCGCGGCGCTGATCCGCGTCAGCCTGGCGGAGGCGGTCGCGGCGCGGTGCAGCGTGCGTCGTTTCCTGCCCGACCCGGTGCCTCACGATGACGTCGAGGCGATGGTCGGGCTCGCCGTCCGCGCGGCGAACGCCGGCAACGCGCAGCCGTGGCACTTCGTGGCCGTGGAGGGCGAGGACCTGCGCCACGAGATGGCGGAGGCCGTCCACGCGGCTCTGGACGTGATGGCCGGTCTGCCGGAGTGCGCGGGACGCGGGCGCGCCATCCGGGCGATCCGCACGCACGCGACGTTCTTCGCCGACGCGCCGGTCGTCGTCGCGGTGTTCGTCATGCCCTACGCCAGCCAGGCCGACGAGTTGCTGGTCGCCCGCGGGCTCTCGACCGACGAGCGCGACCGGCTTCGGCAGCGCCCCGACCTGCAGAGCCTCGGCGCCGCCGTACAGCTCATGGTCACGGCGGCGCACGCCATGGGCTACGGCGCGTGCTGGATGACCGCCCCGGTCTTGGCGGCGCCGGCCATCGAGGAGCTTCTGGCTCCGCCCCCCGGCGCCCGCCTCGCCGCCCTGATGCCGATCGGCCGCCCCGCCGGACGCCTGCGTCACAGCACGCGGCGTCCGCTCGACGAGGTGCTCTCCTGGCGCTGACCCGCGGCCGCGGGGGCGAGGGATAGGCCGATGGAGAGCAGAAGACCGCCGAGACGCGCGGACGCGCGTGCCCTCTGCGCCGCCGCGCTCGACGGTGTCCGGCTGGAGCACCACGACGTCGAGATGCCCTTCGCCGTCGACGACTCATCCACGTTGTGCCGGAACGACTGCGCCTTCTGCTCCTGCCGCGGCTCGCACGCGCGCCAGCGCGTCGCGGGCGCGCCCATCGCCGCGAGCGCGGGGCGGCCGGAGGCGGGGCGGCCGCGGGCCGCGCGACCGGGAGCGGGGCGGCTGAGCGCAGGGCGGCCGGCATGAGGCTGGCGATCGTCGGCGGCAAGCTGCAGGGCGTCGAGGCGGCGTACCTGGCCGCCAAGGCCGGGTACCAGACGGTGCTCGTCGACCGCAGGCAGGCGCCGCCGGCCGCCGGCCTTGCCGACAGGCACGTCGTCATGGACGTCACCGCCGACGCCGAGCGCAGCCGCACCGTCCTCGCCGCCTGCGACGCCGTCCTGCCGGCCTGCGAGGACGAGGCCACGCTCGCGTGGCTGGCGGACCACGTCCCGGATTGGGACGTGCCGCTGCTCTTCGACCCCGAGGCGTACGCGGTGTCGTCGTCGAAGCTCGCGTCGAACGCGTTGTTCGCCCGCCTCGGCGTGCCGCGGCCCCGGCCTCGGACGGAGGGCGGATACCCACTGGTGGTCAAGCCGAGTGTGGCAAGCGGCAGCCACGGGGTGCATGTGGTGCGGAACGCCGGCGAGCTCCGTGCGGCGCGCGCGGATCTCGAGGCGGCAGGGCACGAGGTCGTGGTCGAGGAGTACGTCGCGGGACCGTCACTCTCGCTGGAGGTCCTGTGCTGGGCCGGAAGGGCCGTCCCTCTGCAGGTCACAGGCCTCGAGTTCGACGAGGGGTACGACTGCAAGCGCGTGGTCGCCCCGGTTGGTGAGGGGGCGAGACCCGATGGGACGCCGTTCGACTGGACGCGCGCCGTCGCTCGCGGCGTGCTCGCCGCGTTCGACGCGGCGACGACGAGCCTTGCCGAGGGCCTGGGCCTGCGCGGCCTCATGGACGTCGAGGTGATCGTCCACGACCGGATCCCCAAGGTGCTCGAGATCGACGCGCGCCTGCCCAGCCAAACGCCGACGGCGGTCTACTGGTCCAGCGGGCTGAACGTCGTCGAACTGCTCAATGCGACGTTTCGCGACGGGCGTGTGCCGCCCGTCGACCGCACCGCGAAGAGGGCCTGCGTCTTTGAACACGTCCACGCGGCGCGCGGCCGGCTGGCCGTGGCCGGCGAACACGTCATCGGCGTCGCCCGGCCGCTCCGCCTGGTGCCGGGCTTCTTCGGCGCCGACGAGGCGCTCACCGACTATGCGCCCGGCCGCGACACGTGGGCGGCGACGCTGATCACTCTGGGCGAGACGGTGTCTGAAGCCCGGCACGCGGCGGACGCCGCGGTCGTCGCGCTGGCTTCCGAGGAATACCTTCACCTTCTACCTGAGGGTAAGAGTGAGTCTTGAGGCAGCCCATCGTGGACGGGGACTGCGGTGACGCGACTGACCGAGAGGGACGTACGCGACCTGACGGCGCGGCTGGCCGCCTTCGAGCGCGATCTGGCCGCGGCGACCGGTCTCACGCTGCGCGATCTCGCGCAGCGCACCATCGACATCGACAGGGCGCTGGCGAAGGAGGCCGCCTCGGCAGGACCCGGGAGTCGCTGTGGCGGGCCGTGCGTACCGCCGTGCGCGGGTGTGGACTTGCCTCACCTCACGGCGACTTCCCCGGTGCCGTTCGCCGGCGCCCGCGTCGCGGCGGTCCCCGTGAGCAGCGGGGAAGGGTTCATCCCCGGCTTCTCGCAGTGCGTGGTCGCCATTCTGCGCCACGTCGGGTGCGAGGCGCACGTCACCGCGCAGCCCGACGTGCGCGGCTGGCAGGAGGCGGCCGCCGCCGACGCCGAGCTCGTCTTCGTCGCCGACGACCACCGCTTCATCGCGTTGAACATCCGCTCCGGCGCGTGCGCCGACGACGACCCTGCGACGGCCGACGGGTATGCGACCGCCCTCGCGTCCGCGGCGGGCGGCTTGTGCGGCACGCCGGTGCTGCTGCTCGGCCTGGGCCCGGTCGGCCTCGCCGCCGCCCGCCGCCTGACCGCACTCGGCGCCGACCTGTACGTGTGCGACCCGGACCCGGCGGCTCTTGCGCGCGCCGGCGACGAGGGTCTCGCCTTCACGCCGGTGGCGCTCGCCGAGGGTCTCGCGCGCTGCGACGTGCTGTTCGACGCGACGCCTGCGGCCGGCATCATCGGCGCCGCCGACCTGCGCGACGACGCCGTCGCCGCCGCGCCGGGTGTCCCCTCGGCTTTCGAGGCGGCGGCGCGCGCGCTGCTCGGCGTACGTCACATCCACGAACCCCTCGCCGTCGGGGTCGTCGTCATGGCGGCGCGCGCCCTCACCCAGGGCTGACATCGCCGGGATCGCCCAAGGCGCGCCTCCGTGCGGCGGCCTGACGGCGACGAAGCGCGTCCTCACCGCCGGCGGACCGCCTCCGCACCCGGCGCGTCGAGGCGCTATCATGGGCGGCGGCGCGGGGGCTCGATCGGAAGGATCAGCGTGGGCTCTAAACCCACGCAGGCGGGTGTGACTCCCGCAGTCCCCGCCAACGCGTCTCTCGCCGTTTCTACGAGTCTCGGCGGCGCCCCAGTGTCAGTCCGACACGAGGAAGCGCAGCGGGATCTTCACCGTGTTCATGCGGCTGCCGTCCTCCATCGAGACCTCGTAGACACGCAGCGCGCCGCGCAGCGGCGACGGTGTGTCGAAGGCGATCTCCACTCCGAACGTCCCTCGACCCGGGGCGCCGCGCGTGGCGGTCACGGTCGCGCTCGCGAGCACATCGCCGTCGGGCCCCAGGACCTCGGCCTGGAAGGTCGCCTCGAAGACCATCGCCGTGCCCTTCACGGTCACCGGGCTGCTGACCCTGTCGCCGACCGCCGGGGTCTCGACGAAGATGGCCGGGAGCAGACCCTTCCAGTGGGCGCGCCGCTGTGGCTCGTCGATCACGATCCCCTCGCCACCCAAGGCCTCGACGGGCTCACCGTCGACGAGGAACTCGACGCGCTTCACGGTGCGGAACTGCGTGAGCGTGTAGACGACCTGGGCGATGCGGGCCTGCATGGACAGCGTGCCCCCGCCGCTGGCGTACTCGTCGCTGAGGTCGACCCGGGCGGTGCCGTCCTCGATGGTCACGCCGTTGAGCGTCGTTCCTTCCGGGATGGTCGTGTCCAGACCGGCCGCCTTCTCGCGCTTGTCCGGGCCGCCGAGCAACGAGTTCACGGCTGCCGTCGCCGGCATGGTGGAGCCGGCGACCGTCCGGTGGGCGACGCCGAGGGCCTCGCCGCGCAGGAAGTAGAGCGAGACCGTCATCGGCGTCGCCGGGCCGGTGTCGACAGTGGGCGTGACCGTCGGCGAGGCTGTGACGGTGACCGTCTCGGTGACGGCCGGCGCCGGGCTGTCGCCGGGCTCCTCGCCGCAGGCGGCGAGGACGACTGCCAGGCCGGCGGCGAGCGGGAGAACGAAGAGCAGGGCAAGGACGGTCGGGGTGGCGCCTGCGCGTCTCATCGGTCACGCTCCTCTCGAGGGCCGGCGCCTGAGTCTTCGCCCGTCCGGCCCTCGCTCCTGCGCGGCGCCGCGATGCGCGAGGGCCCGAGCGGCTATCATGGGGAGCCATGGGAGAGACGCAGGACTCGGGCGCGCGGGATCGTCTGGCGCAGGTGCTGGAGCAGATCGGCGCCTTCGTCGAGGCGCGCCTGCCGCGCTGGCACGCACCCGGCGTGGTGGTCGGCCTCACCGACCGCGAGCAGACGCTGGACGTGGTCGCGCGTGGCCATGCCGACCTCAACGCGCGACGGCTGCTCACGACGAGCGACCGCTTCCAGATAGGGTCCATCAGCAAGTCGTTCGCGGCGATCCTCGCGCTGCAGGAGTGGGAGCGAGGCCGGCTCGACCTGCACGCGCCGATCACCGAGTACGTTCCCTGGTTCTCGGTGCGCTCCCGCTTCGCCGCGATCACACTGCACCACCTGCTCACTCATACCTCAGGGCTGATGACGGGCACCGACGCGAGCCTCGACGCGCGCCACGAGCTCTGGCTCCTGCGGGACTTCGCGTGCGCGTACCCGCCGGGCGAGCGGTTCCTGTATTCGAACGACGGCTACAAGCTGGTCGGCCTTGCGCTCGAGAGCGTCACGGGCGCGCCGTTCCCCGACCTGCTCGCCGAGCGCCTGCTGCGACCGTTGGGGATGAACGACAGCGACTCGATGATCACGCTGGCCGCGAGGGCAACGACGGCGACGCCGCACCAGCGTATGTTCGACGACCGGCCGCCGCAGGCGGCGCATCCGCTGGTCCCGAGCCCCTGGTACGAGTCCGCCAGCGCCGACGGCAGTATCGTCTCGACGGCGGCGGACATGTGCGCCTACGCGCGGCTTCTGCTCAACGGCGGCGAGGGCGCGGCGGGACGCCTTCTGGGCGAGGAGGCGTTCCGCCTCCTGACTGCCCGGCACGTGCACGACCCGTCGGAGGACGACTGGTACGGCTACGGGCTCGGTACCTACGACGCCGGCGGCCGCACGCTGCTCGGGCACTCCGGCGGCATGGTGGGCTTCAGCTCGTTCCTGATGGTCGACCCCGCGGCCGGTCTGGGCGTCGTCGTTCTGATGAACGGCATCCAGGAGCGTCGCGACCTCGTCGACTTCGCGCTCGAGGCGGGGCGGGCGGCGGCGGAGGCGCGGGCTCTGCCTCTGCCGCCGCCGCCCGCCGATCCTTCCTTCCTCGGCGAGGTCGCCGAGGAGTACGCCGGTGTCTACACGGCGCGGAATGCGACGACCCGGGAGGGCGCCGCGCCGCAAGCCGGAACCGCCGAGCACGCTGCCGGCCCCGCCTCCGGCGCCCGTTCGCTGACGCTGGTCGCCGACGCGGGTTGCCTCGTGGTGCACCGCGTTGGCGGAGACGTCGTCCTTGAGCGCGCGAGCGACGACGTCTTTCTCGTCCCGCATCCGGATCTCGACCGCTTCGCGCTGCGCTTCTGGCGCGACGATCACGGTCACGTCGCGTACGCGACTCACGGCCCCGACTGGTACACCGGGCCCCGCTACGCCGGCCCGGCCTCCTTCCCGCCCGTCCCCGGCGCCCCCGTCCTCTGCGGGCACTACCACACGTGGAGCGCGTGGATGAGCCATCTGCGCGTCGTGGAGCGCCGCGGCGCGCTCTGGCTCATCGCCCCCTGGGTCGAAGAGCCGGGCGGCGAGGCCGAACTGGTGCCGCTTGGGGATGGCTCGTTCCGCGTCGGACGCGAGGACTGGCGCCCCGACCGCTTGGTGCTCGACGCCGTCCTCGACGGCGTCGCCACGCGCGCAACGTACGACTTCCTGCCGTTCTACCGCGCGGCGACGCCCTGAGGACATCGCCCGCCGCCCGCCTCCGCATGCCGACCGACCCGACCAAGGCGCGCTACTACCGCAAGCAGGTCCCGCTCTTTCGCCTGGTCGAGAAGATGAAGCTGTGGCCCTCGCGGCGCGGCATCCTGCACGGGGTGCGCGACTTCGAGCCACGCGGGGTGCACGCCATCATCGTGACCCACTGCGGCAAACGCATGGTGGTGCGCGACTCCAAGACCAGCCGCTCCGCACGCTGGCTGCGGAACAAGCTGTTCGTCGAGGCATGTCCGCAGTGCCAGATCCCCGAGTGGAAGCTGCAGAAGTACGCGGCGACGCGGTTCCGCCGCGACTACGGCTCCTTCCTCAGGGACGAGGACGACCCGGGCCGCTGAGCTCGTCCGCGAAGCGTCGGCGGTCGCCGCCGGCCTTCACAAGCCCGTGTGACCCTCGATCACGTTTTCGCCCCGGGCGTCGCAGACGCCCCAGGGCTTGGCCGCCTTGACCTTCCATACCTCGCCGTCGTCGTGCAGTGTGTACTCGTAGATGTCGGCGCCGTCGGCCCATCGCCAGCGGCGGCCGACGACGCGCCCCTTCTCGACGTTCGACCGGCCGATCTGGTGGGCGCGGCGCACGCCCGCGCGGACGATGACGTCGCGGTAGAGCGTCTGGCGGACGAAGTCGAAGTAGACCAGCTCGCCGTCCCACCCCGTGACGACCCACGGGCGGCCCAGCACCGACGCGGCCACGAAGGAGCGTACGGCGCGCGCCGCGTCGAAGCGGGCCAGCGCAGCGCCCGTCGCATAGTCCGACAGGCCGCGCTCCACCTCGCCGGCGAGCGCCGCCTGCCGGGCGCCGGGCAGTGGCAGCGTCAGCGGCTCGGCGGCCGGCCACGCGACCTGGCGTGAGACTTCGTAGCCGACGAGCGCCTCCCGTACATCGGCCTCGACGTCGGAGTCGAGCGGCAGCCAGAGGATGCCGGCGACGGCGACGGCGACGATCGCGGCGACGGCGATGGACCAGGACGCACGCGGTGTCCAGCCCGACCAGCGGGACGGCGAGGCGGTCGGTTTCACGCCGGCCATCGCCTCACGCGCCGGGGTCCTGCGTGAACGCGCTCGTCGCGGGGCTGTAGAAGTACGGTGGGCCGCCGTTCGGCCCCGACGCCTCTTCCTTCGCCATGATGCGCCATGCGTCGCCGTGCTGCGTGAGCGTGTACTCGAAGATCTGGCACCAGTCGGAGGGCTCGTCCTCGACAGTGTCGACGATTCCGCCGGCGCGGGGATGCCAGCGTCCCGTGGTCTTCACGACGTCGTACGCGGCGCGGACTTTCAGCTCGCCGCTCAGGGTGCGGCGCCGGAAGTCGAAGTAGACGACCTTCGCCCGGCTTGCGACGGTGATGCGCCCGCCGTTCAGCGTGGGCGTCCTCAGCAGCGCCTCAACGGCCTCGATCTCGAGGGCGTCCTCGAGCGCGGCGCCCTCCGCCAGGGTCATCAGCTCCCGGTACCGGCGCTCCTGGAGCTCTTGCCGAACGCCCGACGGCAGCGTCGTCTGGCCGTAACGGTCTTCGGGCCAGAGCACTCCCTTGGCGCGCTCGAAGCGCGCGATCGCACTCCGGGCGGCCGCCTGCGTCGCATCGTCGGGGGGGAGCCAGGTCCAGATGGCGGCGACGACGAGGAGCGCGCCCAGGACCATGACGGCGAAGCGCCACTGCCCGCGCACCGGCGGCCGCCTAGAGCGCGCGCCAGGTCTCGGGCCGAAGCTGCACTGCCTCGGGGGCCTGGAGCACCTTGTCGAGCGTGGCCAGCATCGCCCCCTTGTCTTCGGGAAGGTGGCCGCCCAGAGGGAGGTAGTTCGAGGCGTGGTTCGAGCGGAACAGGCAGTCGCTCACGTCGGTGTGGGCGACGATCTCGCGCAGCTCGCGCAGCATGCCGATCTGGTCGGGCAGGACAGTCTGGCCCGTCGCCACCTTGCGGTGCATGGCGGTGCCCGGCACGAGCATGAGCGTGAGGATGCCGATGTACTCGGGGTCGATGGCGGAGAGAGCCTCGCCCGTCGCCCGCCCGTGCTCGAGCGAGCGGGCGGCCCCGGCAAGGCCGAGGATCGCCGTCACCGACAGCCTGATGCCGGCCTCCTTCGCCCGCCGGCAGCCCTCGATCTGCTCGGCCACCGTCATGCCCTTGTTGATGTCGGCGAGCGTCTGGTCGTCACCCGACTCGAGCCCGAGGTAGAGGAGGTCGAGCTTGCGCGCGCGCAGCGCGCGGAGGTCGTCGACCTCCTTCGCCAGAAGGTTCTTCGCGTTCGCGTACGAGCTCACGCGCTCGAGCTGGGGCAGCTCGGCGTGCAGCAGGTCGAGGATCTCGTGCAGGCGGCGGGGTGAAAGTGCGAGCGCGTCACCGTCGGCGAGAAAGACGCGCTCGACGCGCTCCTTCGCCCCCGCCGGCAACCCCACGACGTCTTCGTGCACCGCGTCCGGCGGGCGCACGGCGAACGGCTTGTCGAGGTACGTCCCGCAGAACTCGCAGGTGTTGTTGGAACAGCCGTACGTGACCTGGAGGATCAGACTCGTGGCTTCGCTGGGGGGACGGATGACCGCGCCGAGATACCGCATGGACCGAGTGTAGCAGAGGGCGCGCGGCGTGTTCTTGACAGTCATCCGAACGGATGAAACCCTTGCCCGTGCTGAACGTGCGCGGACGCGGCTGATATGCTGCGCGAGTCGCACGCCGCACGAACGCGACGGCCGCGAACGACGTTGGGAGGAGTGCAAGGCCATGGCGAACGAAGAGTTCTACCAGGAAGCCAGCGAGGCGATCGTGGGCGCCGACCGCGCCGCCGCCGAGGACGTCGCGCGGCGCGCCCTGGCCGCCGGCCTGACCCCCGGCGACATCATGGCCAACGGCTTCGTCCGCGGCATCCAGGAGGTCGGCGAGCTCTTCGAGAGCGGCGAGATGTTCCTCCCCGAGCTGATGATGGCCGCCGACGCCATGGCCGGGGCGACCGAGGTCACCAACGCCGCCCTCGAGGCCGGCGCGGCCACGACCAAGGGCCGCGTCGTGATCGGCACCGTGCAGGGCGACGTGCACGACATCGGCAAGGCGATCGTCATCGCCTACCTCAAGGCCAACGGCTACGAGGTCACCGACCTGGGCCGCGACGTGCCCGCCGCGACGTTCATCGAGCGCGCCAAGGAGACCGGCGCCGACGTCATCGGCATGAGCGCCCTGCTGACCACGACGATGGAAGAGCAGAAGAAGGTCATCAAGACCCTCAAGGACGAGGGCCTTGCCTTCAAGACCGTGGTCGGCGGCGCCCCGGCCACCCAGCGCTGGGCCGACCAGATCGGCGCCGACGCCTACGCCGAGGACGCCAACGACGGCGTCAAGAAGATCGACGCCCTGCTGGGGAAGTAGCGCCGAGGACGTCGGGTCCCGCGCGACGAAAGCGGCGCCGGGTGACGAGAGTGACGCGAGGGGCGGGCCGCAGGGCCCGCCCCTCGCGTACGCTGGCGACGGCACGGTACCCGGCACCCGGGCGCCGCGGACGTCCCCACCTTGGAGGTGCGGAGTGACCACGACGATCGACCGCGACCGTCTCGCCGCACTCAAGGCGGCGGAGGACGAGTCCTTCATCGTCCGCCATCCGCGCTCGCGCGGGCTCTTCGAGCAGGCGCGAGCGCACATGCTCGACGGTGTCCCCATGAACTGGATGACGCGCTGGTCGAGCCCCTTCCCGCCGTTCGTCGCTGAGGCGTGCGGCGCCCGCGTGACGTGTGTGGACGGCCATGAGTACGTCGACTTCTGTCTGGGCGACACGGGAGCCATGACGGGGCACGCGCCTGCGGCTGCGGTCGCCGGAGTCGCCGCGCAGGCCGCGCGCGGCATCACGACCATGCTTCCGACCGAGGATTCGCTCTGGGTCATGGGCGAGCTGGCGCTCCGGTTCGGTCTTCAGTACTGGCAGGCGGCCCTGACGGCGACCGATGCCAATCGCTTCGCCCTGCGCCTTGCGCGCCATGTGACGAAGCGCCCGAAGATCCTCGTGTACAACTACTGCTACCACGGCTCCGTCGACGAGACGATCATCACGATCAACGACGGCGTGCCGGGGCCCAAGCCCGGCAACGCCGGCCCGCCCGTCGACCCGACGCTCACCACCAAGGTGGTCGAGTGGAACGACGTCGACGCGCTGGCCGCCGCACTTGCGCCGGGAGACGTCGCCTGCGTGCTCACCGAGCCGGCCATGACCAACATCGGCATCATCCTCCCGGACGACGGCTATCACGACGCTCTGCGCCGCATCACTCGCGAGACCGGTACCTTGCTCGTCATCGACGAGACGCACACCATCTGCGCCGGCCCCGGAGGCTGCACGCGGGAGTGGGGGCTCGAGCCCGACATGGTGACCCTCGGCAAGCCCATCGGCAGCGGCGTGCCGAGCGCGGTGTACGGCTTCGGGCAGGCGATCGCCGACCTCGTGCGCATCGGCTGGGACTACCACGCCGCCGACGAGTGCGGTGTCGGCGGTACGCTGGCCGGCAACGCCCTGTCGATCGCCGCGATGAAGGCGACGCTCGGCGAGGTCCTGACCGACGAGGTGTACGCGCGCATGATCCCGCTCGCCGAGCGGTGGGCGGCAGGCGTGCGGGACGTGATCGACGAGTCCGGGTTGCCGTGGGTGGTCAAGCGCCTCGGGTGCCGGGCCGAGTACTGGCCGCGGCTGGTGCCGCCGCGGAACGGCGGCGAGGCCGCGGCCGCCGAGGACGAGGAGCTCGACCGTTACCTGCACCTGTTCATGCTCAACCGCGGCATCCTCATGACCCCGTTCCACAACATGGCGCTCATGTCACCGCAGACGACCGCGGCCGACGTCGACCGCCACACCGAGGTGCTGCGCGAGGCGGCGCGGGCGCTTGTCGCATGAGCGCGTGGAACGAGCGCCGCGAGGCGTACGAGCGAAGTGCCGTGCACCGGGCGGGGGCCGACCTCGACCTCGTGGTCGAGTGGTGCGAGCCGGCCCGCGGCGTCACGGCGCTCGACGTCGCCACCGGCGGCGGCCACGTCGCGCGCCGCCTGCGCGAGCGAACGTGCACGGTCACGAGCTGCGACGCCGCCGCCGGCATGGAGCCCGATGTCGTGTGCCCCGCCGAGGCGCTGCCCTTCCGTGACGGGTCGTTCGACGTCGTCGTCTGCCGTCTGGCGGCGCACCACTTCGACGACCCGGCGGCGGCCGTCGCGGAGATGGCGCGCGTCAGCCGGCGCCTCGTCGTGATCGAGGACGGGCTGCACAACGACGAGCGCGTCGAGGAGGCCGAGAGGCTCCGCGACGCGACCCACGTGCGTGCTTACACGAAGGCCGAGTGGCTGGCGATGCTCTTCGCCGCCGGTCTCGACGTCGTCGACACCGCGCTCCATCCACGCCGACACGTGTTCGAGGAATGGCTCTCGTGCACGGGCTGCGAGGGCGAGACGGCCGACCGCGTACGCGCCCTCCTCGCGCACGTGACCGAGCCCGGTGGCGAGGCGTGGCTCGACGCCAAGCTGATCTTCAAGACGCTCAAGAGGGGCTGAGCGGCCGCCCCGGGTCCACCAGAAGCTGGCGGCTCAGGCCGACCGGCGACCGCTGTCGCAGCAGATCGAGGCTGCGGAGCGCCAGGCTGAGACGGAGCAGTGTCTCCTCGTCGCCGAGGTTCACCCTGAGGATCTCCTCGATTCGCTCGAGGCGGTGATAAAGGCTGCGCCTCTGGATGCTGAGCGCCTCGGCGGCGCGGCTCTTGTGGCCTCCGCAGTCGAGGTAGGCGCGGAGGGTCGTGACCAGGACCGTTTTGCGCCGGGCGTCGTGGTCGAGCAGTGGACTGAGTTCCGACTCGACGAAGCGCGCCAGCTCCGGTCCTTCGGCGAGGCGGATCAGCAGGTGCTGAAGACCGAGGTCGGCAAAGTGCACCGTACGCGGGGTCGTCCTGCCGCGCCCGAACGCCGCCGCTTCGGCCGCCTGCTCGAGGGCGTGCCGCAGCGACTTGGGTGACGCCTCGTTGCTGACCCCGACGATCGGTATCACGCCCTCGACCACCCCTGCGGCACGTGAGCACACGGCGGCTCCGATCGCGTCGGCCGCCGCGCTCAGGTCACACCCGGGATCGACGCCGACGATGGCCATCACGGTGTCACCGTCCAGTCCGGTGAGCGCCACTGCCCCGGTCGACTCGACGGCTCGCTGGACTTCCCGCGCGAGCGCCCTTCGTATGCGCCTGCGGTCGGTCTCGGAGCGATCCTCGCTGTCCATGAACGACGCGAGGCCCTGCGGCTCGAGGGCGAGGGCGACGAGAGCGCGGTCCTGGAAGTCGGCGCGGCAGGTCCCCGCGCGCCGGTAGAACCCGGCGGCGCCTCCATAACTGTCACCGAGGATGTCGGCGATCAGGCCGCCTCTGGCGCGGTCAGTCAGCCTGTTGCGTTCCTCTTCGTTGAGGAGGGCCAGCGCCACCGCCGCGACCGCCCGGTCGAGGGCGAGCTCGTCGATCTCGTCGAGGCGGCCGTCGACGGCGAGGACGTGCAGCCGGCCCCAGTCCTCGTCGCGCAGCCGAATGTCGGCCCAGAGCCCGGCCTGGTCCGCCGGGCCGAGCGTCGCTGTGCGGCTCCCGGCGTCACCAAGTCCGCTTCGCGAACGTGCTTCCCAGACGGACAGGACTTCCTCCGCCGGGGCGTCGAACGCGGCGAAGTCGATGAGCTGGTGAGCGGGATCCTCCAGGACCACGGGGTTGCGGACAATGTGCGCGAGCTGATGGAGGATCTGCGAGAGATCGGCGCCGCGCGTGACAAGGTCCGTGAAGGTGCGGCCGATCGACTCAGCCTTGGTGAGCAGCTCGAGCTGACGGCTGATGATCGCGCCGTGGATCTGCTCCGTAAGTTCGATGAACCCGATACGACGGTGGAGCACGATGAGCGGCAGACCACGCCGGCGCGCTTCGGCGACCATGCGGGGAGGAGCGGTCTTCCACGTCCCCCCGAGGCGGATCGCGAGTCCCGCGATCCCGGCCGTATCGAGCTCCGCGACGTACTTGCTCTGCAGCGCCTCGTTCATGCCCAGACCCATGCCCGTGGTGAGGAGCAGTTCGCCGCCCTTGAGATACCGCGCGACGTCTGGCTGTTCCGAGATGTGGACCCAGCGCACGGGGCGCGAGAGCTGATCCTCACCGGCCACCACCTCGGCGGCGGCCTGACGGAGGAGCTCCAGGCTAAGTATGTGCGCGACGGTCAGGCTCACAGTGTGCACATCATATGACATAGATGACGCAAGAAAGTCACATTTCGTGCATTGTCCGTGGCGCGCCGTCACCGTTAGATAGAGGTGATTCGATCGACCGTGTACGCCAGGAGGGCCCATGACGCGGATTGCAGTGATACCTGGAGACGGCGTCGGCCCCGAGGTCGTCGCCGAGTCAGAGAAGGTCTTGCGTGCCATCGACGCTGCCGACCCGACGGTCAGCTTCGAGTTCGATCACTACGATTGGGGCACCGACAGGTACCTCAAGACGGGCGAGATGATGCCGCCGGGTGCCCTCGACATCCTCCGCGGGTACGATTCCATCCTCTTCGGCGCCGTCGGCTCGCCAGCCGTCAAGGACCACCTCACGCTCCGGCAGCTGCTCCTCAAGATCCGCTTCGGCTTCGACTATTACGTCAATCTCCGCCCCGTGAAGCTGTTGCCGGGCGTGCCCTGCCCGTTGAAGGACGCGCGTCCCGAAGACGTCGACATGATCTTCGTGCGTGAAGGCACGGAGGGCGAATACGCGGGCATCGGCGACCGGCTCTATGAAGGGTCTGATCGCGAGGTCGCCCTGCAAACCTCCGTCTTCTCGCGCTTCGGCACCGAGCGCGTCATCCGCTGGGCCTTCGAGTTGGCGAAACGTGAGGGCAGGTCGGTGACGAGCGTCAGCAAGGGCAACGCGCTGAACTACACCTCGGTCCTGTGGGACGAGATCTTCGACGAGGTAGCCGCGCAGTACCCAACGGTCCCCACCGAGTCGCTGCTGGTCGACGCCGCGGCCATGTTCATGGTCATGGAGCCGCAGCGCTTCGGCGTGGTCGTGGCCTCCAACCTGTTCGCCGACATCCTGACCGACCTCGGCGCCGCACTGATGGGGGGAATGGGTCTCGCCCCCAGCGCGAACCTCAACCCGGAACGCGTCTTCCCGTCGATGTTCGAGCCGATCCACGGCTCGGCGCCAGACATCGCCGGGCAGGGGCGCGCCAACCCTGTCGGCTCGATCTGGGGTGTCGCCCTTATGCTCGATGACCTCGGCCTTGAGGAGTGGGGCAAGGCCGTGCTCGCGGCGATCGAGACGACGGTGGCGGACGGAAGGACGTTCACCCCGGACTTGGGAGGGACCGCTAGCACCGCAGAGCTTGGCGACGCGATCGTGGCGGTGCTTTCCGTGCCTTCGTCCGCGACTGAAAGCCGCCGGTAGGTGAAGGCATGACGAGAAGCCGACTGGGAACGCTGTTCACGCTGCCGGGCGCACTCTGGCTGGCGTGCTTGTTCGTGATCCCGTTCGGAGTGGTCATCGCCGTGTCCCTGGCGGTCCCGGACATCGTCAACCGGCCCGTCTACGGATGGCACCCGGACAACCTCATCGAGGTCGTGACGAACACCATGTATCTGGAGCTCCTCGGCCGGTCGGTGCTGTTTGCAGGTCTCACCACGCTGGTGTGCGCGCTGATCGGCTATCCTGTCGCCTACACGATCGCGCGATACGGCGGTCGCTACCGCACCGGTCTCATCGCACTTGTCCTGCTTCCCTGGCTCGTCGACTATCTGGTCCGTATCTACGCGTGGGTGGCGATCCTCGGGAACGACGGCCTGATCAACGGTGTCCTGAGGTCGCTGGGCGTCGGCGGCGACCCGCCACTGCGGATGACCAACACCACGTATGCGGTAGTCCTTGGCTTGGTCTACAGCTATCTGCCGCTGATGGTGATGCCCCTTTATGCAAGCCTTGAGCAGATGAACCCCTCGCTAATCGAGGCGGGCAAGGACCTGTACGGGTCACCTCCTACCACGTTCTTCCGTGTCACCCTCCCCTACTCCACGGAGGGGCTTCTCGCCGGCTGTCTTCTGGTGTTCCTCCCGTCGATGGGGGACTTCGCCGCGGCGAAGTTCCTCGGTGGAGCGAGCACCTACATGATGGGGAACATGATCGCGGACCAATTCCAGACGATGGGCGACTGGACGTTCGGCGCCTCACTGACGGTCGTGCTCATGACGGTGATGTGGGCGGTCATCGCCGCGTTCCTGTTCACCAGGGGCACGAAGGCCCTCGACCTGGCGGGGTGAGTAGATGGCCTCCGTCGACACCGCAAACGCTGCCCAGCGCCCGCAGCGGCGCGCCTCGCCCAGGAGGTATCGCGAGACGGAACGGCCGCGGATTCTTTGGTTCGTGACCGCCGCCGTCATGATCTACCTCTTCGCGCCCATCCTCGTCGTCGTGGTCTTCTCGTTCAACAGCGCTCGCTCGCTGTCGGTGTTCAAAGGCTTCAGCCTCGAGTGGTGGTCTCAGTTGCTCCATGATCCGGATGTGCAGGCGTCGCTCTTCGCCAGCGTCAAGATCGGCGTCGGCGTCATGGTCGTGGCGGCCGTCATTGGCACGTTGCTGGCGATCGGTATGCATTACGCGCCGGCGCGCTGGTCTCGCCTCATCGAAATGCTCGTGATGATGGCGCTCGTGGCACCGGAGATCGCCACCGCCGTGGCGGCAATGCTCCTCTTTAACCAGGTGGGAGTCACGCTGTCGCTGTGGACCGTCGCCATTGCGCACATCACCTTCTGCACGGTGTTCGTGACGGTCATCGTGCGCAGCCGACTCACGGGTCTCGATCCATCGTTAGAAGAGGCGGCGATGGACCTTGGCGCCAACCGAGTACAGTCCATGCGCCTGGTGATCCTTCCGCTACTGCAGCCGGCGATCCTCGCGGGGGCTCTCATCGCTTTCGTGCTGTCGTTCGACAACTTCGTGACCTCCTTCTTCACCTCCGGCGTGGGAGTGTCGCCGATGCCGATTCGCATCTACGGGATGATCAAGTTCGGCATCTCGCCCGTCGTCAATGCAGTCGGCACATTCATGATGGTGTTCACCGTGTCTGTCGTTGTGATCGCTGCCTTCGCGATCGCGCGGTTTGGCAACAGAGCGCGGCGATCGGGTCGCGACGGGGATGGGGCGGCCGAATGACACGGCGCAGCCTCAGGCTCACACGTAGCGTGCATGCTCATCGGAAGAACCACGCTGGATGGAGGACGAGGTGGCCGTTGGGAAGTGGAGAGCGCCCCGCGTCCCTTCTCGGCTGGAGCCATAAGGGGCCAGTCAACGGATGACCAACGCGACTGGCGCGCCCGGTGAGGGTTGAAGTAGTGTCCCGGGTTGTGTGC
>DDYF01000016.1 GCA_002347645.1 Thermoleophilia bacterium UBA2241 | reverse complement strand
CGATCTTCTTGAAGGACTGCACCCGCGCCTGCGCGGGCTCGGCGGCCAGGGCGCAGAGACCGGCCGCGAGCACGGCGACGGCCATGAGGCCGAGAAGGGAGCGCTTCCTCACCACGGTCCTACCTCCGGGTCGCGGAACCGGAGCCTGGCCGGTGAGGTCCACCCGCCGGGCGGGTGGGCGTGACGTGGGTCTCTGTCGCACCGGCGCGACGCGCTCCAGGTTCCGTTGGCCTTGCGGCGAGCAGCCCGCGCTGCTCTCTCGAGGGACATCGGCGGGGCCCGGGATTCCTTGAGCGCCTAGACGCTTAGGTGCTGCCTGGGCGGGCAACGGGGCCTGCCGAACGCAGAGGCGTCAAGGGCGACCGCGTTCGCGCCGATGAGGAGAGCGCGGGCAGCCTATAATCGCGGCACGGCGGCGCGGGCTGGGCGCCGTCTGTCAGCGGCGGCAGAGAGGAACCATCGTGGCGGAGAGATACCTGGTCACCGGCGGCGGCGGCTTCATCGGCTCGCACGTCGTCGACGAGCTGCTCAGGCGCGGGCACGAGGTCAAGGTGCTCGACAACTTCTCGACGGGTCGGCGCCAGAACGTCGCGCACGTCGTCGACGACGTCGAGCTCGTCGAGGGCGACGTGCGCAGCTACGAGCGCGCCACCACCGCCGTCAAGGGCGTCGACGCGGTCGTCCATCTCGCGGCGCTGCCGTCGGTGCCGCGCTCGGTCCAGGACCCGCTCACCACCACCGAGGTCAACGTGACCGGCACGCTGAACGTGCTGCTGGCCTCGCGGGATTGCGGGGTGCGGCGGGTGGTCCTGGCCTCATCGTCGTCGGTCTACGGCGCCAACAACTTCCTGCCCAAGCATGAGGAGCTCATCCCGCAGCCGATCTCGCCCTACGCGGTCTCCAAGCTCGCCGCCGAGCAGTTCGCCATGGCCTTCAACGCGGTCTACGGGCTCGAGACCGTGGCGCTGCGCTACTTCAACGTGTTCGGCCCGCGCCAGGACCCGAACTCGCAGTACAGCGGCGTCGTCGCCCTCTTCCTGCGCCTGGCGACCGAGGGCGGGCAACCGACGGTGTGCGGCGACGGCACCCAGACCCGCGACTTCACCTACGTGTCCAACGTCGTCGACGCGACGCTGCTCGCCGCGACGGCGCCCAAGGCAAGCGGTTCGGTGCTCAACATCGGCTGCGGCGCCTCGTACTCGGTGCTCGACCTCATCGCCGCCGTGGAGAAGGCGACCGGCCGGCCGATGGAGCCGCGCTTCGCCCCCGATCGTCCGGGCGACGTCAAGCACTCGTTCGCCAACATCGATCGCGCGCGGGCGCGCATCGGCTACGAACCTCGGGTCGCGTTTGCTGAGGGCGTCCGCAGGACGTACGAGGCCGCCGCCTCCGGGGCCGACTGAACACGGAGGCGTGACGCCCGAGCCCGAGGATATTCCCGCTCCGGACCCACTCCTGAGTCCGTCGGCGCGCAAAGAGGGCACCTTCGGACAGAATGCCTCGCTCAGCGTCGTGGCGTGGTCGGTGTCGACGGTCGCGGCCTTCGTCTGCGTGCCCATCACCGTGCGCGGCCTCGGCGCCGAGGCCTACGGCTTGATGGCCCTGGTGACCGCACTCACCGGCTACATCGGGCTTCTTGACATAGGTCTCGGTCAGGCGCTCATACGCTACCTCTCCTACTACCGGGCGATCGATGAAGGCCGTCCGATGCTCGCGATCATCCGGGTGGCGCTGACCTGGTTCACGGCGGCGGGTGTGGCTGCCGGCGTGTTCTTCTTCGTCGGCGCCGAGTGGCTGGCGAAGGACGTCCTCAACGTGGCCGCCGACCTCCTTCCGGACGCGGTCGTCGTCATTCGCCTCTCGGCGGCCAATCTCGTTCTTGCGCTCATCATCAGCATCGGTCAGGCACTGCCGATGAGCTTCTTGCGCTACGACATCGCCGCCGGCATGGACAGCGTGTTCACGACCGCAGGCTGGGTCGGGCCGGCGGTCGTGGTCATGCTCGGCTATGGGGTGGTGGGGGTGACGTCGTTCTACGTCGCCTCGAACGTCGTGGCGCTGCTGCTCTACCTGTACTTCGGCGTTCGCCTGATGCGCACCGTGCGACGCGACGCGGGGCCGGAGTGGAGAGACATTCGCCGCAAGGTCCTCTCCTTCGCGGGGCTCGTAGCGGTGAACCGCGTCGGCACCACGGTCGCGAAGCAGACGAACCGGCTTGTGCTCGGCATCGTCGCGGGCACAGCCGCGGCCGCGTACTACCAGGTGCCGAACCTGCTGACCACCAAAGTGAGCTCCCTGCTGACCCGGATCTCCCAGGTCCTCTTCCCCGCGGGTTCGGCGTTGATCGCGCGCGGCGACACGGAAGGTCTGCGAGCCCTCTACTTCCGCAGTTCCCGCCTGATCTTCTGGGTGAACGGCTGCGGCGCCTTCGCCATCGCGGTCTACGCCGCTCCCTTGCTGAAGTACTGGGTGAGCCCGGAGTACGCCGACCGCGGCGCCACGGCGATGGTGGTCTTCACGGCCACCGCGGCGCTCAGCGCGACCTCGCTCCCCGTGGGCTTTCTCTCCTGGTCGGCGGCGAAGGCGGGCGTGAATCTCGTGTTCTCGCTGGCCACCAGCGCGATAAGCCTGGCGGCGATCTACCCCCTGGCGTCCCGCTTCGGAGTCACCGGCGCCGCGATGGCCGGCCTTCTGGGCGCTCTCGTCGCGCCGTTCTTCATCCACTACGTCGACCGCCGCATGCTCCACGTCTCGTCGTGGTCGGTGTTCCGGCACTGCCATCTCCCCACGCTGGCCGGCGCCGGAGTCGCGGCGCTCCTCTCGAGCGTCGTGCTGGTACGCTTTGCCGAGAGCCTTCTCAGCACCGTGCTCCTCCTCGCGGTGACGGGACTGCTGGCACTCCTGCTCAGCGCGTTGTTCGGCGCGGTCAAGCGAGAGGAGCTTCGGGACCTCCAGAAGGTCGCGCGCTCCATGCGGGATCGGATCCTCAGGCGATGAGACAGACGCAGGGCAGAGGCACTCTCGAGCTGGCGGATCGCCTCCGCGGTAGTCCCGCGCTCGCCTACTTGATCACCTTGGGTGTCGGTTCCGCCCTGGGGCTGGTGATCGTCGGCGGCTCGCTCAAGCTGGTCGCGGCCGCGCTGGGAGCCCTGTTCGTGGCACTCGGCGTCCTCTACCCGCGTCTCATCATGTACGTGCTGGTGATCCTCGTCGTGTTCCTGAGCGAGAAGGCCTACGCGCTGCAGACCGACGATGCGTTCCGCCTCTCGGGCTACGTGCTCGATCCGGTGCGTCTCAACCTCTACGAGATCCTCGTGTACTGCCTGCTCGCGATCCTCGTCGCCCGCAGGGCGCTCGCGGCGCTGCCGCGCGAGGTGCCCACGTGGGTCACGGTACCCTGTGTCGTAGTGGCGTTCCTCTTCTTGTTCCAGCTCGGCCGATCTCTCCTCGCGGGAGTGCCGTATAGCGAGGCCATGTATCGCAACAACGGCGAGTACGTCCTCGCCGCAGTCGCGGCGCTCTGGTGCTTCTGCGAGCTGCTCGGCGACCGGGCGAAGCGGCTCCAGCTGCTCGACCTCCTCTTCGTCTGCGCCACGGGACGGGCGGCGTTCGCGCTGGCCCGCTACGCCTTCGGTGCCGGCGACACGGCGAACGCCTACGAGAGGTGGAGCGTGAAGGTAGCACTGTGGGAATCCGCGGACCACCTGCTCTTCGTGTTCCTCATCGCCGTGGCGATCGCGGCCTGGGGGGGCGAGAAGGTCGTCGGACGGCGCCTCACGTTCTGGGCCGGCGGTTCCGTGCTGATGGCGCTCACGGTGATGCTCTCCTTCAGGCGCACCGGCTGGTTCGGGCTCATCGCCGCTCTCGTCGTCGTCACCGTGGTGCTCCTCGGTCGCTACGGGCGCTCGCTGGCGCTGATCCCGGGCCTGCTCGCCGTCGTGGCCGCCATCGGTGCGTGGAGCTACACGAGGTTCGCAAGCGGCGGCAGCACCGTTGAGCGCCTCCTTCCCGATGTCTTCGCGCGAGCCGGCTCGGCGCGGCAGGACGAATGGGCTCTCGCGTGGCGGGTGGTCGCTGACAATCCCATCTTCGGTGACCTCATGGCGCGCCGCGCTGCCGCCTGGTTCGCGTCGTGGCCGAGGGCCGTCGTGCACAACGCCTTCCTCTTCGCCTGGATGCACTTCGGCCTCGGCGGCCTTCTGTCCCTGCTGGTGCTGGCGGCGGTGTGCGTCGCCTACGCGGTCCGGGGAGTGAGGGCGCGAGGTGCGGAGGAGCACATCGCGCTCGGCGCGGTCGCCGTGGTCCCCTTCACGCTGTTCCTGGCCATGTTCGCGACGCCTCTGATCGAGCTCCGCACCATGCTCATCCTCGCCCTCGTCGGCGCCCTCGCCGTCCGCGTGGCGACGACCGTCGACGAGCCTTCGGAGGATGCGGTCGTGGAGGGCGAGGCAGGGCTCTTGGGCACAGGGATCGGCTGACGGACCAGGAGGATGGTCGTGCCAGGAGAGACGGACACCGACGCCTTGGGGCCGTACCCTCGCGTGCTCGTCGTGGCCGCCAGATTCGATCTGGTGACCGGCGGCGGGATCACGCTCACCAACCTGTTTCGCGGGTGGCCGCGGGACCGGATGGCCGCGGCGGTCTGGCACTCGTGCGAGGTCGACCCTCCGCCGTGCGGGCGCCAGTACCGGCTCGGCGCGGACGAGCTGAGGTTGCTGTTGCCGCTCGGCAGGCTGGTTCCTGGTACCCGCGTCCGGTCCGTTCCCGACCTCCCCTTCACGATGCCGGCAGTCGCCAGAACGACGATCGGGCCCGTGGGCCCGCCGAAGGCCGGGCTGGCCTCGCGGGCCAAGCGGGCGGCGTACGCGGGCATCGATCGGCTCGGCGGCGTGGACGCCGTCAGGTCGGTGAGATGCTCGCGGGGTCTCCTGGAATGGGTCCGCGACGTGCGGCCACAGCTCATCTACGCGCAGCCCGGGTCTCTCGGCATGACCCGCTTTGCGCAGGAGCTGGCGGAGCGGCTCGCGTTGCCGGTCGCCGTGCACGTGATGGACGACTGGCCGAGCGTGATCTTCGAACGGGGTCTTCTGGCACCGCGTCTGAGGGTCGCCGCCGACCGCTCGTTCCGGGCCCTGATCGCGCGCTCCGCAGCGACGCTCGCCATCAGCCGGCCGATGGCCGACGAGTACGAGCGCCGCTACGGAGGTGAGTGGCAGGTGTTCCACAACCCCGTCGACGTCGCCCGATGGGCGGCGGAGCGTCGCGAGGACAGGTCGTGGAGCGGCACCTTCAGGATCGTCTACGCCGGGCGCGTCGGTCTCGGCATCGGGCCGAGCATCGTCGACGTCTGTCGTGCCGTGCAGGACCTCGGACGAGAGGGCCGCCCGGTGCGCCTCGAGGTCTTCACACCCAGCGTCGCGCAGGCCGAGGAGCTCCACCTCGGCTCGTTCGGCGGCGTCGCAGTGCACGAGGCGGTGGCCGACGAGAAGATGCCCGCGACGCTGGCCGGCGCCGACCTGCTCGTGCTCCCCTACGACTTCGCCGGCAGGGCGGCGCGGTTCGCCTGCCTCTCCTACCCGACCAAGGCGCCGGCGTACATGGCCACCGGCACGCCGACCCTCGTCTACGCGCCGCGCGAGCACGCCCTGGCTCTCGACGCGCGCGAGAAGGACTGGGCCTGCGTGGTCGACACGCCCGGCGTCGACGGGCTCGTCACGGCGATCCGCGGGCTGATGGACGATGCGTCCCTCCGTGACCGACTCGTCGAGAAGGCCGTCGCGACCTGCGAAGCGGAGCACGACGATCGCGTCGTCCGCGAGCGCTTCCGCGCCGCGCTGGCGCGGGCCGCCGAGCGGTGACGGCCGATTCGGTCGAACGGCACGCCCGTGTCGGTTAGGGTCCGCCGCCGCCCGTCTTCCTTGCCAGGTCCGTCCATTCGGACAACGCTTTCGCCGCAGACCCGTCCGCGCGGCCGGAAGATGACCCCGATCCGTCTGTAGACTATCCGGTATCGATGCCGCGCCGACGCTCAGGCCGTGATGCGAAGGGCCTGATTCTGCGGGCAGCGACTGAGTCCGGGGCAACGAGAGAGAAGGGGACCACCATCATGAGAAACCGCAGGGTCTGGATCATCGCCGTCTGTCTTCTTGGCGCGCTCTTCGGCGGTGTTACATCCATCGCGATCGCCGCCGAGGGCGACGTGACTCCGCCGGTCACCAGCGACGACTGCGACGGGCTGTGGCACAACAGCTCGGTGACGGTGACCTTGACCGCGACCGACGACATCTCGGGTGTGGAGAGCACCTTCTACAGCCTCGACCAAGGGTCCACTTGGCTGCCCGGCAGTTCGTTCGCGGTCGAGGCGACCCCCGACCACCTGAACGACGGCGAGCACCCCGTGTCTTACTACTCGGTCGATGCCGCCGGGAACGCCGAGACGGCCAGGGTCTGCGTGGTCAAGATCGACACGCTCCCTCCGGTGAGTAAGTCGACGGCCGACTCGCTGTGGCACAGGCGACCGGTCACCGTGGACCTGACCGCCACCGACGCCGGCAGCGGCGTCGACTTCACTGAGTACAGTCTCGACGGCCAGGCGTGGACCTCCGGCGACCAGGTCGTCGTCAACGGAGACGGACCGCACCGTCTCCTCTACCGTTCGGCCGACCTCCTCGGTCACCTCGAGACCCCCGACAGGCGAGCCACCGTGTGCATCGACACTGTGGGACCGTGGGCCGGGGCGCCGTGGGTCATCCGCGCGCAACGCGGGAAGACCGCCGAGTCGAAGTTCCGCGTCAACGACGCGCTCTCCCCCAAGGCCAAGGTGACGATCAAGATCGTGAATGCCGCGGGCAGGGTCGTGAAGAAGATCGGCCCGAGCCTCAGGACGACGAACTGGTGGTTGAGGGCTCGCTTCACCTGCAAGCTCGGCAAGGGTACCTACCGCTTCTCCGTCTATGCTCGCGATCTCGCCGGGAACCCGCAGCGGCACGTGGGTACGAACAAGCTCGTCGTGAAGTAGCCGGCCCGGCCTCGTCCGCGTCAGTCCGCCGTCGCGCTTCAGTCTGCCGTGGAGCGGCGAGCCCTGCGGCGTGTCCCGGGCTCGCCGAAGCCCCGCATGAACGCGGCGAGGCGCATGCCCTGCGTCTCGATGCCGAACTGCGTGCGCGCGGTCTCGCGGCCGCGGGCGCCCATCGCCTTCGCCGCGGCAGGGTCGGCCAGCACGTCGGCGAGCCGGGCCGCGAACGCGCGCGTGTCGTCAGGAGGGACCACATACGCATCCACGCCATCACGCAAGTACAGCGGGATATCGCCCGTCGCGGTGACGACGACAGGTCTTCCCGTAGCCAGGTACTCCCCGAGCTTGGTCGGGAACCCGGCCGTCGAGAAGAGCCCGGTGGCCCTCGGCAGCGCGAACGCGCCGGCGTCTCGAAGCAGTCCGGGAAGCGCGCTCCGCTCCACGCTACCGACGAACTCGACGCGATCGGGTGTCGCGGAGGATGCGGCGCGCTCCCGGAACCCCTCGATCGCCGTCGGGATGCACGTGCCGCCGATGACTCTCAGGTTCCATTCGGGAAAACGCGGCGCGACCTCGAAGAACGCGTCGAGCAGACGGTCGATCTCGCCCGTGTGGTTCAGATGCCCGACGAAGACGAGGGTGTGCTGATCCGCGAGGACACCGGTCTGCTCCTCGCCGAACTCGTCCATGTCGACGAGGATCGGCACGCGGATCAGCCGAGCGTCGTCGCGGATCCGCGCGGAGAAGTGCTCCTCGAGGAAGGTGGAGATCACGATCACCCCGTCCACGAGTCTGTACATGGTCTTGGCGTAGTACCATCTCCGGGCTCGCGTCGTGACGGAGTCGGGCGCGCGAGCGGCCAGGTACTCGCACTGCTCAAGCACGCAGAACGATCGGGCAAGGCGGCAGGCCAGCACGGCCGCCACGATCCACACGGCCGAGTGAGAGAAGAGGATGACGGAGGCCGGCCCCTGCGCGCGCGTGCCGCGCACGAGCCGGAACAGCCTCAGCGCCGAACGCAGGTCCCGCAGGCGACGGCGGGCGAAGGTGTCGTCGCGATACGGACTCCCGCCCGTGTACGAGAAGGGGACTCCCCTGTAGGTTCCGCTCGCGTTCGGATTGGCCGCCCACGTGCCGGTTCCCTCGGTGGGGCGAAGGCACGCGACCTCCACGTCGCAGCCGGCGGCAGACAAGCCCTTGGCGAACGCGTAGACGCGGGCCGTCCGCCCGCTCCCGTTCGGGAACCCGAACTCGCCGGCGAGGATGATGCGCATGCGACCGCCGCACGCCTGCTCTGAGCTCTTCTCGGCGTCGATGGGCATGGCGCCATTATACGGTCCGGACCGGTGCGGCACGCTCAGGCTCGGGTCGATGGAAGCCGATACACTTGCCGTGGATGCGGCCACCAAGGGGTGCGATGCGCCAGTTCTACTCATCACAGCTTGACGACGGCCTGCAACGGCGATGGCGTGAGTTCGCCGACGGCGTGGCCTGGTCGCACTTCATGGCCGACGCGCGGTGGGCGGAGATCGACCGGTGGGGGTCAGGCCGGACGGCCCGGCGCCCGTGCTTCTTCTGGGCGGAGCATGAGGGCGAGATCGTACTGACGGCCATCGGCGTCCGGCGGTCCCTTCCGGTCCCGGGTCGAGCGCTGTGGGAGTTCAAGAGGGACCCGACCTTCCGCGACATCGATGCGCTCGACGAGTGGCTGGCGTGGCTGACGCCCACGCTCAAGCACGATGCCGTGCGCCTCCGTTTGCACCCTCCCGTGCCCCTCGACGCGGGGGGTGACGACATAGAATCCGTCCTCGAGCGCCACGGGTTCGTGCGGCGCCGGTCGATGGGCTCCTGGGCGACGTTGTGCGTCGGTCTGGAGCGAAGCGAGGACGAGCTTCTGCGCTCGTTCCGGAGCTCGACGCGGGCGGCGATCAGGAAGAGCGCACGGAAGGGCGTCGCCGTGACGACGGAGGACACACCGCGGGGATTGGCGATCCTCTGCGATCTGCAGAACGCCATGCGCGCGCGGACTCCCGTGCCGTCGGTCTCTCTCGAGGCGCTGACGCGCATCAGCCGGTTCTGGCTCGCCGGAGGCTCCGGCGGCACGGTCCTGATCGCGCGCAAGGACGACCAGCCGCTGGCCGCCATCCTGCTCGTGAAGCACCGTGACAGGGCGTTCATGCACATGATGCCCTCCGTCTCGCACGACTCGGCTCCCGGCGGCGTGTCCACATCGCATCTGTTGCTGTGGGAGGCGATACGTTGGGCCCGGGACCACGGCTGCGCGGTGTTCGATCTCGGAGGCTACAACTTGATGGCACGGCCGGGAGATCCCCTCGCGGGGGTCAACTTCTTCAAGCAGGGCTTCGCACCCGACGAAGAGCCTGAGAAGGTGGTGGCGGTCCACGAGAAGGCCTCGGCGTTGATCGAGACGTCCGTGAGCCTCTACCGGCAAGCCGAACGGGCCTTCTCAGGACGTTGGGCTCGCGGCGAGTGACCGTGCCTGCAGGGCCCCATCACCCCACGCCACGTGGACGTTTCCGCGTATGACTCAGAATCTTCGCATCGCGCTGTGCACGACCCTCGACCAGCTGAGGGCTCTCGCGCCGCACTGGGACGGGCTTGGCACCTACCTCGACGCCCCTCTCGGCAAGTGGCGGTGGGTCTTGTCGTCCGCGGAGACCCTGCCGGAGGATGCTCGGCTCTTCGTGCCGGTGGTGCTTCAAGGGGGCTCGCCGGTCGCGGTGGCGCCCCTGGCGGGATCCCTCGGCCAGTGCGCGGCGCTGCGCCAGATCGGTGCAGCTGCCGGTGAGCCCGGCGACTTCTGCTACAAGGACGCCGCGTCGCTCCGCTTCCTCGTCGAAGCGCTTGCCGTCAACCGCGTGCCGCTCTTCTTGAGAAAGGTCCCCGCCGACTCCCCTCTGGTGACTGCCCTGCAGGCGGCGTATCGGCACCGCGCCCTCGTGGTGCTGCGGCGACGGTCCGACTGCCCCTTCATCGACGTCGAACCCACGGAGGAGCTGACGGTCGGCAAGCTGTCGGCGAGCCTGAGAAGCGACCTGAGACGAGCGTCGCGCCGCGCGAAGCGGATCGGCGCGGTGTCCGTGGACGCGCACGCACCGGCGACGGAGAGGGATCTGCTGCCGGTCTGGGAAGACGCCTTGCGGGTCGAAGCCGCCGGATGGAAGGGAAGGCGCGGGTCGGCGCTGGTGGCGAATCCACGGGTCGGAGCCTTCTATCGAGCCTATGCGACCCGTGCGTGCGAACAGGGCATCCTGAGGATCCTCTTGCTGAAGGTGGACTCGCGGACGGCCGCGTCCATGGTAGCCCTGGAGGCCGCCGAGCGCCTGTGGGTCCTCAAGATCGGCTACGACGAGAGCTTCGCGAAGTGCTCGCCGGGCATGCTCGTGATGGAGGCGGGGCTGCGGTATGCCGCTCGACGGGGGCTGAGGTCGTTCGAGTTCCTGGGGGCGGAGGCCGACTGGACCCACAGGTGGACGGACTGCGGCAGGCCCACGTGTCAGGTGTACGTCTATCCCTATTCGCTGCGAGGTGCGGCGATCGTCGCTCGTGACGCGGCGCGACTGGCGTGGCGTCAGATGCCCCGCCGTGTCCACGAAGGTGGATCGTGAACTACAGGCACTATCTCGAGCCGGCCGTACGCCTCACCATCGCCGCCGTCAGCCGGGGTCGCTGGATCGGTGAGGACTTGAAGGACGCGAGCGCGGTGGCGGCTCACCTGCGCGAGCGTGGGTACAACGTGACGCTCGCGTACTGGAACCGCCCCGGCGAACCGGCGGACGCGGTCATCCGGAGGTATCACGAGCTTCTTGACGCCACCAAGGCCGTCGGCGGGTCGTCGTACGTCTCGATCAAGGCCCCCGCGTTCGGCGCCGACCCGCGTCTGTATGGGGAGTTGCTCGCCCGGTCGGGAGAGCTCGGGGTCCCTCTGCATTTCGACGCCCTGGGCGCGGACGCCGCGGACCAGATCTTCGCGTTGGTCGCCGAGTGCACCCCGCCGTCGCGGCAGCCTGTCGGCTGCACCCTCCCAGGGAGGTGGTCGCGGAGCGCGCGGGATGCGGAGAAGCTGGCCGGCTCGAACGTCTCCATCCGGATAGTCAAGGGCGAGTGGCCAGACCCGGATGCGCCGACGCTCGACCCCACCAAGGGCTTCCTCGACGTGGTGGGCCGCCTGGCCGGCCGGGCCGCGAGCGTGAGGCTCGCCACGCACGACGCGGACCTGGCCCGGCGATCGATCGAGATCTTGCGTCGTGCGGGCACGCCCTGCGACCTGGAGGTGCTCTTCGGCTTCCCGGTCCGGACCCTCCTGCCCGTCACCAGCACGATGGGCGTCCCGATCCGCGTCTACCTGCCGTTCGGTCAGGGCTGGCTGCCCTACTGCATGAGGCACGTGCGCGCCCACCCGACGTTCTTGTGGTGGCTGGCGCGGGATTCCCTCGCCGGCCCCTACCCGGACGGGTTCTCCGTCCTGCGTACCGCGCCGGGCGAACGGCGACAGGATGACGTGGGCGCGGGGGATCCTGAGCAGACAGGCGATCGTGCGACCGACAGGGCGAGGACATGAAGTTCGTCGCCAGCCTCGACGTCGAAGGCGACAACGAGTGGGACCGCCGCGGATCGGTCTCGACCCGTAACGTGGAGAGCTGGCCGCCCTTCCAGGAGCTCTGCGAGCGACACGGCATCGCGCCCACCTACCTTCTCAGCTCGGAGATCGTCGCCGACGACCGCGCGAGGGAGCTGCTCGCGGGTTGGCGCTCCCGGGGGGTCGCCGAGGTCGGCGCCCATCTGCACCCCTGGTCGACGCACCCGTTCGCCGACGTACCCGGCCTGCGCGCGAACGACCCCCTGCACCCGTTTCCCTGCGAGCTGCCCGACGACCTGCTGCGCGAGAAGGTCGCCACGCTGACCGCGCAGATCCGGGATGCGTTCGGGTTCTCACCGACGGCGTTCCGCGCCGGGCGGTACGGGTTCGACGGGCGGCTTGCCAAGTGCCTTGCCGACGAGGGCTTCGTCGTCGACTCGTCGGTGACCCCCGGCCGCGATTGGGCCGATACCCCCGGCATGCGCGGCGGGGGGCCCGACTTCTCGCGCTTCTCGGTCCACCCCTTCCGCATCGCCGGCACCGGCGAACCTGGGCTCGTCGAGATCCCGCTCACGGTCCTGCAGACCTATCGGATCTTCGACCGCTTCCCGGCTCTTCTTCGCGCGTACCGAAGTCTGCCGGTCCGGGCCGTCCGCAAGCTCGTCCTGGATCGACACCTGAGGAAGCAGCCGATGTGGCTCAACCCGCACCCCGACTACCGCGCCCGTGACCTCGCACTCGTGTGGCGGCGGGCGGAAGAGGCCGGCGCCGAAGTGGCGGTCATGAACTTCCACAGTAGCGAGCTCATGCCCGGCGGCAGCCCGTTCCGGCCTACGCCGGCCGCCGTCCGCGACCTGTACGAGGTGCTCGACGGGTTCTTCGGGTTCATCCGCCGTAGCGGGGCGCAGTTCGTGGGGCTCACGGAGGCCGCGCGGTCCATCGCCGAACGGCCCGATCTCGAGGTGCGCGCGCTGTGAAGGTGCTGTTCGTCACCGATTCGCTCGGGAACGGCGGCGCCGAGAGACAGCTCGCCCTTCTCGCGGCGGGCCTGCCCGAAGCATGGGAACGGCGGGTCTGCGCGCTCGGCAGCGGCCCCTTTGAGGCACGATTGCGCGGCCAGGGCGCGCCGGTCGAGGTCCTCGCGCGGCGCCGGCGACTCGACCCTCTTCCGGCCTTCGGCCTCTGGCGGAGCATCCTGGCCTTCTCGCCCGACGTCGTCCACGCGTGGGGCTGGATGTCTCCTCTCATGGCCGGCCCGCTGTGCCGCCTCAGGGGTGTGCCGATGATCGGCAACGTGCGCTTCGGTTCGCTCAGGGGCCGTCACACACGCCTCGGGCGCCTCGGCATGGCGTTCGCGACGACCGTGGTCGCGAACAGCCACGCCGGCCTGCAGGCGTGCGGCGTGGCGCCGGCCAAGGCCGCCGTGGTGTACAACGGCTTCGACTGGTCTCGCCTGGCAGCGGGGGCGACGGCCGCAGGCGCCGCGGGCGCCGAGGAGCCGGCGGCGAGCGCCGGCACCAGCCCCTTCACCGTCGTCATGACCGGGCGCATGGAGCAGTTGAAGGACTACCGGACCGTCATCGATGCCGCCCGCATCCTTCGGCGGCAGGACGCCGCGTGGCGCTTCGTCCTGGTGGGTGAGGGTGCGGACCGGGCCCAGCTGATGGCCGCGACCGCGGACCTGGCGAGCGAGGGCGTCGTGGAGTTCCCCGAACCGCGTCTCGAGGTGCTCGGTCATGTACTCAGCGCCGATGCCGGGGTGCTGATGACGGACCCGGCGTGGGCCCAGGAGGGTTGCTCGAACACGATCATGGAGTACATGGCGTGCGGCCTGCCCGTGGTCTGCGGCGACGGGGGAGGCAACCGGGAGGTCGTCGTCGACGGCACGACGGGCTTCGTGATCGCGCCGTCGGACGCCCAGGAGCTGGCGGCGAGACTGGCGTTCTTGCGCGAGAACGAGTCCGAACGTCGCGCGATGGGCGAGGCCGGCCGCCGGCGCATCAGGGAGGCTTTCTCCACCGAGCAGATGGTGGCCGGCTTCCTGCGTGTCTACGAGAACGCGCTCTCGCCGTGACCGACGCCGTGAAAGACCTCGTCCTGATCCAGGTGGGCCCGTCCGACAGGTCGGGCGGCATCGCCCATGTCATGAGCGCCATCGACGAGTGGATGCGTACGGAAGGCGTCTCGACGACGACGATCAGCACCTCCTGTGACGGACCACTGCCCAAACGGATCGTCTTCGGGGTCGCGGGGCTGCTGCGGGCGGCCTGGACCATGTTCAGGACTCCCGGCGCGCTCATCCACATCCACACCGCCTCGTACGGCAGCTTTCTGCGCAAGGCGTTCGCACTGCTGGCCGCGCGCGCGAGCGGCAAGCCGGTCCTGCTGCACGTGCACGGCGGCGGCTTCTCGTGCTTCATCGACCGCGGCCCCGCATGGCGCAAGGCCTGCATCGCCGCCCTGCTGGGGCAAGCCGACGCTATCTGCGTCGTCAACACGCGCACGATGCTGGCCATCGCACGTCTGCAGCCGCAGGCGCGGGTCAGCGTGATCCCCAATCCGGTCACGCTCGTGTGCGGCCGTCTGACCGATCCCGAACCGCGACGAGTCCTGTTCCTGGGGCGCCTGGGGACCACCAAGGGCACGGACGTCCTGCTCGAGGCGATCCGGCTCCTGCAGGATGCGGATATCGCCGCCGGGTACGTGCTCGCAGGCGACGGCGATGTGGAGGCGACGAGGGCCGCGGTAAAGACCCTGCCGACGCCCAGTGCCGTGAGCGTGCCCGGGTGGGTGAACGCCGACGACGTCCACCGCCTGCTTCACGAGTCCAGCGTGTTCTGTCTGCCCTCCCGCTTCGAGGGTCTGCCCATGGCGCTGCTCCAGGCGATGGGTCACGGGCTGGCCTGCGTGGTGACTCCGGTCGGAGGTATGAACGAGGTGGTGGCGAACGGCGTCAACGGGCTCGTGGTACCGGAGGGGGACCCGGAGGCAGTCGCGACCGCCCTGGGTGCGCTGCTGGAGGACGTCGGCCTTCGCGCGCGTCTGGGTCGGAAGGCCTCCCGCGACATCCTGCAGTCGTATGCGCCGGAGACGGTGATGCATCGTCTCGAAGGGATCTACTGCGAGCTGTTGAGCGAGGGAGGTCCGCGTGCGGACGCTTGACCGCCTGCGCGGCGCCTACGCGCGGTCTCCCCGATGGGTGCAGTCCACGGGCGGCCGGCTCTTGGCCCTCGTCCCTCCCAGCCTGCAATACGGCCGGGCGTTCCGGGACACGCGGGCCGCGATCGCCCGCAGTGAACGGGACGCGGCGTTCGTGGAGGAGCAGGCGACCGCGTCCCTGCGGGCATTGCTGTTGTGCGCGCAGGGCACGCCCTACTACGCCGAGACCCTCGCGGGCGTCGACGCAGGCTCGGTGACCCTCGCGAGCCTCGGCGGACTGCCGATCGTCACGAGAGACCTGGTACGCCGGCACGGCGACGAGATGCTCGCCGAGCCCAAGCACCGCCTCGACCAGCGCATGACGAGCGGCACGTCGGAGGCCTCCCTGGCCGTGTACCTGGACAGGGATCGCTCGGTCCGGGAGTGGGCGTTCCAGACCCACGTCTGGGAGAAGGGCGGATACCGGCTCGGGGACCGCAGGGCCGTGATACGGGGCCACATGTTCCGGAACGCCCAAGCGACGTACTGGTCCTGGGAACCCGCGAATCGGGAGCTCAGGCTGTCTCCGCTGCGCATGGTCCCCGCGGTCATGGACGAGTACCTGGGACTCATGACCCGCTATCGCATCGCGTTCGTGCACGGGTACCCGTCGGCCATCACCCTCCTGGCCAGGCATGCTTCCCGGGCCGGCTGGCGCCCTCCATCGACGCTCAGAGGGGTGTTGCCGATATCGGAGCCGGTCCTGCCGGACCAGCGCCGGGCCATCCGGGAAGGCTTTGGGCCGATCCCCGTCGTGCCCTTCTACGGGCTCACCGAGAAGGTGGCGTTCGCCGGCGAAGTGCAGGGCGAGCCGGACGTCTACGACTTCGAGCCGCTGTACGGGCTCGCGGAGATCGTCGGACCCGATGGGCGCCCGCTGGCGCCCGGACAGCGTGGCAGGCTCGTCGGGACCGGCTTCGTTTCGACCGGCATGCCGCTGATCCGCTACTTCACGGGCGATCGGGCGACCGTCGTGCAGACGCCGTCACCGAGCAACTGCTGGCGTCTGCGTGTCAAGGACATCGCCTCCGACAGCCAGCCGTTCTACCTGGTGACGGCCGAGGGAGGGCTCACGCCCAGGAAGGGGCTCACCTACAACCGCGTCGCCAGGGACTACCAGATCGTCCAGCGCGAGCCGGGCCGTGCCACTCTGCGCGTCGTCCCGGAGGCCGGCATCGATCGCCGGGACGTCGAGGCCTTCGCCCGGGACGTCGCCGCCGACTCGGGCGGCCTCCTGACCTTCGACGTCGAGGTGGTGTCCGAGATCCCGGCCGGCGCGCGAGGCAAACGACGGTACATCGAGCAGCATCTCGACCTTGCCGACTACGGGTTGCGCGATGAGTGAGTTCACGGGCGCAGCCCAGCACGCAGCGTCGGGGACCGCGTGGCGTCTGCGCCGCCTCCGGTCGATGTCGCCGCGCGAGATGGCGCTGAGGCTCCGCGCCCGCGCACGGCTCGAAGTATGGCGACGGCGAACGGCGTGGCCTCCTCCCCAGCTGGTCGCCGAACCGAAGCCGAGCAGCTATCGACTGCCGCGCTTGGGGGCCGACGGGGCCTGTGCGGGTGTCGTCGAAGAGGCCGAACGTTTGCTGGAAGGTCGCCTTGTGGCGCTGGGCCAGACGTTCTCGCTTGGCGACGTGGACTGGAGCCTCGATCCCCAGAGCGGCCGCACGGCGCCGCCGGACTTCGGCCCGCTGCTCGACTACCGGGACGCTCAGATCGCGGGCAACTCACGCAACACGTGGGAGCTCAATCGTCATCAGCACCTGACCACGGCCGCCCTTGCGTACGCGATCACCGGCGACGAACGGTTCGCACGCTTCGTGCGCGCGCAGCTCGAGTCGTGGCTGAGCCAGAACCCGTTCCCGGTGGGCGTGAACTGGAGCAGCCCCCTGGAGCTGGGGCTTCGACTCATCTCCTGGGTGTGGATCGCGCGCTTCCTTGCCGGCAGCCCCGAGCGGGAGGCGCTCTTCGGCGCGCGCGGGAGCCTGTGGCCGGCGGTCTACCGGCAGCAGTGGATGATCTCCCATCTCCATTCGGTCGGATCGTCGGCGAACAACCATCTGATCGGCGAGATGTCCGGGCTCTTCGTCTCGGCCACGGAGTGGCCGTGGTTCGCGGAGTCGGCCCAATGGGCCCGCTCCGCTCAGCGCTCAATGGAGGAGGAAGGCCGCCGCCAGTTCTCTCCCTCGGGCGTCAACCGCGAACAGGCATTCGGCTACCACCTGTTCGCCACGGAGCTCTTGCTCCTGGCCGCCCTCGAGGGGGAGAGGGCCCGCCGCCCCTTCTCGAAGGACCACTACGACCGCCTGCGACGTGCGGTGACGGCCGCGCAAGCCCAGGTCGGACCGGGCGGGCTCCTGCCGACGTACGGCGACTACGACGACGGCGTCGCCGTGGGGCATCCCGGCGGCGCACGGCAGGCTCTAGGGCGGATCGCCGCCGTCGCTGCGAAGGCGCTCGGAGGTATCGCGTGCCCCAGCCTTGACTCACCCGAGGTCCGGCTTGCGTCCGCATTGCAGTTATCGGGAATCCGCAGCGCCGAGCGTGACGCGCCGCCGACCGACGTTTCCGCGCGCGATGCGCCGCCGACCGACGGTCCCTCGGGTCCGGCGCCGCGCACCCGCGCGTTTCACGACGCCGGCCTCTACGTCATGACGTCGTCCTTCGCTGACGAGGAGGTCTTCGTCCTCGCCGACGCGGGCGAGCTCGGCTATCTCAGCATCTGCGCGCACGGCCATGCGGACGCCCTGTCGTTCACGCTGGCCGTGGGCGGCGAGCAGCTTCTGGTAGACCCGGGAACGTACGCCTACCACCACGACCCCGATGGTCGGGCGTACTTCCGCGGCACGCGTGCTCACAACACGATGTGCATCGACGGGCAAGACCAGTCCGAGCCCGGCGGCCCCTTTCTGTGGACGACGAAGGCGCGGACCACGGTGTACGAGTGGCGCGAGACCGACGGCGGGGTGTCGCTGTCCGCGAGTCATGACGGCTATGAGCGCCTGGCGGCCCCGGTCACGCACAGGCGCAGTCTCGTCCTGCGCGGAGGACGACTGACCGTGGACGACGAACTCACAGGCATGGGCGAGCATGAGATCGAGTGGCGCCTGCACGTGGCGCCACAGTGCGACGTGCGACTCGGGCGCCGGCAGTGTGACATCATTGGCCGTCGCCATCGACTCTCGTTCGAGCTGGACGGGGCGCTGCACTGGCGGACGCTCGTCGGCGTTCGGCAGGGAGGCTGGTACTCGCACGCGTTCAACCAGCGAGAGCCCACGACGACGTTGGTGGGCGGGGGGCGACTGACCCTGCCCGTGCACGTGAAGCACATCCTGCAGGTGGACGGATGAAGGCCAGCATCTTCGGGCTTGGATATGTCGGAGTGGTGACCGCCGCGTGTCTGGCGCGCGACGGGCACGAGGTCATCGGCGTTGACGTCAACCCAGAGAAGGTGGGGGCGATCGCCGCCGGCCGGTCGCCCATTGTCGAGCCGGAGCTGGACGACCTGCTGCGTGAGGGGGTGGCCGCGGGACGCATAGGAGCCACCACCGACGCGGCACGCGCGATCGCGGACAGCGAGATCTCGTTGATCAGCGTCGGCACGCCGTCGTCGAAACGAGGGGACCCGTACCTCGGACACGTGGACGACGTGTGCGCGGACATCGGAGATGCCCTGGCGGCGAAGCGCATGCCGCACGTCGTGGTCCTGCGCAGCACCGTGCCGCCCGGGACGCTGGCACGATGCGCCGACATGGTCACCAAGCGTGCGCCGGGCGCCCACCTCTCCTTCGCCTTCAACCCCGAGTTCCTCCGCGAAGGATCGGCGATAGCCGACTTCAACCACCCGAGCTACTCCATCATCGGCACGGAGAGCGAACACGCCGAGGAGGCGCTGCGGCGCCTGTATGCCGCCGTCGAGGCGCCGGTCTTGGTGATCTCGCCGGAAGTCTCCGAGATGGTGAAGTACGTCGCCAACTGCTGGCACGCGGCGAAGATCGGCTTCGCCAACGAGATCGGGCGAGTGGCCAAGGCCCTCGGGGTCGACGGGCGGACGGTGATGGACGTGATCACCCAGGACACGAAGCTCAACGTCTCCCCGGTCTACATGAAGCCCGGTTTCGCCTACGGCGGCTCCTGTCTGCCGAAGGATGTGAGGGCCGTTCTCCACTATGCCCATGAGAAGGGCGTGCCGGTACCGATGCTTGCCGCGCTCCCCACCTCGAACCAGGCGCAGATAGACACGGCCTGCGACCTTGTCCTGGCGACCAAGTCCAGTCGCCTGGCCGTCCTCGGTCTCGCCTTCAAGGCAGGGACCGACGACCTCCGTGAGAGCCCCGCCGTGCCTCTCGTCAAACGGCTTTTGGGCGAGGGCTGCGAGGTCCGCATCTACTCGCCCGACGTCAACAGGGCACGTCTCATGGGGACGAACCTCGCCTACATCCGCGAGCACATCCCCCACTTTGAGCGGCTGCTCGTCGACGATGCGGACGAGGCCATCTCGTGGGCCGAGACCGTGGTCGTGACCCACCCGCAGGCGCACTTCAGCCGGGCGCTCGATCGGGCGCCGGACGGCACGCGCGTGGTGGACCTGGCCGGCGTGTTCGCGGAAAGACCTCAGCGCTTCGAGTACGATGGCATCGCCTGGTAGCGTCCTCATCGTCGTCGAGAACCTGCCCGTGCCGTTCGACCGGCGGGTGTGGATGGAGGCGACCGCGCTTGCCGGGGCAGGCTACGAGGTCTCGGTCATCTCGCCGAAGGGCAAGGGCTTCGACCGCGATCGGGAGACCATCGACGGTGTGGACGTCTACCGCCACGACCTGCCCGTCGAGGGTCACTCAGCTCTCACGTATCTCCGCGAGTACTCCACAGCGCTTCTTGCGGAGTCCAAGCTCGCGCGCCGCATCTACCGCGAGAAGCCGTTCGACGTCATCCATATCTGCAATCCGCCCGACCTCATGTTCTCCTTCGCCGCCTGGTTCAAGTTGCGGCACGGCGTCCGCGTGATCTTCGATCACCACGACATAAACCCCGAGCTCTACGAGGCCAAGTTCGGGCGGCGCGACGCCTTCTACGCCCTGATGCGTCTGGTGGAGAGGTGTACCTTCCTCACCGCCAACGTCGTCATCACGACCGGCGAGAGCTATCGCGCCATCGCCCTGTCACGCGGGGGCAAGCGGCCCAAGGACGTCTTCATCGTGCGCAGCGCTCCCGACCTGTCGAAGTTCCAGCCGGTCACACCGGTCGCGGCCTACAAGCGCGGCCGCCGGTACCTGGTCGGCTACGTCGGGGTCATGGGACCGCAGGAGGGTATCGACTACCTGCTGCGGGCCGTCTCGACCATCCTGAAGGACCAGGCTCGCGACGACATCTCGTTCATGCTGATCGGTGGGGGCCCGTCCTGTGACGATCTCGTAGCCTTGGCGCACGAACTCGGACTCGACGACTACGTCGAGTTCCCGGGCAGGGTCCCGGACGACGAGCTCATCGCGCGCCTTTCCACCTGCGACGTCTGCGTCAACCCCGACCCCTACAACTCCTTCAACGACGCGTCGGTGATGAACAAGGTGCTGGAGTACATGGCGCTCAAGCGGCCGGTCGTCCAGTTCGACCTCACCGAGGGGCGACGCTCCGCGGGAGAAGCTTCCGCATACGCGCGCCGCAACGACGTGCCCGACTTGGCGAAGCAGATCGTGGACCTGCTCTACGACGAGCAGCGGCGGAGCCGGATGGGGGAGGAAGGATACCGGCGCATGCGAGACGAGCTCGAGTGGCGACATCAGGTGCCGAAGCTCCTCAGGGCCTATGCGAGAGCGCTGGCCCGGTGATCCGGAAACAGATACAGGATCGACGGCGCGGCGCCAGATGATGCCGGGCGCGGATCCCGAGGGGGTCGAGTGATGAGAGCCCTCGTCACCGGCGGCGCCGGCTTCATCGGCTCGAACATCGTCGAGCGGCTGCTGGAGTTGGGGCACGAGCCGGTCGTGCTCGACAACATATCGAGCGGCTACCGGGAGAACCTTGTGCCTGGCGTCCCGTTCGTCGAGGGCGACACTCGCGACGCCGCGACGGTGGCCGAGGCCATGAAGGGCTGCGGAGTCGTGCTCCACCTCGCCGCCAGCGTCGGCAACGCGCGCTCCATCGCCGACCCGCAGACCGACTCCGCGGTCAACGTGGTCGGCACGCTCAACGTGCTGGAGGCGGCGCGGGCGCAGGGCATCCGCCGCGTCGTCTACTCGTCGTCGGCCGGCATCTTCGGCGAGCTCAAGACGCTGCCCATCGCCGAGGACCACCCGCAGGACCCCGACTCGCCCTACGGCACCAGCAAGCTCGCCGCCGAGAAGATGTGCCTCGTCTACAACAAGCTCTACGACATGCGCAACGTGTGCCTGCGCTACTTCAACGTGTACGGGCCGCACCAGCGGTTCGACGCGTACGGCAACGTGATCCCGATCTTCGCCGACCGGATCCTCAAGGGCGTCCCGATGACGATCTTCGGCGACGGCGAGCAGACGCGCGACTTCGTGAACGTCGCCGACGTCGCCGCGGCCAATCTGGCCGCCGCCTTCAGCGACGACGCTCAGGGCGCCTTCAACATCGGCAGCGGGGGGCGCATCACCATCAACCGGCTCGCTCGCGTCATGCAGGAGGTGAGCGGGGTCGAGGTAGGCGTGGAGTACGGGCCCGAGCGCCCCGGCGACGTGCGCGACAGCCTCGCCGACATCGCGGCGGCGCGCGCCGCCTTCGGTTTCGCGCCCGCCGTGCCGATAGAAGGACGGGGGCTCGAGGAGTACATGGACTGGGTGTCACACGATCCGCTGACGCGTGCGAGGCTGGAGGCCGAGGCATGAAGGTGCTCGTCCTCGGCGGCGACGGCATGCTCGGGCACAAGGTGTTCGAGGTGCTCTCGGCGGAGCATGAGGTGTCGGCGGCCTTTCTGGAGCGGCGCGGCGCCTGGGCGTCCTTTCCCGTCTATGAAAGCATGCCCGGCGAGCGCCTCCTGGGCGGGGTGAACGCCCTCGACTTCCATGATGTGGTCCGCGCCGTCGCGAAGGCCAGGCCCGGGGTGGTCGTCAACTGCATCGGCATCATCAAGCAGCTCGAAGAGGCCAGCGATCCCGTCCTGACGCTGACCCTCAACGCCCTGTTCCCGCACCGCCTCGCCGACCTGTGCGAGGCGGCCGGCGCGCGGCTCGTCCACATGAGCACGGACTGCGTGTTCAGCGGCCGCAAGGGGATGTACACGGAGGACGACCTGACCGACGCCGAGGACCTCTACGGGCGGTCCAAGGCGCTGGGCGAGCTGGACCGCCCCGGCAGCCTCACCATCCGCACGTCGATCATCGGTCGCGACTTCCTCAAACAGAGCGCGCTGCTGGAGTGGTTCCTGGCGCAGCGCGGCGGCACCGTCAAGGGCTACCGCAACGCCGTCTTCAGCGGCCTCACGACGCAGGCGCTGGCGAGGGTCATGAACGACGTCATCGAGCGTCACCGCGGGCTGCACGGCATCTACCAGGTCGCCAGCGAGCCCGTCACCAAGCTCGATCTGCTGACGAAGATCCGCGACGCCATGCATCTGGACATCGACATCCAGCCCTTCGACGACCCACCGTGTGACCGCAGCCTGGACCCGGCACGGTTCGTCGCCACGACGGGCTGCCGCATCCCCACCTGGGACGAGATGGTGGCCGGGCTCGCCGCCGACCCGACTCCCTACGACGACTGGAGGCGACGACATGCTGCCGCTTAGAGACAAACGCATCCTGATCACCGGTGGCACCGGGTCGCTCGGCCAGGTGCTCGTGGGCCGCCTGCTCACCGGTGAGATGGGCCGGCCGAGAAAGATCACCGTGTTCTCGCGCGACGAGGCGAAGCAGCACGCCATGCGGGTCGAGTACCTGCACAAGCGCGCCGTCACCGACGAGGTCATCTACCGCACCTTCGAGGAGATCCTCGAGTTCCGCATCGGCGACGTGCGCGATTTTCACAACGTCGCCGCCGCGGTGCGCGACGCCGACGTTGTGTTCAACGCGGCGGCGCTCAAGCAGGTGCCGACCTGCGAGTACCATCCCTACTCCGCGGTCATGACGAACATCGGCGGGCCCGAGAACATCGTGCGCGCGATCCAGGAGCACGAGCTGCCGGTCGAGACGGTGGTCGGCATCTCCACCGACAAGGCCTGCAAGCCGGTGAACGTGATGGGCATGACGAAGGCCATCCAGGAGCGGGTCTTCATCCAGGGCAACATGCGCTGTCGCAAGACGAGGTTCATCTGCGTGCGCTACGGCAACGTGCTCGCCTCGCGCGGGTCGGTGATCCCCCTGTTCCACGACCAGATCCGCAGCGGCGGTCCGGTGACCATCACCACCACCGACATGACGCGCTTCCTGCTCAGTCTCGACCAGGCCGTGGACACGATCTTCGCCGCGGTGAAGGGCGCGGGCCGCGGCGAGACCTACATCCCGCGCGTGCCTTCGGCGAGGGTGATCGACATCGCCGAGGCGCTCATCGGCGAGCGGCCGATCGAGATCGAGGTCACCGGTATCCGCCCGGGGGAGAAGATCCACGAGATCCTGGTGAGCGAGGAGGAGTGCCACCGCACCGTCGACCGGGGCGACTACTACGCGATCCTGCCCATGCTGCCCGAGCTGCTCGGCGGGGCCGCGGTCGAGGCCGCCCTCGACGACGAGTACAGCTCGTTGAGCGGGGTGATGAGCGGAACGGCGCTGGCGGACGTGTTGCACCGGCACAAGCTGATGGTCGACGACGTGCCGACGTCCGAGGGGGAGATCCTGCGGTGAAGGTCGTCACCGTCCTTGGGACACGGCCGGAGGTCATTCGCCTGAGCCGCGTCATCGAGAAGCTCGACCGGCTCTGCGAGCACCGCCTCGTGCACACCGGGCAGAACTTCGACCCTTTACTCAGCGACCTGTTCTTCGACGAGCTCGAGGTGCGCAAGCCCGACCACTTCCTGGGCGTGCGCGGCGCCTCGTTCGCCGCCCAGGCGGGGCAGATCCTCGAGGGCTGCGAGCGAGTGTTCCTGGACGAGCAGCCCGACGCGGTCCTGATCCTGGGAGACACCAACAGCGGCCTCTGCAGCGTCGTGGCCAAGCGTCTGGGCGTTCCCGTCTATCACATGGAAGCCGGCAACCGCTGCTACGACGACCGCGTGCCTGAAGAGGTCAACCGCCGCGTGATCGACCACTCCAGCTCGGTGCTCATGCCCTACACCCAGCGCAGCAAGGAGAACCTGGTGCGCGAGGGTATCGACGGCCGTCGCATCCACGTGACGGGCAACCCGATCCTCGAGGTGCTGACCCACTACGGCGACCAGATCGCCGCCTCCGACGTCCACGAGCGGCTTGGGCTGGAGCGCGGCGCCTACTTCCTCGTGACCATGCACCGCGCCGAGAACGTCGACATCGAGGAGCGACTGCGGCACCTGACTGAGGCGCTGTCGCAGGTCGCGAGCCGCTACGGGCTGCCCGTGGTGTGCAGCCTGCACCCGCGCACGCGGGACAAGATGCGCGCCTTCGGTCTCGAGGTCGGCGACGTCGCGGCGAGCGGAAGCACGGGCGCGCCGGGCGTGCGCTACCTCGAGCCGCTCGGTCTCTTCGATTTCGTGGCCCTCGAACGGGACGCGCGCTGCGTGCTCTCCGACAGCGGCACGGTCCAGGAGGAGTGCTGCATCTTCATGGTGCCCGCGGTGACGATCCGCGACGTCACGGAGCGACCCGAGACGATCGACTGCGGCAGCAACGTGCTGTCAGGCGCCGAGCCCGAGCGCATCCTCGCCTGCGTCGAGGCCGTGCTCGCCTCGGCGCCCGCCTGGCAGCCGCCGCCCGAGTACCTCGTGAGAGACGTGTCCACGACGGTGGCGAAGATCGTGCTCGGCTTCCGTCGCGACGAGTCCTGAGTCGTCTCGTGTCGGAGCGTCCCTCGGCCGGCCCGCGGGCGCTCGACGCCGGCGTGCGCGACGTCAGCGCAGGAAGATGGTGCTGTAGCGGCGCACCCGGTCCCGGCGAAGGACCAAATAGGGCTCGGCGCCGTAGTAGTAGTTCCACCACGCCACTGGGTGATGCGCCCGGGATTCGCGGTAGATCTCGCGGCACTTGTACTCGAGAGGAGTGAGTCCGAGCTCGCGCGTCAGCTCGAGCTTGAGGTCCAGGTCCATGCCGTCGACGAACAAGGCGGCGCGTTCCTTGAGACGACCGCAGGCACGACGGAAGGCCGTCCGTGCGGCGGCCGGCTCCAGGTGAAACAGCACGTTCTGCACGACGACGATGTCCGCGGTCTGGAATCGATCCGTCAGGCCTGGATCGAGGAGGTCCGCGCGCGCGAAGGTCACTCGGGACTTGATGCCGGGCTTGACGCGGAGGCCCTCGTGCGAGCGGTCGAAGGTGAAGTCGACGAACGCATCGCTGACATGGTCGCCGTCAAGCACTTCGTCTCTGGTGTAGAGGCCACTCCGGGCCTTCCGGACCATCTCCTCACTGACGTCCGATGCGTCGACGTGGAGATCGATGCCCGGGTAGCGTCTCATCAGGGCGGACGCCAGCGTGTAGACCTCGGCGCCGTTCGAGCAGGCGAAGACGAGGATGCGCAGTGGCTTCGACGCCGGCGGTCCCGGGTCCAGGTGGTCGAGGACCGGACCGAGCAGTGCCTCCAGCTGAGTGGGCGACCGGCAGAAACTGGTGTAGGTGGCCGTCTGGCTGCGATCCACCGACTGGCGCAGGGCGCGATGCTTTCGAACGCCGTAGGGGAGCAGAAGGGTGTCGTGCAGAACGGTCCTCTTCAGAGACCTGTAGGTCCTTCTGAGGAAACCCCGGGCGTCGCCGTTCGACCGGCACCTGCTATTGGACTCGTGGCCTGAGTGGTTGCCGCTATGGGGCAATCTGTACCTCGCAAGGTCAAGTCCATCTTCGGCATTGAGGTCAAGTTCCCCAAGTGGTGGGCAGACTAGATGTCGTGGCGAATGATGACTCCTCCTAGCCGGCCAAATGACCGCCCCATGCTCTTGGCAGGGGCGAGTCGTTCTCATGGGCGGTCGGCATGCGCGGTGCGCCCCGAGCAAGACCCATTGCGTAGTCCATGGCTTCCTCGAACTGAACCCCGCCGAAGAACGCCAGGAAGCGTTCAATCGAATCGGCGAAGACCTCTGGCGGTGTGCTTTGCAGCAGGAGGAACTTGTAGCGCATGTCTCGCCGGTCACCCGGAGCGTATGTCAGGCCGAGGCCGAAGTTGCGCACGCGCCAAGCCATCAATCCCTGGTCGGGCACGAGAACGGGGCGCCCGGCGGACAAGGCCTGCAGCATCGCGCCACTCGAGCCGAGATGCTGCGGGTAGGGAAGGACCACGCACCGTGCGGCACGGAGGGTGACGCGCGCCGTCTCGAAGCTTTCGTAGGAGTGCCCAGACTCGAGAATGGCGCAGCGCGAGACTAGTGTCGCCCTTGCCTCGAGGCCACCGTCTTGGTCGACCTTGCCAGAATCCCAGGGGGCTCCGCAGTGGATGAAGCATCCGTCGACATCTGAGGCGAGGCGAAGCAGCTCGTGATAACCGCGTCGTGGCGCCGCCCAGCCTGTGAACACCACCGTGGGCACGTCACCCCGTGGCCTCAGGAAGGTGGAAACCTCGGCTTGCCAGGCTGCCGCCTCGGCGCTGGCTGCGTTGTCCTCCCGAAATGGGGCCCAGATGTCTGGAAGCCAGACATTCCGGCGATTCTCGCCGGCCACAAAGGCCTCGTCGAGGCAGAGCGCTGCCTCAAGAACGGAGAAGCGTCGCGTGACGATTTCGTGGAAGATACGCGGCTGAGCTAGCGAGAGCGGCCGATACGTGTAGCTTTCAGCCACGACTCGGCCGATGCGGCCCAGTTGAGGGGACTTGACCTTGTGCACGTAGTTGGTAGAACGAATGAAGAGCCCAAGCCTTCGCCCCGGGAGTCGAAGCGCAGGCCGGGCGATCTGGGCCGACAGAAGGCCGTGTGCACTATCGGCCTCGGCGAGGAAGGTCACGTCTGCGCCGGCCTGTCGGGCAGCTGCCCCAAGTGCCCGCAACTCCGACGAGGCATTCTGCCCAGCTTCCAGGGGGTCGGGAACGAAGCTGACCCGTGGATGCTCGCGAATCACCGCCAGAGGACCGGTCTCGTGCAGGTCAGACAAGCGAGTCGCGACCGTGACCGAGAAGCCCCGAGAGAGGAAGTAGTCGCAGAACTCTCGACAGTAGACTTGCCGATGTCCGTGAAGGCTGGGAAGGTAGACGAAGACCCGCGTCACGTCGCACTCCTCCTGCTCGGCCGGATCACTTGTCGGTGAGTGCGCTGCCAGTAGATGGGCGTCGCGGCTAGCACGTCTGCCAGTCGAGAGTGGGAGCGATGGCTCCGGGACGACTCGTGATCGCGTACGGAGAAAGCCCTGGATCACGATGCACGTCGAAGGACACGACGCTGTCAGCGTGCACGATCCAGCGGACATGGTACAGGCTCACTCTCGGCATCACGAAGTAGCGGCCGTCGTTGAGCAGCCCGGCGGGGATCGTGCACGAGAGAGCATTACGGCCAACGCGCAGTCGCGGCCAATGTTCAGGAGATCCGTCGGTGTGAAAGCTCCGCATGACGACGGCTCCGTCGGCGGCCACCAGGTCGAAGCCTATGGTCAGCGCATCATCGACGTGGCCCAGGTCGATCTCCATTCGCACGTGGAATGGGGCGTCGGTGCTGACGAACGGCGCAATCGTGTCGGCATCGTCCAGTACTTGAACGGAGACGAGGCGTGCCTCCTCATCGCCTGGCCCCTTGCCTGAGTCCCAGGTCGCGGAGGCTCCCGTCTCGGCTTGTTGAGCGAGGTACTCGGCGACGATTGCGTCCGCCGAACCCGAGTTCACGAGTCGGCCGCCGTCGATCTGGATGGCTCGGTCGCAGAGACTGGTGATCGCCTGCATGTTGTGACTGACGAACAGGACCGTCCGGCCGCCGCCTGCCACATCCTCCATCTTTCCGAGGCACTTCTTCTGGAAGCCCGCGTCGCCGACGGCCAGCACCTCGTCCACGATGAGGATCTCGGGCTCGAGGTGTGCAGCGACGGCAAACGCGAGCCGCACGTACATGCCGCTCGAGTAGCGCTTCACCGGCGTGTCGAGGAAGCGGCCGATCTCGCTGAAGTCAACGATCTCGTCGAACTTGTCCTTGATCTCGGCGCGTGTCATGCCCAAGATCGCACCATTGAGCTGGATGTTCTCGCGACCCGTGAGCTCCGGGTGGAAGCCCGTGCCGACCTCGAGCAGACTCGCCACCCTGCCGCGTATCTCGACTCTGCCCTCTGTCGGTTCCGTTATGTGCGAGAGCACCTTCAGCAGCGTGGTCTTACCGGAGCCATTGCGACCGATGATCCCGAGGGCTTGACCATTCTCTACTTCGAGGTCGATGTTCCTCAGGGCCCAGAGATCCGTGGAGGAGTGTGTGGCCGCGCCGGGATGGCGGATGCGCTCGAGCGGTCGCCTGACCGCTTGCGTCAAGGTATCGCGAAGCGTCCGGTACTTCTCGCGCTCGCCACCGATGCTGTACATCTTGCCGAGGCCCAACGTGCGTACGGCGATATCGGTCACGGGCTACACCACATCGGCGAAGACACGCTCCATGCGCTTGAAGTAGAACAGGCCACCGACGAGCAGCACCGCGACTACGGCCAGGGAGACCCACATGTAGCCGCCGGGGAACTCCTGGCCGAGCATCGCCCAGCGGAAGCCGCCGATCACGCCGGTCATCGGGTTCAGGGCGAAGGCGACCCGCAACGACCCCTCGGGGATCGCGCTGATCGGGTAGATCACCGGGCTCACGAACATCCACAGCTGCACGAGGAAGGGGATGATGTACTGCACGTCGCGGTAGAGCACGTTGAGAGCGGCCAACCACAGGCTGACGGCCAGCGCCGTCAGCAGGGCGAGCAGGACGAAGACCGGCACGAAAACCATGTGCCAGGTGGGGGCGATGCCGTAGGCGGCCATCAGGCCGAGGAGGACCACGAACGACAGCGCCAGGTCGACGAGTCCCGCGAGCACACCCGAGATGGGGATCACGAGACGCGGGAAGTAGACCTTGGTGAGTAGGTTCGCGTTGCCGACGAGACTCACGCCGGAGCGTGACAGGGCCCCGGAGAAGTAGTTCCATGGCAGCAGACCGGTGTAGCTGAAGACCGCGTAGGGGATGGCGGAGTCCGGGCTCTTGATGCCGAGCGCCTTGTTGAACACGACCGTGAACACGACCATGGTCAGGAACGGTTGCAGAACAGCCCAGGTGACGCCGAGCACGGCCTGCTTGTAGCGCACGAGGATGTCGCGCCAGGTCAGGAAGTACAGCAGCTCGCGATAGGCCCACAGCTGGCGGAGGTCCAGGGCGGCCCATCCGCGTTTGCGCTGGTAGACAACGAAGCCCTCTGCGGGCGCCGGCCAATCTCCGGCAGGACGCGCGATGCTCACGATGCTGCCGCGCCGTTGCAGGGAGTTCTCTTCAAGGTATTCATCGGTTCGACCTTGCCGTCATGCGGCCTAATGCTACCAGTGATGTGAGTTCAGCTCACATCACTGACGATAGCGGAAGCTAGCCCGTGCGGAGGAAGGTGTAGCGCGTGAGCTCGGCAGCGTTCACGCCTCACGAAACGGTGTCGGGAGGATCGTCCTCGGCGGTGTCGAGTTCAAAGCCGGGCGCGATGCGGGAGTCGGTGCCTGCCACAACGCCAAGGCTCCAGTTCTTGCCGACGCCGGGCACTCAGACCATGAAGGGCGCTCTCGACGAGCAGCCCAACAGCCGGCACTCACGGCACCACGCCCCATCCCTCAACGACTGTCCCCGACGGGTAGATATTGCCATCCTCTGGGTAGCCGGGGTCTCTCACGGTGACGGCGCTCGTGCCCTTCTTCCACTCTCCGCCCGTGAATGTACAGGTAGAGAGGTCGTTTCCGGTTGCCGCGCCCTCCAGCGCGAGAATCCTCCGGCGCACCTTGTCTCCGACGTTGAAGATGCAGTTCTCGAAGGTCCAGCCTGCTATGTTCGAGCTGAGGAGCATCGGCGCAGATGGCCCGTTTACGTCCGTCACGAAGGACGGGTCGCGGGTCAGGTAGTTCACGGACATGTCGAAGGTGCAGCCAATGAACGTGGTGGTCTTATCGCCGCAGTTGTTTCCCACGTTCAGCGTGGTGCTGTAGGTGCGGTAGATGGTGGTGTCCCTCACGGTCAGGCCGGTGCGACCGTTGTTCTCGAGACCTTGCCCCCACGGGTAGTCCGGGTTGTTGCCAGAGCCCTTCAGGAGACAACCGTCGACAAGGCAGTTGTCGCCGGCGCCAACATTACCCCCGAAGGAGATCGCCTCTGAGCCCTGAACCTCGAAGATGCAGTCCATGAGTTTGATGTTGTAGAAGCTCTTGGTTCCGCTGCCACGGTTCGTGCATTCAAATCCCATACGCGCTTGCTCCAGGACGTGGCAGCCGTCGAAGGTGATGTCGTGGATTGAGCCGTCGATGGCGTTGATGCTGATGCCGTTCCAGGGACCACTGTTGAAGGTGCAGTTGTAGAAGACGATGTTGTATGTCGGTGAGCTGGCCGAGGCGATCAGAAGCGGGGCCCGCTGTGGCGCCGTCGAGTTGAAGGTGCAGTTCTCGTACACCACATCGTGCGTGCCGGCAGGGATGTTTGTGTAGTCGGAGTAGGTGATGCCCTCGTAGTCCGGCTCGCCGTACTTGTGTTCCGCGGGTGTCGACGTCGGCGTGACCTTGGGCGTCGGCGTGACGCTCGGCGTCGGCGTCGGCGTCACGGTCTCGCTGGGCGTCGGGGTCGGGGTCGGGGTGACGATCTCCCAAGGCGTGGACGTCGGCGTCGGCGTCGGCGTGGGCTCTGGCTCCGGGGTCGCGGTCTCCGTGGGCTCCGGCGCCGGCGTGTCGCTTGGCGTCGGGGTCGGGGTCGGCGTCGGGGTGGGGGTCTCGGTCGGGGTGGGCCCCGGGGTGGGGTCCGGGGTGTCCGGGGCGTCGGGGGGCTCCGGGGGCGCCTCCTCGACCTGGCCGTAGACCGTGATCTCAGAGGCCGAGGCGGCGACGCCGGCGGGGTTCACGCCGAGGACGACGACGCGCACGTAGCGCGCGACCGCCGAGAGGGCGTCGGTCGTGGTGCCCCGGGCGCGGTTCTTGCTGCGGTCGAGGGCGACCGTGAAGCCGACGCCGTCGCAGCTCGTGGCGATGCGGTAGCGGAAGGCGCGCTGCGCCGGGGTCCAGGAGACCGTGACCCCGTGGATGGTGGTCGCCTCGCCGAGGTCGACCAGCCACCACTGCGGGTAGGAGCGCGCGCTCGCCGCCGTCCAGCGCGTGTCGGGGCGGCCGTCGTTGGCGGCCGGCGCCGCAGCGTCGGACGAGCTGCTGCTCGCCGAGGCCGGCCTGCCGAGCGAGACCGACGCCCCCGCGAGGACGGTCGCCGGGGCGGGGCCGCCGCTGAGCGGCGCGCGCAGGGTGCGCAGGATGACGGCGCTGCGGCGGCGCTGCAGGACCTCGTAGCGCCGCACGCCGCGCCACCTGACGTAGGCGCTGCGGTGGTAGACGACGAGGGTGCGCTGGTGACCGCGCACGACGTCGTAGGTGCGCGTGTGGCCGATCTTCTTGAAGGACTGCACCC
>DDYF01000045.1 GCA_002347645.1 Thermoleophilia bacterium UBA2241 | reverse complement strand
CACAACTTGACGCACACAACCGCTTCTCAGTCGCTCGGCGGCACGTCGGCGGCTCGAAGGCCGCGAGTGGCAAGGTGCTGCTAATGAAGGCCTACACTCCGCAGGCAGTGCCTTCATAGCCTGTGTCTACGGTGGAGTCAGACAGCCGAACGCTCAGGTCGAGAGCGCCACGCCAGTACTGGCGGGATCCGGCGAGTGGGGCAGCGTGACAGTCACGATGAGCCCGCCTTCAGAAGGCGCCTCAGCCGTGACCACGCCGCCGTGCACCTCGGTCACCGCGGCCACGATCGCCAGGCCCAGTCCGGATCCCCCGGTGTGTCTGCTGCGTGACGTCCCGCGTCGGTAGAAGCGCTCGAAGAGGCGAGGCACCTCATCCGGGCTGATGACGTCACCCTCATTGGCGACGCGCACCGTCACCTGGCCGCCCGCGTCTACGTCCGTCCTCACATGGACCGCACTGTCTGGCGCGCCGTAGCGCACGGCGTTGTCGACGAGGTTGTATGCGAGCCGTTCCAGTAGAGCCTCGTCGCCGCTCACGGTCGACGGCGCCGCAACGACACGGAGTCTGATCCCTCGCGCCTCCGCGGCACGGGCCTGCTGCTGGGCGACACGGTCCATTACACGAGCCATGTCTACGGCGGCGCGCTCGGCAAGATCCTCACTCGCGGCCAACACCAGGAGCTTGTCGATCACGTCCTCGCTGCGGGCGATGGCGGCGCGGATCGTCTCCGCCATGTGCCGGAGATCGTTGGCGTTCGTCTCGGGGTCGGCCAGGGTGACGTCCAACTCGGTGCGCATGATCGTCAGCGGCGTGCGCAGCTCGTGCGACGCGTTCGAGGCGAACTCACGCTGGGCGACAAAGGCCGCCTCGAGACGGACCAACATGGCATCGAACGTGTCGGCCAACCCCCTGAGCTCGTCTTTGGGGCCCTTCAGGGCGATGCGTTCGTGCAGGGTGCTGGCCGACAGCCGACGGGCCACGGCGGAGATCTCCTGCACCGGGCGCAGCATGCGCCCGGCCATCCACCAGCCGGCCACGACCGAGACGAAGGTGGCAATGGCGAGCGCCCAGAACGTTGTCCCAATCAAGGCGCGGAGCAGCTGCGAGAGCGCCTGATCCTGGAGCTGCCGCATGAAGGCGCCCACGGTCTGCTGCTCACCGGAAAGCGGCGGCATGTTCTTCTGCAGATAGGTCTGTGGCAACTGCAGCTTCTCAGCTGCGCGTGTCGTCAGCTCGTCCGGATTGCTGACCGCCACTTGGCGCCAGAGCAGGTAGCTGAACGCGAGCAGCAGGAAGCCGACGACGAAGAACAGCAGCCCATACGACAGCGTGAGGCGCAGCCGCAGGTTGGCGCGGTGCCTCATCATAGCCGGTACCCTGCGCCCGGGAGCGTCTCGATGAGCTGCGGCTCGCCCAGCTTCCTGCGCAGCGTCATCATGGTCACGCGCACCACGTTGCTGAAGGGGTCGGTGTTCTCGTCCCAGACCTTCTCGAGCAGCTCCTCGCTGGAAACAACGCCACCGTCGGCGGCAAGGAGCACCTCGAGCAAACCGAACTCCTTGTTGGTGAGCTCGAGCTCGCGGTCGCCGCGAGTCACTCGACGGGCGGCCGCATCGAGCTCGAGCTCACCGCGACGCAGGATGGGGGGACGCGGGGGACCGGCGCGTCGCGCCAGCGCACGCACGCGCGCCACGAGCTCGTCGAACGCGAAGGGCTTGCCGAGGTAGTCATCCGCCCCGAGGTCGAGCCCGGCGACCTTGTCGCGCAGCGCGCGCGCCGCGGTGAGCATCAGGATGCGCGCCGTGGAGCCGGAATCCGCGAGGCGCCGGCACACCTCGTCGCCGTGCATCTCCGGCAGGTTGCGGTCGAGGATGATGACGTCGTAGTCGTTGAGGCACGCTTTGTCGAGGCCGCTGCGCCCGTCGAGAGCCACGTCCACCGCCATGCCCTGAAGCCGCAGGCCGCGCGCGATCGCGGCAGCGAGAGCTTCCTCGTCTTCGATGATCAGCACGCGCATCGCACGTCCCTTGCGGGTCTCTCCGGCATCACCGGACACGGCAGTTCAGACCGGGCCCCTCATGGATTGTCACCCCTCGGGTGTAGGGACAGCGTAAGGCGGCCGCCGCGCGGGCGCCAGCACGGGCTTTACGCCAACCATATTCGTCCATCGGTAGTGTGCCTCGAGAAGCCCGAGACGCCGGGCGATTCTTGGGTCACGCCCACAGCATCGTGGAGAGGCTCTCCGCGGGGAGGGTAGCCGAATGAGTGGAGGCGCGACGATTCTCATCTGGATCCTGCTCTTCTTCGGGATCTTCTACTTCGTCGCCGTACGGCCGCAGCGTCGCCAGCGGCAGGCGCACCAGGAGATGGAGCGCATGCTGAAGACGGGCGACGAAGTCGTCACGATCGGCGGCCTGTTCGGCACGGTGTCGCGCATCGGTGACGAATGGGTCGAGCTCGAAGTCGCGCAGCGCACGAGGGTCCGTCTCATGAAGCGTGCCATCTCGTCGGTCACGACGAACGCCGAAGAGGAAGACGAAGAGGAGGAGTACCTCGAGGCCGACGACGAGGACGTCGAGGAACTCGACGAGACCGCAGACCCGGTCGTGTCCCAAGGGCTCGGGTTCGCAGTCGGTAGCCTCCGCGGCGCGGCGAGGCAAGACGACAGGAGCGAGTAGACATGGTCGGCGCCGCGGCGCCGCGGCTTGGTCTCGCAGGCGCCGAGACCGTCGCTCCTCGCATCCTGGCACGGCGCGAGGCCCTACCGTCCAGGGCGCCTGCACGTGCCTTGCGCCTGCCTCATGCGCCCATCGGTAGTGTGCCCGGAGCACCGTCCAGAGGCGGCCCACCAATCACCGTGACACCCGACATGCGCAACGAGGTTGAGACCAAAGGTCGCGCGGTGGACGAGGCCCCCGTGGTTCTGGCCACCCACGGTCTCACGAAGACTCTTGATGGCCTCGTCGCGGTCGATGTCCTGCCGATTCATCACATCAAGACACTGCGCGACCTGCTCACAAGCGACATCGCCAGTGTCTCCGAGAGAGGTCACGCACAGTCCAACTACGCCCTCATGCACGGACTCCTCGAGTTCACAGCGTTCGTCGAGGCGGCGTTGCCCGCACTCCTCGAGCGCTGGCAGCAGAGCCGCGCCACCGCGGCATCGTCCTGCGCCCCGTTCGCCCCGCCCGACATGCGTACTTCCCAATCCGCTGGAGGCACCACGTGAGCTGGTTCACCAAGGTTTCCTTGCGCAACCGTTCCCTTATCGGCCTCGCCATCGTCGCCGTGGTCCTCTTCGGCATCTACGGCGTGACCGCTCTCAAGCAGGAACTCATCCCAGACCTCACCTTCCCGTATCTCACAGTGATCGCCGTCGACCAGGGCGCATCCCCGGACGACATGGAGCGCAATGTGACGACGCCGCTCGAGCAGGCAATCAAGACCTCGAGCGACATCAAGGAATACGACTCCTTCTCAAACGAAGGCATGAGCGTCATCACCATTCAGTACGAGTTCGGCGCCGATATGAAAGCCAAACAGGCCGAAGTGCAGGAAGCCGTGTCGCGCGTGCAGCAGCAACTCCCTGCGACGGCCACGGCGCCGAAAGTCGCGGCTCTCAACATCAACTCCATTCCGGTTGTGCAGCTGGCGGTCTCGTCGTCGCTGCCTCCCCAGGAGCTGGCGGGGCTGCTCGGCGCCCGGGTCGTGCCGCGCCTGCAGGCAATCGAGGGCGTCCAGTCGGTCGACCTCTCCGGCGTGCAGCAGATGCAGCTGTACATCCAGCTGAAACCGCAACAGATGGCCGCCCTCGGCGTCTTGCCGGCGCAGATCACGGCAGCGATCGCCGACGCCAACCTCACGACCGGTGTCGGAACGCTCACCTCCGGGAGCATCGTGTACCCAATCACTGTGGCCGCCAAGGCGCAGACCGTACGGGCACTCCAAGGCCTAGCGTTGGCACCGGGCACGATTGCGTCGGCGGGCGCCGGCCCGGCAAGTACGTCCACCACCGGCCCGAGTACGTCAGCCGCGGCCAGCGGCTCCGCGTCCTCCGCGAGTGCGAAGCCCGTGCGCCTCGGCGACATCGCCGACATGCGCATCGCCCCCGCTCCGCTCACCGCGGCCACGCGCACCAACGGACGCTCGTCCGTCGGCATCTCGGTGAGCAAGTCGAGCAGCGGCAACACCGTCGACATCGCCAACGCCGTGGCTGACACGCTACCTGCCATCTCCCGCGATCTCAACGGCCAGGCCAAGGTATTCACAGTCATCGATCAATCCGTCTTCGTCAAAGACAGCATCGGTTCGCTCTGGCGCGAGGGTCTCCTCGGCGCGATCTTCGCCGTCGGCGTCATCTGGGTGTTCCTGCGAAGCTGGCGTTCAACGCTGATCGCCGGTCTGTCCATCCCCTTGAGCATCATTGGCGCCCTCATCATCCTCTGGTCGGGCGGCGAGTCGCTGAACATGCTCACTCTCGGCGGCCTCACCATCGCGATCGGACGCGTAATCGACGACTCCATTGTCGTCATCGAGAACATCCACCGACACCTGCAGGAGGGCGACAGCATCCGCCGCGCCGCCTACACCGGGACACGCGAGGTTGCCGGCGCAGTCACCGCCAGCACGCTGACCACCGTGGCCGTGTTCCTGCCGCTTGGCTTCATGTCCGGCCTTGCCTCGGAGTTCTTCCGGCCGTTCGCCCTCACGGTGTCCTTCGCGCTTCTCAGCAGCCTCGCGGTGGCCCTGATGGTTGTCCCTGTCGCCTCCACTTGGGTGCTCTCAAAGCGTCAGGTCGGCCACCGCGACGCCAAAGAGCTGCACGGCCTGCAGAACCTCTATCTGCCGATCCTCAAATACGCGCTCGACCACAGGGTCATCACCCTAGTCGCCGCGGCGGCGATCTTCGTCGGCTCGATGGCGCTCACGCCGCTGCTCAAGACGAATCTGTTCGATAGCTCTGGGCAGAACACGGTCGCCATCACCCAGACCATGCCACCTGGCACGAACCTCGACACAACCGTGGCGGCAACCGCCAAGATCGAGACGATCCTCAAGGAAACGAAAGGTGTAGACACCTACCAAGTGACCGCCGGCAGCACCGGGAGTCTCTTCGGAGCCGGAGGCGGCACCGACGCCTCCGCCACTCAGGCGAGCTTCGACATCACTACCGATCCAGATGCGGACAAGAACACGATCGTCGAAGACATCCGCGCCAGGGTCGCTGACCTCCGTAATGCCGGTACGGTCTTGGTGTCTGGCGACGCCTCGTCTTCGATGAGCAGCATGTCGCAGGTGGAGGTACGCGTTTCGGCCAGCGACCCTGACGTGCTCAAGCAGGCCAATGACATCGTGCTGAAGCAGTTGCGGACCGTCGACGGGCTAGCCAACGTGACCTCCAACCTGAGTGAAGGCCGGCCCTCAGCCACAGTCGTCATCGACCAGGCCAAGGCGACAACGGCGGGCGTCAGTGCATCTGCCCTTAGTCAGTACATGACTCTCTTCCTCAACGGCTATTCGCTGGGCGCAGTGCCGACCGCCGCTGGGGTACTCCCGGCCAAGCTGACTGTGGCGCAGGTCGCGGTGCCGCCGGTTCGCGGCGCTGTGAGCCAGACACTCATGCGCCTCCCCGTAAGCGGGACACGCGGAACGGTGCCTCTCGGCGACATCGCCCGCGTCGTCGAGATCAAAACGCCGGTGCAGGTCACGCACGTCGACGGGCAGCGCACGGCGAGCATCACAGCCTCCTCCACGGACAACAACATCGGCGCCGCCTCGACATCGGCAACCGACGCCCTCGATGAGGTGCAGCTGCCGAACGGCGCCACCTGGGAGATGGCCGGCGCGACTCAGATGACCGACGAAGTCTTCAGGTCGCTGGGCATCGCAATAGTGGTCGCGATCCTGCTCGTGTACCTGATCATGGTGGCCACGTTCCGCAGCCTGCTCCACCCGTTGATTCTGCTGATCAGCATCCCCTTCGCCGCTGTCGGCGTCATCGTGATGCTCGTCATCACCGGCACCAGCCTAGGCATGCCAAGCCTGATCGGGGCACTGATGCTGGTGGGCATCGTCGTCACCAACGCGATCGTGTTGCTCGATCTCGTCGAGCAGTTCCGGCGCCGCGGCATGGATGCCCGCACCGCGATCATCGAAGGCGGGCGGCGGCGACTTCGGCCGATCCTGATGACGGCTGTCGCCACGATCCTGGCTCTGATCCCGATGGCGCTCGGCTTCGGCGGCGGAAGCGGATTCCTCTCGACGCCGCTGGCGGTCGTCGTGATCGGCGGCCTGGTCTCTTCCACGTTTCTGACCCTCATCCTGGTACCGGTGCTCTACTTGGCACTTGACCGCCTGCGACCCGCAGGGGCCTACGACCAGCGAGAGGAGGACTTCACAGTGCCTGAGCCGCTGGCCGTTCACGGCTGATGTTTCTGCAGGCCGGGCGGGCGCCATGCGCCCGCCCGGCCTGCCGCCGCGAGAGCGAGCTGGTCGAGGACGCAGACTCCGGCAGTGACGACGAGCGCACCGCCTTTGAGGACGCCTCGACCATCGTTTCGGGTTCTCGGCCGACAACGCGTGAGGCAAGGCGCGGGGGCGCGTAGGCATGGTCGGCGCCGAGGCGCCGCAGCTCGACTTCGCAGGCGCCGCGACCGTCACTCTTCGCATGCAGGCACATCGGTAGGGCGCTCGCGACGAAGGCGCCAGCACAGCACCAGCCCTACACAGACCGTATGTGCCCCTAGGTAGTGTCTTCCGAGCGCAGCTCTCACAGGAGGACCACCGATTACGACATCCGACATACTTGGCAAAGGCGAGACCGCAGCCCGCGAAGCGGACAAGCCCCCCGTGGTCTTGGCTGCCCACGGCCTCACGAAGATCTTCGACCGTCTCGTCGCGGTCGACCATCTCGACCTCGGCGTGCGTCGCGGCGACGTCTTCGGCTTTCTCGGTCCCAACGGAGCCGGCAAGACGACGACGATCCGCATGATCTTCGGCCTCGTCTACCCGACCAGCGGCCATGTCGAGGTGCTCGACCACCGCGTCCCGCGAGACAGGCGTGAGGCACTGCGGCACATCGGCGGCTTCGTCGAAGTGCCGGCCTTCTACGGCAACATGAGCGCCCGCCGCAACCTGCGGCTCATGGGCCGTCTGAACGACGTGACAGACGAGAAGCGCATCGAGGAAGTGCTCGACGTCGTCGGCCTGCCGGACCGCGCCGACTCCAAGGTCGGCGACTACTCGCACGGCATGAAGCAGCGGCTCGGCATCGCCAACGCGCTGCTGCATCGCCCCGAGCTCATCATCCTCGACGAACCGACGAGCGGCCTTGACCCGCAAGGGATGAAGGATGTGCGAGAGCTCATCCGCGAGCTGGGGAGCGGCGGCACGACGGTGTTTCTCTCGTCTCATCTGCTGCACGAGATCGAACAGGTCTGCAACCGCGCCGTGATCATCAACAAGGGCCGCGTCGTCGTCGAGGGTCCGGTGGCCGACCTGCGCCCCACGAGTTCCTCCGTGAAGGTGCTGACAACTGACCAGGACCGTGCGCGCGAGGTGCTCGGGCAGCTCGTTGGCCCGCAAGCCGTCGCCAACGAGGAGGGCTACCTCGTGGCCGAGGGCTCGGACGAGGTGGTCCACGAGATGGTGCGTCGCCTGGTCGAAGAGGGGATCGGCGTCGACGCTGTGATCCCCGCGCACGAGCAGGGTCTCGAAGACTACTTCCTGGGACTCACTCGGAGCTCGGACGTGGACGCCGGCCCGGCGGATCCGCACAAGAACGGCGGCGCGCGATGACGCTGCTGCGCAGCGAGCTCACCAAGCTCCTCGTCCAGAAACGCACATATGTCGGCTGGATCGGTCTCGTGACCATCCCGCTCCTCATGGTCGTGGCCCTGAACTTCGCCTCACCCGCACCACGTGGTGGCGACGCCGCCGCCAACACCGCCGGCGCCGCCAACAGCTTCTTCAGCCTCGCCGCCGACAACGGGCTGCTCGTGCCGCTGGCCGCGATCGCCGTGCTGACGTCGTTCCTTCTTCCCTTGGTGGCCTCGATGGCCGGCGGCTTCCAGCTCGCCGGCGAGGCCGAATCGGGGACCATCAAGACCTGGCTCGTGCACCCCGTGAGCCGCGGCGGCGTCGTGCTCTCCAAGTGGGCCGTAGCCGTCGCGTACCTGCTCGCTGGCCTGGTGTTGGTCGCGGCCACCTGCTACGCGGTGGGCGTGGCCCTCTTCGGCGCCCACGACCCGGCGCTGCTCTCGGGCGGCACGGTGAGCATCGCTCACGGCTTGTGGCTGACCCTGCTGGCCTACCTGTACGTGGGGCTCGGCATGATCGTCGTGATCTCGCTGGCCGTGCTCTTCTCCACGTTCACCGACTCGAGCCTGACGGCGACGATCGGCACGCTCGTCCTGGTGATCGTTATGCAGATCGTGGGTAGCCTTAGCTACTTCGACTTCCTCCAGCCGTGCCTGTTCACCAGCCATCTCGACGCGTGGCAGAACCTCTTTCAGGGTTCGATCGACTGGTGGCCGATTGGGAAGGGCCTGCTCGCTTTCGGCGCCTACATCGTCGTTTCAACCGTGGCGGCATGCTGCGCGTTCCAGCGCAGTGACGTGCTCGTCTAGGTTGTACGGCCTTCGGAATGTTCTGCCACATCCCGGAAGCCGTACAACCTAGTCCGCTAGGTGAGGGCTTCTGCAGAAACGCGGCGTGTCTCGGCTGGTCCCATCCGAGATGCTGCTGCGGAGTCGGCTGCGTCTCGTGAGTCTGCTGCGACTCATTCAAGCACCGAAGACGAAGCACGGGCTCTGGAAACAACGCGTAGCGTGCGCAGCGCGGTTGCCAGAGAATACCGGCACGCCCTCCCGCCTACCGCCGCCGTCTCGTGGCGGCGACGATCGAGACCAACAGCCACATGGCTATCAGCGCGGAGAAGACGAGCACGCCGCCCGCGATCCAGCGTATCCAGTCGGACAGGCCGCCTTGGGCCGCGATGTAGGCGAAGGCGAGTACGAAGGCCGCCACCAGGATGGAGAGCGCCAGCCTGTCCACCATCTCGCGCAGACCGCGCAGGACGTCCTCGAAGCCCTCCGGTCGCACGCCGAGGCGGAACTCGCCGTCCGCGGCGCGCCGCAGCACCCTGCTCAGCGACTTCGGCAGCTCCTCGAGGAGCCTGCGGTAGCGCCGCAGGGCGTGCAGCGACTCGTCGGCCCACGCCCGGGGACCGAAGGACTTGACGAGCAGGCGCAGGGCGAACGGCTTGGCGGCTTCGATCACCGAGAACCCGGGATGAAGCTGCGAGGCAACGCCCTCGAGCACGCCGAGCGTCGTGAGGAGTTGGACGACCTCGCTCGAGACGTCGATTCGGTGCTTGCGCATCGCCGCCAGCGTCTCGAGCAGGGTCACCTGGAGGACGTCAGGGCGGTGCTGGCTCTCACGGTAGAGTGTGGTCACGCGTCCGATGTCAGCCTGCAGCTCGGCGACGTCCAGTCCGGGGTCGACGGTGGACATCGAGAGCAGCGCCTGCGTGGCGTCGGCGGGATCGTCCTCCATGACCGCGATCAGGATGTCGAAGACTGCGCTTCGGTGCTGGCGAGAGATGACCCCGACGCGGCCGAAGTCGACGAAGCCCACGCGGCCGTCGCGCATCGCGACCAGGTTCCCGGCGTGAGGGTCCGCGTGGTACGTCCCCATCTCGAAGATCTGCCGGAAATAGCAGTCGACCCCCCGCTGCACCATGCGCTCGGTGTCGATTTCGGCGGCGCGGAGCTCCTCGAGGTGCGATCCGGGGATGCCCTTGACCAGCTCCATGGTGAGGACGCGGTCGGTCGTGAGGTCCATGAGCGGCGCCGGGAAGAAGACCTCGTCGCTCCCGTCGAATGCCTCATGGAAGGTGAGCATGCTGCGCGCCTCGTGCGCGTAGTCGAGCTCGGCGCGCAGCACCTGCGCCATGTCTTCGGCGACTGCCGGCACGCCCAAGGCGCGGGCCCACTCGCTGTGCTGGGCGACGAAGCGGGCCTGGGAGAGCAGGATGTCGAGGTCGGTCTCAATCACCTGGCGCGCGTCGGGTCGCTGGATCTTGACCGCCACGGGCCGGCCGTCGTGCAGGCGAGCACGATAGACTTGGCCGATGGACGCGGCCGCCATCGGGTCGGTGCCGAACTCGGCGAAGAACTCGTCCGCGGAGCCGCCCAGCTCTTCGCGCAGGATCTGCTCCATCTCCTCCCACGAGACGGAGGGCACCTCATCCTGCAGCTTTGCGAGTTCGTCGGCTACGGCGGGCGGGACCAGGTCGCGGCGCGTCGAGAGCATCTGCCCGATCTTGATGAACGTGGGGCCGAGGCGCTCCAAGCCGCGGCGCAAGCGGACTTCGGGCGACGCGTGCTTGCCGCCTGCGGGCTCGGCGCCACCCTCGACAGCCGAGGCCGTCGCCTCCTCGCTCGTGGTGTGGACGGGGCCGGGCGCGTCCTTCTCCATCCCCGCCGCGCGGATGATCGTGAAGAGGCGCTCGTCCCAGAGCACGCGTACGACCTCGCGGTAGCGGCGTGAACGGCGTGCACGTCTCGATTGACCGTCCTTTGCCATCAGGCTTGGCCCGTGGCCGGTGTCTTCCCGGCCGGGTGCTGCACGCCGGCCGCGGCGCACGCCTCCCCCTCTTCGAGGCGCGCCTTCTCGAGTAGCGTGTGCGCCGGCCGGTCGAGCTTGTCGCGGTTGTCGCGCAGCAGCGCGACGACGTGCCCCGCCGCCTGACAGGCGACGGTAGGCCTCTCGAAGGCGGGGTGGCCGGTTCTGTCGATTCCGTAGCTCACGATCACCAAACCGACCAAGTCGATCCCCAAGCAGGAAGTCCAGCGCGTCATCGGCCTGGTCAAGTCGGCACGCGTGTCTGCCCTTCGGGCGGGGAGCGGCGTGCAGGCCGTCCAGCGGGCCTCGATGACGCTGCCCTCGGTTGGCATGGTCATCAGACCGATCGCTGCGGCCGCCATCGTCCTGCTGGCCTTCGGCTCACGACGCGGGATGGCGCAGCCGCGCGTAACGGCCCTCGTGGCGCTGGGCACCGCGATGTAGGGCATCGATCTCCTCTCGCACACCGTGAGCCTCGTCGTCCTTGCGCCGACGCTCGCCGCCCTCGTCGGGCTGGATGTCGGAGATCGCTCACGGCGCCGCCGGCGCGCCGGTCCTCACTGCAGGCAGCGCATGGGGCAAGGAGACGTCGGTGAGCCGAGATTGGAAGCGACCACGAAACCAGGTCAGCTGCTGATCTCGGCCCACGCCTCGTCGGCGATCCCCTGGTACTCGGCGGCGTAGGCGTCCAGCCCTTCGGCGAGCTTCGTGAGCAGCTCCTCGGCGTGGGGATGCGTGGGCCGTGCGCCGGCGTGCAGCACGAAACCGCGTACGGCGTCGGGGTTGTCGATGAGCATGCACGGCCGCAGCAGGTTGTCGCTGTAGGGCTGCCCCGCGCGGACCTTCGTGAAGAAGGGGGATCGCAGCGCCTCTGCCAGGCTCTTGTCTCTGATGTTGTCGGCGGCGAAGTGCGTGAAGATGCAGGGCTCGACGTCGCCGTTGGCGTTGATGTGCAGGTACTCACGACCCGCCGCGATGCAGCCGCCCACGTAGGGTGCGTCGTTCCAGAAGTCCATGACGAACAGAGGCTTGTTCTCGCGGATGCGGGCTGCTCCCCTTGTGCGCAGATACTCACGCTGCTGCGGCGTGGGCATGAGGCTGATGTCGGGATCCTCGCCCACCGGCATGTAGAGGAAGTGCCAGCCCCACAGGCATCCGTGCTCGATGAGGTAGTCGACGAAGGCGTCGCCGGTCACGTCCATGTAGTTCCTGCTCGTGACCATCGTGGACGACCCGAATGGCACCCCGGCTTGCCGCAGCGCCGCCATGCCCTCCTCGGTGCGGCGCAGCGCCCCCTCTCCGCGGCGTGCGTCGTGGTCGCGCTCGAAGCCGTCGATGCTGAGACAGACGAGGACGTTGCCGGCGTTCGCCAGACGCGCCGCGAGCTCGTCGGTGATGAGCGCGCCGTTGGTGAACACCTGGAACGTCATGTCCCGGTACTTGTCGAGGAGATCGAGTACGTCCTCCCTGATGAACGGTTCACCACCGAGCAAGGTGATCGCGTAGGTCCCCAGGTCCCTGGCTTCCGCGACGATGCGCTCGACGACCTCCGCCGGCATGTCGTGCCCGCGGTCGTACTCAGCGGCGTAGCAGCCTGCGCACCTCAGGTTGCAGCGCATGGTCGGGCTGATGAGAACGACCATCGGCGAGGTGCCTACCACTTCCTGCGCCTTGTGACGCTTGGGGAGCCCGTTCTTGGTCCACAGCATGAGGTTGGTGATCAGCCGGGTGCGGCAGTGTGGCGATGTCGCATCGATGGCTCGGTGCAGAGTCTGCATCGCGATCGGTTGCGGATCTGCGTCGCGGGCCTCTTCGAAGTACCTGCGCACCCGGGCGGCCGCGCGCTTGTTCGCCTCGGTCGCGACCACCGTCTCGGCGATCCTGGCCGCTCGCGGGAGATGTCTCTCCGGATCAGCGGCGACCAAGGTCGCGAGTCTGTCGACCAGTCCTTCGGCCGAACGACCCACCAACTCATCGAGAGCGTGCACCGTCGGTGCCTCCTCTGGCTTGGTTACGGAACCCGTCTGGCTGCCAAGAGCCTCCGGATGCCGCCGACGGCGGCCTCGGCGGCTTGCTCACCCACCGCGATGATCCGCTCAGCCTCGTGGAAGCTATACGACGTCACACCGTCGACCTGGGGGGCGATCACGAGATCGGCCGCCCTCAGCCGCGGTTCGGCGAGCTCGCGGACCATGAGGTCGAGTGAGCATGTTGCGTGCTGATAGACGGACGGCGAGCGCAGCCTGTCTTTGACCAGGGACACCGCTCGCGAGGAAACACTCGCGGTGAAGCCCCTCGTCACAGGCCTCCCGTCCTCGAGGGGCGCTGCGCCTCGGTCGTTGAGGTAGACGGGCACCTCGCTACTCGGGACGCCGTGGTTGGTGACGGCGATCACCACGTCAGCCCCCATCCGTCTGGCTACATCGACCGGGACCGAGTTGAGCACGGCCCCGTCCACCAGCAGCTGTCCGTTCCGCTCCAGCGGCGCGAAGAGAACGGGTGTCGAGATGCTCGCCCGTATTGCACTGGCGAGATCGCCCTCTTGCAGCACGACCTGCCGTTCACTGGTGACGTCCACGGCGACGCAGGCGAAGGGCAGCGTCGTATCGGCGAACGTCATCCCGCCAGCGATCTCGCGGATGAACTTCTCGACCTTGCGGCCGTTCACCAGGGCCTTGGTGGGACGGGCGACGTCGAACAGGGAAACCAACCGCCTGATGTTCGTCGAGAGGGCGATTGCCTCGATCTCCTGAGCTGTCATACCGATCGCGTAAGCGCCGCCGATCAAGGCCCCGATGCTGGTGCCCGCGATCAGGTCGATTGGCAGACCCTCGCGCTCGAACACCTTGAGCACGCCGATGTGCGCCAGCCCGCGGGCACTGCCGCTGCCAAGCGCGAGTCCGAGGCCCTCCGCGTTCACGCTATCCCGACCACTATCCGTCGACCGTCCGTCTGCAGATGTCACGCCAGGCTGGCCGGGTCCCGGCGAGGACCCGCGCGAGCATCCTCGTGCCCTCGGCGACGGCGTTCCTCGTGTCGGCACAGCCGTTGGCCATCTCGGAGGCGGGCACGAGTGTGCCGACGCGCACCGTGATCGGGGCGAAGTGGGGTAGCTTCTCGCCGGGCGGAAGCGCTTCGTTCGTGCCCTCGATCTGCAGAGGCAGGACCGGCGCATTGGCCTTCAGCGCCACGTATGCGGCCCCGCCGAGGACCTCATCGCGGGCGATCCCGCCTCCGGGGAAGATGGCCATCGTTCCGCCCCCTTTGAGGATCGCTATCGCCTTCTTCAGACTGTCGAGATTGCTGCCCTGCGCATTGACGGGGAGCGCGCCCAGGCGGCGGAGCGCCCATCCTGTGGCGGGCTGCTCGAACAGGTAGGCGGCCGAGAAGAAGGTCAGATGCCTTCTGCTGAAGACCGACATCAGGAGGGGCCCGTCGAGGTAGCTCTCGTGGTTGGCCACGATCACAAGGGGACCCTGCGCTGGGATGCGCTCCGGCGAGACGACCTCGAGACGGAAGGCAGTGCCGAAGACCAGCCTCGCGGTGAGAGCCGTGATCGTGTAGGGCGAGAGCCTCGAGCTCCCGCCGCCGCCTGCCGATTGAGCGTCCGAGGTCAACGTGCCGGTGCGTCGGCGAGAGGGAGACAGGGCAGACGCAGTACAGCGAGGATGTGGTCCGCGATCTTCGCTGCGTCGACCACTCTGTCGAACAGGGAGCACTCCATGAGCAGGCCATCCATCATCCACATGAGCAGGGAGGTCATGAAGCGCGCATCGCCTGCCTGAGCGAAGTCACCCTTCACGAGGTTCTGTTCCACGATCGGCCGCACCTGGTCGGCTAGTTCCTCTCTGAAGCGCACAACACGCTCGCGGATCGCCGGCTCGTCGGGGGGGAGCTTCGTGACGACGATGTTGACGAGGCTCTTCTCGCGAAGCCCGAACTCGATGTAGTTGCCGATGAGCCTGCGCAGTCGGCCTTCGGCGCTCTTCTGCTCGAGGGCTTCGGCGACCTGGGCCCGTAGCCCCGAGAACGCGTCATCGAGCACCGCTCCGTAGATCGCGGCCTTGCCCTTGAAGTGATGGTAGAGCGCGGCCTTCGTGATGCCTAGGTGTCTCGCGATGTCGTTCATGGACACGCCGAGATAGCCGTCATCGGAGAACAGACGACGGGCTGTATCGAGGATGCGCTGTCGCGTGTCTGCGTGGACCGCCAGTTGCCTGCTGAGTACCGCCACCGGAGACACCTCCCTTAGGGATGCTTACCGACCGGTCGGTAAGCATCCGAAACATTACCGTTTGGACCGTGTGCTGTCAAACGGGCCATCGCCGACTTCATCCTCCAGGGGCCCGAGCAGGCGTCGCTATCCTGGTCGGTGTGCGGCGTCTGCTGCGGCCCGGAGGGCTCGCGCCGCATCCCTCGAAGATCGCTTCGCATGAGCGTCCGACCCGCGGGTCTTCGTCGCCGCCCGGGGGTTCCCCGAGCGCCTGCGCTTCGCCTTCGTAGTCGGCTGTGGCGCCCCCTCATCGTGCTCGGTGCCAACCGCCAGGGCCGGTCGCAGGGGAGGCGCCCAGCGGCGCAGCGCGATCTGCTGCGCGATCGTCCACAGGTTGCTCGTCACCCAGTAGACGAAGAGCCCGGCCGGGAAGTGCATCAGGAACAGCACCATGACGAGCGGCAGGAGCCCCATCATCCAGCGTTGCTGGGACGGCGTCTCCGGCGTGAACGAGAGGCGCGTCGAGACGAGCTGCGTCGCCACGTAGATCGCGAGCAAGGCGTAGGTGGGATCCGGCATGCCCAGCGCGGGCAGCCAGAGAAACGCCGCCGTATCCAGAGCATGGGTCTGCGTGATGGAGTAGTACAGCGCCAGGAACACGGGCATCTGGATGAGCAGTGGGAGAAGGCTCGCCAGAGGATTGACCTTGGCCTCCTGGTAGAGGGCCATTGTCTCGCGCTGCAGGGCGTCGCGGTCCTTCTTGTGGCGCGCCTGCAACTCCTTGAGCCGAGGCTGAAGCGCCTGCATCTGCTGGGCCGCCCGCTGCTGCTTGACGGCGAGCGGGAGCAGGAGGAGGCGCACGATCACCGTCATTCCGACGATGGCCACGCCCCACGGCAGCCCGATGGCGCGGAGGCCGTCGAGTACCGCCTGCAGGAGGTGGATGAGGGGTCCGAGCACGGTGCTCACGACAGCGCCACCCGCCCCTCGCCTTCGCACTGGGGATTGATTGCGCGGTGCCCGACACGGGCAGCTTGTAGTTGACGGTTCATTAGGACAGTATATTTCATATCATATTGACGACATGACAAGCGAACCGTGGGATGAGGCGATGGCAGCGCGAGGGAAGCGGTGGTCGAGCGGGGGCTCAGCCGAGGGCGGTACTGGCGGCTCAGGCCCGGGCGTCGGCGACGCGCCGCGCGGCGCCTGCGAGGACCTCCATCGCGGCCACAACGGTGCGCAGGTCGTCAAGCGTGAGTTGCTCAGCCATGTCCCCGAACTGGCGCCGCCCACTCGACCACAGTGCTTCGATGCGATCGCGGCCGGGAGCAGTGAGGCGGCACAGCACCTGGCGTCGATCGGCGTCGTCGTGCGCGCGCTCCACGAGCCCCTTGAGCGCCAGGCGGTCGATGAGCGCCGTCGCCGAGGAGTGGCTCACGCGCAGGTGCGCGGCCACGTCCGACATGCGCGCCGCACCACGGCGCAGATGCAGGAGAGCGATCAGTTGGGGCTTCGTGAGCTCGGCGAGCTCGAGGCTGTTCAGGATCTCAATCCACTCCTCGTCTGGCGAGGAGCCCAGGATGGCTTCGATCAGCTCGAGGAAGCGAGTGACGAGGTGCGCGCGCGTGGATTGTGACGTGCGATTCGGACGCATGTCCCCCTCGGTCTTTCGGTTGGCATGAATCGTACCAGACGGCGGGAGCACCACCTGAGGGCCCCGACGGCGTGGCCGCCGCAGGGAACACTCCCGGGCTCCCGGCCCGGGACGCGCATCGTGCCGCAGGGGCCTCTCCTGCGCGGCGCCGAGTTCGTCTTCGACGCCGGACTCGTGACTAGCGTGGTCACGACGCTTGTCTTCGGGCACGTCAGGCCGGTTCGGTCGCGTGGTGTGCTCCTGCTGACGGCGTTCTTCGCCTACTACGTGATCGCCGAGGGCTGCTTCGGGACCACCGTTGGCAAGCGCCTGTTGGGCATGCGCATCGTGCGCGTGAGCGATGGGCAGCGCTGCGGCGTTCTCGCCGCTGTCGTGCGCACGGTCATGCGGCTTGTGGACTACGTGTTCTTGTCGCTCCCGGGGCTAATCGCCATCACCTCCTCATCGCACCGCCAGCGCTACGGCGACCGCGCCGCGAAGACCATGGTCGTCATCGAAACGCCGGAGGCGGTCCTGCACGTCGATGACGGCTGCAGGCCAGCGACCGGCCTCGACACGAGCCGTGCGCCGGCTGGCGCCCTCGCGGCGCGCGACTTCACTTGGCCGGATACCGGCATCACCGCGTTCGGCGGATGCGGCGCCGCGAAGCGCGGCGGCGCTCTCGACCCCTGTCCGTGCTGCGATGCCCCGGTGAGGCCCGACGAGGTCGTCTGCCCCTACTGCGAGCACTACATCAACGAGGTGACGGCGCGCGGCGAGGCCCATGAACTCGCTCCAGGGCCGATGCTCTATTCCGCCGACCGGGGACGGCGCTTCGATGCACTCTGGCGCCTCGTGTTCGCCGCCGATGAGGAGTCGCTTGCCAGCCTCAGGACCGCGGTCGTCGACTGGCGCGGTGACGAGCGCCGCTTGGCAATCGAAGCGTTCGCGGAGGTCGACGACCCACGTCCGCTTCCGTTCCTCGACTTCATGGCGCAAGACTCGGATGCCGACGTCCGGGCGTTCGCCCGTGAGGTGCGTTCGCGGCTCCGTGTGCGCGCGAGCGCCTGTGGCCCATGCTGACGCTCCGCGTCCTCACTCTCGCTCCAGGCACTCGGCAGTTCGCTGAGGTGGATGCGACGGGTCGGATCGTCGGCCGTCGCCGGAATCTCCGTGACGGCCGGCATGTCGTCCTTGCGTCGGCTCAGATGGTTGCCGAGGAGCTCCGGAGTGGGGGCCGCGCGCCGACGCGCGCTTCTCTTCGGTCGGACAGCGCTTCGCGTACCTGGCCACCTTCCGCAACGGCACGATGGCCGTGCGCCGCTGATGCTGGTCGTTTCCCTTGACGGCTGGCGCAAGGAAAGGGGCAGCCGTGCTTACCGCACGAAGCTCAAGCAGGCGTGCCCCCGGATTGGGAGGCATTGGGCCAACGAATGGGGCTTAGTCATTTGAGCGTCAGCAGCTGCCGCGTGTCGCGGCAGTGCACACGGCAAGGGAGAGACCATGGCGGATGCAACGGAAGAGGCTAAACGCGAGGCTCAGGCTGGCGCGGCCGACGACAAGTTCAGCAAGCTCGTCGAAGCGCTCGGCGGCACGGCGTCGGCCCAGACGGTGTTCGGCGCCCCCGTCGAGAGGGATGGCGTGACGGTCGTGCCGGTCGCGCGAGTTCGCTACGGCGTTGGCGGCGCTCGCGGATTGGGGCGCAAGAAGCACGACGTCGGCGGCGGAGACCACGTCGGCTATGGTCAGGGCGGCGGCGTGCAGGTCGCGCCCGTCGGCTACATCGAGCTCCGCGACGGCGGGGTCAGCTACAGGCGCATCGATGATCCCGTACGTCCCATGCCCGTCCTCCTGCCATTCCCACTCGTCGGCGAGATCTCACTCGGAATCATGGCGCTGGTCTCGGGGCGGGTCGCCAAGTCGTTGCCCGGCACACCGCCCAGGTCGTCGCACTTCCCGCCGCCGGTGCTACGCATGCGGCCGTAGCTGATGAAGGCTCTGACCCCGCGGGACACGGTGAGTACCAGCAACCCGTCTCGCTCCCCCCGGGGGTTGGCCGCGGCACGGCAGAGCCGGCGGCCGACGCCGAGGAGGCGATGCCGCGGGGACGCAGACGTGACTCCGCGCGGCGGCACCACGTCTGGCCACGAGAGACGGGAACCCAGATTGACTGACTGGAGGTAGTGCGATGCGTGCAGTGGTGACAGAGGCCTATGGTTCGCCCCCGGTGCTCCGCGACGTGCCCGAGCCCAAGCCGGGGCCCGGCGAGTTGCTTGTGCGCGTGCGGGCGTCGTCGCTGAACGCCTTCGACCTGTCCGTGGCGGGTGGCATGGCGAAGGGGATGATGGAGCACCGCTTCCCGGTGATTCTCGGCCGCGACTTCGCGGGCACGGTGGAAGCTCTCGGCGAGGGGGCGAAGCTCTTCGCCGCCGGCGACGCCGTGTTCGGCGTCGTGGCCAAGACGGTGCTCGCCGAAGGTGGGTTCGCCGAACTGGTCACCGTACCGGAGGCCACGGGTGTGGCGCTCATCCCCAGGGGGATGGACGCCGTGCAGGCCGGAGCGCTCGGCGTCGCTGGCCTGGCGGCGCTCGCCTCGGTTTCGGCCATCGAGCCTCGGGCCGGCCAGGTCGTGCTGATCTCCGGCGCTACCGGCGGGGTGGGGTCGTTCGGCGTCCAGCTGGCGACGCGACGCGGCACGCAGGTCATCGCTACGGCGCGGCCTGGCGAGGCCGAGGACTTCGTCCGCGACCTAGGTGCCTCCGACGTGGTCGACTACGTTACTGGCGTCGGCCTGCAGGTGCGTGCCCTGCGCCCGGGCGGCGTGGACGCCGTGCTCCACTTCGCCGGGGACGCCACCGTGCTCGCCGACCTGATCGTGCCCGGAGGCCGGCTCGCCACGACGCTCGGCCTCGGCCACGACCAGTTCGCGGGGCGCGACCTCACCGCCGTCGCCGTCATGGCCGAGCCGGCCGAGCCGGCGCTCAACGGGCTCGCGGCGGTCGTCGCTCAGCGCCTCCTGCGCGTGCCGATCACACGCACGTACGCGCTCGATGAGGTGCCTCGGGCGTTCGCCGAGTTCGCTGGCACCTTGGGCAAGGCGGCGGTCGTCATTGTCTGAGCGACGATCTCCGGCGATCGATCTGATCAACGCCACGTCACGGCCACCCGGCAGGGCTCAGACGAACGCGTCGCTCGTTTCATGACCGACGGTCGCCAGACACGACTCAGTCCTAGAATCACAGGAGCGGCGGTGCGAGCCGCTGCGCGGGAGGTCGCGTTCGTCGTGTGCGCCCTGATCGCCTTCTTCGGCGTGCGTGTCCTCGTGCGCGACGTGGACGCAGGCGCGCCGGCGCACGGTCTCGCCCGGGAGGTGCCGTCGCAGTGTCCTATAGCTGACGCCGCCCTGGACAGTACTTCGGGAGCGCGACGACTGCACAATCACCTTTCGATGCCGTGCCGCCTTGCGGCCTGCGCGCTGGCCGCAGCGGCGACGCGTGATTCGCAGGCATGGGTGCGCATCGTTCCTCGCGAGGCCCGGTCACGCAGGGCGCGTATTGCGTGCGTCATGGGCCTGATGCGCTGCGGCCTGCACATCGCGCGTCGCAGCACGAGGTGGTCGTGAGGACCGCGACAAGGAGCGCGACTGACGCGCCTCTAGCCAACACGTCTACGAGATCGGGAAGCACTGCATGGTTTCCAGCACTCCTCCCCATGCTGGCAGAGACTCCCCCACTCTGGCCGTGCGGAGGCTTCACCGAACGGGCGGGGCCGTACTCCCACTGCGGGTTGGTTCCACCCGCGGATCCCCCGAGTGCGGCCCTGCCCACCCAAGATCGATGTGTCGAGAAGGTCTCTTGATGAATCACGAGGAGCCTGATGGCGCCAACCAGCGACCGAAGCGGCAGAACCGGATACGGGTGACCGGGGGCTTACGCTGGGACCATGAGACCCACCCACTGCGCAGGCTGCGGAGAATCTCTCCCGCCGCGGAAACCCGGCGCTGCTGCTCGGACGCCTGCAGGAAGCGCGACTGGCGGCGGCGCACCGCCCCGCCCGTGGTGGACTGGACCGCGGCCGGCGAGGTCAAGCTGACGCCATACCTCGCCCCGGACGGGCCGACGCCGCCGCCGCCGCCAGAGCCACCGGCCGCGCCACCGGAGGAGCAGCTCGTCCGCGCCCTCGCGCAGCTTCACACGATTGCCGCCTACCTGCGGCAGCTCTCCCGGCAGCTCGGCCGGCCGCAGCTGCGCTGGCGCTCGGAGAAGCTCGGGAACGCAACCACGGCCGCCTGCGAGGACCTCTACCCGGTCAGGTAGGCTGCACCTCCCCGGAGACGCCGACAGCCCCCGGAGGGGCCGTCAACGTGGCCGGAGGCTGGGCGCGTTCAGCGCACTCTACCGTGGGAAGGTCGCCCGGCGTCAGCTCCGGGCCCGCCCGCGCCTCCAGGCGGCGCCTGAACCGCCGCAGGGTCGCGATCGCCTCGTCGACATGCTCACGTGTCCGTTCCATCGCCTCCGAGACCCCGGCGCGGTCGTGGTGGTCGATGAGGAGCTCCCACGCGGCGTTCAGGTCGAAGTCGATCCGGCGGTGCGCATCGCGGGGCGACTCGTCGGAGGTGACGTTCTCGATCAGGTCGTCGAGCGGAGCGTTCATCGGGTCCACGGGTCCTCTTCGGCGTCGATGGCGCCCGCACTCTGTCACGTCGCGGGCCCGTCGTCAGCAGCCTCACTGTCTGCTACTTGTCTGCTACTTCCCTCGCCGTTCTGCGGTCTCGACCCAGTCGTTTGGCCTCGCAATCCCTGCACAACAGCATGGTCCTCCACACTCCGCGACGCCGTGACTCTCTATGGTAAGGAGGGGGTCCACGGTTCGAGTCCGTGACCGGGCTCCATTCCTCCTAGGTCGCCGCCTCAGGCGCCCTCCGTGAAGCAGACGACGTCGCAGCCGGCCTGCCGCGCCACCCTTGCCAGCCTTCTGTCCGCCGTGATGAGCGGCAGCCCGCTGGACACGGCCAGTGCGGCGTAGCACGCGTCGTAGACGGTGATCTCGAACCGCCAGGCCAGGCGCAGTGCTTCGCCCGCGATCTCCCCGAACGCGACACGAGGGAACGGGAGAGCCAGTACGCGGCCGAGGGCGAGCTCCGCGTCCTCGATCGACCACCGCGACCATCGCACGCGCTTCCAGACGGCGTTCGTGCACTCGGCGTCGAACAGATCGATGGTGACGGAGGACGCCAGGTGATCCTGCGCAACCCTGAACCAGCGGCGAGCGGGAGCACTGCAGGGCTCCCTCGCGACGAGCGGCACGATCGCGCTGGCATCGATCACCGACGGCCCGGCCCGGTCGGTCAATGTGATTCTCGATCCTCGCGGATGAGATCGGCGCTGCTCGGACCTTCGTAGGGGCCGTACTTCGCCTCCATCTCATCACTGAAGCGACGTGCGTCCTCAAGCCACTCCTTCATCGAGAACTCGCGCACGGGCGCCGCCAGGCCGCGCTCGAGCAACTCGATGACCTCGGCGGTCAGCGAGCGGCGCTCCAGGTTGGCGCGCAGCTTGATGTCGTCGTACAGCCGCTGGGGGATGTTGCGGACGTGGAGAATCGGCATGACGATCGCCTCCTTCACGCCCACGGTACCTCCTCTGGTTGCATCCTGCAACACATTGACGACGGGAACTGAGGCAGCGTAGCTCGCCGCGGCTGGGCGTTCGAGAGTGACGATGCCTTCGGCGGGATGACGATGGCGACCGCCTACGGGTGACGATCCGTCGGGCCGTGCCGGGAGAGCGCTGTGGCGCAGCTGGGCGGTCAGCAGATGCGCGGCAGCAGTTCGCCGACGGGCATGTCGAGCACGCGGCGCGTGCCGAACATGGTGCGCAGGGCGACGCGGCCGGGGTGGGCGGCGGTGACGACGCCCACCTGCGCCGCGTCGCGGCCCAGGGGCTGAGCGCGCAGCGCGGCGACGACCGTGTCGGCCGCCTCGGGTGCGACAACGAGCACCATCTTCCCCTCGTTCGCCAGCGTGAGCGGGTCGTAGCCCAGGAGGTCGCAGACCGAGCGCACCGCCGGCGAGACGGGGATGGCGGCCTCCTCGACCTCGATGCCGAGCTTGGCCTCCTCGGCGAGCTCGGCCAGCACGGTCGTCAGGCCGCCGCGGGTCGGGTCGCGAAGGAAGCGTAGAGCCTCTGCCCCGCCGGCCGCGTCCGCAATCGCGGATGACACGGGCGACGTGACATCGCGAACGGCACCGACGGTCGCCTCGACGAGACCCCAGAGCGGCGCGCAGTCGCTGCGCACGTCGGCGCTGAAGTGGAAGTCGCCGCGGGCGGCGAGGACGGCGACCGCGTGGTCGCCGACGCCGCCCGAGAGGATCACGGCGTCGCCGTCACACACCGCCTGGGCGCCGAGCTCGTGGTCGATGACGATCTCGCCGACGCCGGTCGTCGTCACGTAGACGCCGTCGCAGGCGCCGCGCTCGACGACCTTCGTGTCGCCGGTGACGATCGGCACGCCGGCCTCGACGGCGGTCGCCGCCATGCTTGCGCAGATGGCTTCGAGCTCGTCGAAGGCGAAGCCCTCCTCGATGATGAAGGCGGCGGCGAGCGCCAGCGGCCGCGCCGCCGCCGTCGCCAGGTCGTTGACGGTGCCCGCCACTGCGAGGCGCCCGATGTCGCCACCAGGAAAGATCAGCGGCTGCACGACGTGGCTGTCGGTGGTGAAGGCGATACGGCCGGTCGGTGCGAGCGCGACCGCGTCGTCGAGACGGTCGAGCAGCGGGTTCGAGAACGCCGTGAGAAACACGTCGCGCACCAGGTCGCGGTACAGCTTGCCGCCGCTGCCGTGGCCGAGGAGGACGCGGCCTGTGCCGCCTCCTGCGCCCGTCGTGTGGGTGTTGTCAGTCATCGAGCCCCCGGTAGCGGTAGCGCGCCGCGCAGGCGCCTTCGCTCGAGACCATGCACGCGCCGACCGGATCCTCCGGCGTGCACCGTGCGCCGAACAGCGCGCACTCGGCAGGATCCAGCACGCCGCGCAGCACCTCGCCGCAGCGGCAGCCCGCCGGCTCGAGCGGCTCGCCGGCATGGATCGCGAAGCGCCGCTCCGCGTCCAACGCCGCGAACTCGCCGCGCAACCGCAGCCCCGACCCGGGGATCACGCCCAGGCCGCGCCAATCGGCGTCGCATGGTTCCATGACGCGCGCCAGCAGGCCCTGGGCGACGAGGTTGCCCTCGGGGCGCACCGCACGCGCGTACTCGATCTCGATCGCCGGCGTCGCCTGACGCACGAGCGACAGCAGGGCTCGCAGCACGTCGTGCGCCTCGAAGCCGGCGACCACCCCACCGACACCGAAATCCCGGGCGAGGAACTGGTAGCCGGCCGAGCCCGTCACGACGCTCACGTGGCCCGGCAGGAGAAAGCCCGCGATCTCGGTCTCACCCAACTCGAGGAGCGCCTTGAGCGGAAGCGGCATGGTCTTGTGCAGTCCGAGCACGCTGAAGTTCGCCACGCCGCGCGTACGCGCCTCGAGCAGAGCGGCGGCGACCGTCGGCGCCGTCGTCTCGAAGCCGATGCCGGCGAAGACGACCTGACGGCCGGGCTCCGCCGCCGCGATCTCGACGGCGTCGCGCGCCGAGTAGACCACGCGAACGTCCGCGCCGGCAGCGCGCTCGGCCGCCAGCGACGAGCGCGAGGCCGGCACGCGGATCAGGTCGCCAAAGGTCGTGAGCGTGACTGCGGGAAGGCGCGCCAGCGCGATGACCCTGTCGAGGTCTCCCATCGCCGTCACGCACACCGGACATCCGGGGCCGGAGATCAGGCGAACCTCGGGCGGCAGCAGGTCGCGCAGCCCGTACCGGGCGATCGCCATCGTGTGGGTACCACAGACTTCCATGAAGGTCAGGTCTGGGGTGCCGCGGCGCGCCGCCGCCGCGCGAGCCTCGACGAAGAGGTCGTCGGCGAGGCGGCGAAGGGCCGCGGGCGAGGCCGCGACAGACGGACGAGCGTCGGCGTCGCGGGACGGGTATGGCGGCGGGCCGCCGGCCGGCGTCACGCGTCCTCCTGCGTCCCGTCCCTGTCGAGGCGGCCGCCGGTCTCCGGGCGCCGGCCGCGCGAGTCCTCCCAAGCAGCCGCCTCGGCGAGCTCGGCCAACAGCCCGTACGTTTCGTTCGCCTCGTCCTCGTCGATGACGCTGATCGCGTACCCGGCGTGGACGAGGACGTAGTCGCCTATGTCGGCATCGGGGACGAGGACGATGCTGGCGCGCTGCTCCAGGCCGTCGGCGACGATGGTCGCAAGCTGGCCGTCGATCATGGTGATACGCATGGGAAGGGCGAGGCACATGGGCTGATCCTGTCGTCGGTCCTGCCGTGTCTACTCGAGCAGACCGCGGCGGTGCAGCACAGTATAGCCTGCCACCGCCGCCTGCCCCAGCGCGACCCCGCCGTCGTTGGTCGGCACCAAGCTGCCGGTCAGGACCTCGAAGCCGTCCGCCTCGAGCGCGGCCTCGCACAGGTCCGTCAGCAGGCGATTCTGGAAGACGCCGCCGGCGAGGGCGGCGACGGCGATCCCCGTCGCCGCCCGGGCCCGGCGGCAGAGCGCCAGCGTCATGGCGGCGACGGTCGCGTGGAGGCGCGCGCCGATGAAGCCGGGCGCGCGCCCCGCCTCGGCGTCCCCGATCACTCCCTCAAGGACCGGCGCGAGCCGCACCACGGCCGGCGTCGTCACAGCGAGATCGTCGGCCGGCGAGGCCCCCGTTCCACGGGCACCCGTGGCACCAGGCGTGGCGGCCCTCGCCGAGACGATCTCGCCGGCCACGCCGAACTCGTACGGTAAGCCGCCGGCGCACGACATCATCTCGAGCTCGATGGCGGCCTGGCCTTCGTAGGTGATGGCGCCGCGCACGCCTGCCAGCGCCGCCACAGCGTCGAACAGCCGGCCGCAGCTCGTCGTCAGCGGGGCGTTCTCGCCCGTCTGCACCTGGCGGACCACCGCGGCCAGCTCCTCGTCGCTGAGGAAGGGTGCATTGTGTGCGCCGCGGCCGCCCCCGGGCTCGCGCCCGGCGACACGCCCGTGAAGCAGCCGCGCCGCCCGCGCGAGCCCGTCCTCGCCGAGCAGCGCATAGGCCCACCCGGCGGCGGTCCGCGCGGGCCGCTCGATCGCCAGCGCGCCCCCGGGCAGCGGCAGCGGCTCGAGGTGGGCGACACGCTCGTAGCCGCGCAGGTCGGCCACAAGCACCTCACCACCCCAGAGGACACCGTCGGCTCCGTAGCCCAGGCCGTCCAGCGCCACACCGATGACGCGCTCCTCACGCCCGTTCTCGACGAGGCGCGCGGCCACGTGCGCGTGGTGGTGCTGGACGGCGATCTTCTCGTCCTGCGGCAGCGTCAGCGCGTGCTTGGTCGCGAGGTACTCCGGGTGCAGGTCGTACGCGACAACCTCCGGCTCCAGGCGAAACATGCGCTCGTAGAGCGCGATGCTGGTCTCGTAGTGCTCCAGCGTCTCGAGGTTCTCGAGGTCGCCGATGTGCTGGCTCAGGAAGGCGTAGGCGTCGCGCGTCGCGCAGAAGGTGTTCTTCAGCTCGGCGCCACAGGCCAGGACCTGCGGGAGCCGACGCAAGAGCGGGACGGGGAACGGCGCGTACCCGCGCGAGCGGCGCACGACACGCGGTCGGCCGCGACGCACGAGCGCCACCGAATCGTCGTAGCGCGCCGCGATCTCGCGGTCGTGAAGGAGGTACGCGTCGGCGATGTGCGCCAGCCTGCCCGCCTCCTCCCAGCCCTTGACGATCGGCTCTTCCGCGAGATTGCCGCTGGTCATGACCAGCGGCCGGCCCGCCGCCCGCATGAGCAGCACGTGGAGCGGCGTGTAGGGGAGCATGGCACCGAGGTACCGCTGACCGGTCGCGACCTCGGGCGTGATCGCCGCGCCGACCCCGGCGCCGATCGCGCCCCCCCGGCCGACCTCCGGGCCGACCGCCCCATCGGCGCCGATCTCGCGCCACTCGACCAGGACGATGGGGTGCTCGGGTGACGCGAGCAGGCCCTCTTCGTCGGTGCCGACGCGACAGTGCGAGCGCACTTCGTCGAGATCGCGGAACATGACGGCGAGCGGCTTGTCGAGGCGCCGCTTGCGCCCCTTGAGACGGCGAACGGCCTCGCCGTCGGTCGCGTCGCAGGCGAGATGGAAGCCGCCGAGGCCCTTCACCGCGACGATCTCGCCGGCGCGCAGCAGCCGGGCGGCGGTGCGGATGGGCGCCGCCGGGTCGGCTTCGCCGCCGGCGGCCAGCTCGACGGCGCCGCCCCCGTCGTCCGCGCGCCGCACGAGCTTCACGCGCGGCCCGCACATGGGGCACGCGTTCGGCTCCGCGTGGAAACGCCGGTCGCCCGGGTCCTCATACTCCTTGCGACAGGCCGGACACAGCGGGAAGTGCCGCATCGTCGTGCGCTCGCGGTCGTACGGCAGACCCTCGATGATCGTGAAGCGCGGACCGCAATTGGTGCAGTTCGTGAACGGGTAGTCGTGACGACGGTCGCCGGGGTCGAGCAGCTCGCGCCGGCAGTCGTCGCAGGTCGCGATGTCGGGTGAGACGAGCTGGTAGGCATCGGGGTCGGGGGCGCTCTCGACGATCACGAAGCCGTCGTGACCCTCGTGCGGCGCCGCCGCGCGCGTCAGCGTCGCCACGTACGCGCGCGGCGGCGCCTCCTCCTGCACGCCGCGGGCGAAGGCGTCGAGCACGGTCTGCGACCCTTCGGCGTGCACCTCGACGCCAGCCGAGGTGTTGCGCACCCAACCGCACACGCCGAGTCGCCGGGCCAAGCCGTACACGAAGGGGCGGAACCCGACACCCTGCACGACTCCTGTGACCGTGACGAACTCGGCGCGCCGGGCTGAGCGCGTCGTCCCGGCCTCGACGTTCACCCCTCGTCCGGACATCTGAACTGCAGCACGTCCCGGTAGTGCAGCTCGTTGCACTCCGGGCAGCGGAACTCGTAGAGGTGGCCTATCGCCACCTGGTGGGCGTCGCAGAACTTGACCCGCGCGGCGAGCACCTCGAGCTCCGTGGCACCGCAGGCCATGCACGTCATGAGGACATCGTCGCCGAGCGCGAAGGGCTTCTCCAGGCGCCCCATCGCACCGGTGGGTCCGCCGTGGACGAGAAGGTCGTCCTCGTTGACCTTGGTCACGACGGGACCCGACGTCATCATGCCCTGCCGCGGCGCGACCAGGCCCGGCAGGTGGGCGATGCGCATGCCTAGCCGCCTGAGGGAAACCTGCAGAGGGCACGGGTCGCCGTCAAGGCCGCGGCACGCCCGCTCGTGGCGCACCAGCAGCTCGCGCCGGATCGCGTAGCAGCGCCAGTCCGCGTGCTCGACGGCGACCGGCGTCTCCGACGGCTTACGCGGGCGCCCTCGCGGCCTGCGCGCCGGCGGCGGCTCGACGAGCGAGAGCCAGCCGATGCCCGGGTCTGCCTCGAGCGTCGCAATCACGATCGCCAGCCAACCCGGCGTGAACGACAGCGCGTCGTCGAGGCGCACGAGGTACTCGCCCGCCGCGAGGTGGAACGCGCGGTCGACGCGGCAGAGCGCATGCTCGTCCCGGGCATGGTCGAGCACGTAGCCCGCGATGGTGCGGCGGAAGTACTCGCGGTTGAGGTAGATCGCCAGTTGCTCGTCGCTGTCGCTGGCGAGCACGACGGCCTCGTAGGGGTACCCGGCCGTCTCGCGCAGGGCGCGCAGCGTCTCACGCAGCGGGGCCGCGCCGTGATGGGCGAAGACGACGATGCTTGCTGTGCTCACGACGACCTCGGTCGGCGCGGGCGCGCCGCCGGGCGCGGGGTGAGCCGCGGCCCCCACGGGCCGCGGCTCACCCCGCGCCCACCTCGGCGCGCACCAGATCGATGACCTTCTCGGCGGCGGCGGCCACTGGGCACGAGAACTCCTCGCCGAACGTCTCGACGTCCTCCGCTTCGACGGCGAACACGGTCACGTCGTCAGGCATGGGCATCCCGAGCCGGCGGCCGAGCTCCAGGGCAGTGTGCAGGCCGATGGAGTGCGCCGACCCGTAGCGATGGCCGCCCTTGAACTCGGCGGCGTCGTAGCGCACGATCTCGCCGGGTTCGCGCCCGCTGCGCAAGGCGTCGACGATCACGACCTTGTCGTAGCCCTTCAGCAGCTCGAGCAGGCGCAGCCCGGCGACCTCGCTGGTCTGGATCTCCACCCCGTCCGGCATGGGGCCCGCCTGCAGCCGCTCGGCGACGTACAGCCCGACGCCGTCGTCCGACAGGATCGGGTTCCCCATGCCGAGGACGAGGGTGGAGCTCACCTCACATGTTCCTCTTGACGCTGGCGATGACCTCGCCCGTCGCCTCGCTGCGCGTCACGACCTGGAGCGGCATGTCGCCGGGCAGCGTGTGCGTGGCGCAGCCGAAGCAGGGGTCGTAGGCACGGAAGGCCATCTCGATCATGTTGAGCGTGCCTTCGCTGATCTCGGTGCCACCCTTGATCAGCCCTTCGGCCGCCTTCTTGAGCGACATGGAGATCGCGGCGTTGTTGTTGGTCGTGCCGACGATGAGGTTGACGTTGGTGACCATGCCCTTCTCGTCGGTCTTGTAGTGATGGTAGAGCGTGCCGCGCGGCGCCTCGACCACGCCGATGCCCTCGCCCACGATCCCGGTCGGGATGACGCGCACGTTCGGATCGGTCAGGTCGGGGTGACTGGCCAGCTCGTGAGCGCGCTCAGCCGCATACAGGACCTCGACGAGACGCGCCCAGTGGGTGGCCAGCGTCGCGTGGACGGGCTTGCCACCCAGCGTCGAGAAGTAGCGTTCGTACTCCTCCTGCGCCTGCGGTGTCGCCATGCCGTCGGCGGCGTTGAGACGGCTGAGCGGCGAGGCGCGGTACACGCCCGAGTCTTTGCCGTCGACGAAGCCCTTCCAGCCGACCCTCTTGAGGTACGGGTAGACGAGGTAACTGTAGGGCTCGACGTGCTCGGCCAACTCGGCGAGGTAGTCCTTACCGTCGAACTTGACGAGTTCGGCGCCGTCGGGGCCGGTGACCCTGATCTTGCCGTCGTAGAAGTTGACCTTGTTGTTCTCGTCGACCATGCCCATGGAGTACGTCTGGTGCGTGAAGGCATCGCTCTTGATGAGGTCGACGTAGTCGTTGTTGCCGAGCACGATGTCGTTGAAGAGCTGCAGGCTGAACTTGGCGAACTCGACGAAGCCCGTCGTGATCTGGATCATGCGCTCCTGCTGCTCTTTGGTGACCGCTTGACTCACGCCGCCGGGGAGGTTGCAGACCGGGTGGATCTGCTTGCCGCCGATGATGCTGATAAGCTCGGCCGCCTCGGCACGCAGGTTGATGAGCGCGCCGGCGGTCTCGAGACCGACCTTGTGCACGATGCCGAGGATGTTACGCGTCGCGGGGTCGGACTGGGGGCCCATGATGAAGTCGGGGCCGGCGAGAATGTAGAAGTGCGTCGTGTGGTCGGTCACGAAGAACGCGTTGTAGAGCAGCTCACGAAGGCGCGCACCGGCCGGCGTCGGCTCGACGCCGAAGACGGCGTCGATGGCCTTGCCGGCGGCCATATGGTGTGCCTCCGGACAGACGCCGCAGATGCGCGTCGTGATGCGCGCCAGCTCCTCGACCGGCCGACCGACGCAGAAGCGCTCGAAGCCGCGCAGCTCGGGGATCTGGAAGTAGACGTTCGCCACCTCGCCGGCGTCGTTCACGAAGATCTCGATCTTGCCGTGCCCTTCGAGGCGGGTGATGGGATCGACGGATATCTTCTTCATCAGACCTTGGCCCTCCTCAACAGGGAGCTGGCGAGCCCGAACCGGTAGAAGGTGCCGACCGGGTCGGGCAGGGTGCCGGCGATCTCGGCGATCTCCTCCGGCGTCGGTGCGTCGACGATCGAGGCAAGCGTGCTGAGCATCTTGGCGCCCTGGTCGACGACGCCGTCCGGCGGCCCGTAGCAGCCGCGGCACGCCATGCCGACGTTCGTGCAGCGCGCGCCGCAGCCCGCCCGGGTCGCCGGGCCCATGCACATGACGCCCTGCTCGAGCAGGCACTTCTCGGGGTCGGGGAAGAACTCCCACATACGACGGAAGCCGGAGATCTTCTTCTCTTCCTTGACCCGCTTGCACTCGTCGCAGCAGGTCTTGGGGGCGGCGCCAACGACCGCGCCCTTGGGCGGCAGTTCAGCTTCGCCCTTGAGCGCGGCGGTCACGGCGTCGAGCACCGCGCCGATCTGGTGCGCCTCGGGCGGGCAGCCGGGAACGTAGTAGTCCACGTCGACGCACTGGTCGAGCGTCTTGACGGTGTCGTACAGGTGCGGCAGCTCGAGCTCGCCCTCGGGGACCTCGTACTTCTCCTGCGGGTAGATGCCCTCGGGGTTGTCGACCGACGGGTTGTCGCGGTACACGAGGTCCTTGAGCTGCTGCGCGGTCGCCTCGTTGGCGAGGCCCGGGATGCCGCCCATCGTGGCGCAGGCACCGAAGGCGACGAGCACCTTCGACTTCTTGCGCAACAGGTTGGCGACGTACTCGTTCTCGCTGTTGCGGATGCAACCGTTGAAGAGGCAGACGTCGATGAAGCCGTCGTCGTACCCCTCGACGTCCTTGTACTTGAAGTCGGCGGCGACGGGCCAGAAGACGACGTCGTAGTTCGCGTCGACCTCGAGGATCTTGTCTTTGATCTCGAGGACGGCGATCTCGCAACCGCCGCAGCTGCCGGCCCAGTACATGGCGAACTTGAACTTGTCACTCATGCCGGCACCGCCTCCTCGACGCGATCTGACGCCGCGGATCCGGCCTGGGCCGGGTCGACGTCGGTCTGGGTCCTCCAGCCGAGCGGACCGAGGGCGCGGATCTCCTCGGTGAATTCGGTCACGACGCGGGCGAACTTGTCGCCCTCGGCCGCCGAGACCCACTCGAGGCGCACACGCCCCGGCTCAAGGCCGAGCTGCTCGAGCATCTTCTTCATGAGCGGGAAGCGGCCCGCCGTGCGGTAGTTGCCGTTGATGTAGTGGCAGTCGCCCGGGTGGCACCCGGCGATGAGGACGCCGTCGGCACCCTCGGCGAAGGCCTTGAAGATGTGCGTCGGGTCGACGCGACCCGAGCAGTTGGTCTTGATCGGCACGAGGTTCGGCGGATACTTCATCCGCGACGTGCCGGCGAGATCGGCGCCGTTGTAGCTGCACCAGCGGCAGAGGAAGCCGATCAGCCGTGGTTCGAACTGGTCACTCACTCTGGTCTCCTTCTCCGTCGCCGGCCGCTAGAGGGCCAGGGCTCCTTCGATCTCGGCGAAGATCTGTTCGTCGAGGTAGCCGCGCTGCTGGGGCACGCCCGAACCGCAGGCGGCGACACACACGCCGCAGCCCTTGCAGGCAGCCTCGATGACCTCGGCCACGCCCTTCTCCTCGTTGTACTGGATCGCGGCGTGCGGGCAGAGGCCCACGCAGATGTGGCAGCCCGAGCACTTCTCGGGGTCGATGTACGAGATGGTCGGCTCGACCTTGACCGTGGCGTTGTCGACGAGCGCCAGGGCGCCGGCCGCGGCGGCGCCAGCCTGGGCCACCGTGTCGGGGATGTCCTTGGGGTACTGGCAGCACCCGGCGATGAAGATGCCGTCGGTGACCGTGCTGACGGGCTCCAGCTTGGGGTGCCGTTCGAGGTAGAACCCGTTGGCGCTGCAGCCGAAGCCGAAGATCTGCGCCGTCGACTTGGCGTCGGCACGAGGCGCCAGCCCGGACGAGAGGACCACCATGTCGACGGGCAGCCGCCGCGTGACGCCGAGCAGCGTGTCTTCGACCTTCACGACCAGGTGCCCCTCTTCGTTGGGCGTGAGACCGACATCGCTCACCTCCGCGGCGCGACCGCGGATGAAGTGGACGCCCTCGTCCATGAGGCGCTTGTAGAACTCCTCGTAGCCCTTGCCGTAGGTGCGCATGTCGATGTAGCACTCGTACACCTCGGTCTCGGGCAGGTGCTCCTTGATGAGGTGGGCGAACTTGAGCGAGTACATGCAGCAGACGCGCGAGCAGAACTCCTGATAGTTCTCGTCGCGGCTGCCGACGCAGTGCAGGATGGCGACCGACTTCGGCGGCTCGCCGTTCTTGCAGACGATGTGGCCGCCGGTCGGGCCCGAGGCGTTGGAGATGCGCTCGAACTCCAGGCTCGAGATGACGTTGTCGAGCTTGCCGTAGCTGTAGCGCGTCTCGGGCGTCGGGTCCCAGAGCTGGAAGCCGGTGGCCATGATGATCGCGCCGACCTCGAGCTCGATCTCCTCGTCCTTCTGGTCGAAGTCGATGGCCGCGGGGCCGCAGGCGGCGACACAGGGCTGCTTGCACTTCTTGCCCGTCAAGGTGAGACAGCGCGTGGGGTCGAGCGTGGCCTTGAGGGGTACTGCCTGCGGGAACGGGATGTAGGCAGCGGCGCGCTTGCTGAGCCCCTGGTCGAACTCGTTCGGGACCTTGCGCACCACGCACGCCTCGGTGCAGAGCGCGCAGCCCGTGCACTTGTCGATGTCGACGTAGCGCGCCTTCTTCGTCACCTTGACCTTGAAGTTGCCGACGTAGCCGTCGACCTGCGTGACCTCGCTGTAGGCGAGCATCTCGATGTTCGGCTCCTTGCCCGCCGCCGACATCTTCGGCGTCAGGATGCACGCCGCGCAGTCGAGCGTCGGGAACGTCTTGTCGAACATGGCCATGTGGCCGCCGATCGACGGGTCGCGCTCGACGAGGTAGACCTTTTTGCCCGTGGCGGCGAGCTTGAGCGCCGCCTCGATGCCGGCGATACCGCCACCGACCACCATCACGTTCGGGTTGACGGGCACCTCGATGGGCTCGAGCGGCAGGTTCAGCGGCAGACGGTGGATCTGCGCGCCGAGGATGCGCTTCGCCTTCTCGGTGGCCGCGTCACCGTCGATGGTGACCCACGAACAGTGCTCGCGGATGTTGGCCATCTGCAACAGATAGGGGTTGAGCCCGCCGTCGCCGGCCGCCTTGCGGAAGGTCGGCTCGTGCATCGTCGGCGAACAGGCGGCCACGACGGCGCGCGTGATGCCGTGCTCCTGGATGTCTTGCTTGATGAGGTCCTGGCCCGGGTCCGAGCACATGTACTTGTACTCGCGGGCGACGGCCACGTTCGGCTGCTCGGCCGCCCAGCGCGTCACCTCTTCGACGTCGACCTTGCCGGCGATGTTGGTGCCGCAGTGGCAGATGTAGACGCCGATCTTCTCTTCCGCCATTTGCCTCTCCTCCTCGCCGCTCACGCCGGGATCGCAGCCAGGACCGGCGCGCAGGAGACCGCCTGCATGCCGAGACCGAGCTGCTTGGGGTCGGCGCCCAGTGCCAGGCCGGCGAGCTGGGTGAAGTACATGACCGGGATGTTGTAGTCGGTGCCGAACGCGCTGTTCACGCGGGGCTGGTAGCCCTCCATGTTCATCTCACAGAGAGGGCAGGCGGCGACGATCACGTCGGCGCCCATGTCCTTGGCGGACTTGAGGATCTCGTGGCAGAGCCGCAGCGCGACGTCCGCGTTGGTCAGCATCATCATGCCGCCGCAGCACTTGAGCTTGGCCGGGAAGTCGGTGAGCACGTCCGCCCCGAGGGCCTCGAAGAAGCGGTCCATCGTCTGCGGGTCTTCGGTGTCGTCGAAGCTGCCGATGGGGCGCGAGTACTGGCAGCCGTAGTAGGGCGCCACCTTGAGGCCGGTGAGACGCCGCGTGACCTTGCTCTCGATGGCCTCGAGCCCGACGTCGTTGATGAGCACGTCCATGATGTGACGCACGGGCTTGGTGCCGTCGTAGCTGCGGCCGACGGCGTTCAGCGCGCCGTTGACCTGCTCGTACACGTGCGCGCTCTCGGCCATATAGCGGTTGGTCTTGGCGAGCGTCGTGTAGCAGGCGTTGCAGATGACGCACAGGTCGTCGTCACCCTGCTGCTGGGCGATCGAGAGGTTGCGCGCGGCGATCGCGAACGAGTCGATCTCGCGCGTGGAGAAGTAGCTCGTCGCGCCGCAGCAGTTCCAGTCGTCGAGCTCGGCGAGCTCGACGCCCAGCTTCTCCATGACGGTCCTGGTGCTGATGTCGTAGGCCTTGCCCGTCGACTCGGCCGAGCAGCCGGGGTAGTAGAGGTACTTCATTGGGCCTTCGCCTCCTGCGCGTCAAGGTAGGCGCTCATCTTCGCGATCTCCTCCTTGCCCCTGATCTGCTTGGGAGCCAGCGGCAGCCTCCCGGCCGTGAACAGCTTGAGTCCCAGGCCGGCGAAGCGGAACGGCATGCCCCAGTCCTTGGTGAGCATGAACTTCGCCATGAGCCCGACCTCGTGGTTGCGCCCGTACTTGCTCACGTTGTCGATGAAGTACTTGGTCATCGCGGGGTTCTTGGAATCCTTGGGCAGCAGGTCGTACTTGATGGCCAGGCGCTTCAGCTCGTACATGAGATCGGTGATCTTGATGTTGGCCGGGCAGCGCACGGTGCACGAGTAGCACGACGTGCAGAGCCAGATGGTGTTGCTCTTCACCACCTTGTCGATCATGCCGGCGCGGAAGGCGGCGATCACCTCGCGGGGACCGTAGTCCATGAGGTAACTCGTCGGACAGGACCCGGTGCAGGTACCGCACTGCTGGCAGATCTTGATCTTCTCGCCGGAGGGCATGGACATCACGTCCTCGGTGAACCGGCGGTGAAGCTCCCTTGCTTGCGCAGTGGTCGCGAGTTCCGTCATTCCTCTCTCCAGTCGGTCAACTGAGCGGCGTACATGGCGGCTCCGGCATCCCGCGAAGGTGCGGAGCGAAAGGACCCGGGCGGACCTCACCCGTTCGAGCCTGCCGAACCCGGCGCGAACCGGGGCAAGGCTCTGGTTCCACGCCTTACAAGGTATCACGTAGACGAGCCTCGCGCCGTAAACCATCTGTACAAGATGTGGGGGTCTTGGCGCCCGATTGGAGCCTGATTGGACCGCGGCCATGACGCCGGCGAGCCGGGTGGGCCCGAATGGAGCGTCCGGGCACTGCGGAGCGGCGGTTACAGGACGGGATGTCGAGGTGGCCGCGCCCGCTGGGAGAGCGACCGCTCGAGCCTGAGCGCCCCCTCAGGTCCGCGGCTGCTCGAGGGTGATCAGGCCGGTGCGCAGGGCGTACTTGACGAGCTCGGTGACGTCGTGCAGACCGAGCTTGCGCATGATGTTGGCGCGGTGGCTCTCCACCGTCTTGCGGCTCAGGCAGAGGGAGTCGGCGATCGCCTGGTTGCTGTTACCGTCGGCGATCAGCGTCAGCACCTCACGCTCGCGAGCCGTCAGCGGCTCGCGAGCGGGCGCGTCCTCTTCCCCACGCACCCGACGCACGTAGTCCTCGATCAGCTTGGCGGCGACGGACGGGTTCAGGAAGGACGACCCGGCGTGCACCTCGCGGATGGCGCGGACCAGGTCGTCGGCGACGATCCCTTTGAGCAGGTAGCCCGACGCACCCGCCTGGATCACCTGCTGCACGTACTCGTCGTCGTCGTACATGCTGAGCACGAGGACCTTGACGGCCGGGTCGCGTCGCTTGATCAGGCCGGTGGCCTCGAGGCCGTTCATCCGCGGCATGACCACGTCCATGAGCACGAGGTCCGGCCGCAGCGCATCGGCCTTCTCGACGGCCTCCTGACCGTCGGCCGCCTCGCCGACGACGGTGATATCCGCTTCGGCTGCCAGCAACGCGCGGATGCCCGCCCGCAGGATGGTGTGGTCGTCGACGAGGAGCACCCGGATCGCGTCCCGGCGCGCGCCGCTCGCAGGCTGCATCCACCTCACCCCCCCTGGCGTCACCGCCGGCGCGGCCCAGCGCCGCCGCCGCGCCGCCAAGCCGTCGGAATCTGGTGCGTGCACCCTAGTGTCTTGAGTCTTTAGTTGC
>DDYF01000050.1 GCA_002347645.1 Thermoleophilia bacterium UBA2241 | reverse complement strand
CACAACTTGACGCACACAACCGCTCGCTCTCCCCTCCCCGCCCGCTCCGCGTCCCGCGACGGCCGGCCGCCGTGCGCTCAGCGTGCCGGCGCCACAGGGAGGGTGAATGATGCCGGAGGTAGATCGCGACGCACCGCTCGAGGAGCAGATCGACCAGTGGCGCGACTACCTTCGCCGCCGGCAGGCGGTCCACGCGGTGGATGTCGCGGAGCTTGAAGACCATCTGCGCGAGCAGGTAGCGGCCTTGGTCGACGCGGGCCTCGCCACAGACGAAGCGTTCCTGGTGGCGGTGAAGCGCATGGGCGACCTCGACGCCCTGTCGCGGGAGTTCGCACGCGAGCACTCGGATCGCCTGTGGAAGCAGCTCGTCGTCCCTTCGAGCCCCGGACAGCCGAAGACCGCGGCGCGGACCGACGCCGTCGTCGCCTTCTGCCTTGCGGTCGCCGCCGCCGTGGCGGTCAAAGCCCCCGCGCTCTTCGGTGCCGACCTCGGCCAAGACGAAGGCTTCTATGCCCGCAACTTGAGCCTCCTCGTGCTGCCCCTGCTCACGGCCTACTTCTTCTGGAAGCGGGGACTTGACCGCAGGAGTCTCATCTGGCCGGTCGCGGCGTTCGTCGCCGCGGGGATCTTCGCCAACGTGTATCCGTTCACCGACGGCGGTCACACCGAGGTGCTCACCGCGCTCCACCTGCCGATCACGCTCTGGATGGTGGTCGGCATCGTGTACGCCGGGGGTCGCTGGAACCAGGTGGCCGGACGCATGGACTTCGTCCGCTTCTCGGGCGAGCTCGTCATCTACTACGTGCTGATCGGTCTGGGCGGCGCGGTCCTCATGGCGTTCATGGCCTTGATCTTCGAGGCCATCGGCGTGGACCTCGAGCCCTTCTTCGAGTCGTGGCTGCTGCCGTGCGGAGCGGCGGGAGCGATCGTCGTCGCATCGTGGCTCGTGGAGGCCAAGCAGAGCGTGATCGAGAACATGGCGCCGGTGTTGACGCGCCTCTTCACGCCCCTCTTCGCCGTCGCTCTGCTCACGTTCCTGGGCACGGTGCTGTGGACGGGGCGCGGCGTGGACGTCGAGCGGGACGTGTTGATCGCCTTCGATCTGCTCCTGGTGGTGGTCCTCGCGCTCGTGCTCTACTCTGTCTCCGCCCGAGACCCCCAGTCGCCCCCCGGCGTCTTCGACGTGCTGCAGGTCGTCCTCGTGGTCAGTGCCCTGCTTGCCGACGCGGTCGCGCTCTGGGCCATCGCCGCGCGCATCACCGAGTTCGGCTTCACGCCGAACCGGGTGGCGGCGCTGGGCGAGAACGTGGTCCTGCTCGTGAATCTGGCGTGGTCCGCCGTGCTGTCCGCCTCGTTCCTGAGAGGGCGCCGACCGTTCACGGCGGTCGAGAAGTGGCAGACCGACTACATCCCCGTCTACGCCATATGGGCAGCGGTGGTGGTCGTCGTCTTCCCTCCGTTGTTCGCGTACATCTGAGGGCGTCGCGGGCGACCCGCCCGGGGAAGCTGGGACCATGGACGTTGAGCGACAGCGCGCGACCCGAGTCGAAGACGAGCGGGCCATCCGGGCGGCCGAGGAGGCGTACGACACCGCGTGGAAGGCGGGCGACCCCGCGCAGGTCGCTGCCTTCCTCACGGCCGACGCGGTGGTCGTCAACCCCTTCGGCGAGGTCACGCGCGGCCGGGAGGCGTTCGTCACGTTCCTCGCGATCCTCTTCCGCGACGGCACCGGCCGCTCTACCCACAGGTCCACGATCCTGCGCGTCACGTTCGTGACGGACGACGTCGCCCTGGCCGACGGCGAGGCGACGATCGAGGGGCTGCCGCCGGCCGTCGCGGGCGGGACGGACCCCGTCGTGCACAGCTTCACCGACGTCTTCGTGCGACAGGGCGACGCGTGGCGCATCTCCCAGATCCGCGCCTACACGCACATGGCCCGTCCGTGACGGTGGTTGCCGGCGCCGCGCGGTCGCCGCTGCCGCGCGGTCGCCGCTGCCTCGCGACGGGTGATAGGGTCCGCGGCCATGCTGCAGCAGACTTTCATCTGGGGCGCGTTCTGCCTCGCCGTGTTCGGGCTGTGCCTCTGGAGGCCGCGCGCCGGGCGTATCTTCCTGGGCGTCTTCTTCATCCTCATGGCGCTCGGCGTCAACGTCGTGTTCGCGCTCGTCGACCCGGACGGCTTCGCGAGACTCGGCACGGACGCGCCGCTGCTCGCACCCTACGAGTGGGTCTTCGCGCACGTGGTGACGAGGGCGCCCGTGGCGTTCGGCCTGCTCGTCGCCGCGTTCGAGATCACGGTCGGCGTCCTGCTGATCCGTGGGGGGCGGTGGACAGGCTGGGGTCTCGTCGGCGGCATCGCCTTCCTCGTCGTCATCTCGCCACTCGGCCCCTGGACGCTGCCCAACCTGATCATGGTGGCGGCGCTCGGCGTCCTGCTGTGGCACCGCCGCATGACGAAAGCCCCGGCGACGGCCGTGCGTCGCGACGGGGAGCGCGCGTGACCGGCGACCCGGACCTCGCGGCCGGCGACTTCGCCTCGTGGCTCGCGGAGTCCCGCGCCGCGCAGGCAGACGACAGGGCGATCGCCGTGCCCTGCGGCGACTGCCGGGCCTGCTGCACGTCGGCTCTCTTCGTCCACGTCGGCCCCGACGAGTCGCAGACGCTGGCTCGCGTTCCGGCCGAGTTGCTCTTCCCCGCCCCCGACATGCCGAGGGGCCATCTGGTCATGGGTTACGACGAGCGCGGGCACTGCCCGATGTTCCGCGACGGCGAGTGCTCGATCTACGAGGACCGGCCGCGGACGTGCCGCCAGTTCGACTGCCGGGTCTTCGCCGCGGCCGGCGTCGAGGCCGCGCGCCCGGCGATCGCGAAGCGCGCGCGGCGCTGGTCGTTCGCGTACGCGGGCCAGCGCGGACGCGCGCTGCACGACGCGTCGCGCGCCGCCGCCGCACATCTGCGCGAGCACCCCGAGTGCTTCGCGGACGGAGCGGATCCGGCCAATCCCGCCCACCTCGCGCTCCTGGCCGTCGAGACGTGCGAGCAGTACCTCGACCCGCAGGGAGATGCCCACCCCGAAGGAGCATCCGGGGAGACGGGGGGCGCGCCGTGGTGACCGTCCGCCAGGCGACCGGCAGCGACCGCCGGCTGGTGCAGGAGCTGTTCGCAGAGTACCTGTGGGCAGTGTGCCCGCGGTGCAATCGCGAGTACGGGACGTCGTTCGACCCCGACGCGATGGTCCCCAACGACATGGAGCACCTGGACGTCTTCACGCCCCCGCAGGGACGCCTGCTGCTGGCGTGGGCGGACGACGGCGGCGCAGGGAAGGCGGCCGGCGGCGCGGACGCGGCGGCCGCCGGCCTCATCTGCGTGCGGACGATCGCGCCGCGTCTGGGCGAGATCAAGCGCATGTACGTGCGCCCGGCCATGCGCCGCCACGGCATTGGCCGAGCGCTCGTCGATGCCGCCGTCGCCGGGATGTCCGTGGAGGGCTACACCGGCCTGCGTCTCGACAGCGCCCGGTTCATGAGCGAGGCCCACTCCGTCTACCGCGCCGCCGGCTTCCGGGAGATCGAGCCCTACGCGGAGAGCGAGGTCCCTCAGGAGTTCCACGCCCACTGGGTGTTCATGGAGGCGCCGCTCGTGGAAGACCAGGATTGAGCGCACCGCGCGGGCCGCTGGGCCCGACGGTGCGACGTGCCACGGAACACCGGAAGGGCGTGACGAGATGGCGGAGCGGCCGAAGGCGCGCTGCATCGACGACTACATCGCGGAGTTCCCCCCGGCGACCAGACGAGCCCTCGGGGAGATGCGCGACCTCGTCCGCACGGCGGCTCCCGATGCGACGGAGACGATGAGCTACGCGATCCCGACGTTCGACCTGAACGGGCAGCATCTGGTCCACTTCGCCGGCTACGAGCGCCACATCGGCTTCTACCCGGCCCCCGAGGGCATCGCCGCCTTCAAGGACGAGCTCGCGGCGTACAGGACCGCCAAGGGCTCGGTGCAGTTCCCGCTCGACCGACCTCTCCCGGCGGATCTCATCCGCCGTATGGTCGCCTTCAGGGTCGCGGCGCAGACCGGCCGGCGCCCGACGTAGCCAGGCCGGGCGACGGCGTCAGGGCGGCGGAGTCAGGGCAGCGAGAGGTCGAAGCCCGCGAACTGCGCGGCCAGGAACAAGGCGAAGATGGCGATCATCACGAGCGCCTCGAGGCGCACGAAGCGCCTGCCCGTCGTGACGAACATCTGCAGGATGACGCCGGCCACGATCAGGAGCGGCAGGTCGCGGGTCACGATGAGCGACTCCACGCTGAGCGGCAGGATGAGGCACAGCACGCCCGCTACGGCGAGGCCGGTGAAGATGTTCGACGCGTAGATCTCGCCCAGGGTGACGTCCGCCTGCCGGCGCAGCACCGCGCCGAGGGCGATGGCCAGCTCCGGCAGCGACGTCCCGAACGCGTAGAACGTCACGCCGATGAGCAGGTCGCTCATGCCCAGTTCCCTGGCGATGGCCGTGCCGTGCGCGACGATCCAGTTCGCACCGAGCACGATCATCGCGACCCCGGCGACGAAGACGGCGACGTCCAGCCACGGGCGCCCTCCGCGCGCGACCGGTGCGCTCGCGCGCTGCTCGCGCGCGTCGTCGAGCGTGCTCCAGAAGTACGGAAGGTACGCCGCCACCAGGATCACGCCGTCCGTCCGGCTGATGACGCCGTCCATGGCCAGCACCAACAGGAGCGCGGCGGCCAGGATCATCCAGCTCGACTCGCGCTGGCGGATCGTCGGGCCGACGACGATCGGCCGCCACAGCGCGCAGACACCGGCCACGAACGTGAGGGTAACGAAGTTGGATCCCACGATGTTGCCCACCGCCGCCGCCGGCTGATCGCGTAGTGAGGCGAAGAGCGACACGGTGAACTCCGGCAGCGACGTCATCACGGCGACCAGAAGGACCGTGACGACCAGCGGGGACACTCGCAACCAAGCCGCGAGGTGCGGCACGCGGCGCAGCACCGCCTCGGTGCCGGCCCAGAGCAGGACGATGCCCAGGATGAACAGGGGGATGGAGACGATCACCCGCGACCTCCGACCAGACTGGTGTCAGACCTCGCCTTCACGCCGAGCCGCCGTCAGGCCCGCTCGGCGTTGCCGTCGACGAGCACCGCCTGCCCCGACACCTTCGCGCCGGCGTCGGAACAGAGAAAGAGCATCATGTCGGCGACGTCGTCGGCCGTGACCATGGTGCGCAGCGACGTGGCCGCGGCGCGCTCGGCGACGACCTCGTCGTAGGTCATGCTGCGGTTCGCGGCCTCCATCGCGATCACGCGCCGGATGCGGTCCCCCTCGACGTCGCCCGGGCACATCGCGTTGACGCGGATCTTGTGGGGTCCGAGCTCCATGGCCAGCGTCTTCATCAGGCCGACGATGCCCCACTTCGTGGCCACGTACGGGGCGCGGAAGGGCAGCCCCATGGTGCCGGCGTTGGACGACATCAGCACGATGGAACCGCCGCCGGCCGCCTTGATCGCGGGGACGGCGCGGCGGACGCAGAGGAACGCGGCGGTCAGGTTCACGTCGACGCAGCGTTTGAACCCGTCGACGTCCATCTCGTCGACGGGCGCTGCCGGGCCGGCGACGCCGGCGTTGTTGATCAGGACGTCGAGGCCGCCGAGCGCGGCGAGGGTCTCGTCGAAGAAGCGGTCCACGTCGGCGGGCGCAGCGACGTCGGCGACGACCGCGCCGATGCCCAGGTTCGCCGCCTGGCAGGCGGCGACGGCGTCGGCGTCCACGTCGCAGACGAAGACCCTAGCGCCCGCCGCCGCGAAGCGCCGTGCGACTTGCGCCCCGATGCCGCTCGCGGCTGCCGTGACGATGACCCGCTTGCCCTCGATGCCGTCGTACTGCATGCCGCTCCCTGCGTTCGTCGTGCAGACCGATCGCGCGCCCTTCGTCGCAGGCGGCGCGACCCGCGCGGCGCGCCGGCGACTACTCGGGCCGCGCGCCGGATATAGTCTGCTCACCGTGAGCGATGAAAGGTCAAGACGCCGCGCGCAATCGCGCATCGACGCCGCCCTCGACCAGGCGTGGGCGGCGGTCGACGACGACGAGCTCGACGCCGCCGGCGAGATCTTCGAGCAGCTGCGCGACACCGACCCGGACGACCCCGGTGTCCTCGACCTCGAGGTCGAGCTGCGCCTCGCGGCGGACGACCCCGACGGCGCGCTCGAGGCCTGCCAGCGCTGGAACGAGGCCGACCCCGACGACCCGGCGCCGGTGATCGCCGCCGCCGAGATCTACCTCGAGGACTTCGACGAGCCCAAGCGCGCGGTCAAGCTCCTCAAGGAGGTCCTCAACCGCGGCGGGCTCTCGATCGAGGAAGAAGCCGACGCGCGCTGGCTGCTCGGCGCCGCCCTCGACGAGCGCCGCGACCACAAGGGGGCGGCGCGCGAATGGCTCGCCGTGCTGCGTCTCGACGCAGCCGCCGAGCCCGACGCGCCACGCATGTCGCACAAGCGCTTCGAGCAGGTCGCCGAGAAGGCGCTGCGCGAGCTGCCCAACGAGGTGCTCGAGTGGTTGGCCAACGTCCCCATCCTCGTCGACGACCGTCCCTCCGAGGCCATGGTCCTCGACGGCATCGACCCGCGCGTCCTCGGCCTCTTCACGGGCGTGGCGGTGCCTAACCAGAGCGTTCTCGGCGGGACACCCGAGAACGGCGTCATCCATCTCTTCCAGCGGAACCTCGAGCGCGAGTCGCGCGACGATGAAGCGCTCGCCGACGAGATCCGCATCACCGTCCTGCACGAGACGGCACACTACTTCGGGTACGACGAGGACGACCTCGACCGCATGGGCCTCGGCTGAGCCGTCGCGCGACTGACGCGCTTCGCGGACGAGGACGTGTGGCAGCCGGCGCGGCTATTCCAGGGTGCGGATGCCGGGGATGGGCCAGTACACGGCCATCGCCCGGCCGATGATCGCCGTGCGCGGGATCGGCCCCCAGAACCGGCTGTCGTAGCTGTCGGTCCGATTGTCGCCGAGCACGTAGTAGAAACCATCGGGGACGACGTACGGGGTCTGCAGGGACCAAGGCGCGTCGGGAGCTGCCGGGCCGGGCTGGGTCACTTCCGGGGCATCGTCGACGCGGCGCACGTAGCCGTCCTCGGCGGGGACCCCGTTCACCGTGAGGCGACCGTCCTCGACCGCGAGCGTGTCGCCGGGCAGCCCGACGACGCGCTTCAGCAACACCTGGTCGCCAACGGCTTCACCGCCCTGGAAGACGACGATCTCGCCGCGTACGATGTCGCGGTGACCGTACAGGACGCGGTCGATGAGCACGCGGTCGCCGGCCTTGACCGTGTTGGCCATGGACGGCGTCGGCACGCGATACGGCTTGACGATGTACGCCTGGATGGCCAGCGCGATGGCGATGGCGATGGCGACCGTCAGCGCGTACTCGATGAGGGTGCGCGCGCGCGAAGCACCGCCCTCGCTCTTCCTCCCGGTCTCTTCACTCACGCGGTGTCTGGACTCCCTCGTCGATCATCAGGCCCCCTCTGCCTCGCGCTCTCCAGTGTATCGGCAGGCGTCGAGTGAGGGTCAACCGCAGCCTCGCGATGGCGAAGCTGGGCGAGACGGAATTGGCCACCCAACAGCGACGGCTCCTGACACGCGACGGCGAAGGGCGAGGCGGCGACCAGCGGGTCGAGGCAGCGCGTGAGGTGCGTGAACAGCAGGCGCGACGGCACGTCGAGGGCGCGCCGGACGAGACCGGGGCGGCAGGTGTCGCCGGGCACGAACTTGTCGAGCACGGCGACCCGGCCGCCCGGGCGCACGACGCGCGCGACCTCGCGCAGGCACGCGACAGGGTCGGGGACGATGGCCAGGATCAGATGGAGCACGGCGGCGTCGAAGCTGGCGTCGGGGTAGGGCAGCCGAACAGCGTCGGCGACGTCGAGGCGCGCCGCGAGCCCCAGGCTCGCGGCGCGCCTGCGCGCGCGTTCGACCATCCGCGGGCTCAGGTCGAACCCCGTCACGTCGATCCCGGGCGGCAGGAGGGGAAGGTCGAGCCCGGTCCCGCAGCCGGCGACGATCACCGCTTCGCCGGGCTCGAGCGCGAGCAGCTCCAGCGACCGGCGGCGCGCCGCGGTGACCGGCGCGATGCCGACGAACCAGTCGTAGCCTCCCGACCAGATGTCGTAGCGGAGTCGCTGCCACTCGCCCATCTTGCGTTCCCTTCAGCTGCCGGCGTCCTCGTCGCCCACCCGCGTCCGTGCGCGCCGCGGGCGGCCCTCGGGACGAGTGATACCGCCGCGGCCGTTCGCGTACACGTCCCGCGCGTGTGCGGCACCCCTCCGCGTGGCAAGATGGTCCTCAACGACAGAGGAGGCGACCATGCTCGTCACGACCGGACCGTCCTTCGAGGGCAAGAGGGTCACGGCCTACCACGGTATCGTCACCGGCGACGCGATCCTCGGCGCCAACGTGTTCAAGGACGTCTTCGCCGGCATCCGCGACATCGTCGGCGGGCGTTCGGCGGCCTACGAGAAGGAACTCAAGCAGGCAAAGACCATCGCCCTCAAGGAGATCGAGCAGGCCGCGGAGGCCCTTGGTGCGAACGCGATCGTCGCCGTCGACCTCGACTTCGAGACAGTGGGACAGAGCGGCAGCATGCTGATGGTGAGCGTGAGCGGCACTGCGGTCACGGTCGAGTGACACGCAGCGTGGACGACGGGCACCCGCGAGAGGACGAAGGCGCGGGCGAGCGGTTCTTCCGCGAGACGCGCCACGCGCGCGGCCGCCTCGGTGGCGGCTGGCTGGACTGGGAGAACCAGCCGCCGCCGTTCAAGACCTACCCCGGCGCCGAGCAGGTGGCGCTCCCCGAACCGGCGCCGGCGAAGGCCGACCTCTGGGAGGCCCTGGCCCGGCGCCGCAGCGTCCGCTCGTTCTCGTCGGGACCGATCTCACTCAGCGACCTCGCGACCCTGTTGTGGGCGGGCGCCGGGGTCAGCACCGTGCAGGCGGGCTACGCCCTGCGCACGGCGCCGTCAGCCGGCGCCCTCTACCCCGTCGAGACCTACGTCGTCGCGCATCGCGTGCAGGGCCTGGACGCCGGCGCCTACCATTACGCTGTGCTGGAGCGCAGCCTCGAACGGATCGTCGCGGGCGACCTGAGCGTGCCCGTCGCCCGTGCGGCCCTCGACCAGGGGATGGCGCGTGACGCCGCAGCCGTCTTCGTGTGGAGCGCCATCTGGCGACGCTCGATCTGGAAGTACGGACAGCGCGCCTTCCGGTACGTCCCGCTCGACGCCGGCCACATCGCGGAGAACGTGGCCCTCGCCACCGCGGCCCTCGGCCTTGGCTGCTGCCAGATCGCGGCGTTCTACGACGACGAGGCCGATGCGCTGATCCAGGTCGACGGTCGCGAGGAGAGCGTCGTCTACATGGCGGTCGTCGGCAGGCCCGGCTGACGATATCCTGAACGTATGCACCGCACGTTGCCACGCCCGCCCCGACCGTTCCGCATCGACGGCGTCCTCTTCGACTTCGACGGCACGCTGACGCTCCCCGAGGGACTGGACTTCCCCGCCATCAAGCGTGAGGTCGGGTGCCCGCCCGACGAATACGTGCTCGAGTTCGTCCAGGCGTTGCCGGCCGGGGAGCGGCGGGATGAGGCCTTTGCCGTGATCGAGCGCTTCGAGCTGGAGGGGGCGGCCCGCGCGGAGCCGAACGCCGGCGCCGAAGACACCGTGCACCGTCTGCGCCGCAGCGGCCTCAAGACCGGCGTCATCACGCGCAACGGCCGCACCGCGATCGAACGCGCGCTGCGCAACTTCCGTGACCTGAGCGTCGACGACTTCGACGTCATCATCACGCGCGACGACCCGTACCCGCCCAAGCCCGCGCCTGACGGCGTGCTCGGCGCGGCGGCTGCCCTGGGCGTCGACCCGACGCACGTGCTCCTCGTCGGCGACTTCCTGCTTGACGCGCTGGCGGGGCGCAGGGCGGGTGCCGTCACCGCGTTCCTCACCAACGGCGCCCCCGCCGACGCGCGGCGACCGGCCGAGGCCCTCGTGCCGGCGGCCGACGGCTCGCCGCGGGCTGCCGCCGACGTCGAGAGCGACCCGCCGCCCGGCTCGGGATGCGCCGAGCATGCGGCCTGCGACTTCGTCATCACCACGCTCGCCGAGCTCCAGACCATCGTCCGGCTCGGCGCACCGCTGGCCCAGGGCAAGCTCCCCCCTGACCTGCTCGCCACCTACTTCGAACAGCTGGACAAGAGCGACCCCGCGGTGCTCGTCGGCGCCGCGTTCGGCGAGGACGTCGCCGCCCTCGACATCTCCAGCCACGAGGTGCTCGTCATCCACGGTGACCCGATCACCCTCACGACGGCCGACCTCGGTCGCCACGCGGTGACGGTCAACGCCAACGACGTCGCGACGTCGGGGGCAGAACCGCGCTGGCTGCTCGCGACCGTCCTTCTGCCCGCCGGAACGACGGCCGCAGAAGCGTTGTACCTGCTCGGAGGCATCGCGACGGCGTGCCGCGAGCAGGGGATCGCGGCCATCGGAGGGCATACCGAGGTGACGGCCGCAGTGACGCAGCCGGTGGTGTCGTTGACCATCCTCGGCGTGCTGCGCCGCGCCGACCTGCGCGCAAAGAGCGACGCACGCGAGGGCGATCGCGTGGTGCTCACGAAGGCGCTCGCCGCCGAGGGCACGGCGCTCCTCGCCGTCGAGTTGCGCGAGCGCCTCCTCGATCTCGGCATGACCGAGGACGAGCTCGAGCGCTGTCGGTCGCTCGCCACCCTGCTCAGCATCGTCCCCGAGGCGCGCATCGCCGCGGGCTTCGCCGGCGTGCGCGCTATGCACGACGTGACCGAGAGCGGTCTGGCCACGGCCCTCCTGGAGCTGAGCGTGGCCTGCGGCCGCGAGATCGACGTCGACCGCGATGCGGTACCGGTCTTCCGCGCGACCGAGCGGCTCTGCACCGTCCTCGGAGCCGACCCCTTTGGGCTCATCGGCTCCGGGTCCCTCCTCATCTGCTGCGCGCCCGGGGAGACGGCCGCCCTCGTCGCAGCCCTGACCGGCGCCGGTATCGCCGCGACCGAGATCGGCACCGTCGGGCGGCCCGGCGCGGGCGTGACCGCCCGCGCGTCCGGCCGCCCCGTCCCCTGGCCGACGTTCACGGTCGACGAGGCGGCTCGCCTGCTCGCGGAGTAGGCCTTCGCACCATCACCCGTGGCCGGCCGCCGCGCACGGCGGCCACGACGCCATAGTGCTCCGCAGGTTCCCCCTGCACGTGCTCGCCGTGGCATCCCCTCCGAGCTCATTCGATTCAACGGCACTGGTGATTATCGACGCACGCTCTCGGGGACACTGCCGCCATGTCGGACCGAATGACTCCCGATTTCCCATCCTTACGCTCCCCGCGAGGTCGATCCATGAAGTCACGTCTTTCGGCGGCTGGTTTGGCGCACGCCGCCGCCCTTCACCCCAAGCGCACCGTTGGCCTCTGGGCCGTCGTCCTCTGCGTCGCGGTCGCCGGCATCGTCACACTGCTGCCGGGCGCGCTCACCGCGCAGTACAGCTTTCTCGGCGACCCGGACTCCCAAGTCGGGCGCGACCTGCTCGCCGAACGAATGAACATGCCGATCAAGGCGAACGAGGCCGTCATCGTGCGCTCGACGACCGCGACGACCGACGATCCGTCCTTCAAGGCATTCGTGACCAAGCTGCAGGCGGAGATCGCCGGCCTCGGGCCCGGCGCGGTCGACAGCGTCGGCAGCGCCTGGCGAGGCGGCGGCGAGACGCTGATCGCCGCTGACCGGCGTACGACCATCCTCCCGGTCGTCATGGCCGGCGATGTCGCCGCCGCCGAGAAGAACATCGACAGAGTGCACGCTGTCGTGCACGAGGCGGACGGCCGCGAGGGCTTCGACACCCTGGTGACCGGCACCGCCAGCATCTCGAGCGACTTCAGCGCCACCTCGGAGCGCGACCTGCGGCAGGGAGAGGGCATCGACGTGCCTATCGCCCTCGTGATCCTCCTGCTCGTCTTCGGCACGCTGGTCGCCGCGGCGCTCCCGATCCTGCTAAGCGTCATCGCGATCACCTTCGCCGTCGCCCTGACGGCGGTGCTCGGCCAGGGCTTCGACGTCTCGGTCTTCGCCCTCAACATGGTCAGCATGATGGGCCTGGCGACGGGCATCGACTACTCGCTGTTCATCGTCTCGCGGTACCGCGAGGAACGCCTGAGGGGACGCGACAAGGTCGACGCCCTCACGGTGACCGGGGGCAGCGCGAGCCGCGCCGTCTTCTTCAGCGGCATGACCGTCGTGCTCGCGCTCGTCGGCATGCTCGTGGTGCCGACCAACATCTTCGCCAGCCTGGCGCTCGGGGCGATGCTCGCCGTGACCATGGCGGTCGCCGCGGCGCTGACCCTCCTCCCCGCCGCACTCAGTCTGCTGGGCGACAGGATCGACCGGCTGCACGTCCCCTACCTGGGCAAGCGACTCCTGGACTCGCGCGCCGACGGCCGCGTCTCGATCATCGCGCGGCTCGCACAGCGCGCGATGCGCCGGCCGGCGATCGCCTTGGCGATCGGGGCCGGCCTCCTTGTGCTCGCGGCCTCCCCTTCGATCGGCATGAAGACCGGCGTCTCCGGCGTCGGCACCCTGCCCGACGACTTCGAGTCGAAGCAGGGCTTCGCCGTGCTCGACGAGCAGTTCTCGGCGGGCGCCGTCAGTCCCATGCAAGTCGTGGTCGACGCGCCCGCGGGCGCGCAGGGTGTCAAGGAGGCGGTCGCGCGCCTGCAGGCGTCGATGGCCGGCGACGAGGCCTTCGGGCCGTCGCAGGTCGCGACCAGCCCGGCCGGCGAGCTGACCCTCGTCTCGGTCCCGGTCGCCGACGAGGCCTCGGGCGACCTGTCGATCGCCAAGGTCCGCGAACTGCGGAGCGACCTGATCCCGGCGGCGTTCGCCGGCAGCGGAGCGAGCGTGTACGTCACCGGCGAGACGGCCGGCAACGTGGACTACATGGACATCGTCGACACCTACTTCCCGTACGTCGTCGGCCTGGTCCTCGCGCTCAGCTTCGTGCTGCTGCTCGTCGCCTTCCGTTCGGTCGTGATCCCGGCCACGGCGATCGTCATGAACCTGCTCAGCGTGGGCGCAGCCTACGGCCTCCTGACGCTCGTGTCGCAGCGCGGCTGGGGCGCCGGGCTCTTGGGTTTCCAGCAGGTCGACGCCATCGAGCAGTGGGTGCCACTGTTCCTGTTCAGCGTCCTGTTCGGCCTCTCCATGGACTACCAGGTCTTCCTGCTCAGCCGCATCAAGGAGGACTACGACCGCAGCGGCGACAACCGTGCGGCGGTCGGCTCGGGCATAGGTTCGACGGCGGGCATCATCACGGGCGCCGCCCTCATCATGGTCGCCGTGTTCACGGGGTTCGCCAGCGGCGACCTCGTGATGTTCCAGCAGATGGGCTTCGGTCTGGCCGTCGCCGTGCTGCTCGACGCGACCATCGTGCGCACGCTCGTCGTGCCCTCCACGATGAGTCTGCTCGGGCGCTGGAACTGGTACCTCCCGCGCTGGCTCGAGTGGCTGCCGCGGTTGAGCATCGAAGGCGAGCCGGGCGAGCCGGCTGGGACTGCAGGAAGGCTGCCGGTGCCGGCAGGATCGGCGCCCGTGACGCCCGCGCCGGGACTCGGGACCGGCTCGCTCGCATCCGCCGCGGCCTGCGAGACGGAGAACTGCCCGGCTTGAGCCGCCCGACGGAGCTGCCTGCGTCGCGACGACCCCGAGCACGACGGCGCGAGTGAGGAGGGCGGCGGGGCGGCCCCGCCGCCCTCTCCTCGTGCCCCGTCCACAGGAGCGACCGGGCTGACACCCGCTCCTGACAGGGGTCGACGCCCGCTCCTCACAGGGGTCGACGCCCGCGCCTCACGGGGGCCGACGCCCGCTCCTCCCCGGCGCCGGGTAGAACGTCAGAGATGGACAACGAGCCCTGGCCAATCGACAGCGCGGGACTCGAGGCCAAGCAGCGCACGCTGGCGCGGGCGGCCGACGCGACCGAGCCGTGGTCGTGGCCCGGGACGGCGCCGCACGGCGGCGCGGTGCTCAAGGGAGAGGCGGCCACAGGCGCGGTGACCAGGACCCGACCGGCGGCCGGTCGGGCGGTCAGGGGCCACCCGGCGACCGGCCTCGACCGCCTCACGCCCGCCGCCGGCCTCAGCGTCGCGACTGCCTTCGCCGCCTTCCCGCGCGGCGAGGGCGGCCCCGGTCGCGCGGGCCAGCCTGTCGTCGTCGTCGCGATCATGTGGCGGGGAGGCCGCGCCGTGGACAGCCACGTCTTCGAGGGACCGAGCGGAGGACCATACGCGGCCGGGTATCTCGCGCTGCGCTGCGGGGCACTGCTCGAAGCGGCGATCCGCGGCCTCGAGCAGCGCCCCGACGTCGTGCTCGTCGACGCCACCGGCCGCGACCACCCGCGCCGTGCGGGCTTGGCACTCCACCTCGGAGCCCGCCTCGACGTGCCCAGCGTCGGCGTCACGAACCGGGTCCTTGTTGCGGAGTTCGATGAACCCGGCCTTGAACGCGGCGCGGTCGCCCCGCTGCGCATCGCCGGCGACCTCGTCGGGTACGCCGTTCGCACGCGTGCCGGCGCCAGGCCCGTGCTTGCGCACGCCGCCTGGCGCACGACGCCCGAACAGGCGCGCGACCTCGTGCTCGCGCTTGGCGGCCGCTGGCGCACGCCGTTACCGCTGCGGGCGGCGCGCACGCTGGCGCGCCTGGGCCGCGGATGCGAGGGTCGCGGATGCGAGGGCCGCGACTGAGGCTCCCGCACGACGCCGGACGCGGCCCTCAGTTCGCCCTGATCCAAAGCAGCGCCGCCGTGACCCTCGTCGCGTGAGCGCCCGGCCTTTCGCGCGTGGAGGGCGCCTTGGCACGAAAGCGATCTTGCCCGCTCGACCTCGGGGCGCTCCCTGTTCGCCTTCGGGTGATTCTGTGTTCGTGCATCTTGCAGGTGAGCGCGCCGGTGACGATCGTTGCCGAACGAGCCTGTTGGCGGACATCGTCACCAACGGCCACACATGCATCTTGCACGAATGCGGAACGCCCCCTGGGCGATGCCTGGCCCGCCCGGTTCCCTCTTGGCCGACGGGCGGCGCGGCCCGTGCTCTCCCGTCACACGGGCCGCGCGGGTCGCCTTTGGTAGACTCGGCCCATGTCGGACGCCGTCCACAGCTTCGTCGCGCCGCTCGGCTCCATCGGCGACACCATCGCCGACTGGTTCGAGCAGTACGACGCCGCGCTGGTCACGGTCGTGATCATCCTCGTCGCCGCGGTGATCCTGAACTTCGTGGTTCGACGCGCGATCCGCTTGGCCGTCGAGCGCCTTGCGAAGGCGAGTGAAGCGCGTCGCGAGCGTGGGGGGCGTGAGGGCGCCGGACGTGAGGGCGCCGGACGCGGGGGCGCCGCACGCGGGGGCGCCGCACGTGAGGGCGCGGAACCGGGGGGCACGGGACTCGCAGGCGTGGGGCGTGAGGAGACGAGGCGCGAAAGCGCAGGGGTGGCGGACGCCGCCGGGGCCGGCCTTCCCGCGCGGGTCGCCGAGCGCCCCCGCGTCACAGCGATGCAGAGCGAGCGGACCGAGCAGCGCATGCGCACGGTCGGCTCCCTCCTGCGCTACGTTGCCAGCATCATCATCTACACCGTCGCGATCCTGATGGCGCTGGCGGAGCTCGGCATCAGCATCGCGCCGCTCATCGCCAGCGCCGGCATCGCCGGTGTGGCGCTCGGCTTCGGCGCCCAGAGCCTCGTCAAGGACTTCCTCAGCGGTTTCTTCATGATCCTCGAGGACCAGTTCGGCGTGGGCGACGTGGTCGACCTTGGAGAGGCGAGCGGGACGGTGGAGCGCGTCACGCTCAGGGTGACGACGGTGCGCGGGACCGACGGGACGTTGTGGCACGTCCCCAACGGCGAGATCGTCCGCGTGGGGAACCAGTCGCAGCGCTGGTCGCGCACCGTTCTCGACGTCGAGGTCGCGTACGATACCGACATCGAGCAGGCGTCGGATGTAATCAAGCGTGTGGCCGACGACTTCTGGAAGGAGCAAGTGGCGGGCGCGACCGTGATCGAGGAGCCGGAGCTGTGGGGCGTGCAGAACGTCAGCCCCGTCGCCGTCGTGCTCCGGCTGGCCGTCAAGACGCGGCCGGGCGAGCAGTGGGCCGCAGGGCGCGCGCTGCGCGCGCGCCTCAAGAAGGCCTTCGACGAAGCCGGCATCTCGGCCCCTCTGCCTGTGGCGACGAGCTGGTCGACGGGGCCGCCGACGGGCGCCAGCGGCCAAGGCGCCGACGCACCGCCACCCGGAGGTGCGCCCTCGTGAGCACACGATCCGGAGGCCACCCGTGACCATGTACCGCGACACCCGGGGGCTCGTCGAACGCCCGCGCACCTTCACCGATACGCTGCTCGACGGCATGGCGCCGGGCGGCGGGCTCTACGTGCCCGAGCGCCTGCCGTCGCTGACGGCCTCGGACCTCGTGCGCCTCTCGACACTGCGCTATGCGGACCGGGCGGCGACGATCTACGAGGCGTTCGGGATCGACGTGGCGCCGGACCGCATCGCCGACATCGCCGCGCTCGCCTACGCGGACAACTTCGACGACCCGGAGGTGGCACCCGTCCGCGACTTGGGCGACGGGCGCTTCGTGCTCGAGCTCTGGCACGGCCCCACCCTTGCCTTCAAGGACATGGCCCTGCAGTGCATGCCGCTCTTCTTCAGCGAGGCACTCGAGCTGACGCACGCACGCGGGACCACCGACCTCGACTTCCTCATCCTTGTCGCGACCTCGGGCGATACTGGCGTGGCCGCGCTCAACGGCTTCGCCGACCGCTCCCACACGAAGATCGCCGTCTCGTACCCCGATGCGGGCGTCTCGGCGATCCAGGAGCGACAGATGACGACCCAGCCCGGCGGTAACCTGACCGTCTTCGCCGTCGAGGGCGACTTCGACGCCTGCCAGTCGGCCGTGAAGGCGGTCTTCGACGACGAGTCCTTCGCCGGCGACCTTGCACGGCGCCACGGGCTCGCGATGTCGTCCGCCAACTCCATCAACTGGGGGCGGCTGCTGCCGCAGATCGTGTACTACGCGAGTGCCTACGCCGACATGGCCGCGCGCGGCCATGTGCCGGCCGGCGCCCCGATCGACGTCTGCGTCCCCACCGGCAACTTCGGCGACATCCTCGCCGGCTACTACGCCAAGCGCATGGGCGTGCCCATCCGCCGCTTCCTCTGTGCCTCGAACGCCAACAAGGTGCTCACTGACTTCATCGCGACGGGGACCTACGACATCTCCTCGCGCGACCTCGTGAAGACCCCATCCCCGTCGATGGACATCCTCATCTCGAACAACCTCGAGCGGCTGCTCTTCGACCTGCGCGGCGACGCGGACGTCGTGCGGGGCTGGATGGACGAGCTCCGCACGGCCCGACGCTTCACCGTCGACGCGGAGACACTGACGCGCCTGCAGGAGGAGTTCGTCGGCTCGTGGGTCGACAACGACACCTGCCTGCAGACGATCGGCAGGGTGCAGCGGGAGAAGGGGTACCTGATGGACCCGCACACCGCGGTCGCCTGGACGGTGGCCGGGCATCTCGCAGCGGACGCGCCAGTGCTGATCGTCTCGACCGCGCACTGGAGCAAGTTCGCCGCCGACGTCGTCCGAGGCTTGAGCGGCGTGCCTGACGGCGCGCCGCTCAACGAGCCCGACGACTTCGCCCTGCTCGACCGCGTGGTCGATATGGCGCCGGGCGCGCGGATCCCGGCCTCCCTGGAGGCCGTCCGCGCGCGCCCGGCGCGCTTCGACACGCGTATCGCGGGACGCCGCGAGGACCTCGAAGGCGCGCTGCTCGACTGGCTGTCGCGCGGCTAGGCAGCTAGGCGCGGCGCAGCAGGAGCGCCTGCACCACGGCGGCGACCCCGCCCAGGATCACCGCCACCCCGACCAGCGTGGTGATCAGCGCCAGCGTCGGTCCGGGCCAGGCGACCACGACGACGCCGAGCAACAGGAGGAGCACGCCGCTCACGAGCATCCCCGAGCGCCCCTCCCTGGACGAGGCGAGCGCGAGGCCGGACTGCACGCCCCCCCAGAAGATGAGGGTCAGGCCGACGATGACGGCGAGGGCCTTGAGGGTGAGGTCCGGCCAGAAGAGGAGGATGACGCCGCCGATGACGGCGACGACGGCGGCGGCGGCGCTCGTCCCGCCCCGTCGTGCTCCGAGGGCCAAGCCGACCACGCCTGAGAACAGCAGGGCGATGCCGATAAGGATGCCCACGAACCGCAGGCTCTCCCAGATGTTGGCCACGACCACCAGGCCGAGGATGATGGCCACAACGCCGACACCAAGCAGCACCGGCCACGCCGACGACCTGGTTCCGCGCATCCCAGTCCCTTGCACCGCATCCACCTCCGTCGCGGCCGGGTCTCCCGAGCCCGGCCTCTTCGTCGTCACTGCTCTCACTTCCCCCGGAAGACCGTCGCCACTCATCCGCGAGGGGTCCGGGCGTCGATCACTGCGGTCGGGTAGCATCACCGCATGACCCAGACCGCCTCCAGAGCCGCGCGCTATCGCCGCCGTCGCCTCGCGGCGCTCGTCCTGTTCGTCCTCGCCGCCGTCCTCGCGGCGGCCCTCATCCGGTCCGCCTGCGGAGAAGGCGAGCCTCCGTTCACCGGCGAGCTCTCGAAGCCCGGTGGCGGCCGCGCCTGGCGCGTCACGGCGTGGAACACCGGCGACGCCGCCTCCGTCGACCGCGCGGCCGCCGCGCAGGCCGTCGACGAGGTCGACTTCGTCTGGTACCTCTCGCAGTCCGACGCGACGGTCACGTCCGAGAACGAGGACCTCGAGCTGGTGCGTGCGACGCGCGCGCGGGGTATCCAGGCCTTCGCGACCGTCGTGAACCGGGCTCCGGGCGGCGACTTCGACGGCGGCATCGCCGCCCGCATCCTCCGAGACGATACCACGCGGTCGCGTCACGTCGAGAGGCTCGTCGAGCTCGTCGTCGACAGAGGGTACGACGGCCTCGACCTCGACTGGGAGCTGGTCGGCCCCGACGACCGCGACCGCTTCTCGTCCTTCGTCGAGGAGCTCGCCGAGGCGTTGCACGAGGAGGACCGGCTGCTGTCCATCGCCGTCTTTCCCAAAGACTCCGACCCGGGCGACTGGGACACGCAGAAGGCCGCCGACTACGCTCGCCTCGGTGCCGCGGTCGACGAGTTCAAGGTCATGACGTACAGCTACAGCGGGGGCTGGGGCGACCCCGGTCCGCAGGCGCCGCTGGCCTGGACGCGCCGGGTGATGCGGTTCGCCATATCGCAGGTGCCAGCCGAGAAGGTCCTGATGGGCGTCCCCTTCTTCGGCTTCGACTGGCACGGCGACACGACGACGGCCGTGTTCTGGGAGGGCGCCGACGCGACCCGCCGCGAGGCCGGCGCACCGATCCTTCGCCACGACGGTTCCGGCGAGGCCGCGTACACGTACACCGACGAGGACGGCGACACGCACACGGTCTGGTTCCAGGACCGCGTGGCTGTGGCGACGAAGGTCGAGTATCTCACGCGCAAGCTGCCGAGCCTGGCCGGCATCGCCATCTGGCAGATGCACGGCGAGGACCCGCGCTTCTGGAGCACCATTCGCAAGGGGCTTCGCGCCGCGAAGTGAGCGGCGTGGACGTTCCCAGAATACCCTCTCGGGGTATGCCGACTGGGCCATGCCGAACCGCCTCGCCAACGAGACCAGCCCATACCTGCTGCAGCACGCGCAGAACCCCGTCGACTGGTATCCGTGGGGGCCGGAGGCCCTCGACAAGGCGCGCGCCGACGACAAGCCCATCTTCTTGAGCATCGGCTACGCGGCTTGTCACTGGTGCCACGTGATGGAGCACGAGAGCTTCGTAGACGAGACGACGGCGGCCTTTCTCAACGAGCACTTCATCGCGATCAAGGTCGACCGCGAGGAGCGTCCCGACCTGGACGCCATCTACATGGACGCCGTCGTCGCCCTCACGGGGCAGGGCGGCTGGCCCATGAGCGTCTTCCTGACCCCCGACGGCGTGCCCGTCTTCGGTGGCACGTACTACCCGAAGGAGCCGCGGTACGGCATGCCGTCGTTCCGCCAGGTGCTGGAGGCCATCGCGGCCGCCTGGCGTGACGAGCGCGAGAAGGTGACGAGCGGCGCGGAGCGTCTGAAGGCGGCGCTGCGGGAGCCGCGGACGACGAGACGGGACGTCGGCGGGCGCGGCGGCGCCGACCCGGCGGGGGCCGCCGCGCCCGCCGACGTCCTGCGCCCCGAGTCGCTCGACAGGGCGCGCGGCTACCTCGAGCGCGCCTTCGACCGCCTGAACGGCGGCTTCGGCGGCGCGCCCAAGTTCCCGCAGCCGATGGTGCTCGAGTTCCTGCTGCGCTCGGCGGTCGGCGGCGCGGCAGACGACGCCGCGCGCCGCGCCGCCGACGAGTCCCTTCGGATGGTGACTCGCACGCTCGACAAGATGGCGCGCGGTGGCATCTACGACCGGCTCGGCGGCGGCTTTCACCGCTACAGCGTCGACGAGCGCTGGCTGGTCCCGCACTTCGAGAAGATGCTCTACGACAACGCGCAACTCGCGGCCCTCTACCTGCACGCGTGGCAGGTGACCGGCAGCGAGCTCTACCGGCGCGTCGCCACCGAGACGCTCGACTACGTCCTTCGCGAGATGACGCACCCTGAAGGCGGGTTCTTCTCGTCGCAGGATGCCGACAGCTTGAGCGCGGCCGGCGAACTCGAGGAAGGCGCGTTCCTCACCTGGACGCCGGAGGAGATCGAGGCGGCGCTGGGAGACGGAGGCACGGGAGCCGGTGGGGCGGTCGTGCGCGACGCCGAGGCCTCCGCGGACGGTGCCGAGCCGGCCGCAGGCGGCCCGTTCTCATCCGCCGACGTCCGCCTGTTCGGCGAGGCGTACGGGGTGACGCAGCAGGGCGACTTCGAGGGGCGCGCGATCCTGCACGAGGTCGTCGACCCGGACGTGCTCGCGGAGCGCCACGGGCTCACGGCGGATGAGGTCGAGCGCCGACTGGCGGCGATGCGCCGGCGGCTTCACGCGGCGCGGGAACGCCGCGCCGCGCCGGCGCGAGACGACAAGGTGCTCACCGCCTGGAACGGGCTCATGCTGGCCGCGTTCGCCGAGGCCGCACGCGTGCTCGGCCGCGACGACTACCGTCGCGCGGCCGAGGCCGCCGCGGCTTTCCTCCTCAGGAGCCTGCGCGACGAGCGCGGCCGCCTGCTCCGCACCTGGAAGGACGGCGCCGGCGCCAAGCTCAACGCGTACCTCGAGGATCACGCCGACCTCGCGGCGGGCCTGCTCGAGCTCTACCAGACGACCTTCGACGAGCGCTGGTTCGTCGCCGCCCGCGAGCTCGCCGACATGATCATCGAGCACTTCACCGACGAGGCCGGCGGGTTCTTCGCGACCAGCGACGATCACGAGGAGTTGCTGCGCCGCCCGCGCAGCGAGGAGGACAACGCGATCCCGTCGGGCGGCGCCATGGCGACGCTCCTGATGGTCAGACTGGCCGCCTACACCGGCGACGACCGCTACGTGGCGGCGGCCGAGGCGGCGCTTGGGCGCACGGCCGTCGACGCGGCGACGATGCCGCTGGGCTTCGCCCACTGGCTCGTCGCCCTCGACCTCTACCTGGAGCCGCCGGTGGAGGTCGCCATCGCCGGTGAGCCGGCGACTCTGGGCGACAGCGGAGTCGCGGCCCCAGAAGGCGCCGGCGAACAGGAGACGCGCGAGGCGCCGCTGCTCGCGGTCGTCCGCGCGGCGTTCCGCCCGCACGTCGTCGTGGCGGCCTCGCCGTCGGCCGGCACGTCAGCAGTGCCGCTGCTTGCCGGGCGCGGGCCGGTCGACGGCATGCCCGCGGCCTGGTTGTGTGCGTCAAGTTGT
>DDYF01000009.1 GCA_002347645.1 Thermoleophilia bacterium UBA2241 | reverse complement strand
GCACACAACCCGGGACACTACTCGCGGCCTACGTCTGCCGTCGCTTCACCTGCGCCGCTCCGCTCGTCGACACGACCGCCCTAAGTGTGGCGCTCGACGAGAGCGCGATCCGCGCCTGAGCCCGGCCGGGCCTATCCCGTCACGGTTGCGCCCAGGTCGCTGACGAGCCGGTCGAAGACCGTCGCGGTATCGCCTTCGACCGGCTCAGCGGAGTAGCGAGCGCACTCGTAGATGCCGGCGATCGCGGTCGCCGCCTCTCGAGCGGCGTCCGGGCGTCCTCCTTCGCGACCCTCTTCGACGGCGCACACCTCGAGAAGGAACGCGCGCACCGTCGTCCCCGGCGAGCGCTCATACCCGGCCCTGCCCAGCCGCCGCTCGAGCTCCGCGTAGCGTCGCCGCACGGACTCGGCCGGCGTCTTGGGCGGAGGAGTCCGCGTGACGAGGCGCCGCAGCCGCCCTGCCAGCCGGTCCGCACCATCGGCGACGACGGTGCGCAGCGACGTGACGCTCTCACGCTCTTCCTCCACCTGCTCGGGTGCCAGACGCTGCACGCGCCTGAGGGCGAACGCCACGACGGCGAGAGACACGGCGACCGTCACGACCGAGAGCGCCGTCACCACCACGGCCCGGGGCAGGCCCCGCCCTCCCCCACCTTCCGGCTGCGGGCTTCGAAGGTCCCTGGGCAGACCGGGGCTGTCCGGCGGTTCGAACGGTTCGATCTGGTGGACGCCGACCTGGGCGGCCACCCAGCCGAACACCCGGATCAGCGCGGCGCCGGCATAGCCGACGGCATAGCCCGCCCACGCGAGCGCGTACCTCACGACGCCGCCGACGATGGCGAGGGCGCGGGCGATGAGGTCGATCTCCAGGACCTGGGTGAGAGCGAGCCCAAGCGCCACCACGAGCAGCGTCACACCGAACACCGCCAGGAGCCACGGCCAGGCCGGCGACCTGTCCGACGGCGGAGTCAACGCCGCCAGCGACTCACACCGGGCAGCCGCGACGAACAAACCCGACGCCACAAGCGTCGCGGCGAAGGCCCACGTCGCCCAAGGCGGCGGCGAACCGCCGGCGGTCGCCCCGACGACCACGACGCTCACCAGGACGAACGCCCGCACCGCGTGGCGGGTGGCGGCGTTCGGGGAGCGTGCCGCGCTACCGAGACCCGCGCCCACGACAACGAGCAGCGCTGCGTAGGCGACATCGATGACGACCGACCGGACGGGGTCGGCCGCGTTCCACGAGCGGCCGGCGACGAAGAGCCCGGCCGCTGCGGCGGTGGCGAGCGCGACCGCGCTGCCCCGCGCCGCGCGGCCGGGTCGCACGTCACAGCCACGGCGAAGTGCGAGCACGGCGGCCGCGTACACGACGACCGTGGCGAAGGCCGCGTGAGGCAGGCCCGGACCGCCCGTCAGCACGGCGGCGAGCGCCCCGCACCAGACGCCGTCGCCTGCGGCGCCGAAGGCAAGAACGACGAGCTCACGCCGTGAACGCGAGCTCATCCTTCGCCCTCCAGTCGAAGTCGGGGGCAACGACGACGTCGATCAAGGGCCACTCCTCGGGGGAGGGGGTCCCCACGAAGACGACCGGGGTGCGACGCTCCTCGCGAAGCCGCGCGACCAGAGCGCGCACGGAAGGGCGAAGCGAAGGCACCACCAACACGCACTCGGCCTCGGCATCGACGTCTTCCAGCTCAGTCTGCAGCAGCGCGTGGATGTCGGACGGCGGAAGGGTGAGGACGCGCGCCAGAGCCTCGAGCACCTCGTCGAGCGCGCCTTCGTCCGGCGGGACGTCGATCGAACCCGCCTTGCCCGCCATACGGGCGTTGGATGCGATGCCGACTCCGAACCCACGCCCTGCGAACGCTGCAGCGAGCGAGGCCGCGACGACGCAGAGCAGTTCGACGCGCTCGGGGTCGACACCCTGCCACGCGTGCTCCATGACGCGCGCATCGAGCACGAGCTTCACCGCCGCCAGCGTTGTGGGACCGGATTCGTTCGTGTGAAGGGCTCCGCGGCGCGCCGTCGCCCGCCAGTTGACCGTCCGCAGCGGGTCACCCGGCCGGTACGGTCGCGTCCCTCGCAGATCCACGGGGTCGCGGGCGAGCGAGCGCTCGACCGGCGTCTCGACCAGCGGTCGGCCGACGACGGCCTCGAGCGCAGGGACGGTGAGGACCTTGGGCAGGACGACGACGCGCTCCACGCCTGCGGCGTCGAGCGTGACGCCGGCGATGCCGAACGGATCGCCGGCCTCCAGCTCGGCCGGGCCGAAGTCCTGGAGGCCGCGCGCGACGCAGCGCACCTGATAGTGCCGCCTGACGCGCTCGAACCAGAGGAGCGAGAGCGTCTGCGTCAGGCTTTGCGACCTGCGGGCGGCCGTGGGCGCCAGCGCGAAGCCCTGCGGTTCGACGCCCCCGGGCCAGCGATCGGTGACGCGCAGCCAGACCAGGGGCAGAAGCTTGGCGTTCGTCAGCGACATGACAACGTCGAGCCGGCCTCCCCAGGGAACGACGCGCTTCGTCGGCAGCCGCGAGAACGTGAAGGCGCGGAAGATGTGGCGGCGAGACACGACGACGAGCGTCGCCAGGCCCGCCGCGGCCAGCGTCGCGAACACGAGCGCCTCGCTGTCGAGGAGAACGGCCGCGACAAGACCGGCCAGCGCCGCCCACGCGATGGAGCCCGGCCGCACAGACGGCTCCTGCGTCAGTCGGCCGGCGCGGCGTGTGCCGCTTCCGCCGGCACCGGGACGCCGGCCGCGATCTCGTCCAGCACCGCCTGAGGGTCACGCTGGGCCAAGCTGGTCTCACGTGAGAGGATCAGGCGGTGGGCAAGGACGGGCACGACGAGACGCTGGACGTCGTCCGGCGTCACGAACGTGCGCCCGTCCAGCGCCGCCCACGCTTGGGCGGCATGCAACAGGGCGAGCGACGAGCGCGGGCTGGCGCCGAGACGGAGTGTCGCGGTCTCCCTCGTGGCCGCGGCGACAGCGACGATGTAGCGCGCGACGTCGTCCGCGACGTGAACGTCGCGGACCCGCTCGCGCGCCGACACCAGGTCGTCCGCGCCCTCCACCGGCCGTACCCGCGGCAAAGGGTCCCCGACGCGGAAGCGCTGCAGCATCTCGACCTCCTCCACCGCGGTCGGGTAGCCCATCCTGACGCGCACCAGGAAGCGATCCAGTTGCGCCTCCGGCAGCGGGAAGGTCCCCTTCTGCTCGACCGGGTTCTGGGTGGCGAGCACCATGAACGGCTCGGGCAGCGCGTGGGTCGTACCGTCGACTGTGACACTGCGCTCCTGCATGGCCTCGAGAAAGGCCGACTGCGTGCGCGGCGTCGCCCGGTTGACCTCGTCGGCGAGCACGGTGTTGGCGAAGAGAGGGCCGGGACGGAACTCGAAGTCGCCGAGCTGCTGGTTGAAGACTGTGGACCCCGTCACGTCCGCCGGAAGAAGGTCGGCGGTACACTGGATGCGGCGGAAGCTGAGGCCGAGGCTCGCGGCGAAGGCCCGCACGAGGAGCGTCTTGGCGACGCCGGGCACGTCGTCGATGAGGACGTGACCACCGGCGAGAAGGGCGGCTGTGATCAGGCGCGTCTGGTCGGCCTTGCCGACGATGACGCGCCCCACCTCGTCACCGATCGCCGCGCCGAGCTGACGAACGGTCACGTCCCCATCGCGCCCCATGCGCCTCCCATCCTCGCCTGCGGACCATGGTACACCGCCGGTCCGTGGCTCAAGGCTCGGCACTCGGGACGCATGTCGTGGGCGACGCAGGACGCCGGCCCGCGCTACGCGGCCGGCGTCTCGGCCGCCGGCCGCCCCGCGAAGCGCCGCCGGAAGACCGCCCCGGCGACCGCCCCCGTCGGGATCGGCAGCCAGAAGGCGACGAGGCGATAGGCGAGCACGGCGGTCGTCGCCTCGGCGGCGCCTACGCCGGCGAGGCCGAGGGTCGCCGCCAGGCCGACCTCGACGAAGCCGAGTCCGCCCGGCGTGAGAGGGATCCAACTGAGGATCATCGCGACCACGTAGCCCAGGAGGACGAGCGACGGTCGCGGCTCGGCGCCGACGGCGGCGAGAGCGGCGAGCAGGGCGGCGAAATCGAAGAGCCAGTTGCCGGCGGCGCTCCCCAGCGCCTGCCACCAGCGGTCGCCGAGCGACTCCCTGATGTAGTCGCGCTCGTCAAGCAGCCGCGCCGGCAGGCCGGTACGCGGCGCGCCCGACTTCTTCACCCCGTCGAGCACACGGGCCACGACGCGGCCCGCCCATGCGAGCAGAGCGTCCGTGAACAGGAGGATCGCACCCCCGGCGACGATGAGCACGAAGAACGCGACACCGAGGACGAGCGTCCGCATGAGGCTCGGGTCGATGGGCGCTCCGCCGAGGATCGCCGGCAGTGCGAAGACCGGCAGCAGGAACAGCACGGCGTTCGACAGCAGCGTGTTCGTGGTCAGGCCGGTCACGGCTCGTCCCTTCGGGGCCCCCGCGGCGACGAGCATCTGATAGGCGATCGACCCTCCTGAAGCCGCGCCACCGGGGACCACGCGGGCGAACGCGTTGGCCGTCATCTGCGTCATGGCAACGACGAACCAGCGGCGCTCGCGCAAGGTGACCTGCATCATCGCCCAGTAACAGGCGTAGGACGCCGCCTCGAGCGCCACCATGAGGGCGAACCACCACCACTCGATAGTGCGCAGTCCGGGCACGGCGTCCCAGAAGCCCAGGAGTTGCGGCCAGATCAGGTAGAAGCCGACGGCGGCCGCGCCCATGAAGACAAGGGTCTTGACGGGGATGCGGAAACCGGGGCCCGTCTTCGGCGGCTCCGCCGGTGAGTAGACGACGACGGTGCGAGGAAGACCGAAGCGCCCGCGGCCTCCGGCGCCGGCGGGCGGCACGACCTCCGGGCGCAGGGGGAGGGTCTCCTCGGGCGCCGGCTGCAGGGGGTCCCCGAACCAGTCGTCGAAGCTGTCGGGCCGCCGGTCGCGTCGCTCGTCGTCCATGACGAAAGCATAGTCCGAACCGGGTGGCGCCGGCAGCTGGTTCGGCGCGGACGCCGCGGGCTGGTAGGCTCGGCGCGGAAGGCGCGCCGCGCACGGATGATCGCGGGAGGAGACATGTCGGCGAGGGATTCCACAGCCCGGGCGAACGCAACGTGGCCGTACAAGCGGGTCTCGGACGCGCAGTGCGAGGCGCTGCACCGCTCCGCGGTGGGCGTGCTCGAGCGCACGGGGGTGCGCCTGGCGCTGCCCCGAGCGGTCGAGCTGCTCCGCGACGCCGGCGCCCTCGTCGACGACGCAGGCACCGTGCGCATCCCGCCCTCACTCGTGGACTGGGCGTTCGAGCGCGCTCCGCACGCCTTCACGATCTACGACCAGACCGGCGAACCGGCGATGGCCCTCAAGGGCGAGGTCACCTTCTACGGCCCCGGCTCCGACTGTCTGAACCTCCTCGACCACAGGACGGGCGCGCGGCGCGGGCCGACGATGGCCGACGTGGCGAACGGTGTGCGTCTCGTCGACGCGCTGCCCAACATCGACTACGTCATGTCGCTGCTGCTGCCGACCGACGTCGACAACAGGGTCGCCGACCGGCACCAGATGCGCGAGATGCTGACGCGCACCCGCAAGCCGATTGTGCTCGTGACCTACGAGGCGTCGGGCTGCTACGACGCCGTGGCGATGGCCGAGGCGGTGGCGGGCGGTTCGGCGGCGCTCGCCGCCCGCCCCTTCCTCGCCTGCTACGTCAACACCGCGACCGGGCTCTTGCACAACGCCGACGCGCTCGAGAAGACGATCTTCCTCGCCGAGCGCGGCGTTCCCATCCTGTACATCCCGGGCTCCCAGGCCGGCGTCACCGGCCCGGCCACGCCGGCAGGGGCGGTGGTGCACTTCTGGGCAGGCGTGCTGGTTGGTCTCGTCCTCGCCCAGGTCGTCAAGGAGGGCGCCCCCGTCATGACCAAGGGCTGGGGCGGCGGTGGCCTTGACATGAGGACGATGGTCTACGGCTACGCGAGCCCCGATCAGCGGGCGACGGCGATCGCCCTGAGCCGCTGGGCCGACCTGCCGAGCTTCTCGCTGGCCGGGGCGAGCGACGCCAAGACGGTCGACCAGCAGGCCGCCGCCGAGGCGGCCCTCACGCTTGCCGTCGAGTCGCTCGCCGGGCCCGACGTCGTCCACGACCTCGGGTACCTCGAGTCGGGCCTCACGTACTCGTTCGCGCAGCTCGCCATCTGCGACGAGATCGTCGGCTGGCTGCGGCACCTGCGCACACCGTACGACACGGGCGACGAGGCGCTGGCGCTCGACCTGATCGACGAGGTCGGCACCGACGGGCAGTTCCTCGCGACGCCGCACACCATGCGCCACTTCCGCGAGCTGTACTACCCCAGCCTCTTCGAGCGCGCGACCTACGAGGCCTGGCGCGAGAAGGACGGCGGGACGCTGGCGGAGCGGGCGGCAGACCGCGTCGAGGCGCTCCTGGAGGCTTCACCCGCGACCCAGCCTCTCGCCTGCGATGCGGAGCTCCTGGCGATCATCGCGTCCGCCGAGAAGGCCGCGCACGAGGCGGCGGGCGCTGGCTCAGCCTGACGACCGGAGAGCCTGACGACCGGGCACCCCACCGCCTGCTCCGTCAGACCAGCGTCTCCAGGATGCGCGCCTCGAGGACCTGCGCGACGCTGAAGTCGGTCGCCTTCAGAGCGGCGCGCGTGAGGGCGACCAGCGCGTCCTGCGGGACGAGGCCCACCACCTCGCTGCGCCGGATCTCGACCCCGGCCTGGACGGCGCGCACCTGCACCGCCGCGTACACAGCCTGCATCGAAGTCACGCGGTAGTCGGTCAGGTTCATCGAGACCTGCACGCAGTCATCGAGCGCGAGACCGAGCGCCTTCACCTTGGGCAACCCGCCGTCTCGCTCGCGGATCGAGCGCGCGATGTCCCGCGCGAGCCCGAGGTCCCGCGACGCAAGGTCGATGTTGTAGGCGATGAGCGCGGCGCGGGCGCCGACCGCGGTGGCTCCGGCGGTGGGATGCACCGCCGGGTCGCCCTCGTCGGGCGCCCGCGCCGCGTCCGTCCTGATCGCCTCGCGCAGGCCCTCGAACTGACCCTCGCGCACGGCGGCGAGGTTCCGCCGCTCCTCTCGCCGCGCCGCCTCTTCGTAGAAGAAGACCGGCACACCGAGCTCGCGCGCCACGCGCGCGCCCACGGCGTGCGCAACGGCGATGCACGCCGGCATGTCCTCAGCCTTGAGCGGCACGAACGGGACGACGTCGGCGGCGCCCATGCGCGGGTGCGCGCCCTCGTGCTTCGTGAGATCGATGAGTCGCGCGGCGACCTGGACGCCGCGAAAGGCGCCTTCGGCGACCGCGGCGTCCTGGCCCGCGAAGGTGATCACGCTGCGGTTGTGGACCGCGTCGCTCTGGCGGTCGAGCATCGCGACCCCGTCGACCGCCGCGATCGTTGCGACGACCTCGTCGACGATCTCGACGCGCCGGCCTTCGGAGAAGTTGGGGACGCACTCGATGAGGGTCATGGCGTCTGCTCCTTGTCGGGCAAGGGGACGTCCTCGGGCGACGTGGCCGCACCCGGCCCGGCGGCGCCTTCCTGCCCGCCGACGATCGCCCCGGTCACGAGGTTGACGCCCCAGTGGTACGGCAGCTCGTGCCGACTCTCCGCGTCGAGGACGATGAAGTCGCAGGCCTTGCCGACTCGCAGGCTGCCGACCTGGTCCTGCAGCCCGAGCGCCGCGGCGCCACCCATCGTCGCCGCGTACAGGGCCTCGTCCGGCGTGAGGCGCAGCTCCTGGCAGGCGAGCGAGAGGACCATCTGCATGTTCTCGCAGTAGCAGGTCCCCGGATTGAAGTCGGTGGCCAGCGCCAGGGTCACGCCGTCGTCGATGAAGGCGCGCGCGGGAGCGTACGCCGAGTGCAGCGTGTAGGACGTGCCGGGGAGGGCGACGGCGACGACGCCGGCGGCGCGCAGCGCCGCCATGTCGTCGCCGTCCGCATGGATCAGGTGGTCGGCCGACATGCAGCCGTACTCGGCGGCAAGGCGCGCGCCGCCGGTGTGGGCGAGCTCCTCGGCGTGGATCTTGAGCTTGAAGCCGAGCGCCCTCGCGGCCTCGAACACGCGGCGCGTCTGCTCCACCGTGAAGGCGCCCTCGTCGCAGAACACGTCGACGAAGTCCGCCTCACCCCTGAGCGCCGGCAGGATCTCGTCGCAGATGTGCGCCACGAACTCGTCATCGCGGCCGGAGAACTCGGGCGGCACGAAGTGCGCCGGGAGCAGCGTCAGGGCGCGACGGACCGGATGACTCACACGCGCCGCCGCGAGCTGCTTCTTCTCGGCCTCGAGCGAGAGCCCGTAGCCGGTCTTGATCTCGACCGTGGTCGTGCCGTGGGCGAGGAACGAGTCGAGGCGCGCGCGAGTGAGGCGCTCGAGCTCCTCGAGCGGCGCCTCCCGGGTCGCGCGGACCGTCGCGTTGATTCCCCCGCCACCGGCGAGGATCTCGGCGTACGACATGCCGCCGAGGCGTGCCGCGTACTCGTGCGCGCGATCGCCGGCGAACACGGCGTGCGTGTGCGCGTCGACGAAGCCCGGCAGGACGCAGGCGCCGTCGGCGTCGACGACGACCCCGTCCTCGGCGACGCGAACGGCGCCGCCCAGCTCATCCTCGCCTCCGACCCAGACGACGACGCCGTCTTTCGCTGCCAGCGCGCCGCGCACGATCGCGCCGCAGTCCTCGGCGCGACTCATGGTGACGAGCTCGCTCGCACCACGCAGCACCAGGTCGGCGGCGATCCTCTCGCTCATCCTTCTCCCCCCTCCTCCTCGAGCCCTCCGGCGATACGCGCGAACCCTCCCTCACGCACCGCCGCGGCCGCCGCCTCTATCTCGGGCGCCAGGTACCGGTCGCGCTCGAGCGTCGGTGCGAACTGCCGCACGAGGGCGTGGCCCTGCGCCGTCCCGACGCCGGGCTTGAGCGGGGCCAGCAGGTCGATCGCCTGGGCGGCGCACAGCGCCTCGATGCCGAGGATGGTCTGCGTGTTCCGCGCCACGTCGCCGAGCTTGAGCGCCGCGGTCATGCCCATGCTGACGTGGTCCTCCTGGTCGCCCGAGCTGGGGATCGAGTCGACGCTCGCCGGGTGACAGAGGACCTTGCTCTCGGCCACCAGGGACGCCGCCGTGTACTGGGCGATCATGTAGCCGTTGTTCAGGCCGCTGTCCTCGGTCAGGTACGGCGGCAGCTCGCTGAGGAAGGGGCTGAGCATGCGGAAGATGCGGCGCTCGCTCATGCTGCCGATCTCGGCGAAGCTCATGGCCGCCAGGTCGAGCGCCAGCGCGAGCGGTTCCCCGTGGAAGTTGCCCGCCGAGATGATCTCGCCGGTGTCCGGAAAGATGATCGGGTTGTCGGTGACCGACTCGATCTCGATGTCGACGACCTCGCGCAGCCAGCGGAAGGCGTCGCGGCAGGCGCCGTGCACCTGCGGGATGCAGCGGATCGAGTAGGCGTCCTGGACCTTGTCGCAGTTGAGGTGGCTGAGCATGATCTCGCTGCCCACGGTGGCGCGGCGCACGTGCTCGGCGGTCTCGAGCTGACCCGGGATCGGACGCAACAGCTGGATGCGCTCCTGGAACGGGCCGACCGAGGCGCGGAGTCCCTCGATGCTCATCGCGCCGATCAGGTCGGCGGAGTCGAGGAGCGACTCGCCGTCGACGACGGCGAGGGCGCCGATGGCGGCCATGAACTGCGTGCCGTTGAGGAGAGCGAGGCCCTCCTTCGCCTCGAGCGCGAGGGGCGCGAGCCCGGCGGCCCGCAGCGCGGGCCCGCTCGGCTCGCGCCCCGCACACGCCGCACCGGCCTCACCCTCGGGACCGGCGACCTCGCCCTCGCCCAGCATGGCGAGCACCACGTGAGCGGACGGCGCCAGGTCGCCCGAGGCGCCGAGCGAGCCGCGCGACGGCACGAACGGCACGACGCCCGCGTTGAGCATGCCGACCAGCAACTCCACGACCTCGGCGCGGACGCCGGAGTACCCCTTCGACATCGTGCTCGCGCGGATCAGCATCGCGGCGCGCACGACGTCGCGCGGCAGCGGCGGGCCGACGCCGACGGCGTGGCTGCGCACGAGGTTCTGCTGCAGCTCGCGGACCTTGGCGACGGGAATGTGCGTCGTGGCGAGCTGGCCGAACCCGGTCGTGACCCCATAGGCGACGCGCTCCTCGGCGACCACCCGGTCGACCACGGCGCGCGCGGCCGCCAGGCGCTCGCGCGCAGTGTCGCCGAGCGCGACCCGCCTGCCCTCGCGCGCCACCGCGACCAGGCCGTCGATAGTGAGTGGCGCGGCGCCGATCACGTACTCGTCCACGGGCGTCACCTCGCCTGGTCGGATGCGTCTTCCTTCTCAGAGGGCGACGGACCGGTCGCCCCGATGCGGGACATCCTACGCCCGGCCCAGCGCCGCGCGCACCAGCGCGGCGACCTCGGCCGGGCTCGCGGCGACGGGCACGCCCGCCTCCTCAAGGACCGCCTTCTTGGCTCCAGCCGTGCCGGCACTGCCCGAGATGATGGCGCCGGCGTGCCCCATGCGCTTGCCCGGCGGGGCGGAGAACCCCGCGAGGTAGGCGGCGACGGGCTTCGGGAACCCGTCCCGTACGTGCTCCGCCGCGCGCTCCTCATCGTCCCCGCCGATCTCGCCGACGAGCACGACGGCTGCCGTCGTCTCGTCGCGCGCGAACAGCTCGAGGCACTCGACGAACCCGACCCCGTGCACGGGGTCGCCGCCCATCCCGACGCACGTCGACTGCCCGAGCCCCGCGCGTGTCAGACTGTGGACGATCTCGTAGGTCAGCGTCCCCGATCGCGAGACGAGCCCGACGCCGCCGGGGACGAAGACCTGTGCCGGCATGATGCCTGCACTGCACGCCCCGGGCGTGATCACGCCGGGGCAGTTCGGCCCGATCAATGTCACGCCGCGGCAGGCGAGGTGCGCGGCGGCCTCCGTCATGTCGCGCACGGGGATGCCCTCGGTGATGCAGACCACGGTCGCCAGCCCGGCGTCGGCGGCCTCGATCAGGGCATCGCGCGCGAAGCGCGCCGGCACGAAGACCACGGACGTGTCGGCGCCGGTCGCGGCGACGGCGGCGGCGGCGGTGTCGAACACCGGCACGCCCTCGACCGACTGCCCGCCCTTGCCCGGCGTCGTGCCGGCCACGACGTCCGTACCGGCATCGAGCATCCGCCGCGTGTGGAAGGCGCCTTCCCGGCCCGTGATGCCCTGGACGAGGACCCGGCTGCGCGCGTCGACGAGGATCGCCATCAGGCGCCGTCCTGCTTCGCCGGCGACGCCGCCGGACGGCTTGTCGCCCCGTCTCGTCCAGCTGCACCGTCGTCGGACCGGCCGGCGACACCAAGGACCAGACGCACGAGCTCGGCGACGTCGCCCGCCGGGTGCAGGCCCGGCAGGTCGGCCTCTGCGAGCAGGGCCCGTCCTTCCTTCGCGGCGGTCCCCTCGAGGCGCACGAACACCGGCACGCCCACCGCCGCCGTGGTGTCTCGCAGCGCTTGGATCAGTCCCCGAGCCACCTGGTCCCCGCGCGTGATGCCCCCGAAGATGTTGACCGCGATCGCGCGCACGCCGGCGCCCGTGAGGATGAGCTCGAGGGCCAGAGCGACCGAGGCGGCCGAGGCGCCGCCGCCGACGTCGCAGAAGTTGGCGGCGCGGCCGCCGGCCGCGGCCAGCTGGTCGAGCGTGCTCATCACGAGGCCGGCGCCGTTGCCGATCACGCCGATGTCGCCGTCGAGCGTGATGTAGCTGAGGCCGGCCTCGCGCGCACGTCGCTCGCGCTCGTCGGGCGCGGGGCCGAGCGGCGCCAGATCGGGGTGCCGCCAAAGGGCGTTGTCGTCGACGGTGACCTTGGCGTCGAGACAGACCGCCTCGCCCTCCGCGGTCACGACCAGCGGGTTCACCTCGACCAGCGTCGCGTCGCACTCGCGGTAGACGCTCCAGAGGCCCTTGGCGACGCCGGCGATGCGCTTCGCCGTCGCCGTCGCATCCCCGCCCGGGAACGCGGCGGACCCTGCTGTCACCGCGTCCGCCGCACGGGGGCCGCGCACGGCCTGAGGCGCGCGCCGGGCGGCCGCCACGGCGGCGGCCGCCACGTCGCGCGCCTGGTAGTCGCACAGGCCGAGGAGCGGGTCGACGGGCGTCTTCAGGACGGCCGCCGGCCGCGTCCGGGCCAACTCCTCGACGTCGACGCCGCCTTCGGCGGCGAACACCATCAGGGGGGCGCGGTGGTGCCGCGACATGGCGAAGGCGAGGTAGCACTCGTGCGCGATCGCGACGCCGCGCTCGACCAGCACCGACTCGACCCGCCGGCCGCGGATGCTCATCGCAAGGATCTCGGCGGCCACCGCCTCGACCTCGCCCGGCGCGCGGCACACCCGCACGCCGCCCGCCTTGCCGCGGCCGCCGGTGCGCACCTGCGCCTTCACGGCCACCGGGCATCCGATGTCCGCCGCGATACCGGCGGCGGCGGCGGCCGTGTCCGCCGGCCTTCCGGCCGGGACCGGCAGGCCCGCCGCCGCGAAGAGCGCCTTGCCCTGATGCTCGAGGAGGTCCACCTGCCGCCCTGCGCTACCCGGCGCCCGTCAGCGCTCGTCCGCGCACGGCTCGCATTCGATCGGCCGGTCCTCGGCCTCCGCGACGGGCGCCGCGCCGCGCGCGTCGTGGTCTTCCGCGCCCTCGATGGCGATGCCGGCCTCGGCCAGCTCGACGAGCCGCCGGCCGGCCTCGAGGGCGCGCAGATTGAGGTCCTTGAACCTGGCCGGCACGCGCGCCGCGACGGCGCCGTCGACAGCGTCCGGGGGAAGCCACGGCACGAACGCGCACAACGCGCCGAGCGAGACGATGTTCGTGACGACCTTGGCGCCGAGGTCGTGCACCGCCGTGTCCGTGAACGGCAGCCCCCTCAGCCGCCGACCCGGGATCTCCATCTCGTCGACGAGCCCGCTGTCGTAGAGCACCAGCCCACCGGCACGCGTGAGACGGGCGTACTTGTCGAACGCCGCCTGCGAGAGGCAGAGCGACAGGTCCGCGAGGTCGACTTCGGGGTAGTCGATCTCCTCCAAGGAGGCGATGACCTCGGCCTGCGAGGCACCACCGCGCGCCTCGGGTCCATAGCTCTGCGTCTGCACGACCTCGCGACCGGCAGCCGCGACCGCGTCGGCGAGCACGGCCGCCGCGAGCAGGATGCCTTGCCCCCCCGAGCCGGAGACGCGCACCTCGAGCCTGCCGTCGTCAGCCACCGCCGCGCCCCCCCGCCTTCTGGCGCATGTCGGAGAAGACGTCGCTGTAGGCGGGTCGCTCGACGTGGTGGATCACGCCGACAGGGTACAGGTCGCGCAGCCGCGGCCCGTCGACGTCGAACTTGTCGACCGCCACGGCGTGTTCCTTCTGCAGGCGGAGGAACTCGGCGGAGTCGGCCGTCAGGTTGAAGCGGCCGTAGTACGTGTTGCAGATCGCCATGGCCTCGATGAAGGAGAACCCCTCGTGGACGAGGCCGCCGGCGATGAGCTGGACGAGCTGGCGATACGCCCACGAGGTGCCGCGGGCGACGTAAGTGGCCCCCGCGGCACGGGCCAGCTCGCAGAGATCGAAGGCGGGTTCGGAGTTGCCGAACGGGCTCGTCGTGCTGCGGTCGCCGACGTGCGTCGACGGGCTCTTCTGCCCACCGGTCATGCCGTAGATGCTGTTGTTGAAGACCACCGCCGTGAGGTCCACGTTGCGTCGCGCGGCGTGGATGAGGTGGTTGCCGCCGATGGCGGCGCAGTCGCCGTCTCCCATCACGACGATGATCTTGAGCTCCGGGTCCGCGACCTTGGCTCCCGTGGCGAAGGGCAGCGCGCGCCCGTGCGCGCAGTGCACGGTCGAGTAGTTGAGGTAGTTCGAGATGCGCCCCGAGCAGCCGATCCCGGCGAAGACGGCGACCTTGTCGGGGTCGAGCTCCAGCCCGAGCACGGCGTCGACGATCGCCCTGGTGATGATGCCGTTGGAGCAGCCCGGGCACCACAGGGTCTTCGCCGTGCGGAGCTGTCGGCGGATCGCCGCCGTACTCGCCGGCTTGATGCGCGGCGCCGCGCAGTCCTCGGGGGGGTGGGCGACGATGGTCTCGTCAACGAGCGCGCAGATGGTCCACCTCCCGGTCGATGAGCTCCTCGATCTGCGCGGGCGTGATCAGGCGGCCGTCGACGCGGCCAAGGTCGACGACCTTGGCGCGGCCGGCCACGGCCGCCTGCACCTCCCATGCCATCTGCCTGATGTTCATCTCCGGCACGATGATCGTCTCCACATGCTCGGCCATGCGGTCGACGGCGCCGGTCGGGAAAGGCCACAGGGTGATCGGGCGCAGCAGCCCGACCCTGACGCCCTTCTTGCGCGCCGCCTTCATCGCCGCCCTGGCGGACCGGGCCACCGAGCCGTACGCGAAGAGCCCGATCTCGGCGTCCTCCGTCCCCACCTCCTCGACGCGCACGATGGCGTCGCGGTGATGGTAGATCTTCTCGCGCAGGTACAGGCCGAGATCGGCCGCCACCTCGGGGTCGCTGGTGTCCACCGCCCCGCTGCGCCGGTTGTACACGAGCCCAGTGGCGTGCACGCGGAAGCGCGAGCCGAGGTCAGGTCGCGGCAGGATGTGGTCGAGCGTCGACACGACGGTGTCGTACTCATCCGGGTCGCAGTCGGGCTCGCCGCGCCGGGCGAGACGGAGGTCCTCGACGCGCAATGCGACCGCCTCGCGCATGTGCCCGACCATGGCGTCCGAGAGGACGATCACGGGCGTGCGGTACTGCTCGCTCAAGTTGAAGGCGTCGACGGTGAGCGTGAAGCACTCGAGCACCGTGCTCGGCACGAGCACGATCATCGAGTGCTCACCGTGCGTCCCCCAGCGCGACTGCATGACGTCGCCCTGCGACGGATCGGTCGGCAGGCCGGTCGACGGGCCCCCGCGCATGACGTCGACGATCACGCAGGGCACCTGCGCCATGGCCGCGTAGCCGATCAGCTCCTGCATGAGGCTGAAGCCCGGGCCGGAGGTCGCCGTCAGCGCCTTGACCCCGGCGAGCGATGCGCCGATCACGGCACCCATCGAGGCGATCTCGTCCTCCATCTGCAGGAACGAGCCGCCGACCTCGGGCATGCGCCGCGAGAGGATCTCGGCGATCTCGGTCGAGGGCGTGATGGGGTAGCCGGCGAAGAAGCGCGCCCCGGCGGCGATCGCCCCCTCGGCGACGGCCTCGTTGCCCTGAACAAGCTTGCGCGGCTGGGGCATCAGGCCGTCTCCCCGTGGTCACCGGCGCGCAGGTCGAGCACCTCGATCGCGAAGTCGGGGCAGTGCCACTCGCAGAGGCGGCAGACGGTGCACTCCTCGGGCCGCGCGGCGACCGCCTGCCCGCCGCCGTCGGCGTCGAAGACGTGGGTCGAACACAGGGTGATGCAGATGCCGCAGGCCTTGCAGAGCTCGCGGTCGACGAGCACGTTGACCCTGCGCCCGTCAGGCATTGGCGCCTCCGCGCACCCCGCGCGATGAAGCGTCGGCGACAAGGCCTTTCTTGTTTGCAGCCATCGAGACCGGCGCAGTCGGCCTTGCTGCTACCGCATCGTCCGGCGTCGGCTTGGGCAACTGCTCAGGCACCGACATCCTCACGCTGCCCGGGAGGCGGTGGCCAGTCAGCACACCTCCGACTCCGGGGGCGCCCAGGATGCCTTGCCCTTCCGTCGCGTAACTGCATGTCACAGGGCCAGTGTGGTACCCACAGCGCGCTTCCTGGCATTCTGGTAGACCTCGCTCGCAGCCGAGACGTCGGCTGCACCCGTCCCCAGAGCGCACGAGACGATCAGGCCATCTGGCCGGGTCTCTCGACTGAGGCAACGCGCCACTGCTTCGCCGATGGTCTCGTGAGGATCGGGGTAGTCCTTGAAAGCCACCATCGCAAGCCGATCGGCCTGGTCGCGGTAGTAGGTGAACTCGGCGCGGTCATCGACGAGAAAGAGGGATGCCTCCTTGGCCGTCGAGGCTGGTACCTGAAGGTTCCACTCGAGCGGCAGCAGCAGGCAGTCCGTGCCCAGCATCCCAGGAACAACGTAGGGATCACCGGGGTTGTGCACTGTGGTGGCGGTGATGGCCACATCGGCACCCTGCAGCGTCTCGGCAACACTGCCCCCCTTGTGGACCTCGCTCACTCCGGCCTGCTCGCCGGCCCAAGCGGCGTAGTCCTCGAGACGTGCAGCGTCGCTGTCGTAGACCCACAGCGGGAAGCCCGGAATCGTGGCACAGAGAACCTCGAGGTGCGTCCGTGCCTGAAACCCGGCCCCCCAAATCGCCACCTTGCCCACACGGCGCGGCGCCATCCTCTTGATGGAAACCCCACTCACCGCAGCCGTGCGGTGAGCGGTTACGAGCGTGCCGTCCATCACACACAGCGGAAAGCCAGTATCCGGGTCGCTCAAGATAATGAGGGCCGACACCGAAGGTAGCCCCCGCGGCGGATTGGCGGCGAATGTGCAACTCCACTTGCAGCCCGCGATGTCGCGATCGCGGAAGAACGCGGGCAGGGCATGGAAGGCCCCTTCAGGCTCTACACGCGTCATGAGTTCCGGCTTTGGCGGCATGAGGCAGTTGCCATTGGCCAGCGACGCCATGGCGTAGTCGGCCAGCTCCAGACGTCGCTCGACCGGGGGAAGGCATTCAAGGACATCAGCCTTCGTGAGGTACAGAATCGTCGATCCAGCCACAGCATCCTCCCACCTATCGTCCAAGCAAGGTTGCCACCGTTCATCGGTGGTGTATCTCGGAGACGAACGGCTCCATCCAACTACAGGGGCAACTCGGTGCCAAGTCCCTTCTCCCGCGCAATCTGAAGGACCTCTGACGCGGCGGCAATATCAGCGGCCCCGGTGCCGAGTGCCGACGACACGACGAGACCCACCGGGCGGTCGTCGCGACGAGCCCCCCGAAGAATCGCCTCGCCTAGCGTCTCGTCCGGATCTGGGTAGTCGAGGAAGTCGACGCTGTCCATGGCCCTATAGGAGAAGAACTCAGCGCGGTCGTCCACAACGAACCAGGCCGCTTCGCGTGCCGTCGTGGCCGGGACCTGTAGCTCCCACTCCAACGGAAGCAAGAGGCAATCGTCAGCAGCCAGGTCAGGCGTCACGAACGGATCGCTGGCCGCGTGTTCCGTGGTGGCCGTGATGATCACATCGGCGTCGTCGAGCGCGTCTCGCACGTCCGCCACCTTCGTCACCTCACTGACTCCCTGCTGCTCCCGGGCCCACGCCACGAACGCATCGAGGGCGGTGGGATCTGCGTCGTACGCCCAGAGAGAACAGCCCGGCACGAGTGATGCCACGACCGACAAGTGGGTTCGAGCCTGGAAGCCTGTTCCCCAGATAGCCAGCTTGGCCACCTTCGCAGGGGCGAAGCGCCGCACGGCGACCCCGCTCACGGCAGCAGTCCGATGGCCGGTCACCACTCGGCCATCCATGACTGCCATTGGCACGCCTGTATCCGGATCGCTGAGGATGATAGTGGCTGATACGGACGGGAGACCCTTCGGCGGATTGCCCGCGAAGGTGCAGCTCCACTTGCATCCGGCCAAGTCCTCATTGTGGAAGTAGGCAGGCAAGGCGTGAAACTCCCCGCGGGGGTCGTCGCGAGTCCCCAAGACCGGCTTCGGCGGCATCACGGCGTTGCCGTTAGCGAGCGACGCCATGGCCATTTCCGCCAACGCGAGGCGCCGCTCCAGAGGTGGCAGGCACGCCTCGACGTTCTCACGAGACAGGTAGGTTAGAGTGCTGCCCATCCTCAATCACATCCCTTTCGTTGTTGATTGAATCCCATCCCGCTGAGTTGCGTCAGGGCCTCAATGCGACGACGCGGGACCACCGACGTCTCCCCTTGAGCTTGGACGGAGCGACCGGGGCCTTCCGCCTTGACCGCATCCGGTCGACGCCGCGAGCCGCTGGCGCATGCCCATCAAGCATCACTGACATCACTGACGCCTTGGGCACGTTGCACAGATGTCCCAGTCATGCGCCGACCGGGGTCTCCGGCGCGAGATGACAGGCGACTGATCTACCGTCACTCACCTCGCGGAGTCGAACATCCGTGTGACTACAAATGTCGGTCCGCTGAGGACAGCGAGGGTGGAAGCGACAGCCTGTGGGCGGATTCACGGGGCTCGGCACCTCGCCTCCCAGAACAGCTGCACCAGAACGCTGCGTGGGATCTGGAGACGGAACCGACGCCAGCAGCGCGACTGAGTACGGATGCAGGGGATTGGAGAGCACTGCGTGTGTCGGACCCTTCTCGACTATCCTCCCGAGATACATGACCGCCACGCGGTCCGCCATGCACTGGGCGACGGCCAAGTCATGAGTTATCAGGAGGAAGGAAATGCCACGCGCGTCGCGGAGCGCACTGAGGAGCGTGAGGATCCTTGCCTGGACCGACACGTCAAGCGCCGAGGTCGGCTCGTCGAGGACCACAAGGTAGGGATCAGACGCCAGCGCTCGGGCAATCGCGATTCGCTGACACTGCCCGCCGCTGAACTCATGTGGCCGTCGCCATAGATGCTGTGTATCGAGACCGACCGTATCCAGGAGCTCGAGAACCTTGCTCTTGAGTGACTCGCCGTCTGGCCGGCCACGAGTTCGAGCCGGTTCCGCCACGATGTCGTGAACGGTCATCCGCGGACTCAGCGAGGACGCGGGATCCTGGAAGACGACTTGCACGCCGGCCCCAGCCTCCTGCCGTACCTTGTGCGGCGCCTGTGCCATGTCGACGCCCTGCAACATGATGCTCCCGCTCGTGGGCTTGGTCAGACCAAGGACTGCCCGCGCCACAGTGGTCTTGCCGCATCCCGATTCCCCCACCAGCGCCAAGATCTCCCCTCGGCCGACGGATTCGGTCACTCCGTCAACTGCATACGCGAATTGACGAGAGCGCCGGAAGGCACCCCGCTTGAGTGGGAAGTAGACGCAGAGGTCCTGGAGCGCGAGTACGCTGTCCCTAGACACGCCTCATCTCCTGGCCGCCAGCAGCGACTGCGTGACAGGCCACCGAATGATCGTTGCCGACACGAAGCATCGGGGGCTTGGACGTAGCGCACTCGTCAAGTGCAAGGTGGCAGCGGGGGTGGAAGCGACACCCCGTAGGTGGAGCGAGCAGGTCCGGGACTCCTCCCGGAATCGTCTTGAGATGCGCCGCTGTACTGCCTGTCGGAAGACAGGCCCTCAGGGCGTTCGTGTAAGGATGCCTGCCCCTCACCAAGACGTCCTCGGCGGCGCCGACCTCAACGATGTCTCCCGCGTACATGACGGCGACACGGTCACTCGCCTGAGCGGCGACGCCCATGTTGTGCGTAATGAGTAGTTGGGAGACGCGCTTCTCATCTCGCAGTCGGCGTAGCAGCCGCAGCATCTGAGCCTGGATCGTCACGTCGAGAGCCGTGGTCGGTTCATCGGCGATGAGCAGCGGAGCATCGCAAGCCAACGCCATCCCCATACACACTCGTTGTCGCATACCGCCGCTCAACTCGTGCGGATAGGCAGTCATGATGCTTCGGCTGGCGGGAAGACCGACGACGCTCAGCGACTCCTCGACGGTCTCACGAGCTGCCGCCTTCGATAGCGACGTATGAGCCCGCACGACGGCGACCATCTGCTTCTCGATAGTGAAGACCGGATTCAGAGACGACTGCGGGTCCTGAAACACCATTGCCAGCGACTTGCCCCTCAGCTGCACCATCTCGTGTTCGGTCTTTTTGAGGAGGTCCTCGCCCTGAAAGAGGATCTCCCCGCCGCGGATACGGACCTGGGGCCCCTGCAGCAGTCCCATAATGGTCAAGGCGGTGACCGACTTGCCGCACCCCGACTCGCCTACGAGCGACAGGACCTCGCGCGCCCGTAGGCTGAAGCTGACCCCATTGAGCGCATAGACTGTCCCGCGTAGGCTTTCGAAGTCGAGCCGCACGTCGTGCAGCACGAGCAGCTCTTCACGATCATGGGAGTTGCCGGACCCCCATCCGCCCGCGCCGATCCGCCGTGATGGTGACACGGCATCTCCGCCGGACTTCACCGGATGCTCCTCGGGTCCAGCGCGTCTCGCAGTCCGTCGCCGAGAAGGTTCGTGCTTAGCACAAGCACAAACATGGCGAGAGCAGGGAACGTGGCGATCCACCAGGCGTCGAGAATGTAGGGTCTGCCCTCGTTCATCATCAGCCCCCACTCAGCGGTCGGCGGTTGTGCGCCGAGACCGATGAAACTCAGGGCAGCCGCAGATATGATCACTGCGCCGAGGTCGAGACTCGCGGATACCACCACGGGTCCGATGGTCGCCGGGAGGATGTGCCTCCGGACCACGGTCAGGTTAGAGACGCCGGACACGCGGGCGGACTCCACGTACTGGCGAGTGCGCGTGGACACCGTGATGCCCCGGACCAGGCGCGCGTACCACGGCCACCAGCAGATGATGAGCGCAATGGCGGTGTTCTTCAGGCTCGGCCCGATGAACGCAACGAGGGCGATCGCGAGCAGGACCGACGGAAACGCCAAGAACACGTCCGTCACACGCATGATCGCCTCGTCCACTCGTCCCCCGTAGTAGCCCGCGACGCCTCCGAGTGGCACCCCCACGCCGAGACACCCGATTAGAACCGCGCCGCCCATGACAAGCGGTATGCGAGCCCCATAGATGATCCGACTCAGCACGTCGCGGCCGTAGTTGTCGGTTCCCAGCAGGTGCTGCCCGTTTGGTGCCTCGAAGCGCTCTGTCAGGTTTGACTGCCCGCGCCCTTGTTCTGGATAGGGAGCCAAGTACGGCGCCAGCAGCCCGACCATGAGCACGACTACTATCAGCGCAACCCCGACACAGGCCAAGCGATCGCTGAAGAGGAGACGCACCCCATGTCGCGCCTCCGCGATTGCGGACTCGTGTCGTAGGTGCCAGCTCCTAAGGCCCAACGCCCCAAGCAGGACGTTGGAGCTTCCTCTTGCTCCCATCGCGGCCATCTACTGAAGAATCACTCGGTGGTCAAGCCATGCGATGCACAAATCGACGAGCAAGTTCACACACACGTAGATCGCCGAGACCACGAGTGTCGTTCCGACGATGACGGGATAATCCATTGCCATAATGCCCGACACCAGATACGAGCCGATTCCTGGGTAGGAGAAGACAATCTCAACCAAGAAAGCACCGACCAGAGCTGCGGCGAACGTGGTGCCAATCGTCGTGATCACCGGGCCGAGCGCATTCTTCATAGCGAAGCGAGACACGATACTCGACCGACTCAGGCCCATTGCTCTGTGCATTCGCACGTATTCCAACTCAAGGGTCTCAGTGAGCGTCGCGCGCGTCATTCTCTGAATGACCCCGGCCGGGTACGCGGCGACGGCGAGAACCGGCAGCACCGCGTAGTAGAGCACGCTGGCGAATGCCGACCAGTTGGCGGTCAGCAGAGCATCGAGGAGATCCATGCCCGTGATTGTCCGTATCGGGTACTGATCGGCCACGGCCACTTGGATCTTGCCAGCGATGGGGAAGAGCGGGACTACGTGACAGAAGAGGACCTGAAGGAGCAACGCGATGACGAACGCCGGAAGGGACACGCCTACCACGGCCGCCAATCTGCTGCCATGGTCAATGACGGAGCCCTTCTTCGCCGCGGAAAGGGCTCCGAGGATGAACCCCACGACGGAGGCCACGGCCATGGCCAAGAACACGAGCTGAAACGAGACCGGCAGGAAGTGAGCGATGTCTTCGAGCACAGGGCGCTTGCTGACGAGGGACGTCCCCCAATCGCCGGTGAGCAGGTCCCTGAGGTAGATCCCAAACTGCACCGGTAGCGGCTCGTTCAAGCCCAGCTTCTCCCGCGCAGTCTCGATCTGATCCTTCCGAGCGAGACCGCCGACATAGGTTGCGGCGGGGTCAGACGGAATGACGCGGGCGACGAAGAAGGTGATTGTAGCGATGCCGAAGAGCACCAGAAACAGAAGCAACAGCCGCCTGGCGACGTAGGTGCTAACACTCATCGCACGAGACGGCTGTTGCTCGTTCGGCTGTCTTCTGCTGAATCGCGCTGACTCAACTCGAGTCTATAGTGAAGTCACGTCGTTGCAGAACAGTATGCACGGGTAGGCGGGATTCAGCTCCGCCCCCTGTATGGTGGACTTGGACGCGACGACACTCTGTGCATCCCAGAGGTAGATGCAGATCGCATCATCGATCGTCATCTCCTGTGCCGTCATGTACATCGCCTTCGACTTGTCGCGGTCCATCCCGCTCTCTGCTCGAGCCTCTTCACACAGCGTCTCGAACTCGTCATTCACCCAGTACGACAGGTTGTAGTACGGCTCATCTCCCTCGTCGTAGAAGCTGCAGAGCGTGTCGTACCCATCTGGATACGTCGGCCACCAGTACATCATGAACATGTCCTGGCGCTTCTCGGCCTTCCCCTTGGCTAAGGCCCATTGCTGCTCATAAGGCATGGGCCGGACCGTCACGTCGATCCCGATCTCCGCAAACCTCTCCTTCATCAGCGTCGCGGCCTGTGTCTCATTGGCGCGATTCGAGTTGGTGGTTATGACCAGCTTCAGGCCACCATCAGCGTAGCCCGCCTCGGCCAACAACTGCTTCGCCTTCTCGAGGTCGTAGGAGTAGGTCGGAAGCGCCTCATCGCCGGGCCAGATCGAGGTAGGCACGAGTCCATGCGCAATCGCCGCCTTACCGTTCTCGGCGACTGTGATGATGTCCTCATACGGAGTCGCGTAGGAGAGCGCCTGCCGCACGCGAACGTCGTCCAGGGGCGGCTTCTGGCAGTTGAGGTAGACGAACATGTTCTCCATGGTCGCGTCGTAGGTGACGTTGACGTCAGAACTGCCCTCCAACGTTGCGGCCACGTCCTTGGTAAGCCCCAACGCGATGTCGATCTCCCCGGCCTCGAGCATCTGCTTCTGGGTCTGCGGCTCCGTAACGAACTTGTACACAAGCGTGTCGAACCCACCCTCGGGCGCGTCACCCCAGTAGTCCGCGAACCTTTCGAGCTTGGTCTCCTCCTTGGGCGTGTATGTCACGAGCGTGTAGGGCCCGGTGCCGCACTCATGCCCGCCTTCCGAGTCGAACCACTCCTGTCCGTATGTCTCGGTAGAGGGACTGACGATCCACACCGCGAAGGCCGCTCCAAGGATCGGCTCCAGAGCCACCGGAGTATTCAGCTTGAAGTCAACCGTATTGGCGTCAACAACCTCGACTGAGTCGATTGGGTCAAGGATGTACGCCATTCCGAGATCGAGCGTCTTCACGCGATCGATCGAGTACTTCACGGCCTCGGCGGTGAAGTCCGTACCGTCGTGGAACTTGACGCCCTCGCGAAGCTTGAACGTCCATGAAAGACCATCCGCGGACGCCTCCCATTCAGTCGCAAGGAGAGGGCTGTACTGCTCTGCGCTTCCCGGAGGGTTGGTCTTGACCAACGTTTCGTACATGTTGCCGAGGTACTGGTCCTCACCACCAGCTGACGACGCGCCCGGGTCCCATGTCGTGGGCTCGAGCACCGTGGCCAACGTTAGAATCGTCGGCCCTTGGTCAGAGGTCTGGTTCTCCTCAGTGCCGCACGACGCTGCCACCACTGAGAGCGAAACAAGAAGGACTGCGATAATCAGTCCCGCCAGAAACCGCGTTGAGCCTGTCTTCATGCGACTTCCCCCTTGGTCGGTGGCAATCAATATTCACTTGCTAGTACTGAAGCTCGTACTCAAGCTCGCTCATTCGCTTGGACTTCTGGGATGCTAACATCCTGAAAGGTACTCTGCCATGACGGCTCGACCGCTTCAGTTCAGGCCTGTCGGAACGAGCGCTGCTCACCGAATGCCGGCGCGGGGATATGCCGTGTGACCTGAGAGGATGTTGACGATTTGACTAAGTCCATGCATGGACGACTCACATCCGAGCCGGACATGACTCTGGCGCGATACTACGATGAGAGCCTGCTCGAGCAGATTGGCAGTGCGCTCCCGTACCATCTCGCGGCAAGTGAAGCCCACGCAATTGTGCTGGGTGAGTGCGGCCTAGTCTCGCATGAGGTCGTTCGCGAGATTCTCATTGCCTTGGGTGGCATTCGTCAGAATGGCGGCGCGCTCCTGCCCAAAGGCGGGCACATTGATGACCTGTGCACCTCAATCGAGGCCTGCGTAACAGAGGCCGTCGGCACTCAGGCTGCGGGATACATGCATACAGGTCGCTCTCGCAACGACTACTTCATGGGCATCGTCAGGATGCAGACGCGCGACGGACTCCTGCATCTGTGGGAGCGCGTCATCGAACTGCAGAGCGTCCTGCTGCAGCGGGCTGAGGAGCATGCGACGACCGTCTTCCCCGGGTACACCCATCACGTGCAGCAGGCTCAGCCCGTGACGTTTGGGCATTTCCTGCTTGCCCATCACGACGCCTTGGCTCGCGATGTCAATCGACTGAGGCAGGCGAGAACCGTGACCGACGCGAGCCCATTCGGAGCTGCAGCCCTTGCGGGAAGTCGGTACCCCATCGATCGTCGACGGCTGGCAGCGTTGCTCGGTTTCCGGGACATCCTTATGAACACGGAGGACGCTTGCGGCAGCCGGGACTTCCAGCTGCAAGTGCTGGCCTCGTGCGCGATCCTCTGTTCCTCACTCGGTCGACTGGCGGAATCCCTGATTCTCTACACGTCCCACGAGTTCAACCTCGTCGAGCTAGACGACTCCCTCTGCGGAATCTCGAGCATCATGCCGCAGAAGAAGAACCCGGTCGCGCTTGAGCTTGTTGAAGTGGCTCTCGCTGACAATGTAGGTAGGCTGACGGCCTCCATGATCACGCTCAAGGGCACCACCCTCGGCAACAGTGAACAGACGTCTAGTTGCGACACGCGAGTCTCTGAGGCAATCGCGACATGCGAATGGGCAGTGAGCCTGCTGACACGTGCGGTTGAGACACTGCGGGTGAAGGCTACCGTCGCGCTCGACACGGCACAGTCGGGGCTGGCGACGGCGACCGATGTGACGGACATCTTGGTGCTGGAGGGCGGGTTATCCTTTCGCGAGGCTCACGGTTTGGTTGGACGCGCCGTTCAGGCATTCCTCGCTACAAGAGACGCATGTGACCTCCGGGACCCGGCCGAGAAGAGGGATCTAGTTCGCATGGTCGGCGCCGCGGCGCGTGATGTGCTTGGTCGCGACTTGGACATTGATGACGACAGCCTGCTGGGAGCCCTCAGCGCGAGACAGGCCGTCCTGGCTCGTACGGTGCTAGGCGCCACAGCACCCGATGAGATTCAGAGCATGTTGTGCGATTCGCGGATGCGAGTTACCCGTTCTAAGGCAGACACCGTTCAGGCAGAGGCCTTGCGTGCCGAGGCCGACCATCGACTGCGGGAGGCCGTGGCTCAGCGACTTCGCCGCGATTGACGCGCCTCTACCGCCGCCTGCAGCGACGTGTCTCCGTTCCCTCTGTCGAGAGTGGCCTCTCTCGCAGAAAGGACGTGTCGGCCTACCTCAGTGGCTCAAGAACAGCCCCGAGTGTCGCTTTGATTCAGGGATAGAACACCCTAGGCGTCCGTCCTTCGCCGCAGCTCGGCCGACAGCGCGTGCGCGACGTAGCCCTCCTCGCGGGCGATGGTCGCCACGGGCCTCGCGAGTCGCGAGGCGGCGGCCGCATCAAGCTCGACGACGGCGACGCGCTTTGCGAAGACGCTCGCCGAGAGCCCCTGCGAGAAGCGCGCCGCGCCGCGCGTCGGCAGGACGTGGTTCGTGCCGGCGGCGTAGTCGGCGAACGCCGTCGCCGCGTACCTACCGGCGAAGATCGCGCCGGCGTTGCGCACGCCACGCAGCAGCTCGCGAGGCTCGTCGACGTGCAGCTCGAGGTGTTCGGGGGCGAACGCGTTCACGAGCGCCATCGCCGCCTCCGCCGAGGGGCAGTCGACGACGGTCACCTCATCGGCCGCGACGCCGAGCTGCGCGGCCAGACGCGGCACCTCGCGCTCGAGGGCGTCGCTCAGTTCAGGGCTGAGCGAAAGCACGGCGCCCATGGCGCCGGCGAGGTGCTCGGCCTGGGCAAGGAGGTCGGCCGCCAGCCAGACCGGGTCGGACCCCTCGCCCGCGACGATCAGCACTTCGCTGGGACCGGCGAGACTGTCGATGGCGACCTCTCCCATGAGCTGCCGCTTGGCCTCGGTGACGTAGCGGTTACCCGGTCCGACGATGATGTCGCAGCGCGGGACGGATGCGGTGCCGCAGGCCATGGCGGCCACCGCCTGGGCGCCACCCACGGGCACGATGTAGTCGAGCCCGAGGAGCGCGCAGGCCGCGGCGACGCCCGGCGGCACCGAGCCGTCGGCACGCGGCGGCGAGCAGACGACGATGCGCTCGACGCCGGCGACCTGCGCCGGGATCGCGGTCATGAGGACGGAGGACGGGTAGTCGGCGAGGCCGCCGGGCACGTAGAGGCCGACGGCCGCCAGCGGGACGATCTCCTGGCCCACGACCTGGCCTTGCGCGAGCGTCTCGCGCCAGGGGCGCGGGAGCTCATGCTCGTGGTAGGCGCGGATGTTGGCCGCCGCCAGGCGGAGGGCTTCAGTCAGCTCGGGGGCGAGCCTCTCGAGCGCGGCGGCCAGCGACGCCGGCGGCACGCGCAGCGTGCCCGCCGCGTCGCCCCCTTCCGCGCCGGACGCGTCGCCTCCTGCCCTGCCCGATGCGCCGACGACGGCCGCGCCGATCTCCACGCCGTCGAAGCGGCGTGTGAACTCGCGCAAGGCGGCGTCGCCGTTGCGCCGCACCTCGGCGACGATGTCGCCGACCGTGCGGCGCAGCTCGTCCGGCACCTCGGCGCTCGCGTGCAGCGCCGCGGCCGTCGCCTCGATGTCGCCCAGCGGGATGCGCCTCACGTCGCCCCTAACGTCGATCGTTCCGGCATGCGGCCTTCACGTCCCGGTCACCATCGGCAGGTCGAGGCCGCCACGCTTCGCCGCCTCGACAGCTTCAGGGTATCCCGCATCGGCGTGCCGCATCACCCCGGTCCCGGGGTCGCACGTCAGAACCCGCGCTAGCCGTTCGGCCATCATGTCCGTCCCGTCGGCGACCACGACCATGCCGGCGTGGAGGCTCCTGCCGATGCCGACGCCGCCGCCGTGGTGGAAGCTCACCCAGCTCGCCCCCGCGGCGACGTTGAGCATCGCGTTGAGGAGCGGCCAGTCGGCGATCGCGTCGCTGCCGTCGCGCATCGCCTCGGTCTCGCGGTACGGCGAGGCGACAGAACCGGAGTCGAGGTGGTCGCGGCCGATGACGATGGGCGCCGCGACCTCGCCGGTGCGCACGAGGTCGTTGAAGGCGAGGCCCATCTTCGCCCGCTCGCCGTACCCCAGCCAGCAGATGCGCGACGGGAGGCCCTGGAAGTGCACCTTCTCGCCGGCCATGCGGATCCAGCGGGCCAGCGCCTCGTCCTCGGGGAACGTCTCGAGGACGGCGCGGTCGGTGCGCGCGATGTCGGCGGGGTCGCCGGAGAGCGCCGCCCAGCGGAAGGGGCCCTTGCCCTCGCAGAAGAGCGGCCGGATGTACGCCGGGACGAAGCCGGGAAAGGCGAAGGCGTCGGCGTAGCCCTGGTCCTTCGCCACTCCGCGAATATTGTTGCCGTAGTCGAAGACCTCGGACCCGGCCTTCTGGAGGGCGACCATGGCCTGGACGTGGACGAGGATGCTGGCGCAGGCGCGGCGCACGTACTCGTCGGGGTCGGCGGCGCGCAGCGCGAGCGCCTCGTCGAGGCTCATGCCGTTGGGGACGTAGCCGTTCAGCGTGTCGTGCGCCGAGGTCTGGTCGGTGACGATGTCCGGGGTCACGCCGCGACGGGCGAGCTCGGGGTACACGTCGGCGGCGTTGGCGCAGAGGCCGATGCTGAGCGGCGCGCCTGCGGCGCGCGCCTCGTCGGCCCACTTCAGCGCCTCGTCGAGCGACTCCGTCCCCCTGTCCAGGTAGGCGTGGTCGAGGCGGCGCCGGATGCGCTCGGGGTCGACCTCGACGCAGAGCGCGACGCCCTCGTTCATGGTGACCGCGAGCGGCTGTGCACCGCCCATGCCACCCAGGCCGGCGGTGAGCGTGAGCGTCCCCCTGAGCGTGCCGCCGTGCCGCTTCGCCGCGGCGGCGAAGGTCTCGTAGGTCCCCTGCAGGATGCCCTGGGTGCCGATGTAGATCCACGAGCCGGCCGTCATTTGCCCGTACATCGTCAGGCCAAGGGCGTCGAGCCGGCGGAACTCGTCCCAGCTGGCCCAATCGGGCACGAGGTTGGCGTTGGCAATGAGGACGCGCGGCGCGCGCTCGTGCGTGCGAAAGACGCCGACCGGCTTGCCGCTCTGTACCAGCAGCGTCTCGTCGTCCTCGAGGCGGCGCAGCGTGGCCACAATGGCGTCGTAGCACGCCCAGTCGCGCGCCGCCTTGCCGGCGCCGCCGTAGACGACGAGGTCCTCTGGGCGCTCGGCGACCTCCGGGTCGAGGTTGTTCATGAGCATGCGCAGCGCCGCCTCCTGCTGCCAGCCCCGGCAGCTGATCTCGGCGCCGCGCGGGGCGCGGATGGGTCCGCGGGTCTTCGCCTGGCTCATCGCTCACCTCACTTCGAGGACCTGTGCACAGCCTGACGCGCGGAGCGCGCAGAATCAACACGAGCGGGTCGCGCCGGCGCACAAGATGAAGACTTGCGAAGACCCGTTTCTCCGCCATGGCTGCGGGCATCAACCGGGCATGGACGGCTCGACGACATCAGCCGGGGCGGCACTCGCGCGCGACGCCATGGTCGACGAGGCGCGCGCGCTCGTCGACGCCGCTCGCGAGCGCGGCGTCGTCCTACGCGTGTACGGCGGCCTGGCAATCCGCGTCTGGTGCGAGGAGATCGGCTTCTGTGCGCGTGACTACAGCGACATCGACCTCATCGGCCTGCGCGCACAGCGCGGGCAGGTGCGCCGCCTGTTCAGAGACCTGGGGTTCGAGGAGAACGTCCACGTCGGCCAGGCGACGCTCGGCCGTCATCTGCAGTTCGTGCGCCCATGCACCCACGAGCCGGGCGCGGATGGAACGCCACGGCATGCGGACGACCACGTCGACGTCGTCCTCGACACCTTCCGGATGGACCACAGGATCGACCTGAAGGAGCGCTTGCGGCTCGACGACTACACGCTCCCGGTGAGCGACCAGTTGCTCACCAAGCTCCAGGCGCACAAGCAGGACGAGAAGGACGTGCGCGACGTCCTCACGCTGCTGAAGGACCTTGAGGTGGCGGACGAGGAGGCGCCGGGAGTGATCGGCCTGGCCTACATCGCCGGCAGGTGCGCCGGCGACTGGGGGCTGCAGCACGACGTCGAGCACAACCTGGACCGCGTGGGCACGATGCTGCCCACGTACGCCCTGTCAGACGCGGAGGCAGCGCGCATCCGCACGCGCCTCGCGCGGCTGCGGGCAGCGCTCGCCGACACACCCAAGTCGCTGCGCTGGAAGCTCCGCGCCAAGGTGGGCGAGCGCCGCCCCTGGTACCGCCCCGTCGAGGAGCAGGATCAGGCAGCGTGAGGCGTCACCCCGTGTAGGCGCAGCCGTCGCGCAGACAAACGCGGCCTGAAGCAGTTCGGAGTCGCATCGCCGTGTCCCTCTGCCGCTATGCTCCCGCCCCGCACACAGGGCACGGGCGGAAGGCCGCCGGGCGCTCCAGGCCGGCGGACGCGAGCAGGTCGTCGTCGCGGAACACCGCGCCCGTCGGGCCGTCGGCGACCACGCGCCCTCTGTCCATGACGATCGTCCTCTCGCAGAGCTCGGCGGCCAGGTCGAGGTCGTGCGTCGCCACGATGCGCGTGTGCGCGAAGGAGCGCAGGAGGCCGAGGACGCGCCGCCGGGCGCGCGGGTCGAGCCCGCTCGACGGCTCGTCCATCACGAGGATCGCCGGCTCCATCGCGAGCACGGTGGCGATGGCCACGACGCGCTTCTCGCCGCCCGAAAGATGGTACGGCGGGCGCTCCTTGAGGTGGGCTGCGCCGACGCGCGCCAGAGCCTCGTCGACGCGACGCCCTACGTCCTCCGGCGGCAGGCCGAGATTGAGGGGGCCGAAGCCGACGTCCTCGGCGACGGTCGGCATGAAGAGCTGGTCGTCCGGGTCCTGAAAGACCATGCCGACCGTCCGCCGGATGACGTCCAGCGTCCCCTTCGTCACCGGCGTGCCGCCGATATCGACGGAGCCTTCGGACGGGGTCAGCAGCCCGTTGAGGTGCATGAGGAGCGTCGACTTGCCGGCGCCGTTGGCGCCGACCACGGCGATCGCCTCACCATGACCGACCTCGAACGACACGCCGTCGAGCGCCCTCGTCCCGTCCGGGTAGGCGAAGCCGAGGCCGGCCACGGAGATCGTGTGGTGGCTCATCCGCCGCCCCCCGTGACCAGACCGCCGAGCAGCGACGTCACATCGATGAAGCGGAAGAGGACGAAGGCTGCCGACCACCCGGCGGCGAAGGCGACGTCGGCGGCCCGCAGCTGCAGCCGGCGCGCGATCCGCACCCGGCCATCGAAGCCGCGGCACTTCATCGCCAGGTACAGGCGCTGGGCGCGGGCGAACGTGCGCAGCAGCAACTGCCCGAGCATCTGCGCGTACACCCGCATGCCCATGCCGCGGCGACCCACCGCCCGCAGAGAACGCGCCCGGGCCATGCGCAGGGCCTCGTCACCGAGTACGAAGATATAGCGATACAGCAGCAGGAGCTGCGTCACGAGCACGTCCGGCACGCGAAAGCGTTCAAGGGCGAGACAGACGCCAGCGAAGCTGGTCGTCGCCGTCAGCACGAGGGCTGCCGCCGCGGTGAGCAGAAAGCGCAGAAGGATCGAGGCGTACGACACCCACCCGCCGGCGATGCCGACCCCGCCGACCTGCACCAACACCTCGCGGTCGAGCAGGGGGTTGAAGGCGCCGACGAGCAGGGCGAAGGGCGAGACGAGGAGGAGGAGACGGCCGAGAAAGCCGAAGGGCACGCCGCCCTCCGCCGCGAGCACCATGGGGAAGACCACGAAGGGCAGCAGCCCGAGGACCTCGTAGCGGTCGAACGACACGACGCAGACGATGAAGACGGCCGTCGCGACGACCTTGGCGCGCGGGTCGACACGGTGGACCGCCGTGTCCTGGCGCGCCAGCCGGTCGAGCCGGTCGACGGTCGAGAGCCCCGCGGCGACTGACGACACGCGTGCCCCCGTCAGCCGAGCTCGCCGGTGGTCGTCGCGACGAACTTGCCGTGCTTCACACCCTTGGTGCCGATCAGCCCGTCGGCGATGTGCTTCAGTTGCGCTGCCGCGCCGCGAAGGACGACGACCTCGAGGCAGTTGTGTGCGTCGAGATGGACGTGCAGCGTCGAGACGATCTCCTTGTGGTGGCTGTGCTGGCTCTCGGTGAGCCGCTCGGCGAGGTCGCTGGCGTGGTGGTCGTACACAAGCGTCACGGTGCCCACGACCTCGCCCTCCCCCTTCTCCCACTGCTCCTCGACCAGCGACGCCCGGATGAGGTCGCGGAGCGCCTCGGAGCGGTTCACGTAGGCCTTCTCGGCGATGAGCGCGTCGAACCGCTCGAGCAGGCGCTCCTCGATCGACACCCCAAACCGCACGACGTTCGCCATCGCTCCTCCGTTTCCCGGTCCTTCTGGTCAGCGCGTCCACGAGCGCGCGTCCCGCGCCGAGCGCACGCCCCATGCCATTCCTACGCGCCACTCGTGGCACGAGGCGTGCCACTCATCCGTTCGTCGTACCACGCCGCGCGCGTCGCTTGACGCCCCTGCAAGGCTCCACTACAGTCGCAGCAATGGTAGCACGACTCGCACGTCCGTAACACGGTAGCACGGCCGTCGCCCGCGCCTCACCCGCGCCGGCACGCCCTACCCGTAAGGAGCCGCCCCAATGCACATGGCCGACGCCCTGCTCTCGCCCGCCGTCGGCGGCGCCATGTGGGCGGCCACGGGGGTCGCCGTCGCTTACAGCGCGCGCAAGGTGCGCGAGGACCTCGACGAAAGCAAGGTCCCGCTGATGGGCGTCGCCGGCGCCTTCGTCTTCGCCGCCCAGATGCTCAACTTCACGATCCCGGGCACGGGATCCAGCGGCCACCTGGTCGGCGCGCTCCTCCTGGCGATCCTCTTAGGCCCGGAGGCCGCCTTCCTTGTGGTGGCCTCGATCCTCGCCGTCCAGGGCCTGTTCTTCGCCGACGGCGGCCTGCTCGCGCTCGGCGCGAACATCTTCAACATGGGCTTCCTGACGGTCTTCCTCGCCTATCCGCTCGTCTACCGCAAGATCGTCGGTGATGGGCCGGACCTCAGCCGCCGCCGCGTCTTCCTCGGCAGTGTCCTCGCCGGCATCGCCGGCCTGCAGCTCGGCGCCTTCGCGGTCGTGCTCGAGACGACGGCCTCGGGCATCAGCGAGCTCCCGTTCTCGACGTTCCTCCTGCTCATGCAACCGATCCACCTGGCGATCGGCACGGTGGAAGGCCTCGTGACCGCCGTCGTCGTCCTGTTCGTCTACCACGCGCAGCCCGAACTGCTGGCGCGCAGCGCGGCCCGGCGTCCGCTCGCCGGCGTGCGGCTCAAGCCGGTCGTCATCGGCCTCGCCGTCGCCGCCCTCGTCGCGGGCGTCGCCCTGTCGTGGTTCGCCTCAAGCAACGCCGACGGCCTCGAGTGGTCGATCGCCAAGGCGACCGGTACCGAGGAAGAGCTCGCGACCCAGTCGTCGGCCCATGAGACCGCGGCAGAGCTGCAGGAGAAAACGGCGATCCTGCCTGACTACGCTCTCGAGGAGGGTGAGACCGCGGGGGCGGGAATTGAGGCGGGCGCGCAAACCGCCGAGCGTGAGGAGCCGGCCGGGACGGCCGGAGACGAGGGTTCCGCGTGGCCCGCCGTCGACGCCGGCACGAGCCTCTCCGGCGTTGTCGGCGCACTCATAGTGCTCGCCGTCGCCGTGGCGCTGGGCTTCGCCCTGCGCCGCCGGTCGGTGGCGCGCGGCGCCGCGCGGCCGTAGCTCCGCAGTGGGGCGCCGCCCCGAAGAACGTGCCATCAGAAGCACGGCGCCTCGTGCCGAGCTGATGGGCAGACAAGATCGGCACGTCCGTGTTCAAGGTCTACGCCACCGACAACGCTGGCAACGCGCAGGCGACGGTCCCTTCAGTGTGCGTCGCCGTCGGGAGGCCTGCCAGAGTGACGATCGCCTTGCGCCGTTGACGTTGGCTGCGCGGTCAGTGCAACGTGGCGTTCACGATCACCGGCAGCTTGCCGCGCCACGCCGCCCACAGCTCGGCGTCCGTCGCCAGCTCGCACATGAAGTGCGCGACGCTGGCCATGCTGGTCTCGCCGGGGCGAAACAGGCTGTCGACCAGCCCCTCGTGCAAGGCGTACTCGGAGACGTCGCCCTCCTTCAGCGTGTCGGGACGCACGGCCACCCACCGCGCGTGCACGTCGTCGGTCTCGATGACGTCGTTCAGAAAGTTCGCGGCGCGCTGGTTGTCCTTGGAGGGAGGGACGAGACCGCGCAGCGCCCAGACGCACGCCCGCTCGAAGCGCTCGCGACGCGTGTCCTGGTGGCTGGGGCGGTTCACCGAGACGCTGCTCATGAGGATGATCTTGACGGGCCGCGCCGACCACGACTCCCGGATCACCCGGTACACCCGCTCGACAGACCGGGTGACGAGGTCGCGCGGCCGCCCGTGCGCCCAGTGCCGCCGAGAAGCAGGACCGTGCGGTCCGCAACCGTTGTCGACCTGGTCATCACCTGTCCTCCGGATACTGGAACACGTCGTCGAGAGGGACTCCGAACACCCTCGCGATCTGGAAGGCCATCTCGAGCGACGGCGAGTAGCGCCCCTGCTCGACGGCGATCACAGTCTGCCGTGTGACGCCCACCCGGTCGGCGAGCTCGGCCTGCGTCATCTCGCCGGCGGCGAACCGCAGCGCACGGATGCGATTGGTCACCCTTGTCGGCTTGCCCATGGTCAGAAGCCCCTGTGATACGAGACGAGCTTGACCACCGAGCCGACCAGCGTCCCTACGGCGAACGACAGGTAGAGCGCGCTGGCGATCCAGAAGTACTCGTACTCGAGCATCGTCAGCGCGAGCACGCCGACCACGCCGGCAGACGAGACGTAGAAGCCGATGAGGTCGCCGTGACGGCTGATCTGCTTGTCGCGCTCGTCCTTGCGGTCGACCTCGTCGGAGACGGATCTGCCGCGCAGCTCGGCGGAGATGGCGGTGCCGGCCGCCGCCACGATCGCCCCGAGGATGCTCAGAACGACCGACGCGCCCAGGGCGACGAGCAGCGGCCAACGGTAGGCGACATCGACCGCGGCCGCTTCCCCAAGCCTGCCGAGCATGACTACGACATACCCCACTGGGACGACCACCGCGACCACCAGGCTGACCCAGGTCATCTTCTCTTCGAACGGCATGGCTGCCTCCTCGCTGCACTGATGTGATGTCAGAAATGTTTGACAGCACGCAGTGTAAGGAGAAGCCGACATGATGTTAACTATCTTTTACTGCCGCGCAGGCGCCACAGGGTGAGGTTCCTCGACGGCAGGACGGGACCGAAGCAGCCCAAGGGCTACACTGACGCGCCCGTGGGCCGCCAGCTCAGTCGGGCGAGCGCCACCTCTTCTCAGGCGACACTGGCCCTACACGTGGGGCAGGTCTTCGGCCTCCTCGTCCAGCGACGGCGCGCGCCTCCCGGCGCCGCCGCACACGACCTCGCGCAGCGAGACGATGGCCAGCGCCAGGATGATGAGCGCCATGCCGACGGCCTCCACGGCAGCTGGCCGCTCACCCAGCTGCAACCAGGCGCTGATCACGCCGATGACGGGCACCGCCAGCGTTCCCAGACCGGCGGTACCGGCCGACAGCTCCCGCAGCGCGAACAGCCAGAGCAGCCAGCCCAGGGCGTTGGCGAGCAGCGCGTTGTACGCCAGCGCCCCGATGAAGACCCCGCTCCAGTCCGGAGGCGTCCACGTCAGCAGCGCGATGACCACCAGTGGCACACCGCCCAGGACGGTCTGCCACGTGGTGAGCGAGAGCACGTCCACGTGTTGGCGCCGCTGCAGCTGCTTCACCACGACCGCGCTGGCCGCCCACGAGAGCCCGGCCACCACGGCGGCCACGCTGGGGGCGAGCCCGTCCATGCGCCACGGCCCGATCACCAGGACGAGGCCGGTGAACGCCATGGCCACCGCCAGCCACTGCAGACCCCGGAGACACTCCCCCAGGAAGGCCCGGGCCAGGAGCAGCAGCCAGAACGGCATGGTGTAGATGAGCACGGACGTCTTGCCGGCTCCCGCGGTGTCGAGGGCCCACATCGAGAACCCGGAGAACCCCGTGGTCTGGAGCAGACCGATGACCAGGGTGTAGCCCAGATGCGGTGGCCGCAGAGGGAGGCGGAGCAGGAGCAGGACCACGAACATCGCGGCCGCGGCCAGCACCGTGCGCAGCGCGACGAAGGTGGCGGGAGACGCGTACTCCAGGCCGACCTTGCCGACGACCCAGCCGTAGCCCCAGACACCCGCCAGCGCCAGGAGCGCCAGCGCCCCCGACTCGCGGCCGCGACTCGCTGCGCGGCCGGCCGCGTGGGCGTGATCTTCGGCGGGCGAAGCGGTCAGGTCTCCTCCGGTGAGCGACGGTCGGGCACGGCGCGCGGGACGGAGCCCGCGCGCCGCCATCGTAGCCGATGCGCGGGCACCGCGGCGGGCGGGCGTGCCGGCGGAGCCGCTCGCGGGCCAGAGCCGCCGAGCCTCACGCGCTATACTGGTCCCCCCCGTGGGCCGCTAGCTCAGTTGGGAGAGCGCCGCCTTTGCACGGCGGAGGTCAGGGGTTCGACTCCCCTGCGGTCCACCACCTTCGGCAGGACTCTTCTGCTCGCGGAGCCCCCGTCGGGGCCCCGGGCATCGCCGGTGTGGCGTCAGAGCGGCGTCAGAGCGGCGGCCAAAGGCCAAGCCCTGCGGCATGGAGGCGCCGGAGGCGCCCGACCTCGTCAACCGACGCTTGCCGCGATGAAATCGATGAAGCCGCGCACCGGGTCGGTGTACACCAGTCTCACACGGACCTCGTCCCCCACGTCGAGGCCTTCCTCGCCCTCGACGAGCCGTCCTTCGACGGGAGGGACGAGCGTGCGCACCCAGGTGCCCTTCGGACTGGCTCCAGTCACGAGGGCATCGAACTCGGCGCCGATCTGACCGCTCAGGAAGCAGGCGGCCGCCGACTTCCTTAGCTGCCGCTCCACCTTTTGTGCCGCGTCCTCCTGCTGGGTGCAGTGGGCCGCAAGGGCCAGCAGCTCGTCGGGCGGGTACAGCGCATCCGCGTTCGCCAACGCCGCTTTGAGCAGGCGCTGGGTGATCAGATCAGGGTAGCGGCGGTTCGGCGCCGTCGAATGCGAGTACTGGTCGACGGCAAGGCCGAAGTGGCCGGTGGTCTCCTCACCGGGAAAGCTCACGGCGTACTCGCCCCTGCCCATGAGCTTGATGACCGACAGCGACAGGTCGGGGAAGCGCTCGGGGTCGGCGGTGCGGCGCGCCAGCAGGAAGGCGTTGAGGGCCGGGGCGTCGGGCTCGGCGGGGAGGTCCTCCCCGAGCGACGCAGCGAGGTCGACGATGCGTTGCCAGCGCTCCGGCGAGTCCACGACGCGCCGCATGACCGGGAAGGAGCGGGCCTCGAGGGCGCGGGCGACGGCGCCGTTGGCGGCGATCATGAAGTCCTCGATGAGCTCCTTCGCGCGGTTGCGACGCTCGGCCACGAGCTCGCTCACGCTGTCGCCGTCGAACTTCGGCTTCACCTCGATCGTCTCGAGCTCCAGCGCTCCCTGCTCGTGGCGGCGGGCCTTCAGCCGCTGCGCCGCCTCGTCCTGCAACCGCAGGTTGTCGGCGAGACCGTCGACCGCCTCAGCCTCAGAGGGCAGCGGCCCGGACCCCTCCAGCCATGCCCCCACCGCGTTGTAGGCGAGCTTGGCGTGGTTGCGGACCAGGGCGCGGTAGACGCGTTCCGCGCTGACCGCGCCCTCCTCGTCCACCGTCATCTCGACGACCACAGCCAGCCGGTCGGCATCCGGATTCAAGGAGGTGAGGTCGGTGCTGAGGCGCTCCGGCAACATCGGGAAGATGCGCGCCGGAGTGTAGACGGAGGTCGTGTTGGCGCCGGCGTGCCCGTCGAGCGCCGACCCGAGGGGCACCGCCACGCTCACATCGGCCACCGCCACCATGATCCTCGTGCCGCCCTGGCCTTCGAGGGCCTGCGCCACCGTCAGCTGGTCGAGATCGCGGGAATCGTCGTTGTCGATCGAGCACCAGAGGAGATCTCGTAGATCGCTCACGTCCACCTCGGCGACGACCTGTCCCGGCAAGGCGCCGGCTTCGGCCATCGCCTCGGCTGGGAACTCCGGCTCGAGGCCATGCTCGATCATGGCGTCGCGTGCCACGCGCAGCAGCAAGTCGCGCTCGCACTCGGCGCCGGCGCGCTCCTCAGGCTCTCTCATCAGGTCCTCGCGTCATCGCCGTTCCTCGTCCCCTGAAGCCGGGCTCGTCCGAGGCGAAGGAGCACGAGCCGCGAAGCGGCGAGAACGAGCCCTCTTTCGCGCCTGTTCGCAGGTGACCGACGTGGCCACCGCGGGCACGGCGTCCCCCGCATCGTCCGCGAGGAGTGCCCCGCGCAACACGTCGAAGGCCTCTCTCGGGGTGTCCGCGAACTGCAGCAGGCGCCGGTCGTTCTCGTCGATGGTGCCGTACCGCTCCAGCGCCTCGAAATCCACGATCTCCCTCCAGAAGCTCGACCCGTAGAGCACGATCACAGTGGGGCGGTCGAGCTTGCCGGTCTGCGACAGCGTCAGCAGCTCGAAGAGCTCGTCGAGCGTGCCGAAGCCGCCGGGGAAGGCGACGACGGCGCGAGCCAGGTGGGCGAACCACAGCTTGCGCATGAAGAAGTAGCGGAACTCGAGGGAGAGGCCCTTGCTGATGAAGGGGTTGGGGCGTTGTTCGAACGGCAAGCCGATGTTCAGGCCGATCGAGCGGCCGCCGGCGTCCCTGGCGCCGCGATTGGCGGCCTCCATGAGCCCGGGTCCGCCGCCGGTGCAGACGACGTAGCGACGCGCGGGGCTCTTGAGGCTGCTGGACCACGCGGTGACGAGCCGCGCCAGCTCACGAGCGTCCGCGTAGTACTCGCCGAGCGGCCCTTCTCCCTCCCGCACGCGCGCCGAGCCGAAGAACACGATGGTGTCACGAACGCGTTGTCGCCGGAAGGCGCGCAGCGGCTGGAGGTATTCAGCAAGGATGCGGACGGGGCGGCCTTCGTCGCTGTCCAGGAAGCTTCGGTCGAGGTAGGCGAGCGGCGAGCGGCGGGGCAGCCCTCCGGACGCCGCTTTGGCGGCCGGAGGTCCACCAAGGTCAGGCAGCTGCGACGCAGCCTCACCGCCGGGTCGGGCTTCGGAATGCGGTCGCTCCGGCGACGCGTCAGCCGGCGGCTCCGCTGCAGACCCTCGGAACGGCGGTTGTGTGGGATCGTCTGCCATCGTCTGCCCTCGACCAGCGGTGCTGTGACCGCCACTCTAGCCGATGTTGACGAGGGCGACAGGAAGCGTCGAGGCCGTCGAGGGTCGGCGAGGCGGCGAGCAGAGAGGGAGAAGCAGGTGCTCGCCACCTCTCTCAGCCACTCACTTCGCCCAGAGCTGCAGCCGCCGCCGGAAGCGCCAGGGTCTTGCCGGCCCACGCCTGCCCCTGCTCGCGCAGGTGAAGCACGGCTGTCACGGACCGGTACGAGGCGGGGAGGTCCCTATCGCCGCCTTGCGTGCTGAAGCTACTCGGGACTTGACCTCGGCATCCGCGAGGATCCATTCGTCGTAGGCGTCGGCTGTACGCCCGGTACTTCGCTTGCTTCGAGTCGCCTGCGATCCCCCATTGATCCAGAGCGATCCCGCTCACACGAAGATGCCAGCTCCCGTGCCGGTGTGGTGCTACTGTGACGCGATGATGAGCGCTGCACGCCGCACGCTGACCGGACTGCTGCTCACCGGGGTCGCCCTGGCGTCGTTCGGCGCCCTTGGCTGTGCTTCCGAACGCGGGGCCTTGGCCACGGAGCCCGTTGCACCGGTCGCTTCGCCCGCGCCGACGAGCTCGGGGGAACGAGCGGCGGCGTCCGAGCTGGCCGGGTGGTCAGATCGTCGCCTGGCGGCGCAACTGGTGTTCTGCAGCGTGCCGGCGGCGAACCCGCTGGCCGGCCGCCGCTTCGCGAAGATGGGCGTCGGCGGCATCGTGATCCTCGGCGGCGGGGCGCGGGGCAGCATCGGCAGGGACCTCGCGGCGGTCCTCAGAGCGGCGCCGCACGGCGTCAAGCCGTTCATCGCCGGCGACGAGGAGGGCGGGCAGGTGCAGCGGCTGCGGTACGTGATCTATCCGCTGCCGTCGGCGCGCGTCCAGGGCGGCTGGAGCACCTGGAAGACGAGGACGACCGCCGAAGAGTACGGCGCTCGCCTGCGCAGGCTGCACCTCTCCGTCGTGTTCGGTCCCGTCGCGGACCTCGACGTCCCGGGCCGCTACATGAGCTCGCTCGACCGGTGCTTCTCGCGCAACCCCAAGGTGGTCGGCAGTCACGTGGTCGCCTGGGTGAAGGGGCTGCGCGCCGCGCGCGTGCTCGCGACCGCCAAGCACTGGCCGGGCCACGGCTGGGCGACCGACACCCACACCGACGCGGCGCGCGTCCCGTCGCTCTCGGTGCTGCGCCGCGAGGACATGGTCCCGTTCGAGCAGGCCTTCGCTGCCGGGGTGCCCTTGGTGATGGTGGGCCACCTACGCTCCAAAGGGCTCACCGGCGACGAGACGCCCGCAAGCCTCTCGCGACGGGCCCTGAACTACCTGCGGGAACGCGCCGGCGAGGAGACGGTCATCGTCACCGATTCACTCTCCATGGCCGCCACGACGAAGGCCGTGGGCCTCAAGTTGCCGGCGGCGGCCGTCCGCGCGCTCAGGGCCGGCGCCGACCTCGCCCTGTTCGCCAGCGGCGGCCCTAAGCCGGTCATCGACGCCGTGACGGCGGCCATCCGGTCCGGGCGCATCCCCCGGGCCAAAGCCGAAGCGAAGGCGCTGCGCATCCTGGAGCTGAAGCGCGAGGTCGGGCTGGCGCCGAGCTACGAGCCGTAGAGCCCGCGCCGCTCCACGGGCGGCCCGGCTGCGGGAACGCGCGACCTTGAGCTTGAACGCGCGCAGCGGAGATCAGGGTCCGACTCCCCTGCGGCCTACGACCTGCGCCGCGTGACGCTCACTGCGCTTCGCCGCGCCGCTCCGCCTCCTCAACGACGGCGTCAAGCTGCGCGGTCACCTCGTCCGGCAGCGGCTCGGGACGGTGCTCGTCGAGGATCTGCTTGGCCATGTCGGCGGCGACGGCGTAAGCGTCCCGCGCCCCCGCGGCCTCCCAGTCCTCGCGCACGCGGCGGTCCATGAGACGCGGCTGGCTCTGCGCGCGCATGTGACGCAGCGTCGCATCGAGCGAGAGGAAGTCCTTGAACGGCCCGACCGCGGCGATGTCGTCCACTGCCAGGGTCTCGTCGTTGACCGGAATACCCCGCACCGCGTGCTTGATCATGCGCGCCATGTCGTTGTCGAGCACGTACTGCGCGTAGTCGAAGGTGACGCCCGATTCGGTCATCCCCGCCCCGTAGATCAGGTTGGCCCCTGCCAACGCTGCCATGAGGGCGGTCAGGGTCTTCTCGTGACCGGCCTGGACGTCACTGAGCTTCGAATCCGCCTACAACCCGGCCACGAAGCTCGGCAGCAGGTAACGCTGGGCGAGCTGGGCCACGCCGGCGCTGATCATGCCGAGCTCGGGCGAGCCGACGGAGGCGGCCGCATACCGCAGGTCCATGGCCGTCGTCGACGAGCCGTAGATGGTCGGCGCGCCGCGCGCGGTGAGCTGCGCCAGCGTGAGGCTGGCGAGCACCTCGGCGTTGTGGGTGACGAGCGTGCCGGCGAGCGTGACCGGCGAGGACGCGCCCGACATCGCCATCGAGATGACGTTGTTGGGGATGCCGTGGCGCGCCGACGCCATGATGACCTCGGCGGCGTCCTTGGTGATCTTGAGCGGGCTGACCGGGCACTCGCAGAAGTAGACCAGCGGGCGCTCGCGCAGCGCGTCCTCGCCGCCGGCGACGGCGGCGCCCATGCGCACGATCGCGTCGACGTCGTAGGTCGACATGGCGCCGGTGCCGACGCACTTCGTCGTGTTCTTGAGCCCGATCGCCGCGTCGCGGATCGCCAGCGTCGTCTCCGGCGCGTCGCGGCCCTCGACCGCGTGCTCGTAGGTGTCGATCGCCTCGAGATAGTCGGTCATGCGCGCGAGGTCCGCGACGTCCTGCGTCGTCGACTTGCGGTACTCGCCGGTGCGCGGGTCCTTGACCATGATCCCGGCGCTGAAGTTGGTGAAGCCGACGCGGCCGCCCTCGAGCACGATGTCGTTCTCGGGGACGCGCCCGGCGAGGCGCACCGCGGACGGCGCCGAGCGGACCGCGTCCTCGACGATGTGCGGCGGGATCTTGACGGTCTTCGTTTCGCGGTCGACGCGGCAGCCGCCGTCCGCCATGACGTCGAGCGCCTCGTCGCTCTCGACGAACACGCCCGTGCGCTCGAGCACCTCCAGCGTCCCGCGATGGATGTCGTCGAGGTCGGCGTCGCTGAAGACCTGGAGGCGCAGGCCGGCCATGCGCCGGACCCCCGCCTGCGGATTGCGTTTCACCGGCCATGCTCCTTTTCTCGCTCACTCCCGTGCGAGAAAGGCTATCACCGGCGGCGACCAGCGTTCCCCCGGCCTACGCGGCGACGGCCTGCGTCCGTTCCTCCGAGACCACCAGCACGGGGATGTCGCTGCGTCGTGCCACGCGTCCCGCCATGGAGCCCAGCACGAAGTCGTAGAGCCAGCCGTGCCTCTTCTCGTAGAGCACGACGTGCTCGGCGCCGATCTCGTTCGCCACGTCCGAGAGGAGCTCAGCGGGGTCGTCGCGCGCGCAGACTGTGCGCGCGTCGACACCCGCCAGCCTCACGCGCTTGGCCTCGTGCTCGAGGTCGGCCTGCACGCGATGATCCCACTCGGCCAGCCAGGCGCCGGCGGGCACCGTCAGGCCCGGCCAGACCCGGTCGCCCACCGGCACGCCAAGGAAGGTGTGCTTGGAGAAGTCCGCGGGGCGCTCGTGCGTGCAGACGAGGACGAGCTCCCACTGTCCCGGTGCGGCCGCGAGGGCCAGCGCCTGGTCCACCGCGCCCCTCGCCCCTCGCGTGCCGTCAAAGCCGACGACGATGCGCCGCGGGTTTGCGGGCCGGTCACGGCCCGCCGCGACAGCGCCAAGATGTCTCCGCGCGGCTGTCGGTGCCCTGCCGACGAGCACACCCGGGTCGAATCGAGTCGTGCGGCTCACGCCGTCCCGGTGCCTCACGAGCCACCCTCCACCACCGACGTCGCCTTCCTCCTTCACTCTTCCCCGAATGGCGCATCTCTTCGCACGACGACGTCGGGCGACGATCACCGGCCGTGATGACGCGACACTGACGACGTCGTGCGATTGCCCGGTCTCTGCCGACCTCGAGGTCGTGACCGACTCGCCGCTCATCCGTAAGCATCGCGCCATGAACCTGCAGTTGCTGCTGCCCTACGCGCCGGAAGCGCCGGCGCTGCGCGAGATCGCCGATTCGCTGGGCGTGATGTCCCCGGTGTTCGTCCCCGTCGCCGGCGCGCCGCTGCCGGACTGCATCCTCTGCGAGCTCTGCGTGCGGGTCTGCTCCGCGTTCGGCCACAACGCCCTCTCCACCATAGGCCGAGGCGACCATGAGCGTGTGGGCCCGCCGTTTGGAGAGACCGCGGCCATGGCCTGCGTGGGCTGCGGCTCCTGCCACGAGATCTGCCCGACCGGCTGCATCACGCTTGAGGACACTGGGACCACACGCAGCATCTGGGGCCGGACCTTCAGCAGGCGCCTCACGACGGCTGGGTGAGGCGCGCGGGGCGCTCGCCGGCGCCTTGATGAAGCAGAAGAGGCCGGGCGGCTCTCAGAGCCGCCCGGCCTCCAGATGGCGCTACGCAACGGTTTTGGCCGTTACGACATCACCCGCACGTTGGTCGCCTGCGGCTTGTCGTTCTTGCCGGTCCCCGGCTCGAACGACACCGTCTGGCCCTCGTCGAGGGACTTGAAGCCCTCGCTCTGGATCTCCGAGAAGTGGACGAACAGGTCCTCGCCGCCGGCGCGCTCGATGAACCCGTAGCCCTTGTCGGCGCTGAACCACTTCACTTTACCTTCTGCCATGACCATCAATCCTCTCGCCCCGAAAGGGGCAAAACAAAACGACGTGACTTCCGCGTAGAAGTGCGGTCTGTCACGTCGCAATTCCGCGGGCCCATTCGACCCGTCTGCGATAAGTATAGCAGATCGCCGGCGACCGTGCAGGCGGCAGCACACGGAGGCTGAGGAAGCCGGGAGCGTTGGGAGAGCAACGACGATGCCGGGGCGCGGCGGGCTTGCCATGACTAGAGCACGCCGCGCAGCCGCGCCTCGTAAGCGGACCGGTCGAGCCCGGGGGCGCGGCGTTGGGCTTCGGCCAAGGCTCTGCGAGCCTCAGACTCCTCGCCCAACGCCGCGAGCGCGACCGACAGCCAATACCAGCCGTCGGCGCCCTTACCGGGGTAGGCCCGCAGGCCGCGAGCGAGCTCCTCGGCCAGTGCCTTCGACCCCGACGCGGCGGCGCTCTGCGCGGCGTACCCCCACAGCCCCTGCAGGACCGGGTTGTCCGGGCTCCACTCGAGCCCTGTACGAACCTCCTCCATCGCCTCGTCGATGCGCATGAAGGAGAGGTGATAGCGGGCCAGTTCGATGCGAGCGGCGGGGGCGCTCGGGTCCGCGGCGAGACTCGTGCGAAGCAGCCGCTCCCCCTGCTCGAAGAGCGGCTGCTGCATGCCGGCAGCCGCGGCACGCACCGTCATGGCTCCCGCGACGAGCCCGTAGGCGGGCATCCACGGCAGGGCCTCAGCGGCTCGTACCGCCTCGGTGTGGTCGTCACCGGTCACGGCGCGCTTCAGGGCGGCATCGGCGCCGTAGAGCTGAGTCACGAGGAGGGCGACGGCGATGAACGCCCCGGCCGTGGCGGCGAGCGCCAGGCGGCGGGCGAGCCGCCAGCCGCCCGAGGCGGCGGCGGGAGTGACGGCGGCCGGCGCGGCCGCCATCATCGCGAGCATCAGCACGAACGGCACGGCCGCGGAGGGATCCGCGGGACTGAGCGCGAGGAAGCAGGCGAGCGCCAGCGCGCCGGCCGAGGCGGCGAGCACGCGGCCCTCGGAGAACGTGTCCTCGTCCTCGCCGCCTCCCTCCGGGTCCCCGCCGCGCAGTGCCCCGCCGCGCCGGTCCCCGCCACGCCGGACGCGCCGCCGCAGAAGGCGCCACAGGGGCGGCGCGGCGTACACGACGACGATGGCCGCGATGGCGACGGCGAGGGCGAGCCCGGGGACGCCGCTTCCGGCGGCCAGCAGGAGCGGCAGGCTGTGAGGGTCGGTCACCGAGCTGAGCGGCGAAGGCTGCAGCGTCTCGGCGGGGACGTACCGGCGGTACGCGACCACGTAGCCGCCCGGTCCCCAGCCCGTCAGGGGCCGCTCGTCGATCGCTTGCACAGCTATGCGCCAGAAGGTGCCTCTCGAGAGCCCGTCCGCCCGCAGGCCGTAGGTGCTCGCCTCGAGATTGAGCGCGACGCGCCCCGAGAGGGCGCCCGAGCCGGTGCCCCCCGGGTCGTACAGGACCGCGCCGACGGCCAGCACCGCCACGACTCCGGCGAGGAGCGCCAGCGCCCGCGGCCTGCGCATGAGGGCGACGAGCCCGAGCAGCACAAGGGCCGCGGCGACGCCGAGGTAGGCGGCGCGGCTCACGGAGACAACCAAGCCGGCGAGTGCGAGAGCCGCGGCAAGCCCGGCCGCCCACCGCGCGGGCGTCGACAGCGGCGGGAGGCCGGCGGCGATCACCCCCAGCCACACACCGATGAGACAGAGCCCGGCCAAGTTGAGCGGGTTCCCGGTGGTGCCCGCCATGCGCCCGACCCAGGCGTCCTCGAAGCGCCAGGGCGTACCCGCGCCCACGGCCTGCAGAAGCGCCACCGTCGCGGCGAGCGCAACGACGCAGGCGGTCGTCCACGCGAAGACCTCGAGAGCAGCGCGCGAGACGAGGACCCGCCGGGCGAGCGCCAGCACCAGGGTCAGGGCGATCAAGTAGACGGCGCCGCCGAAGCGGTTGTAGGCGCCGAACCAGGCAAGGGTCCACACGGGGGCGAGGGCTGCGGCGACGAGCTGCCACGCGACGAAGGCGGCAAGCGCCAGGTCGAGGAGGTCGAACGACGGTCGCCCGGCGCGCCGGCCGGCCCACAGGGCCGCCAGAGCGAACAGCAGCACGAGCGGGTAGAAGACCGCGACCCTCGGCGTGTAGTAGAAGGCGAAGACGCGGCCGTCGTACGGCAGCGCGACGGCCGCGACGAGAAGGCCGGCGAGGAGGGCGGCAACGGCCGGGCCGCCGGGGCCCCGGCGCTTGTCGGCGCCCCGGCGGCCCTCCCGCAGCTGTCTCACCGCCCCGACGCCGGCTCCGCTCAGCCCCGAGTCACCGCACCCTCACACGGCACACCGACGTGTAGGCCCGGAAGTGCGTGGGATCGCCGGGGTAGCGGCAGACGTAGGAGGTGCTGCGGCTCGGCCTGAGCTTGGGCGTCACGTAGCGGCCGAAGGCGTCGGTGCGCACCGTGGCCACCTTGCGCCAACCGGCCGCCCTGGGGTCCCACTTCGCGGGGGCGTCGGCGGCCGTCTGTCGCCGCGCCCAGATCGTCACGTACTTGCGGGTCCCCGCTGTGCCGTCCGGTCCGAGCAACACCGGGACGCGGCCGCTCAGACGGACTGCCTGCCCCTTGGCGATGCGAGCCCTGCTGGGCTTGACCGTGGAGACTTGGAAGTAGGCCGAGACGTTCGTGGGTATCTCGAGCTCGGTCACCGTCCCGCGGGCGTCCGTCGTGAAGAAGCGACCCACCTTCGCCGTGGTCGGCACCTTGAGGTTCAGGGTGCGGGTGCTCAGGCTGGTCGAGACGTCGTAGGTGAGATCGTTCCACGTCGTCGCCGGCACGCTGGCGTCCAGACCGGTGAGGGCAAGCCCGGTCCACATCGGCCAGTTCTCGAAGCGCATCTTCATGACCGTGCCCGGCTTGCCGGACTGCCAGCGCGGCCAGACGATCCTCATGCGGGCCGCGCTGTCCTGGTGGAAGTCGATCTGCCCGGAGCTCGGCTCACCCCCGATGACGTGCAGCGTCTCGGTGGTGTCGACGAGCGCCCACGTGGCGACCTCGTTCTCGCGGTAGTAGCACTGAGCCCACTCGACCTGCCCGGGCAATGACCAGGCCTCGCCCGACACGACCGCGCCAGAGAACCAGCGGCTGCTCCTGATCGGACCGTCCGGAGACAAGGCGATCCCGCCGAGCACCACGTTCAGGCTGGAAGAACCATTGAAAGGGCCGCCCTTCGTGTTCGTCCACTGCACGGCGCCGGGATAGACGGTGAGCTCGTTGCTCCCCTCCGCGATCTGCAGCCCGGACCGCTCCAGGACCACGTTGTTCCCCTCGTACCGCACGAAGAGGTGGCCGGTGCCGGCCGGCACGTCGGCCAAGCTGTAGAAGCCACTCTGATCAGTGGTGGTGGACTGGTACCCCAGGTACGAGCCGCTCCCGTCGTAGGTCTCGACCGAGACGAAATGGGCCGCCGGGTAGAAGTCGCCGTAGGGGAAGACGTGGCCATGGACGGACGCAATCGGCGCGTCGGTGGCACTGGCGGCGAGCCCAGGTGACGGCAGCTGTGTGGGCCCGCCGTAGAAGAACGGATCGAAGCAGGCGGGCTCCGAGGCCAGGGCGGCCGACGCGCAGATGACTGCCGACAGCAGGAGGAGCAGGAACACGGAGAGCAGGGTGCGCAGGACGAGCGGGACATGCAGCGGAGCCTTCATGGCTTCCTTCCCTCGAGGGTCTCCGCCGCGTGGGCGGACGGATAGACGCCACCGCTCCGGACGATACCGCACGACGCGCGGCGAGGGAAGGCGCCGCCGACCGTGGTGAAGGTGAGGGCTTCGACCCCGCGCTCGACGCTGCGCTTGCCCGGTCCTACAGCTGGAAGGCCACGTACGCCGAAGCGCAGGGCTGCCCGCAGGCGATGTGAGCCCGGCCCTCGGCCGGTTCCCAGACCATGCTCGCCGTCGTCACGCTCTGGTCCTGGTCGGGGTCGTCGTCGTTCCAGTGCGCGCAGATGCTGAACGGCGCGTTCGCATGGTCGCTGAGCACTGTCTTGCCGAGCTCGACGAGGTCGACCCCGGCCTCGACCCCCTGTGCCAGCAGCTCCTCGGCGCGAGCGCGCCGCTTGGGCGAGCCCTCTGAGCCGGTAGCGTCCTCGGGCGCGAGCTCGGGCGAGACGTAGTGGTTGGCGTGCGTGAACAGCACGCCGCCCTCCATGAACGCCAGGCGCTCCGCCGTGGTCTCGATGTCCCAGATGCGCCCACCTGCATCGCACAGAAGGTGGTTCGACCCTCGCGCCCGCGGGGCGCCGGCGATGAGGTCGCGGGCGCCTTCCAGATCCGCCTGCTCGAGCACCGTCGCGACCAGGCACGTGTTGGGCACGCCGACACGCTCGTCGCGGAAGTAGACGGTGTTGGCGGCCGAGGTGAAGCCCCGCGACGTGATGCCGGTGACGGGCAGATCGTAGGCCGGACCCACGCTGAGGTAGGACACACCGCTCCACGCACCGGGGCCGCGCAGCGTGACCTTGCGGACCACGACGTTCTCGACGTCGTCGGGATACCAGTCCTCGTTGTGGCCGGAGACGACGCGGCCGCCGGCCGCCGCCGCGAACGAGGTGCAGTGCTCCGGTCGCGGCCACGCGCGGTCGGCGGCACAGGTGAACTCCTCGCTGCAGTTCAGGGCGAAGAGGTGCTGGAAGGGTGCGCTCGCGCCTTCGGCCAATCCGCGGATCTGGTCGACGACCTGCGGAAGGTACTGCTCGGCCGGGCGCAGGTACGCGCGCGAGCGCTCGACCGCCTCGGCCAGGTCGAAGCCGGCGAGCACGGCGAAACGCTCCTCGTAGGCGGCGAGGCCCCGCGCGACCAAGTCGCGCGCCGCCTCGCCGATCTGCCTGCCTACCTCGCGGTGGGTGCCCGCGGCTTCGATGAACAGGGGCCGGTGATTCACGGCTGGTCATCCTACTCCAGGCACGGCCGAACTGCGCCGCGCGACGACCAGCCCCGCGTTCCAGCCGGGCGCGCGCCCACCCGTGGGCAACGCGATCGCGGGAACGTCGAACCCGGCGCGCGCCAGCAGCCACGAGACGATGGAGTTGGAGTTCCACATCTCGCCCGCGCGGAGCTCGTCGCGGCCCCACACGGGCGTCGGTATCCGGGGGGCAAGGTCGAGCACGCGCCGCGCCGCTGCCTCGTCCCGAGCGAGGCGGCGCGGGCTCTCGACCGCGTACGCCAGGTCCGGGATCACACCGTCGCGCCAGCACCGGATCTCGTAACGGAAGATGCGCAGACCCCCTGCCCACCGGCTCCCGACCGCGCCGCCACCCACGACGCCGCGTTCGTGACCATTCCGGTCGGGCACCGGCGTGCTCTCGATGGTGAAGCGGCCCTCGGGCACGCGGACGATGAGGGCGGCATGGTACAGGTCGAGCGCCGCCCGACGGTCGCGCACCGCGACCAGGCGCTCGAAGGCCCAGCCGTTCAGGCGCACGACATGGCCGCCGGCGCCAAGCGGGATCCAGTACAACTCCACGGCGGGGCGTTGGGTGCGGCGGGCGGCGACTCCTCGCGAGGTGTCGCCGCTCGTCTCGCCGTGCAAGGATGGCGTCATGGACTGGGACATCGTCGTCACCGTTGTCGCGGGCATCGTCCTGGCCGTCGCCGCAGTCGGTACAGTCTATCCAGTGCTGCCCGGCAGTCCGGTGGCCATCGCGGCACTGGTCGCGTGGGCGTGGTTCCTCGGCTCCGGTGCCTCGTGGACGGCCGGCATCGTGGGGGCGCTCGTCGCGGTCGCCGGCTGGTCGGCGAGCGCCGTCCTCACCGGCCGCAAGCTCAAACAGCAGCAGATCCCGAAGGGGTCCATCGCCGTGGCCGTCGTCTGCAGCGTCATCGGGATGTTCGTCCTGCCCTTCTTCGGCCTCTTCGTCGGCTTCGGCGCGGGGCTGCTCGCGAGCGAGTACGCGCGCCGCCACGACTTCCGCGCCGCCGTGGCATCGAGCGTGGAGACGCTGAAGGGGACCGGCATGGGCATCCTCGTCGAGTTCGGCATGGTCTGCCTTGCCTGCTCGGTCTGGACGGTCGGCGTGATCGCCCACTTCTCGGGTTGACGGGGCGGCGGCGAGCCTTGCCGAGGGGATGACGACGGCCGCACTCCGGGTGTATACGTACACTGCCGGGGCCATCGACGGCACAAGGGGGGATGCGCGTGAGCATCGTCGAGGTCCAGGGCCTCAGCAAGCGGTACGACCCGCCCAAGGGCGTGCTCGCCGTCGACGACGTGAGCTTCACGATCGAACGCGGCGAGATCTTCAGCCTGCTGGGGCCGAACGGGGCCGGCAAGAGCACGACGATCTCGATGTTGTCGTGCCTGCTCCGGCCCAGCGGCGGCGACGCGACCGTCGACGGCCACTCGATCGTCGGCGACGCGCAAGCCGTGAAGTCCGTCATCGGCGTGGTCCCCCAGGACATCGCCGTCTACCCCGACATGACGGCGCGCGAGAACCTCGTCTTCTGGGGCAAGATGTACGGCCTCGCAGGTGTCGAGCTCACGAGCCGCGTCGACGAGGTGCTCGAGCTCATCAGCCTCGTCGATCGCCAGAAGGACCGCGTCGACAAGTACTCCGGCGGCATGAAGCGGCGCGTCAACATCGGCGTCGCGCTGCTGCACAGGCCGAAGATCCTCTACCTCGACGAGCCGACGGTCGGCATCGACCCCCAGAGCCGGCGCTCGATCCTGGACGGCATCCTCACCTTTCGCGAACAGGGCATGACGGTGCTTTACACGACGCACTACATGGCCGAGGCACAGGAGCTCAGCGACCGTATCGGGATCATCGACCACGGCAAGATGATCGCCCTCGGCACGCACGGTGAGCTCGTGAAGATCGTCGGCGAGGAGGCGCGCGTCGACGTCGCGGTCGACCGGCAGCTCGATGGCATGGTGGAGCGCTGGTCGGGCCTGCGCGGGGTGAGCAAGGCCTCAGTGGAGGAAGACCACGCGGAGCTGCTCGTCGACGACGCCAACGAGGTGTTGCCCCACCTGTTCGAGGAAGCCGCCGGGGGCGGCTCGCGCATCACGTCGGTGAACGTGAGCGAGCCGAACCTCGAGCTCGTCTTCCTCCACCTGACCGGCCGCGCGCTGCGCGAATGATCGCCCCAGATGGATCATCGTCGGGTGCGCCGCAGGGGCACCCGACAGTAGGCGGACGATGACGAAGGTCTGGGCCATCGCCTGGAAGGACCTGCGCAGCACCATGGGCAACGTCCCCGGCCTGGCGATGATGCTGCTCGCCCCGCTGGCGCTCGCCGGACTGCTCGGCTTCGCCTTCGGCGGCGGCGACTCGTTCGAGATCTCGGCGACCAAGGTCGCGCTGGCCAGCGAGGACGCACGACCGGCCGCCGCCCCCGGCCAGGAGGCGCCGCCGCTCGCCGGCGACGCGTTCGCCGGCATCCTCACGAGCGAGGGCCTGAGGGACGTGCTCGAGGTGACGGAGGCCAAGAGCGCGGCGGCGGCCCGCGCCCGGGTCGACGACGGCGACGCCGCCGTCGCCGTCGTCGTCCCGCGCGACTTCACCGCCGCGCTGTATGGCGCGGAGGGGCAGAAGACGGCGGTCGAGTTGTACGTGGACCCGACGCAGGAGTTCGGGATGGCGATCACGGAGTCGGTCGTGATGCAGGCGCTCCTCGACTTCAACGGGGCGCGGGCGGCCGCGACGGTCGCGGTGGCCGTGGCCGGCGGGCCCGCCGGCAACGACGACGCCGCCCAGACCGCGGCCGCCCGCTTCGTCCAGGACGGCGGCGTGAGCCAGGCGCTCGTCATCGCCGAACGGGCACCGAGTGCCGGCGAGGGCGAGGACGCCTCGACCGTCGGCCTGATCCTCGCCGGCATGATGGTCTTCTTCATGTTCTTCGGCGCGGGGAACGTCGCCCGTACCATCCTCACGGAGGACCAGGACGGGACGCTGCCCCGCATGCTGACGACGCCCACGCCGACGGCGACGATCCTCGGCGGCAAGTTCGCCTCTGTCTTCCTCACTGTGAGCGTTCAGCTGATCGTCCTGCTCATCGGTGGCGCCATCCTGTTCAGTATCGACTGGGGGCGTCTCGACGTCGTCGCGGTGCTCACCGTTGTCACGTCGGCGGTGGCGAGCGGGCTCGCGCTGCTCATCATCTCCGTCGTGCGCACGCCGGGGCAGGCGGGCGCGATCAGTGCCGGCGTCTACCTCGTCCTCGGCCTGCTCGGCGGTAACTTCGGCACGGCCACGGACGCCGGTACGTACGCGACCGTCCAGGGCTTCACCCCCAACGGCCCACTGCTGCGCGGGTGGGACGCGGCGATGCGCGGCGGAGGCCTCGCCGACATCTCCGGGGACCTCGTCGTGCCGGTCGCGTTCGGCCTCGCCTTCTTCGCCGTCGCGGTGTGGCGCTTCAGGCGGCGGTACGCGTGAGCACGCGGGACGCCACGTGGGGGCCGCTGCCGTGAGGCGCCTCTGGACACTGGCCGGCAAGGACCTGCTGGAGACGCGCCGCGACCGGCTGTCGGCGATCTTCATCGTCATCATGCCGATCGCCTTCACGGCCTTCTTCGGCCTCATGTTCGGCAGTGGCAGCGACCGGCTGGCGCTCGGGCTGCACGACGCCGACCACGACGCGCAGTCGCAGCAGCTCGTCGCCGCGCTGGAGGAGTCTGACGCGGTCCGCGTGGTGCCCAAGAACGCCGCCGAGCTCGAGGCGTGGATCGCGGACGGGCGGGCCGCCGCCGGCCTGCTCATCCCCGAGGGATTCTCGGCCGCCGTGCAGGCCGGCGCGCCCGCCGAGCTCGTCCTCGTCGGCGACCAAGCCTCGTCCGGCGCCCAAGCGATCGTGGCCGAGGTCCGCGCGACAGCCGGCGACCTGGTGGCCGCGAGCCGCGCGGCCCAGGTCGGCGTCGAGGCGGCGGCCGAGGCGCAGGGCCAGACCGGCGCCGCCGCGGCCGACGTGCCGGCGTTTGCACAGGCCGTGGCCACGCAGGCGATGGAGGAGCCCGTCGTCTCCCTCACGACCGTGGCGGCCGGCGCCGCGGCGGGTCAGATCCCCACCGGCTTCACCCTCAGCTCGCCCGGCATGCTGGTCAACTTCATCATGTTCAGCCTGCTGACCGCCGGCATGGCGGTGATCATGGAGCGCAAGAACGGCACGTTGCGGCGCCTGATGACGACGCGCGTGAGGCGCTGGGAACTGATCGCCGGAAAGATGGCCGGGATGTTCGCCCTCACCTTCTTCCAGCAGATCCTGCTGCTCGGCATCGGGCAGTTCGTCTTCGGCGTCGACTACCTCAACGACCCCGCCGCGCTGCTGCTCATGATGGTCGCCCTGTCGCTCGTCGCCTCCAGCCTCGGCCTGCTCCTCGCCGTGCTGCTCACCAGCGAGCAGGCGCTCGTCGCCGCCGTGGTCATCACCTCGATGAGCGTCTCGGCGTTGTCGGGGGCGTGGTTCCCCCTCGAGATCACGGGTCCCGGGTTCCAGTTCGTCGGCCACCTGCTTCCGACGGCCTGGATCCTCGACGGGCTGCGCGGCATCGTGGCGCGGGGGTTCGGTGTGGGCGACGTGCTGCCTGCCTTGGGCGTCGCCCTCGCCTGGTCGGCGGGGCTCTTCGGCCTCGCCGTCATCCGCTTCAGGCTGACCTGAACGCCTTGCGGACGTCGACGCGTGCGGCAGCCGAGACCCGCCTACGCCCCGCAGCAGTGCTTGTACTTGCGGCCGCTGCCGCAGGGGCACGGGTCGTTGCGACGGGTCGCGCGAGCCTCGGCGTCGAGCAGAGCCATGACTTCACGTGCCTCCCCGCCCCGCCTGAGGATCTCGGCCATGATCCGCATGGGTCGCTCTGTGTGTGCGAAGAAGGACCCGAGGCCGGCGCATAGCCAGTTCAGGCCGGGCTCCCCGTCCGGCGTCAGCAGGATGCGGTTCTTGGGGCACTCGCCGTTGCAGGCGAACAGGTAGCGGCAGGCGCGGCAGAAAGAGGGCAGCGCCGCCTGCTTCGCCTCTCCGAAGCGGCGCTGCGCGGCAGAGCGCACGAGCTCGCCGACCGGCGTCTCAAGGATGTTGCCGAGCAGGTGCTCAGGATCGACGAAATGGTCGCACGAGTAGACGTCGCCGTTGTGCTCGAGCACGACGCCCTCGCCGCACACCGGCTGCAGCACACAGAGACTGGAGTAGCCGCGAACGTACGCCGCCAGCACCCCGTCGAAGAACTGGACGAACACGCTGCCGACGTCGCGGCGCACCCACTCGTCGAAGATGGCGTTGAGGAAGCGGCCGTAAGCCGCGGGCAGCACACTGCGGTCCGTGACGGTCCCCGCCCGACCCGGGGTCGGTCGCGACGCGACCTCGACGATGGGGATGAGCTGCAGATACCGGGCCCCGAGCTCGTCGCGGAAGAAGCGATAGACGTCGAGCGGGCGCTCGACGTTGGCCGCGTTCACTGCACAGAGGACGTTGAACTCCACCCCGTGCGCCTGCAGCCGACGGGCGGCCGCGAGCACACGGTCGAACACGGAGCGGCCGGCCTTGTCGTGGCGGTACGCGTCGTGCAACTCCCGGGGGCCGTCCATGCTCAGCCCGACCAGGTAGTCGTTCTCGGCGAGGAACGCCGCCCATTCGTCGTCGAGCAGGACGCCGTTGGTCTGGAGCGTGCGCTCGACGGTCATACCGGCGGCACGTGCGCGTCTTCGACCGCACGTGCCCGCCGGTAGAAGTCCAGCCCCATGAGCGTCGGCTCTCCGCCCTGCCACGCGATGGTCACGTGCGGGACGCGCTGCGCCTCCACGGTCTGCGCGACGTATGCCTCCATGACCTCGTCGCGCATACGGAGATCGCTGCCCGCATACAGCTTCTCCTTCTCGAGGAAGAAGCAGTAGTCGCAGTGGAGATTGCAGCGCGCACCCGTCGGCTTGGCCATGACGTGGAACGCCGCGACGTGGTCCTGCCGCGCGGCGTGATGGCGCCTCGTCTGGTCGTGCTCGGCACGCTCCACTTCAGTGGAGCACGCGGGACTCACCGGGTCCGGTTCCCGTGCCACCGCCAAGGTCCGCCGCGTCGTACCTGTGCGTCGAGATCATCGCGACCTCCAGTCGATGACCGGCAGTCTAGCAGCGGCCCCGTCACATCGCGGCGTCAGCTCTCGCCGCCCGCACCGGACTGAAGCTTCTCCAGCACCCGATCGAGGCTGAAGGACGCCGGTTTCTGCCGCGGCGGGAACTCCGCGAACTCCTGGATCGCTTCGGCGACAACCGCCTGTGCGGGCACGATCATGTAGATGCGGTCGATCATCCAGTCGAAGTAGGTGTTGGAGTCGTCGAGGGCGCGCTCGAAGGGGTCGCGCCGAAGGTTGATGATCTTGGGCGCGCGGAGCTCGACGAACGGGTCGAGCCAGATCGCGAGCTGGCGCGCCCGCTGCTCCTTGAAGATGAACTTCCAGTCGCCGACGCGTAGCGCCACGAGCTCGGCGTCGTCGTTGATGTAGAAGAAGCGATCGCGCGGGCACTCCGCCGCCTCGCCGGCGAAGTAGGCGTTCATGTCCTTGCCGTCGAGGATCACCTTGAACGCCTTGCCGCAGGCCTCGTGGCCGGACCTGCACTTCGCCGCGATGTCCGGCTCGCCCGCCGCTGCGAGGAACGTGGTCAGCATGTCCTGGTGGGCGACGATGCCGTTGAGCGTCGCGCCCGCCTGCCACTTCGCCGGCCAGCGCAGGAACGTGGGCACGCGGTAGGCGCCCTCCCAGTTGCTGTTCTTCTCGGAGCGGAACGGGGTGATGGCGGCGTCCGGCCACGAGTTGTAGTGGGGCCCGTTGTCGGTCGAATACATGACGATGGTGTCGTCGACGATGCCGAGCTCGTCGAGCTTATCGAGGATCATGCCGACGTGGCGGTCGTGCTCGACCATGCCGTCGTTGTACTCGCCCTGCCCACTGATGCCGCGATTCTCTTCCTTGACGTGGGTGCGAAAGTGCATGCGCGTCGCGTTCCACCAGATGAAGAAGGGCTTGCCGGCTGCGGTGACCTCGTCCAGGTACTCGAGCGTGCGCGCCGTCACCTCGTCGTCGATCGTCTCCATGCGCTTCCTGGTCAGCGGGCCCGTGTCTTCGATCTTCTGCGTGCCGTCGGGCTGCGCCCAGCTGTGGATGACCCCGCGCGGGCCGAAGCGCTTCTTGAAGGCGGGGTCGTTCGGGTAGTCCTCGTGCTCGGGCTCCTCCTCGGCGTTGAGGTGGTAGAGGTTGCCGAGGAACTCGTCGAAGCCGTGGTTGGTCGGCAGGTGCTCGTCCAGGTCGCCGAGGTGGTTCTTGCCGAACTGCGCCGTGGCATAGCCGAGCGGCTTGAGCAGCTCGGCTATCGTCGGGTCTTCTGGACGCAGACCGAACGAGGCTCCCGGCAGCCCGACCTTGGTCAGCCCCGTGCGCAGGGGGTTCTGGCCGGTGATGAAGGCGGCGCGGCCGGCCGTGCAACTCTGCTGGCCGTAGTAGTCCGTGAAACTGACGCCCTCTCGCGCGATACGGTCGATGTTCGGGGTCGAGTACCCCATCATCCCGCGGTTGGTGAAGCTGACGTTCCACGTGCCGATGTCGTCGCCCCACAGGACGAGGATGTTCGGCTTGCCAGCTGCCATGGCGGTCACCCCTTTCATGTCGCCGATCCGGCCAGGCAGGGAGCGAGACGTCGTGAGCCCCGGTCGCCCGCCGGCAAGGAAGTAAACAAGCGACTACAATAGCGCGTGCGGTGGTAGAGTGCGAGCACCAAGTCAGAACCCGTGAGGCGTCGCCCACCGCGGCCGCCTCGCCGACGACCGGTGAGAGGAGACCCGATGGCACACGGTCCAGTGGATGTGGTGATCCTGACCTTCGCGGAGCCGCGCTTCGACGGCTCGGTCACGGCAAAGCTCGCAGAGCTCGCACAGGCCGGGGTCATTCGTGTTCTCGACGCGGCGATCGTCACCTTGGATGACGATGGCGTCCGCACCTCGATCGACATCGAGGACCTGCCGCGGGATGAGGCGGCGCTTCTCGGCTACGTCGATGACGGGACGAGAGGCCTCTTCGACGCCGACGACGTCGAAGCTCTCTTCGAGGGCCTGGCGCCGGGCACGGCGGCCGCGGCGCTGGCGATCGAACACACCTGGGCGGTCGAACTGCTCGAGGCGATCAGCAACGTGGGCGGGGAGCTCGCCATGGAAGTGCGGGTGCCGGCAGTCCTGGCTGACGAAGCGTTCGCGGGACTCGCGAACGCGGGCGACTAGGAGGAACCGATGGGACTGTTGCGCACCGTAGGACGTACCGCCGCGATCTCGGCGACGGCGAACGCGACCATCAACGCCCAGAACCGGCGCCGCGCCCGGCGGCAGGCGCAGCAGGAGCCGCCGATGGCGGCGCCGGCGGCGCCTCAGGCAGCGGCACCGCCTCAGGCGCCGGCTCCCGCCGCCGGCGTCAGCATGGAGGAGAAGCTCTCGCAGATCGAGCGGCTCGGGCAGCTGAAGGCGCAGGGCATTCTCACCGACGACGAGTTCGCCCAGCAGAAGGCGGCGGTGCTCGCCCAGTAGGCAAAGCGCTCGGCTGAGGGGGGACGCATCGCTTCCAGTGCCGGCGCACCGCGGCGGCCGAGACGCTCGCGCGAGGAGGTGTCTCGGGCGCTGATCGACGCCGCCGCCGCGCTCTTCTCGGAACGCCCGTCCGGTCACGTGACGGTGCGCGAGATCGCCGCCCGCGCCGGCGTGAACCCGGCGCTGGTGCACCGCTACTTCGGCACCAAGGACCACCTGATGCGGACGGCGCTCGAAAGGTCGCAGCGCCAGATCGCGACACGTATCGCTCAGATCGAGGACGTGCGCCGCGACATCGGCGTGCTGTTCCACGCGACGCTCGACGAGAAGGAGTTCGTGGCCGCCCTCGCGCGCGCCTCGCTCGACGGGGTCCTGCCGGACTTCCCGGCCGGCTACCCGACCATGAGCGGGCTTGTAGCCGAGTTGGAGCGCGCCCTCGACGGGCAGACGTCCGCGGGTCGTCACGATCCGCGCGTGATCGTCGCGTGCCTCGGTTCGCTGACCCTCGGCTTCGCGCTGTTCGGCGAGTTCATCCTGCGCGGCACGCGCCTCGACGGTGAGGACCGCGACCGGGTCGAGAGGGCGATCGTCGACGTGCTCCGCGAAGTCGTCGCACTGGCCCTGGAACCGGGAGAGACGCGACCCAGCTCGTCGTCGTGAGCGGGACGCTGCCGGCGCCGCGAGTCGCAGGTGGGCGCGAACCGCGACGGACGCCCGGGCTGACCGGTCATCCGACGCTTCACGATCAGTTCGCCCCGGCCGAGCGATGAGACACCGTTCAGCGACCGGTACATGGTCTGGTAAGTTTGGCCGACCGGGAAGCGTCCATCGACGGGCGCGAGCACCGAGGAAGACCCTATGAGGAGGATGGATGGCTGAGGCGCTCGCGAGCGTGCTGCCGATCGCGGTCGGCATCGTGGTCGTGCCGCTGCCCGTCGCGGCGGTGATCGTCCTCCTGTTCTCGCCGCGCGCCAAGACCAACGGCCTCGCCTTCGTCGCTGGGTGGGTGCTCGGCCTGGCCTTGGTCGGGGGGCTCACCCTCTTGATCGCCGACGGGAGCGACATCGCCGACGGCGGCGAGCCGGCGAGATGGGCGTCGGCGGTCAAGCTTCTGCTGGGCGTCGGATTGCTGTTCCTCGCCTATCGCAGCTTCGAGAAACGCCCGCGTGCCGGCGAGGAGCCGTCGCCGCCGGGCTGGATGGCCGCGCTCGCCGAGTCCTCCCCGGCACGCGCCTTCGGAATCGGTGTCCTTCTCTCGGGTGCCAACCCCAAGAACCTGCTCCTCACCGTGGGGGCGATGACCGGCGTGGCGCTCCTCGGGCTTCCCGCGGGACAGGCCGTCGTGGTCCTCGCCGTGTTCGTGGCGGTGTGCAGCGTGGGGGTGGTGATTCCCGTGTCGTACGCGCTCGTGGGCGGGCAGAAGGCACGTGAGACCCTCACCTCGTGGGAGTCGTGGCTCGTGGCCAACAACGCCGTCGTGGTCGCGGTCGTGTTGCTCGTGCTCGGCGTTTGGGTCTTCGCCGGGTCCCTCGCGGAGCTGATCCGGTAGGGGTGCGCCGCACGGCGCCAGAGGGGAAGGAAGACAGATGCGTATCGTGGTCCACGGGCAACAAGCCTTCGGCAAGGCGGTGCTCGAGGCGCTGCTCGGGCGGGGCGACGACGTCGTGGCCGTCTACGTCGCCCCGGACCGGCCGGGCGGCAAGCCCGACCCTCTCAAGGAGGCGGGGCTTGCCGCCGGTCTGCCCGTCTTCCAGCCTGCGTCGTACGTGGACACGGCTGTCCACGACGACTTCCGCGCCCTCGCCCCCGACCTCCAGGTGATGGCCTTCGTCACCCTCGTCGTCCCCAAGCCCTTCCTGGACATCCCGTCGCACGGGACGATCCAGTACCACCCATCCCTCTTGCCCCGGCATCGCGGCCGCAGCGCGATCAATTGGCCGATCATCATGGGCGAGACCCAGACCGGCCTGTCCATCTTCTGGCCCGACGACGGCCTCGACACGGGCGACGTCCTGCTGCAGAGGACCACGCCGATCGGGCCGGACGACACCTTGGGCAGCGTGTACTTCGACCGTCTCTTCCCCATGGGCGTGGAGGCGCTCTGCGAGGCCGTCGGCCTCGTGAAGTCGGGAGCGGCGCCGCACCGGAAGCAGGACGAGACGATGGCCACGTACGAGGGCCCCTGCGAGCGCGCCAACGCGCGCGTCGACTGGGGCAAGCCGTGGCGCCAGATCCACGACCTCGTCCGCGGCTGCGATCCGGCGCCCGCGGCCTGGACCACCTTCGGCGACCAGGCCTTGCAGGTCTTCGGCTCGCAGCCGCTGCCCGCGCGCGACCTCGCCGGGCTCGGCGGCGTCCCCGGCGAGGTCGTCGAGGTGGAGGGCGGCCCGGAAGGCGGGGTGACTGTCGCCTGCGCCGACGGGCAGATCAGGGTCGCCCGCGTGCGGCCGGCGGGCGGCGGCAAGCTCGCCGCCGGCGAGTGGGCCGCCGGAGCCGGGCTCACGGCCGGGGCGAGACTCACCTGACGCGGACGCGGCCGGCCCCCGCGTGGGGGCCGGCCGCGTCCGCAGGCGTGGAACGGCGGTCAGCGGCCGCCGAACAGCTTGCCCGCCATCCCCATGATGTCGTCGAGGGACGAGCCGTCCTTGTCGGCGTCGAGCATGCCGGTAAGCATCTTCATCATGTCGGGGCGTTGCTGCTCCTCGACCTGCCGCTTGCCGCCCAGGTAGGCGGAGAGGCCGTTCGCGTCGAGAGCCTTCTCGCGCTGCTTCTTTCCGAGCAGACCCATGAGCAGGGGTGCCGCCACCTTCATGAGCTGGCCGATTTGTCCGGCACTGAAGCCCGAACTCTTGGCGATCCCCTGCTCGATGGGGGCCTCCTTCTTGCCGAGGATGTGGCCGAGGATCCCGGCGCCGTTGGCGGCCTCGGGCTTGCCGAGGAAGCCGCCGAGATCGTCGAGGATCGAGCCGTCGTGGTCCTTGCTCAGCGCGCTGGCGAGCGCCTGCGCACCATCGGGCGTCGATGCGTTCTTGGCCAGTGCCGAGGTGAGCAGCGGCCCGATGGTCGCCATGAGCGATCCGGTTGCCGTTTCGTCCGCGCCGATCACCTTGCCGATCTGGGAAAGCCCGCCCCCAGACAGCTGCTCCATGAGTTGTTCCGTGAGACTTGCCATGCGCTCCTCCTAAGTCGCTGGCCCCCGAGGATCCGCGCCCCGTCGCTTGCACGTGGTCGTGCCGCCTGCCGCAGCAGGCCGGAACGTGCACAGAAGATGCTACTTCACTTGGCTGCGGCGTGCCCGCCCCCGTCACTCGGCCGACGGCAGCGGGCGCCGTCCCGCCGTTTCAGCTCAGTCGGAGGCGGGCAGGAACGCGTCGGGGCCGGCCGCGGGGCCGCGCGGTCTCTTGCCGGCCAGATTGCAGCATCGTCAACCTCACCGAAAGGAGCTGTCCGTGGCCGTCGCCAAGATCATCGAGGTGTCCGCAAGCTCGCCGAAGAGCTTCGAGGACGCCGTCCAGGAGGGCATCACCAAGGCCGGCGTGACGTTGCGCAACATCAGGGGCGCCTGGGTCTCCGAGCAGAAGGTCGACGTCGAAGATGGCAAGATCGTCGCCTATCGGGTCCAGATGCGCGTCTCGTTCGTGGTCGAGTAAGAGCGCGGGATTCCTGAGGGCGGCGGGGGGCGCCGACCAAGTCGGCGCCCCCCGCCGCCCTCACACATTGGCGACGCCGTCGCCCGCCGCCTCGGCGGCCAGGGCGACGCGGGCATCGCGGAGCGCTCTTCGAGCCTCGTCGTCGACGAGCGGGTACTGCGGGTCGATGTCGGCGAGCGCGCTCACGATCACGGCCGACGCGGCGATGCGCGCGAACCACTTGCGGTCGCCGGGGATCACGTGCCACGGCGCCCACTCGGTGCTGGTGTTCGCCAGCATCGCCGAGAACGCGGCCTGGTAGTCGTCCCACCGTCCCCGCTCCTTCACGTCGCCCGCCGAGAACTTCCAGTTCTTGTCGGGCTCGTCGATGCGGTCGAGGAAGCGCTGACGCTGTTCCTCCTTCGAGATGGTGAGGAAGAGCTTGACGATGCGGAAGCCGTTCTCGACGAGGTGACGCTCCCAGCCGTTGATGGCGCGATACCGGCGCTGCCAGATGTCGGGCCCCTTGCTCTCGGCGGGGAGCTTCTGACCTTCGAGGTACTCGGGGTGGACCCGGACCGCGAGTACCTCTTCGTAGTGCGAGCGGTTGAAGATGGCGATCTCGCCGCGCGCAGGCAGATGCTCGACGCAGCGCCACAGGTAGTCGTGGTCGAGCTCCTCGGCGGACGGCGTCTTGAAGCTGTGCACGTGGACGCCCTGGGGATTGACCCCACTCATGACGTGCCTGATGGTGCCGTCCTTGCCACCGCCGTCGATCGCCTGGAGGACGACGAGCAGCCCGTACGTGTCCTGCGCCGCGAGGCGCGCCTGATACTCGGCGAGGAGGTCGACGCCCTTCGCCAGCAGGTCCTCGGCGTCGTCCTTCTCGACCAGGTCGCCCGTCGCCGCCGGGTCGAAGTCGCGCTGCAGCTCGACCTCCTTGCCCGGCGGCACGCGCATCGGCGCGACAAGCTCGCGGAAGAGTCTGACCGTGCGTTCGTCCATCGTGCCCCCCTCGTCACGCGCACCGGCGCGGCCGACCGCCCCCGGCGTTCCCCGCCGCTGCGTGCGCTCCCTGCGGCCCGGCGCGCTCCCTGCCGCCGACTCTATCAGCGGCCGGCGAGCCGCACAGCAGCCCAACATGCCAGCGCCAGCAGACCGGCCGCAACGACCAGCCGTCGCGTGCGGGGCGCCGCACCCCAGTAGGCGGCCGCCGACGCGCGCGCGTTCGAGCGCAAACGAAGGCGCGCCGGGCGCACCGCGTGCCAGCGGCCTTCGCGGAACTCGGCGACGGCGACGGCTGGATCCTCCATCGCCGTCGCCTCCTTGCCCTCGTACTCGACCCAGATGTGGTCGGGCGAGACGAGCAGCCGGTACGGGATGCCCTTCGCGGCGAGCAGGCTGGCGAGGGCCAGCGCCTGGCTCTTGCAGTCGCCGCGCCCGTGCTCGAGCACCTCGTGTACCGTCGGGAAGTAGTAGGGGACGCGGTACACGTCCCAGTCGTGCACGAACGGGACGAGACGCCGCACGACGTGCTCCCGAACCGCGTCGGGGTCGTCCGGCAAGACGGCCGCGACCGGAGCGACGGCGCCCGCATCGACCTGCGGGCGGCGGGCGTTGCGCAGCGTCCGCGCGAGCAATGCGGGGCGCGGATAGGCGACCAGGGCGGCGGCACCCAGGCCGGCGAGCACCCAAGGGACGTGACGTCTCACGATCCCATTATGGACCGTGAGCGCGATGCCGCACGGTACTATGGTGCTCACGACAGGAGACGCGGAGGTCGCGCCGTGGTCACCCCGGCTGGGCGACGCGCCCGGCCTCTCGCCGACGGACCGCCGCCGGGCGAAGGAGAAGCTCATGGCCGAGAGTCAGCTTCGGGTGAACGCCGAGAGCCCATCGCGGACCGCGAGGCCGGGTCCGGTGCGTGTCACGCTCCTCGTCGACAACGAGAGAGGCGTTCCCGGGCTGCGCGCGCAGTGGGGTCTCTCGGTCTGGGCAGAGACCCCGCAGGCGCGCGTCATGCTCGACAGCGGTCTCAACGACGCTTTCTGGCGGAACGCCTCCGCTCTGGGGATCCCGCTGGAGACGACCGACGCCTTCGTGCTGAGCCACGGGCACAACGACCATGGCGGCGGCCTGGCGCGCGTCGTGGCGGCCGCGCCCACGGCCAGGATCGTGCTGCACCCGGGCGCGTTGTCGCCCTCCTACTGGTTGTCGCGGACGGGCAAGGTGGACCCTATGGGACTTCAGGAGCGATCGCTCGCAGCGCTCCAGTCGGTCACCGGACGCCTCACGTGGGCCCTCGCCCCCGTCGAGGTCGCCCCACGGGTCTGGGCGAGCGGGCCGATCCCGCGGCGTCACCCGCTCGAGCAGGCCGAGCGCAACTTCTTCCTCGACCGCGCCTGCACAGTCCGGGACCACGTCGTCCACGACCAGGCCGTCTGGCTCGAAGCCCCGTCCGGTCTGGTCGTCCTCGTCGGCTGCGCGCACGCCGGCATCATCAACACGCTCGACCACGTACGGCACATAGCGGCGGACACGGCGCGCCGGGCCCCGCGCGCCGCCGACGGCCTGCCGCGCGTGCGGGCCGTCATCGGCGGTCTGCACCTGCTTCACGCCTCGCCCGCGAGATTGCGCGCCACGAGTGAAGCCCTGGCGAGTTCCGGCGTGGATGTCGTTGCGCCGGTGCACTGCACCGGCAAGCGCGGCAAACGGCACCTGCGCGAGACGCTGGGCGAGGCCTACGCCGACTGCGCGACCGGCAGCGTGCTCGAGATCACCTGAGCGAGACGCCGTCTCGCGTCCCTCGGCCGCCACCCCCGGCGCCGTCATCCTGCTCGGCGTCCTCAGGTTCTTCGGAAGGCGCGCCGCGCGCTGAGGCGCGTCCCGCCGGCGTCCTCGATGACCACGGGCGACCCCTCCACGGCGCCACCTGGGCAGAGCTGACCCGTGGACGTTCTCACGGGGCTCACCCTGGCCGCCCCGGCCGGCGTGAACGCGTACATCCCGCTGCTTCCTGTGGCACTCGCAGAGCGCTTCGGATGGCTGCATGTCGACGCGCCCTACAACATGCTCGGCAGCTGGTGGGCGATAGCCCTCGTCGGGGTGCTGCTGGTCGTCGAGGTCGTCGCCGACAACATCCCGGCGGTCGACCACGCGAACGACGCCGTACAGACCGTGGTCCGGCCGGCGGCCGGAGGGCTGCTCGCCATGGCCGCCTCCGGCCAGGGCGCGGCAGGTTCGGCGCTGCTGCTGGTAGCCGGCATCCTCATCGCAGGGGGCGTGCATGCCGTCAAGGCGTCTGCACGCCCCGCCGTCAATGTCTCGACCGCCGGCATCGGGGCCCCGGTGGTGTCGACGATCGAGGATGCCGGCGCCCTCGTCGTGCGGGCCGTCGTCATCAGGCGGTGGCGACGCAGGTGGCGAGGCGGAGGGGCGCCCACGCCGCGGTGACCACGACGCGAAGCCGCGCCCGTTCTGCGATATGGTGACGCTCCGGCCAACGACCCGTCCCCGCGATCACCCCGTGGGAGGCAGAAGACCTGAGGAGCGTGTCATGACGGACGAACGCAAGCCCTCCACCGGCGACGAGGCCGCCGCCCGCGACCTCACCCTCGACACCCTGGCGGTCTGGGCGGGCGAGGCCGGATCCCTCGCGCAAGGCGCGACGCAGGTCCCGATCGTCTACAGCGCCGCATACGGCTACCCGGACGTCGACGAGTGGCTCGCGGTGGCGCTCGGCCACAAGCCCGGCCACATCTACAGCCGCAACACCAACCCGACGGTGCGGGCCTTCGAGGAGAAGCTGCGCATCCTCGAAGGCGCGGACGCGTCCATCGCTTTCGCCACGGGCATGGCGGCGGTCAGCAACACACTGTTCGCCTTGCTCTCACCCGGCGACCGCGTCGTCTCCGTCAAGGACTCATACGGCGGCACCAACCGCCTCTTCCTCGACTTCCTGCCCCGCTTCAGCATCGAGGTGGAGCTCTGCGACACCACCGACCACGAGCAGATCGAGACCGCCGTCGCAAAGGGCTGCACGGTGCTCTACCTCGAGACGCCGACGAACCCGACGCTCAAGGTGGTCGACATCGCCCGGCTGGCTGCCTGCGGGCGCAGCGCAGGCGCGACGGTGGTCGTCGACAACACCTTCGCGACGCCGATCAATCAGAATCCGCTGGCCCTCGGCGCGGACATCGCCCTGCACAGCGCGACGAAGTACCTGGGCGGCCACGCCGACGTGCTCGGCGGGGGGATCTGCGGCGCCTCCGATCTCGTGCAGAAGGTCTACCACTATCGCGAGATCACCGGCGCCGCCCTGGACCCCATGGCCGCCTTCCTCCTGATCCGCAGCATGAAGACGCTCGCCCTGCGGGTCGCACGCCAGAACGAGAGCGCCATGCGCATCGCGCGTTGGCTGGAGGAGCAGCCGGCCGTCTCTGTCGTCAACTACCCCGGCCTGCCTTCACACCCGCAGCACGAGATCGCGGCGCGTCAGATGCGCGGCTTCGGCGGCATGCTGAGTCTCGGCCTGGAGGGCGGCTTCGAGGCCGTCAAGCGTGTGCTGCCGCGCCTCAGGCTCGCCAACCGTGCCGCGAACCTCGGCGCCGTCGAGACCGTCGCCGGCCCGCCGGCCACGACAAGCCACGTCGAGTGCACGCCCGAGGAGCGCGCGGCGATGGGCATCCCCGAGGGCCTGATCCGCTACTCGGTCGGCATCGAGGACGCCGGCGACCTGATCGCCGATCTCGAGCAGGCGCTGAGCGCCGCGTGAGACCGAGGCGGCGGGGCGCTCACGAGCGCCCCGCCGCCTCGCCCGCCCAGCCGCCGCCCGCCGCGCCGCGGGCTCTTCCCTGGGTGTCCCCACAGGTGTACCTTGTGCGCAAGCTCGGCATACGACCGGCTGAGATTACGCAAGTCGGCCGACGACCAGGGGGGCCGCGCGTATGCACACGATCATTGACCGCCGAGAGCTCACCAAGGGCGACATGATCTCGCTGACCATCGAGGCGCCGGCGATCGCCCGCAAGATCCATCCTGGGCAATTCGTCGTCCTCAGGGTGAACGAGACCGGCGAACGGACTCCGCTCACGGTAGCGTACAAGGACGACGTCCACGGCACCATCACGATCATCTTCCAGGTGCTCGGCAAGACCACGGCCATGTTGGCGTCGCTCAAGATCGGCGAGGCGATCAAGGACCTGGTCGGCCCACTCGGCTGCGACGAGCGCTTCACGAAGGTGGGCACCGTCGTCGGCATCGGCGGTGGCTCCGGCATCGCCGTCCTGCACCATATCCTGCAGGGCTCGAAGGAGGCCGGGAACACGCTCATCGGCATCGTCGGCGCGCGCGAGAAGGCGCTGCTCATCCTCGAGGACGAGATGGACGCGCTCTGCGAGCGGCTGCTCATCACCACCGACGACGGCAGCTACGGCATGCACGGCCTTGTCACCGACGCGCTCACGCAGCTCGTCGAGGAGCAGGTGCACGTCGACCAGGTCATCGCCGTCGGCCCCCTGGTGATGATGCGCGCCGTCTGCGAGATGACGAAGCTCTACGGCATCCCGACCCTCGTCAGCCTCAACCCCATCATGGTCGACGGCACCGGCATGTGCGGCGGTTGCCGGGTCACGGTGGGCGGCGAGACCAGGTTCGCCTGTGTCGACGGCCCGCACTTCGACGGCCACCAGGTCGACTTCGACGAGCTGATGCGTCGGAACACCATGTACCTGCGCGACGAACGCACCTCGCTGCTGACGTCGATCAAGGCAAAATAGGGGGCGGTGATGACGGACGCCAAGACGCTGCTCGCCAGCAGCCTCGAGGGCACCGAGCTCTCGTCGTTCTGCCCGCACTGCCATGAGGCGCTCAACCTCTACGACCCCAAGACGCGCAAGGTGTGGATGCGCCTGCACGCGCGCGCCGCAGAGAGGAACGGCGAGCTGCTGCTCGCCCCCGGCTACGACGTCGTGGACCGGCACGTGGCGGTGCGCTTCGAGCGCCAGTCGAACCTGGAGCTCGCCGACGAGCAGGTGGTCGACGACCTCCTCTGCCCCCACTGCGGCGTGTCGCTCATCGACCGCGAGGCCCACTGCGAAGAGTGTGCCTCGCCGGTTGGCCGCATCGTGGTGTCGGTGCAGTCCAAGCTCGTCGACTTCTCCGTCTGCAGCAAGATGGGCTGCCGCTGGCTCGGCATCTCGCAGGCGGACGAGGCCAAGATCAAGCCGAAGGTCAAGCGCCAGCAGAAGCCCGAGCAGGACGCGCTGCTGCGCACACGCAACTTCCAGGAGGTGTCGTACGGCTTCGTGCGCGAGCTCGCCGTCAAGGAGGCCGGACGCTGCCTCGACTGCAAGAAGCCGGCCTGCGTCGACGGTTGCCCCGTGGGCGTCGACATCCCGGGCTTCGTCCGGTTGATCAAGGACGGCCAGTTCGTCGAGGCGGCGCGGCTCATCAAGCAGAAGAACGCCCTGCCGGCGATCTGCGGCCGCGTGTGCCCCCAGGACGACCAGTGCGAGAGGGTCTGCATACTGGCCAAGAAGGACCAGGCGGTGGCGATCGGCAACCTCGAGCGCTTCGCCGCCGACTTCGAACGCGAGACCGACGCCGTCACGATCCCGCGCAAGGCGCCGTCCACCGGCAAGCTCATCGGCATCGTCGGCAGCGGCCCCGCGGGGCTCACCCTGGCCGCCGACATGGTCGCCAAGGGGCACTCGGTGACCGTCTTCGAGTCACTCCACGAGGCGGGCGGCGTGCTCGTGTACGGCATCCCGGAGTTCCGCCTCCCCAAGGCGATCGTCAGGGCCGAGATCGACTACCTGCGCCGGCTTGGCGTCAAGATCGAGGTCAACTCGATCGTCGGCCGCCTCTACAGCATCGAGGAGCTCTTCGAGACCGGCTACGACGCCGTGTTCATCGGCACCGGCGCCGGACTGCCGGTCTTCATGAGACTGCCCGGCGAGAACCTGTGCAACATCCTCTCGGCGAACGAGTACCTCACGCGCGTGAACCTCATGAAGGCGTACCTCTTCCCCGAGTACGACACGCCGGCCCCCAAGGGACGCCAGGTCGCGGTGCTGGGCGGCGGCAACGTCGCCATGGACTGCGCGCGCACTGCGATCCGCATGGGCGCCCGCGAAGTCACGATCGTCTACCGCCGTACCCGCGACGAGATGCCGGCCCGCACGGAGGAGATCGAGCACGCCGAGCAGGAGGGGGTGCGGTTCCGCTACCTCACCGGGCCGATCCGCTTCATCGGTGACGACCAGCACTGGGTGCGCCAGATGGAGTGCGTTCAGATGCAGCTCGGCGAGCCCGACGAGTCCGGTCGCCGGGCGCCGATCCCCAAGGCGCGGTCCAACTTCCTCATGGACGTCGACATGGTGATCGTCGCCGTGGGTGCCGGCCCGAACCCGGTGCTGTTCTCGGGGGCTCCCGACCTGAAGCGCACCAAGCGCGGCTACATCGAGTCGTACAGCGAGTCGGGGCGCACCAGCATGAAGAACGTCTGGGCCGGGGGCGACATCGTCACCGGGTCGGCGACGGTGATCCTCGCCATGGGCGCCGCCCGCAAGGCGGCCGACGACATGCACGAGTACCTCATGAACGGCGGCGGCCCCTGGGTGTAGGCCGTCGCGGCGCCGCTACATTCTGCACCGATAGACGCGGCGCAACTCGGCGATGCGGTGCTTCGAGAGAAAGACGCAGTCTTCCCTGGTCGCGTGACCCGACGCCACGTCGCGTGCCAAGACCTTGCACGACGGTGTCCCGCAGAGCCCGCAGTCGAGCCCGGGGAGAAGGCCTTCGAGCCGTTCGGCCTCCTTCAGACGCCGCACGCGCTCGCGGAGGTCACCCGTCGCGACGGTGGTGCGGGGCTCCGGGATGCGCTCCAGCGCGAAGTCCTCGTCGGGGTACCGCCGCGCGACCTCGGCCTCGGTCTGCGGATCGGTCTCGGGCAACTCCACGGCGAGACTCTGCAGCTTCGCCTGCGACAGATAGACGTTGTCGACCGTCAGGTTGCCGTTACCGCAGCCTGCCCAGCACGCGCTGCACTCAAGGAAGTCGATGTGCTTGAGCCTGCCCCGCTCCACGTCGTCGAAGACGCGGATCACGTTGGGCAGGCCCGTGACGGACATGTAGCGGTGATGGCTCGGCAGGTCGGCGAGCGGACGCGGCGTCGACCAGCTCACCATCGTGGCCGAGCGCACAGGACTGGCGTCTATGCGAATCTCACCGCGCTTGACCGCGTCGGTCGCCGAGGCGAGCACCGAGTTGTAGATGCCCGGTATGCCGATTGAGCCGTCGAGCGTGCTGCGGCCGCCTTCGGCGGGCTGGTCGATGGAGACGGTCTTTGCCTGGCAGGGGGCGATGTAGATCGCGGCGATCTGATCCTGGGGGAGTCCGAGCTCGCGCGCGTAGTGCCGCTTGACCTCGCGCCCCGCGATCTCGCGCGGCGGCTTCATGCGGATGAGCTGCTCGAGCAGCTTCGGGTAGGACACCTGAAGGAGGCGGACGACCACCGGGCAGGTGATGGCGATGACCGGACGAGGTCCGTCCCACCTGTCAAGGTAGTCGGCGATCGCCAGCGTCGTCAGCCTCAGGTCCACGCCGAAGTCCCAGACCGCGTCGAAGCCGACCGCGAGCAGGCCGTGCACGATGTGCTCCGGGCGGACCTCCTGCGGGAACTGCCCGAAGAGCACCGGCGACGGCACGGCCACCTTGAACGCGAAGTCGGCGAAGTCGTCGAGCGTGCGCGAGGTCGGCCGTATGGCTCCCGACGGACACACCGTGAGACACGCGCCGCAGTCGATGCAGAGTTCGTTGATCGCCCGCGCCTTGCCGTCGCGCACCCTGATCGCCTGGGTGGGACAGGCCCGCATGCATGTCATGCAACCCGCGCAGTCACTCTCGCGGATGACAAAGCCGTGTGCATACTCAGCCAAGACCGTCGAGCCTGATCGTGGAGGTGACCGTGGTCCCGACGCCGACCTTCGATCGGAGGTCGAAGCTGTCGGAGTTCCTCCTGATGTTCGGCAGACCCATGCCGAAGCCGAACCCCATCTCGCGCATCTCGTCGGTGGCGGTCGACCAGCCCTCCTCGAGGGCCTGGTCGACATCGGCGATTCCCGGGCCGCAGTCGGCGATCTCGATGTTGATATCTTCGTCCGTGAGCACGAAGGTCAGCGTGCCTTCGTCGGCGTACATCACGACGTTCATCTCGGCCTCGAAGCAGACGACGACGACGCGACGGATGACCTGCGAGTCGATACCGAGCTCCTTCAGCATCCCTTTGATCTCGGTGGAGATCTCGCCCGCCTTGTCGAAGTCGTGGCTGTGCAGGTCGAACGAGCGCGAGAGCAGTTCCTCGGGCACCTACATCACTCCTTCGAGACCTGCCTCGTAGAGGATGCCGCAGCTCTCGAACATGCCCCGCGGCGTCGCGAGCACGGGAATGCCGTGTTCGCCGGCGAGGGCGAGGACTTTGGCATCCGGCCGTTTGCCGCGGACGTAGATGAGGGCGCACACGTCGGCCACGACCGCGGTGCGCACGGACTGGATGTTGGTCAGCCCGGTGAGCATGAGCGCGTGCGGACGGTGGAACGCGAGGATCTCGCTCATGCCGTCGGAAGCTACAACGGCGTCCACGTCGATGTCGTGATCGACTGCGGACAGCGTCTCGCAGCCCAGCTTGGCGGCGATCTCCTCGAGCCTCATCGCCGTCCTCCCGGCGTGCCGCCGGCCGCTAACGCAAGCCGAGGTCGGCGATCTTAAGAGCGAACTTCCAGGTGTCGTCGGTGGTCGTGAACAGCGCCAAGCCCACCCTGTCGGCCAGCTGGATGACGTCGTCGTCAGGCCGCTTGCCGTGGGCGAACACGACCATCCCCGCGTCGACCAGGTTCGCGGCGGCGATGAAGTTCTTGTGGGTCTGCAGCGTCACGAGCAGGCTGCCGGCCTTGGCGCCCGTGATCACGTCCGACGCCATGTCGGAGACGTACACGCCCTCCACCTCGGCATCCTCGTAGGTGTTGAGCGACTCGAGTCCCGTCTTTTCAGCGATCTCGGAGATCTTCACGTGGCGTCTCCTTCCCTGTCGCGCGAAACTTGGCCGGCGAGTGATCCTAGAGTTCGATGAGGCCGCTGTCGGCGATCACGATGCCGGGACAGCAGTCGACATCGCCGCACATCTTGCATGGCAGCACGACGATCTTCTTGGGTCCTTCACGGAGCCGCTGGTTGAAGTACTCGTTCAAGGCCGCGATTCCTCGTTCACTGACGCAGTCGGGATTGGTCGTGTGCGTCGAGTCGCAGCACATGGCGACATAGATGGACGTGTTCCGCCCCGCCTCGCGAGCCATGCGGCCGATCTCGCAGTCTGGGTTCTCACACGTGCAGAGCATGAGGCCCTCCACGTCGCTGAGATCGACCGTCTCACCACAGACATCGCAGCGCAGGTTGAAGGAGACGGCCTGCGAGCTGACCATGTACTGCCAGTGGTGAGGCCCGTCCTGGTACTCCTCGACTGGCGGGGCGATCTCAGTCGAGAAGTACGTCCCCCGCGCCCCGCAGTGGTGGCACCCCTCCACGACCAGGTATCCGCTGCGGATATCGACGAGGGACCAGCGGTGAGCACACGAGCCCATCGGTCCTCCAGTCTCTGAGGCCAAGCCCAGACCGTGCCGGTCAAACCGAGTCCACGGCCGCATGCTACCACAGCAGGACCGCTTCGCCAGGGGTCGTGACGCTCAGCGCCGCGCCCGGAGGCGGTGCACCACGTAGACGATGAAGCCGGGGATCGTCGAGGCGGCGACCGCGACGGCGAGGCCGAGGGCGAGGTAGTCCTTGACCCAGTCGACGGTGCCGAACCAGTAGCCGGCGCCGACGAACACCGTCACCCAGATCGCCGAGGCGATGGCGGCGAAGAACAAGAGACGGTGAAAGGCCATCCCGGCGACCCCGGCGACGAACGGTGCCAGGGTGCGGACGATGGGCAGGAAGCGGGCGAGGACGATGGCGGCGCCGCCGTGGCGCTCGTAGAACTCGCGCGCCTGCGCGACGTGCTCGGGCTTGAGGTGACGTCGCGGCCTGGCGAGCAGGTGACGGCCGATGAAGCGCCCGATGAGGTAGTTGCAGACATCGCCGAGGAAGGCCGCCGCGAAGATGAGCGGGGCGAGGATCAGGACGTTGAGGATGCCCGTGCCCGCCAGCGTGCCGCTCGCCATCAGCAGCGACTCGCCCGGCAGCCAGGGCGTCACGACCAGACCCGTCTCCGCAAAGATGACGGCCGCCACTGCCGCGTATGCCCACGCGCCCAGCTGCTCGACGAGGTCGGCGAGGTACGCGTCCATGTGGACGACGTAGTCGAGGAAGCGGTCGAGCATGTGGGCGGCCTACCCCCTTTGCGCCGACCGGGGCACGGACGCGCCGACAGACGCGTGCCATGACCCGGGGTCAGTCCTTCTTCCCCCGGCCACGCCCGAAGATGCCGAGGAAGGGAGAGCCCGTGCCCAGCAGAAAACCGAACTGGTACCAGCCTCCGTCGCGCAGCACGTCGTACACGGGGAAGCGCGTCCACCCCCCGAACGCGTGGATGATGAGCAGCGGCCACGCGGTGATGCCGTTCCACAGACCCCACAAGAAGTCGTACATCTCACCTCACCTCCGCTCCCACGAACCGGAGCCGTCCATGGTAGACGATGCGCGCGATGCGCGCTCGAAGCGGAACTGCCGCGCCCCTGGTCGGACGCGAAGGGGCCGGCTGGCGCCGGCCCCTTCGCGTCCCCTCTTCCGGCCTCCTGCGCCGCTCAGGCGTCGGTCTCCATCGACTCGACCAGATACGTCTCGCCGAGCTTCTTGACGCCGAAGTTCTCCTGGTACTGCGAGTCCGTGAACTCCTTGGTGTCGCTCATGCGCACGAACGTCATGTAGAGGCCTTCGTAGATGCTCACGTCGGTCATCTGCGCGATCGACACCGTTCCGGCCCCGTCGCGCAGGTACTCGTCCGGGCTCGCGTCGATACGCGCCTGCAGGGCGGGCGTCGCGAGTTCCTTCATCCGTTCCAGGTCGCCCGCGTACTGCGCCGTGATGAACTCGATCACCACCTGCTGGACGGCCATCGTCACTTCGTCGGGCACGTCGTCTTCGGAGGTCGGCACCACGTTGACGTCGTCGCCGGTGAGCTCGTTGACCCGTGCCTCGAGCTTGTCGATGCGGTCCCGCATCGCCTGGTTCTGCGCGCGCATCAGTTGGTTCTCGTGCTCCAGGTCGGCGATCGCCGACCCGACCGGCAGAGGCAACTTCTGGGCGAGCGACGGCACCGTGGCCACCGCAAGGGCGCCGACCAGCGCCACGAGCAGCACGGCCGCAGCCACTGCCCAAGCTCGGCTCCACGACCGCCCGGGAACGCCGCCGCGCGTGCCGCGCGCCCCATCTCCCGGCGCTGCGTGCCGCTCCAGGCCCGCTGCGCCCTCTCGACCCGCTGCGTCCTCGCGCTTCCTCGCGTAGGCGGAAACGTCAGGCACCTCCTCGAACACACACGTCGGCTGAAACGCGTTCCTCAGATCCTTGAGCTCACCCACAAGGAGGCGGGTCTCTTCGTACGCGACGGCGCACGCGGGGCAGGTGGCCAGATGCTCGGCCACCCGGCTTGCCTCGAGGTCGTCGAGGTCGCCGGCGATGTAGCCCTCGAGCGACTCCCTGATCTCGTGACAGCTCATTGCGCCACCTCCAGCGGCGCGTGCCGGCCGAGGCCCTGGGCGAGCCTCCCGAGCGCGCGATTGATGCGGGACTTGACCGTCCCCGCGGGGATGTCGAGCGCGGTCGCGACGTCGCCCACCTTCAGGTCGAGGAAGTACCGCAGGGCGAGCACCATGCGATCTCCCTCGTCCAGAGCGCGGAGTGCGCGGAAGAGGTCGAGCTGCGCCTCCGTGCCGATGAACGCGTGTGCCTCCTCGGGCTGGCCGGTGGACGCCCGCGCCGGGCGCTCTCCCGTCGCCGGCGGCTCCACCGTCTCGCCGACGGGCACGAGGCGGCGGCGCCTGCCGAGCGCGTCGTAGCAGCCGTTGACGAGGATCCGCACCAGCCAGGGCTTGAACCGCGAGGCGTCGCGTAGCGTATCGATGCGCGCGTACGCCTCGAGAAACGCGTCCTGCACCGCGTCGCTGGCGTCCCAGCTCGAGCCCAGGATCGAGAACGCCGTGCAGTAGAGCGCGCGCTCGTGCAAGCGCACGAGCACGGCGAAGGCTCGGTCGTTGCCGCGCCGCGCCGCTTCCACGAGCTGCAGGTCGTCCATCCTCGGGCCCCCTTCGCCTCGACACCGTACTAGACCGTAGGGCGAGGTGAAACGTTCCCACCGCGCAGCGAGCGCGGCGTAGACTGCAGTGGACGAGCGCATCGAGGCACGAGCTCGTGCGCCACACCACAGTCCACGCTCTGTCACGCGACCATCGTCGAGGCCAGGAGGTCCTGCATCATGAAGACCGTCGTCGTGTACGAGTCGGTGTGGGGAAACACCGCCGCCGTCGCGCACGCCATCGCGGAGGGCATCGGCGCGGACACGCCGGCGTTGACCACGGCGGAAGCGACCGGCGCGGCGATGGAGAGCGTCGACCTCATCGTCGCCGGCGCCCCGGTCTTCGCCTTCCGCCTCTCGTCGGACAAGGCGCGCGAGGACATCCGCAAGACCCCGGGCAAGGGAGCGCCCCCGCCGGACCTGTCGCACCCGTCGCTGCGCTCGTGGCTCGACGCCCTCCCGGCCGGGAGTGGCCGTTCTGCAGCGTTCGACACCCGGGTGAAGGGACCGTTCGGCAAGGGCGCCCCGACGATCGCCAAGGCGCTCGAGAGCAAAGGCTACGCTCGGCTCGCCGAGCCCACCGGCTTCATCGTCGCGGGCCGGTACGGTCCGCTGCGCGACGGCGAGCTCGAGCGGGCGCGCGCCTGGGGCGCCGAGCTCGCGCGCCTCGGCGGCTGAGCGCGGCGGGCGAGCGCCGGCTCAGCCGCCCGCGAACCCCTCGCGCAGCGTCGCCGCGATCGCCTCGGGCGTCTCGAAGATCAGCTCGCCGCCGAGCTGCTTCTGCAGGAAGTAGTCGTCGGTGCGGAAGTCCGGTTTGAAGGCCGACCGCGCGATGATGCGCAGCACGACGGGATGGATGGGATCGCCGCTCGCGTCGCCCGCGACACCTGCCGCGCCGCCGAGTGGGCCTCCGTGCAGCGTGAAGTTGAACGCCGAGAGGCCCACGTCCTCGTACCAGGCCAGCACACGCGAGAGGCCGGCGGCGAGCGCCGTCACCTGCTCGGCGCCCAGCGCCGAGACCCGGGCGGCACCGGGCACGACGGCCATGACCTCGCGGTTGCCGATGGGCGCGTAGGGGGCGAGCCAGACGCAGCCGGCCTGCTCGCCGATGAAGCGCTCGCCGCTCGCCTTCTCCTCGTCCGTCAGCGTCCGCCAGTACGACGCGCGGTGCTCGCGCGCGAAGGCCGCCGAGCAGCTCCACGCCGTCTGCACCAGCGCCGGCACCGCTTCGCCGCCGAAGACCTGGAAGTGCGGGTGCACCATGCTGGCACCGGCCGGGAGCATATGGTTGCAGCACACCTGCAGGTGGCGCGTCGCAGGGTAGGCGCGCTCGGCGCGGCCGGCGAAGTCGACCGCCGCGCCGAGCCCTTCCTCGAGCAGATCGGGCGCGAACTCGGACGGCCGCAGGGAGTGCTTCTCGGGGTACGTCACCACGGCGTGGATCGCGGCGAGTGGGAACAGGTTGGGGAAGACGAGCGCCCGGCCCCGGCTGATGCGGCCGCCCTCGACGACCTCGTCGGGGTACATCGGCGTGACGTCGAAGACCTTCTCGGGGCAGAAGAAGCAGCCCTGCCGGGACCGCGTCGCCAGGTCGTTCGCGTGGTCCCAGTCCGTCTTGCCGAAGAACATCTCCTCCTTGGTCGAGAGCTCCGACGAGGAGACCGCCGTCGCGCCCGTCAACGGGTCACGGCGCACCTCGATCGTCTGCTCGGCGTACTCCATGCCCGCCAGCGGGCTGAAGAAGCCCGCCTTCTCGACGCTGCGCTCGAACCGGATCAGACCCATGACGCCCTCCGCGACGCTGTGTGTGCCGGTCCGATGCTACGGCCAAAGCGCCGGCAGCGGCAACGTGGCCCGCGCGGCCCCACCGTGGCGGCGCCGCGCCGAGACCGCGTCGGCACCGCGCCGGCACGTCGTGCCGGCGGCCAACGACCGGGCGTTCGCGTAGACTCCGGGAACCAGCGGCCCCGAGGTGGAGGGAGGCAAAGGTCGTGTCGCGCAAGGGCTGGGTGCTCTTCGTCACGCTGTGCATCATCTGGGGGATCCCGTACATGTTCACGGCGATCGCCGTCCGTGAGCTGGCGCCGCAGACGCTGGTGTTCTTCCGCACGCTGCCGGCGGTCATGCTGCTGGTCCCCCTCGCCTGGCGGCGCGGCGAGATCCGGCCGGCGCTCCAGCGGTGGCCGTACGTGCTCGCCTGCGCCGCCGCCGAGCTCGCCCTGCCGTGGGTGCTCCTGTCCCACGCGCAGGAGCGGCTGTCGAGCTCGATGACCGGGCTCCTGATCGCCTCCGTCCCGCTCATCGGCGCCGTGATCTACCGGCTCGCCGGCGCGCACGACCCGCTCGACGCCCGCCGCCTGCTCGGACTCGTCATCGGGTTCGTCGGCGTCGCCGCTCTGCTCGGCATCGACGTCGGCGGCGGCAGCCCCTTCGCCGCCGCCGAGGTGATCGTCGCGGCCTGCTGCTACGCGATCGGACCGCTGATCATCAGCCGCTGGCTGACCGACATCCCGAGCCTCGGCGTCGTGTCGACCTCGCTGTCCATGACCGCGGTGGCGTACGCGATCCCCGCGCTGACGAGTCTTCCCGCGTCCGTTTCGGCCGAGACGGTGGGCGCCGTGGCCGTGCTGGCCTTCGTCGGCACGGCCCTCGGCTTCCTCCTGTTCTTCTGGCTCATCGCCGAGGTGGGGCCTTCGCGCTCCACCGTGGTCACCTACGTCAACCCGCTGGTCGCGGTGCTGCTCGGCGTCGCGCTGATGGGAGAGCCGTTCACCCTCGGCATCGCCGTCGGGCTGCCGCTGATCCTGCTGGGCTCGGTGCTCGGCACGGCGCCGACGCGCAGATCCGCCGTGGAGACGCGCGACGAGGCTGCTCGCGTCCCTGCTTCCCGCCAGACGTGAGCTGACCTGGGGCGGCGCGAAGCGGTGTCAGAGCGCCGCGGCGCCCCGCTTCTCCGCCTTCTTACGCTCCTCGGCGCTGAGGATCGCCTTGCGCACGCGCACCGTCTTGGGCGTGACCTCGACCAGCTCGTCGTCGGCGATCCATTCGAGGGCGCTCTCGAGGGTCAGCGGGCGCGGCACCTTGAGGCCGGCGTCGATCTCCTTGGTGGAGGAGCGGTAGTTGCCGAGCTGCTTGCGCTTGGTGGGGTTGCACAGCATGTCGTCGCGGCGCGAGTTCTCGCCCACGATCATGCCCTCGTAGACGCGGTCCATCGGGCGGATGAAGAGGACGGCGCGCTGCTGCAGATTCTCGAGCGAGTAGGCGGCGGCCTCGCCGGCCGCCTGACTGACGAGCGAGCCGCGCTCGCGGCCCGGGAGCTCGCCCCGCCACGGGCCGTAGCCACTGAAGCGCGAGCTCATCACGCCCAGACCGCGCGTCTCGGTGAGGAAGTCGGAGCGGTAGCCGATGAGGCCGCGGGTCGAGATCGTGAACTCGAGGCGGACGAGGCCCGTGGGCGCCGCCTCGACCGCGACGAGCTCGCCCTTGCGCAGGCTGAGCTCCTGGATGACCGTCCCCTGGTACTGATCGGGCACGTCGATGATGAGCTGTTCCATCGGCTCGAGCACCTTGCCGTGCTCGTCGCGGTGGGTGATGACCTCGGGACGGCTGACGCAAAGCTCGAGACCCTCGCGGCGCATCTCCTCGATGAGGATCGCGAGGTGCAGCTCGCCGCGGCCGCTCACCTTGACACCGTCGGGGCGGCCGAGGTCCTCGACGCGCAGGGCGACATTGACGCGAACCTCGCGCTCCAGCCTGTCCCTGATCTGGCGGAGCGTCACGGCGCGACCGTCCTGGCCGGCGAACGGACCGTTGTTGACGAGGAAGAACATGCTGACCGTCGGCTCTTCGATCTCGAGCGGCGGCAGCGCTGCGCCGGCCGCCTCGAGCTCGAGCGAGGCCAGGGTGTCGCCGAGCGCGATCTCGTCGGGGCCGGCGAGCCAGACGATGTCGCCGGCGGCGACCTCGTCGACCTCGCGGTTCTCGAGGCCGTGGGTGACCCAGAGGTGCGTGATGCGGGCGGTCTCCGCGCCGGTCATCTCCCAGCCGGCCTCGGGGTCGCCGACCTGCAGCTGCCGTGTCGTGACGCGCTGCAGCTCATCACCCACCTTGAGGCCGCCCTGCAGCACGCGCCCGCAGCCGATGCGGCCGATGTAGTCACTCCAGGCGAGCGTGCTGACCTGCATCAGGAAGGGCGCGCCCTGGTCCACGTCGGGCGCCGGGACCTTGGCGACGATCGTCTCGAAGAGGTCGTTCATGGCGGCGTCGGCCAGTTCCTTGAGCAGCGACGGCGAGAGCGTGCCGCCGTCGGCGACGTGCGCCTCGCGCTCGTGCTCCTCCCTCTGGTACTCGTCCAGATCGCTGACGATCCAGCCCTCGAGGCCGGAGCCGTAGAGCACGGGGAAGTCGAGCTGGTCGTTGTCGGCGCCGAGCTCGACGAAGAGGTCGAAGGTCTTGTCGAGGGCGCCGGACGGATCGGCGTTCGGCCGATCGGCCTTGTTGACGACGACGATCGGCCGCAGGCCAAGGCGCAAGGCGCGCATGAGCACGTAGCGCGTCTGCGGCATGGGGCCCTCGTTGGCATCGACGAGCAGCAGGACAGAGTCGACCATGCTGAGCACGCGCTCGACCTCGCCCGAGAAGTCGGCGTGCCCCGGCGTGTCGATGATGTTGATCAGGTAGTCCTTCCACTCCACCGTGCAGTGCTTGGAGCGGATCGTGATGCCGCGCTCGCGTTCGAGGTCGTTGCTGTCCATGACGCGCTCCTCGACCTGCGCGTTCTCGCGGAACACGTGGGCGGCGCGGAAGATGCTGTCGATCAGCGTCGTCTTGCCGTGGTCGATGTGGGCGATGATCGCGAGATTGCGGATCTTGTCGACGGCGTGCACGGTCGCTGTCTTTCTGTAGGGGGCAGCTGACGGCCGGGTGCTGCGCACGGGCGGTCGAGGGCCGACACTCGAACGCCCGGCGGCGCTGCGCCGGCCGGGCGAACGGGACCAGTGTACACGCCGCCCGCGCGCGCGTCGCCCGCGGCGAGGCGCCGATCCACAGCGACCTCCCAGCGGGCGCTGCGCCGCCACCCAGACCGCCGGAGTAGAACACGGGCATGGATCGAACGGATGCCACCCGAACGATGCACGACGTCGCGCTGCTCATCGCGTTCGCGGAGCGCGAGGCCGGCGCCCCCGCCGTCACGTCACGGCCGGTACTTGAGCAGGACGGCCGAGTAGGACGCCCCGCCGACCGAGAGCGCGCCGCCGGAGTACACGCCGCCGGTGGTCCCGCCGGTGAGCAGCAGGCACTGCGAATCCGCGCCCTCGTACGGGTCGCTGTTGAAGGGCTGCGCCCAGGCAAGGCTCCCGCCCTTGCGGTACTTGACCACCAGACTGTCGAACGCCGTGCCGCGGTCGGCCCACCCGCTGCAGTAGACCGCTCCACCGGCGCTTCCGGTCACGGCGCTGAACCCGACGGCCTCGGTGGTCGCAGTCGTGTAGTAGGTGTTCTCCCAGCGGAACACACCGGACTTGTTCCACGACACCGCCACGCCGCGGGTGCCCTCGGGGCCCGCCACGGAGAGCTGCCCGCCGACGGTCACGTTCTCGTAGCGGTCGACCCACCCTCCGGCGACGAAGTCGATGCTGCCCGCGGTGTCGCTGACCCGCGCCCACTTGCGCGCGCCAGTCAGCCCGTACCTGACGGCGAGCAGGCAGCTGCGGCCCCCTTCGCGTTGCGACCGCCCCATCAGGTACACGGATGTGCCGCGCAGCATGACGCGCAGGCCCTCGTCGTCGAGGCTGGCCGCCCCGTTGTACATGCGGGCCCAGCCCACCGCGCCGGTGGTCTTGAGCCGGACGATGACGGCGTTCGCGTGCGCCGTCGCCGTCCCGGCGCGGCCGACGACGTAGGCCCGGCCGCGGCCGTCCACAGTCAGCGCCTTCGCGTAGTCGTCGCCGCTGGGGCCGGCCCACATGGTCTCGTACGCTTTCCCGCCGCCGGGACGGTACTTGACCACCACGATGTTCATGCCGCCCATGACGGTGCTCGTCATCGCCACGTACGCGTTGCCGTCCGCGTCGACGGCGACGTCGGCGCCCGAATCGGTCGCGTCGGCCATACCGTTGTAGCGGCGCACCCACTGCCTGGTGCCACCGCTCGAGTACTTGATCGTGAGGGCGTCGAGTCCGTGGGCGGAGCTGGCGCTCAACCCGGTCACGAAGGCGTTGCCCCGCCCATCCACGGCGATCGCCGCCCCGTAGTCGTCGCCGTGGAACGAGCTGTCGTAGACGCGCTTCCACAGCCGCTTGCCTCGGGGCGAGTACTTGGCGACGAGGACGTCGCCGACACCGGCGCTGTGGTTGGCGCGCCCGACCGCGTAGATGGTCCCGTTGGGCCCCTTCGCCAGGTCGCTGAACTCCTCTCTGGCAAGACCCAGCTCGATGCCCTTTGCCCAGACAAGGTCGCCCGACGCCGCGGTGGCGACCGCCGGCGCGAGCAGCGCCACGACAAGAAGCGCGAGCGCGACGAGCGCCCCGGCCGGCCACGGTGATGTCCTGTGCGAGGTGCGCATTCCCGATCCCCCTGCTCGAGTGCCGTAGCTTCATCGTACTGCCGCGCAGGTCGAGCGGGAAGGCCGAAGCGTTGCCTGCGGCGGCGGGACACGGCGGCGACTCGCCGCGAATGGGAGCGGGGGGCGCGGCCTTGCGGCCGCGCCCCCCGCCGGGGTGCTTCATCTGTCGCCGGCGCTCAGGCCTTCTCGAGCTCCTCGCCGCGACCGTCGGCCAGGTAGTAGGCCGCCATCGTCGCCACGATGGTGAAGGGCGCCGTCAAGAGGAAGGCGGGGCCACCGATCGAGCCGATCACCGCGAACAGGATGACCAGCACGAGGTGCTCCAGGAACCCGTTCTCGCGCACCATCCGGTAGCTCGTCCCGAGTGCCTCGCCGAGACCCATGCGCTTGTCGACCATGAGCGGGAAGACGTAGAGCCAGATCGTCCCGAGCAGCACGCCGCCCACGATCGTGATCCAGGCGAGCCCGACGACGATCACCAGGAAGAGCGCTGCGCCGAGGTACGCCCAGAAGCGGTCGAGACCGCCGAACACGTCGTCCCAGCTCGGCTCCTTGCCGTCCTTCACCCGCGCCAGCACCATCTGATAGAGGCCGGCGTACAACGGCCCCGCGAGGATCCCGACGGTGACGATCGACAGCAGCGTCGCGACCACGGTCGCGATGAGCAGGGGGACGACGTCCTTGATGAAGAGGCGCCAGCCGTGCTTGAACGCCGCGCCGAGGTCGATCCTCTGCCTGGTTCCCGTCTCTGTGAGTGTCATGGTGGTCATCTCCCGCTCCTTGGTTCGGTTTCCCGTGGGCCTGGGGTCAGACTAGACGCACGGCCGTGGGCCGTCGTCACCCCGCGGGAGGAACCTGCCATCGTCGCCGGGAGGAACGGCCGTCACCCCGCAGGAGCATGAGGCCGGGGGGCGGGCCCACCGTGGAGGGACGTCCGGCGTTGACGCCCGGCCGATCGGCCCGCGATGACAGCGGAGTGTCCCGGCCGGGTATCATCGCCGTGCAGACCCAGGAGGTGAAGTGATGGTGTGCGAGATCGCCCGTGGCCTCGAGCCTTCGAAGCTCGGGGAGATCGAGGGCCTCGAACGGGAGACCGGCCTGACGCTCGTGGCCTTCGCCTGCCGCTCGCTGGACCCGGCAAGAGAGGAGCGGCTCATGGCCGTCCAGGCCGAGATCGGCCCGCCGCTGAACGTCCCACCGGCTCAGCCGAGCGACGAGCAGCTCGCGCGCATCCGCGCGCTGGAGAGCAGCCTCGGCCTCTCGCTCGTCGCCGTACGCTCCGGCGGCGGCGGGGCGGGCTGACGCGGTGACACGAAGTCCGACGCGTCACCCCTCGCTCGCGCAGCGCCTGCGCGCCCGCGGCTGGCGCATGACACCGCAGCGCGTCGCGATCGTCGCGGCGCTCGACGACGCGCGGGCGCACACCACCGCCGAGCAGGTGCACGACGCCGTACTGCGTGGAGGCCACCGCGTCTCGCTGGCCACCGTCTACAACACGCTCTCCGCCCTGGCCGCGATGGGCGAGCTGCGCGAGGTGCACGCGGGGCGGCGCTCGGCGGCGTTCGACTACAACGTCGACCCGCACCACCACGTCGTCTGCGACGTCTGCGGCGCGCTGGCCGACCTCGACCCCGGAGTCGCCCGCGGACTACGCCTGGCCGCCAGCCAGTCAAACGGGTTCGAGGTCCACGGCGTCGAGGTCGTGTTCCACGGACGCTGCCGCGCCTGCGCGGCGCGCTGAGGAAGTCGGGCGCCCACTGACGGAGCGGAGCGCGTGACAGGGGACGGGGCGGCCCGCGTCCTGACGGACGCGGGCCGCCCCGTCCCTTTGCTCTCGACGCCCCCTCGGCCGCACAGGGCGACCGGTGATCCCCGGGCGTGCTACTTGCGCAGCTTCGCCACGGCCTCCCGCACCTTGGCGCCGTACTCGGGGTCGGCCCTCTCGAAGTACGAGACCGAGCGCTCGATGATGTCGTCCTTCGACACCTGCGACAGACCGGCGGCGATGTTGTCCACGAGCCGTGCACGCGCGGCCTCGTCCATGACGCGGTACAGCGCGCCGGCCTGGACGAAGTCGTCACCCTCGCGGCTGTCCCACTCGTACGTGCCGCTCGGCCCGTCGGTCGCCAGTCCAGCGTACAGCGGCTCGCCCGTCTCGACCGGCCCGCCGAAGCTGTTGGGCTCGTAGTTCTTGGCGCCGCCGAAGTTGCCGTCGGCGCGCATGAAGCCGTCGCGCCCGTAGTTGGCCACCTTGGCGGCGTGCGGCGCGTTCACCGGCAGCTGGATGTGGTTCGCGCCCAGGCGATAGCGGTGCGCGTCGCCGTAAGCGAACAGCCGTCCCTGCAGCATCTTGTCCGGGGACGGCCCGATCCCGGGCACGAAGTGCGCCGGGTCGAACGCGGCCTGCTCGACGTCGGCGAAGTAGTTCTCCGGGTTGCGGTTCAGCGTGAGCTTGCCGATCTCTTGCAGCGGGTAGTCGGCGTACGGCCAGACCTTCGTCAGGTCGAAGGGATTGAAGCGGTACGTCTTGGCCTCGGCCGCCGGCATGATCTGCACCTTGAGCGTCCACGTCGGGTGCTCGCCGCGGTCGATGGCCTCGAGCAGGTCGATCTGGTGCGAGTCGGGGTTCTCGCCCGCCACCTTGGCGGCCTCCTGCGCCGTCAGGCACTCGATGCCCTGGTCGGTCTTGAAGTGGTACTTCACGAAGAACTGCTCGCCGGCCGCGTTCGTCCACTGGAAGGTGTGCGAGCCGAAGCCGTCCATGTGGCGGTAGCTCGCGGGGATGCCGCGGTCGCCGAAGAGCCACGTGAACATGTGCGTCGCCTCGGGCGAGAGGCTGAAGAAGTCCCAGACGTTGTCCGGCTCCTGGCGGTTGGTACGCGGGTCGGGCTTCTGCGAGTGGATGAAATCGGGGAACTTGAGCGGGTCGCGGATGAAGAAGATCGGCGTGTCGTTGCCCACCAGGTCGTAGTTGCCGTCCTCGGTGTAGAACTTGACGGCGAAACCGCGCGGGTCGCGAGCGGCGTCGGCCGACCCGCGCCCTCCGGCCACGGTCGAGAAGCGGGCGAAGACCTCGGTCTTCTTGCCCACCGCGCTGAGGAAGCGGGCCTTCGTGTACGCGGTGACGTCCTTGGTGACCTGGAACTCGCCGTAGGCACCGGACCCGCGCGCGTGCACGACGCGCTCGGGGATGCGCTCACGGTTGAAGTGCGCCAGCTTCTCGATGAGATGCTGGTCCTGCATGAGCACTGGGCCGCTCGGCCCGGCCGTCTGCGAGTGCTGGTTGTCGGCGACCGGCGCGCCGGCCTCAGTCGTGAGCTTGGGACGCTCGTCCACGTCTCGCCTCCTCGGAATCGCGGTCGCTGCCGGGGAGCACTGCGGCGAAGCTCCCCCGGCCCCGTCAGAGACGTCCTGTCCCATTTAGAAGATTTCCAATCATGGCCGCGGCCGGCCGCTGAGACCGCTTTGGCGACGGCGCCCGCGTCGTCCCGAAGCGTTCTATCCGGACCGAAGAAGCCTGATAGACTGACGAGGGCACCCACCACACAAGGAGTCGATCGATGGCGAGCATCAAGGGCAGCAAGACCGAGCAGAATCTCCTCAAGGCGTTCGCCGGCGAGAGCCAGGCGCGCAACCGGTACACCTTCTACGCGAAGGCGGCGCAGAAGGACGGCTTCGAGCAGATCGCCGCCATCTTCCTCGAGACCGCCGAGCACGAGCGCCAGCACGCGAAGCGGTTCTTCAAGCACCTCGAGGGCGGCATGGTCGAGATCACGGCGGCGTATCCGGCAGGCCGGTACGAGGGCACCACGGCCGAGCATCTGGCAGCCGCCGCGGCCGGCGAGCACGAGGAGTGGACCGACCTCTACCCGGCCTTTGCCGACGTCGCCGAGCAGGAGGGCTTCAAGGACGTCGCCACGACCTTCCGCATGGTCGCCAGGGCCGAGTCGATGCACGAGGAGCGCTATCGCAAGCTTCTCGCCAACGTCGAGAGCGACGAGGTCTTCAAGAAGAAGGACAAGGTCAAGTGGATGTGCCGCAAGTGCGGCTACATCCACGAGGGGACGAGCGCGCCGAAGGTGTGCCCGACCTGCACGCACCCGCAGCCGTACTTCCAGCTGTTCGCCGAGAACTACTGAGCCGCTGATGCGCGAAGGGGGCGGCGAGCCGTTCGGCTCGCCGCCCCCTTCGCGCTGTCACACTCCCTGAGCGCCCTCAGCGCTTCGTGAGCTTGAGGCGCGCGCGGGCCTCCTCGGGCGAGGCCACCCGCGCGCCCAGGCTTTCGATGATGCCGATCGCCTTCTCGACGAGCTGCGCGTTGGTCGCGGGAACGCCCTTCGTCAACCAGATGTTGTCCTCCATCCCGACCCGCACGTTGCCCCCGGCGAGGACGGCCTGCGCGACCATCGGCATCTCCCAGCGCGACACCCCGAACGCCGACCACACGGCTCCCTGCGGGAGCATGTCGCGCATCGCGAGCATCGCCTCCGGCGTGGCCGGCGCGTTACCGATGATGCCGAGGCACAGCTGGTAGTAGGGCGGGTCGTCGAGCAGCCCCTCGCGGAGCAGGGTCTTCGAGGCCTCGATGTTGCCCAGGTCGAAGACCTCCATCTCTGGCCGCACGCCGAGCTCCTGCATACGCTTCGCGAGCTTGCGCGCCATCTCGAGCGTGGTGATGGACACGACGTTCTCCCCGAACGTGTAGTTGCCGCAGTCGAACGAGCAGATCTCGGGCAGCAACTGCTCCACGTGGGGCATGCGCTCGAGCGCCGGCACGATGTCGCTGCCGGGGCCGGCGCACGTGGGGTCGTCGTCGAGGATCACCATGTCCATGCCCATGCCGGTGGTGAGGTTGAGGACGACGTCGACGTCGCTCGCGCGGATCGTGTCGACGACCTCGCGGTACAGGTCGACCTCGCGCGAGGCGGCACCGGTCTCGGGGTCGCGCACATGGATGTGAGCGACGGCGGCGCCGGCGCGTGCCGCGTCGAGCGCCGCGGCGGCGATCTCCTTCGGGGTCTTCGGCCGGTGAGCGACCGGCTCGCTCCCGCCGGTGACGGCGCAGGTGACGATGACCTCGGTGTTCACACGCGACCTCCTGTGACGCGGCGCAGGCCGGACGAGCAGGACTGGGCCGCTCTGGGGCTCACACGCCTCCCGTGGCAGAAAGGACGAGGCGCGCGTCGAGACCGACGGCGCCCTGCGGGAAGACGAGCAACGGGTTCACCTCGGCGGCGGCGACTTCGGGGTGGGCGGCGGCGAACCGCGACAGGGCGGCGGCGGCGCGCGCCGCCGCCGCGACGTCGAGCGGCGGCCGGCCGCGCGCGCCGCACAGGAGTGGCGCGCCGCGCAGCTCGAGGATCAGGCGCTCCGCGAGCGCCTCGTCGACCGGGGCGAACACCGTCCGCGTGTCGGCGAAGAGCTCTGTGTAGACGCCGCCGACACCGACCGTGAGCAGCGGACCGAAGCGCTCGTCCCAGTGGCAGCCGAGGATCAGCTCCACTCCGGCGTCGAGCGGCGCCATCCGCTCGAGGGCAAGGTCGCCGACGCCGGGTCCGAGGCGCTCGCCCAGGTCGCGCACGGCCTCCGCGAGCGCCTCGTCGTCGGCGACGCCGAGCACGACGCCGCCCGCGTCGGACTTGTGGAGCAGGCCGGCCGCCTTGACGACGACGGGGTAGCCGAGGTCGGCGGCTGCGGCGAGCGCCCCACCGGGAGACGATGTGCGACGCGCCTCGACCAGCGGCACGCCTGCCTCGGCGAGCGCCGCGCGTGCCTGCCAGTAGCCCTCGGCACACACGGGCCGCGCGGCGCGCGCCGGCAGATCGGGAACGCCCAGCGGCGGCTGCCTCGCCGCGGCCAGGCGGGCCAGGGAGGCCACCGCCGACTCCACGTCGCGGTACAGCGGCAGGCCACGCGCGCGCAGGTCGTCGACGACGGCGCAGACCTCGGGCGTGTTGGCGAGCAGCGGCAGGCCGCCGGCCTTCACCTCCTCAGCCATGCGCACCAGGCTCGCATGCTCCTTGGCGACCATGCCCGTCTGCTCGGGGAAGCGCGCGCCCCAGAAGCCGATGACGCCGCTGGCGAGGATCGCGTCGACCTCGCCGCACCCGGCGACCACGCCGATCACGCGCTCATAGGCCTCCGGGTCGTAGGTCGCGGCGGCGAAGTCCACGGGGTTCGAGCAGCCGGCGTTCGCCGGCAGGATCGCACGCAGACGCTCGTGCGTGGCGTCACTGAAGGCCGGCACCTCGAAGCCGGCGGCCGAGACGGCGTCGGCGCAGATCGCCCCGGTGCCGCCGCCGTCCGACACGACGGCGACACGGCAGCCGGCGGGACGCGGTGCGCCGAGCAGCGCGACCAGCGTCTCGAGCGCCTCGCGCTGCGTGTCGACGCGCAGCACCCCGGCCGCCCGGCAGGCGGCGTCGACGGCGACGGTGTCGGACGTCAGCGAGCCCGTGTGCGTGCGCGCGACGCGCGAGCTGGCCTCGGAGCGGCCCGGCGCGAGCAGCACGACCGGCGTCCCCGAGGCCACGAGCTCGTGCGCCGCGCGCGCGAACGCACGCCCGTCGCGCAGCTCCTCGGCGTAGACGACCACTGCGCGCGTCGGCTCGTGGCCGACGAACGAGCGCAGGACCTCGGGGGTGTCGACATCCGCCTGGTTACCGATGGCCACGAAGCGCGAGTAGCCGAGGTGGAACTCGGCCATGCGCAGGTTGAGCTCCTCGCCGAAGCCCCCGCTCTGGGAGACGAGACCGACCCTGCCCGGGAGGACGTCGAGGAAGGCGACTGCGTACAGCTCGCTCGTGGTGTCGGCGACGCCGAGGCAGTTCGGGCCCACGAACAGGGCCCCCGCGGCGCGCAGACGCGCCGCGGCCGCCAGTTCGCGGGCCTTGCCCTCGGCGCCCATCTCGCCGAGCATCGCCGTCACTGCGACCACGGCCTTGACCTCCATCGCGACGCAGTCCTCGACGACGTCCTCGAGCAAGGTCGCGGGCATGGCGAGGATGACGAGGTCGGGGCCCTCGGGCAGGTCGCGCAGCGCGGGGTAGGCCCTTCTGCCGAAGACCTCGCCGCCACGGCCGTTCACGAGGTAGACGCGGCGGCGGTGCTCGCCGCGCAGCAAGCGCGCGCCGACGTCACCGCCCCACTTGGAGCGATCGCCAGAGGCGCCGACGATCGCCACCGAACGCGGCGCGAAGAGCGAGGTGAGGTCGCGCGGCGCGGCGTCGGTCACTCGAGGCCCTCGAGACGCGCCGCCTCCGCGAGCGCGTCGGCGGCGGCAGCGACCGCGCGGTCGACCGTGTCCTCCGTCATCGCCGTCGAGATGCACATCTCACCGCGGTGGGCCATGAGCACGCCACGGTTGATAAGCGCAAGGTGGAGGTACCGGGCGAGACCGGAGTGAGCGGCCCCTTCCGCCTGCGCCGGGGTCGTGACGTCGGCCGCCGCGTGCAGGTTGACAAGCGAGCCGCACGATGTGACCGACACCGGCACCTTGGCGCCGTCCGCCACCTTCAGGAGCCCGTCGCGGAGCCGGTCTCCGAGGCGGTTCAAGCGTTCGATGGCCGCGCGGTCGAGCGCGTCGAGGCCGGCCGCGCCCGCGACCATGGTCAGCCGGTGCCCGTTGAAGGTGCCGCTGTGCTCCATGCTGCCGGGCGCGCTCGGGTCTGTGACCGCGAGCACGTCGGCGCGCCCGGCCACCGCCCCGACCGGCATGCCGCCCCCGATGATCTTGCCGAGCATCGTCAGGTCGGGCGCCACGCCGGTCGCCTGCTGACGACCGCCGTGCCCCAGGCGGAAGGTCATCACCTCGTCGAAGATCAAGAGCGCGCCGGTACGCCGCGTGTACTCGCGCAGAAAGCGCAGGAAGTCGTTCTCGACGGTGATGATGCCTCCCGAACCGAGGACCGGCTCGAGGAAGACGGCGGCCAGCGGCCCGGCCGCGTCGAGCGCGCGCTCCGCGCCGCCGACGTCGTTCGCCGGGAAGGTGGTCGCCCCAGTCCGCTCGGCCGCATCCCAGACCAGCTGATCGTAGGAGCCGTGGTACGAGTGCTCGGCCAGCGCGAGGCGCGTGCGACCGGTGAAGCGACGCGCGACGCGCGCCGCGAGCATGCCGGCCTCCGTGCCGGAGTTCGTGAAGCGCACCCGCTCCGCCGAATCGAGCCGCTCGACGATGCGACGCGCCAGCTCGCCTTGCTCCGGCATCGGTGTCCCGAAGAGGAAGTCCCGCCGCAGCGCGTCCTCGATCGCGGCAAGGATGAACGGAGGGCGGTGGCCGTGGACGAGCGCGGTGTAGTTGCCCAGGAAGTCGAGGACGACGTTGCCGTCGACGTCGGTCATCTCGACGCGCTCGGCACGGTCCATCACGAGAGGGTAGGGGCGGAACCAAGTCGTGGAGCGGGTATCGCCCCCCGGCATCCAGGCCGCCATCCGGGTCATCGCGGCACGCGATCCCGGGTGCCGCTCGGCGTACTCCCTCTCAGCCTCCGCCAGGGCTACCTTGAAGTCCATGGACGCCTCCTCTGCCGCTTGCGCTGCCTCTGAGGATTCAATCACAGCGGCGGTGGACGGAGCAGGCCCCGGAACGACGACGGCGGCCGGCCGGCATGCGCCGGCCGGCCGCC
>DDYF01000043.1 GCA_002347645.1 Thermoleophilia bacterium UBA2241 | reverse complement strand
GTCTCGACGTCGATGTCGACGTCGACGGCAGCCGGCCGCTTGGGCAGGCCGGGCATCGTGCGCATCTCGCCGAGCAGCGGGTACAGGTACCCGGCGCCGGTCGCCGGGCGGATGTCGCGGATCGGCACGCGGAACCCGCGCGGCCGGCCCTTCAGCGCCGGATCGTGGCTCAGCGACAGGTGCGTCTTCGCCATGCAGATCGGCAGCTTGTCGAGGCCCTGCTCGGTGAACAGCTTGATCTTGGCCTCGGCCTCGGGCAGGTAATCGACACCGTCGGCCCCGTAGACCTTGGTAGCGATGGTCTCGATCTTCTCCTTGATCGAGACATCGAGATCGTAGAGGAACCGGAAGTCGCCACCCTTGTCGGCCGCCGCCTTGACGACCTCGGCCGCCTCCTGGCCGCCGTCGCCGCCGAGAGCGTGCACGATGATCGGCACCGCGCCCTCGGCACCGGCGGCCACCGCCGCCTTGCGCACGATCTCGACCTCGCTGTCGCGGTCGAAGGCGAAGCGGTTGATGGTGACCACCACGGGGATGCCGAAGAGTTTCATGTTCTCGACCTGCTTGGCCAGGTTCTCGCAGCCCTTCTCGAGCGCGGCGTTGTTCTCGGCCTTGAGCAGCTCGGGGTCGACCGGCAGGCCGCCGTGCATCTTGAGGGCCCGCATGGTGCACGTGATGACCACAGTGCTGGGTGCGAACCCGCCGTAGCGGCAGATGATGTTCATGAACTTCTCAGAGCCGAGGTCGGCGGCGAAGCCGGACTCGGTGACGACGTAGCCCGCCAGCTTCATGGCGACCCTGTCGGCGATGATCGAGTTGTTGCCCTGGGCGATGTTGGCGAACGGCCCGGCGTGGACCAGCGCCGGGTTGCCCTCGAGGGTCTGCATGAGGTTGGGCTTGAGCGCGTCCTTCAGCAGCACGGTCATCGCGCCGCCGGCGCCGATGTCGTCGGCCGTGAGCGGCTTGCCCTCGATGCTGTAACCGAACGTGATGAGGCCGAGGCGTTCGCGCAGGTCCTTGAGCGAGGTGGCCAGGCCGAGGATCGCCATGACCTCGCTGGCGACGGTGATGTCGTATCCCGTCTGTCGCGGGATGCCGTTGAGCTTGCCGCCGAGGCCATTGACGATCTCCCGCAGGGCACGGTCGTTCAGGTCGACCACGCGCCGCCACGAGATGGTCAGCGGGTCGATCTTGAGCTCGTTGCCGTGCATGAGGTGGGTGTCGACCATGGCGGCGAGCAGGTTGTTGGCGGTGCCGACCGCGTGGATGTCGCCGGTGAAGTGGAGGTTGAGGTCCTCCATGGGGATCAGCTGCGAGTACCCCCCGCCGGCGGCGCCGCCCTTGATGCCGAAGACCGGGCCGAGCGATGGCTCCCGCAGCGCGAGCATGGTGTCGATGCCGAGCGCGTTCATCGACTCCGCCAGCCCGATGGCGGTGACGGTCTTGCCCTCGCCCAGCGGCGTCGGCGTGATCGCCGTCACGTTGATGATCTTGCCGTCGGGCTCCTTCTCGAGCCGCTTGAGCACGGCCATGTAGTCGATCTTCGCCTTGTACTTACCGTACAGCTCGAGCTCGTCGTCGAGGATGCCCGCTCGCTCGGCGATCGCCTGGATGGGCTGCATCGTCGCAGCCTGCGCGATCTCGATGTCTGACGGCACTGGCGACGTGCGTGGAATCCGTGCGCTCGGGGTCAACGCGTCCTCCTTCGGTTCACTTCGCGCGCGTCCAATACCGCGCGATTCTATCGACGCGGCGGGCGGGCAGTCAAACGGCGTTGAGGCGTTGCGCGCACGAATCCCCTGCAGATGAGGGGGTATTCATTCACCCGGATGGATGAAGAGCGGCGCGCGGAGCCGGTGCGACGCCGGCGTCGGGGTCGTCAGCCGCTGAAGCGGTTGCGAGCCGCCGCCTGGGCGGCCTCGTAGACGACCTTGACTGGGCGGCCCACGGCGGAGGCCACCGACCGCACGTCCTCGAACTCGGGCGAGACGGTGACCAGGCGGCCATCGACGAACGAGAGGCGCACGGCGATGTCCCGGCCGGCGATGTGCACCGTCTCGCGGCGCTCGTCGGCGTACAGCCGCCCGACCGGGAGCACGCGCAGCCCGAAGGTCGAGGTCTCGGCGAACAGCGTCGCCGCGAGGCGGTCACGGGCGATGCTCGCGGCGAGGACGTGCAGGACCATCCCCGGCCGGCCCTTCTTCATGTATGCGGGCGTAGCCCAGACGTCGACGGCCCCCGCCTCGCGGAGGACGTCGGCCGCGTGGGCGAAGAGCTCGGGGCTCATGTCGTCGATGTTCGTCTCGAGCAGGACGTAGCTTTCGGGGGCGCCGGCCCCGTCCACAGCAGCCGCGTCCGAGTCTATGCCGGCCTCGTCCTGCCCAACGCTACTTTCCTCTTCACCGGCCGTCGCGTCTTCACCGGCCGCCTCTTCTCCCGCGTTGTCGTGCTCGAGGTCTCGCGCCATCTCGGCCTTCCTTTCCGGCTCTCTCGTCGGGTCGATCAGCATGGCCCGCAGGACGTTGGCCCGGTTCAACAGCACGCGGGCGCCGGCGCCACAGCCGGTCGCGGTCACCGCCCCGGCAGGGGGCGGCCCGAAGTCGCGCACGAAGTGCGCGAGCAGCGCCGCCCCCGTCGGCGTCGTGAGCTCGCCGGCCGGCGGGCCGGCGGCGCCCGTCGCCTCGGCCGCGGGAACGTCGCGGAGCAGCTCCGTGACGGCCGGCGCCGGCACCGGCAGCTCGCCGTGCGCGGTGTGCACGACCCCGTCGCCGAGCGCCGGCGGCGACGCGGCCACCTGCTCCGGCGCCAGATGGTGCATGAGGGCGGCCGTGCTGATCAGGTCCACGGCTGTGTCGATCCCGCTCAGCTCGTGGAGGTGCGGCGTGGCCGTGCCGTGGACCTCGGACTCGGCCGCCGCCATGCGCCTCGCGACGGCGGCCACCACGTCCGCCACCTGCTCGTCGACCCGCGAGGCGTACATCGCCATGATCAGCTCATCGAAGGTCGCGAACCCCGGAGCGTCGGCGACCTTGAAGGCGAGCGCCTCGACGCCCGCGCTGGTGGTGAGCTCGAGCCTCACGAGACGAGGGTCGATGCCGGCCGCCTTGAGCGCCGGTCGCACGACCTGTTCGAGCGGGCCCTTCCGGTCCGGCACGGCCCCGGCCAGGTCGAGCAGCGCGGCGACCATCATGTCGCCGCTGACGCCGTTCGCGCAGTCGAGGTACAAGATCATGGCGCTCACTCTATCGGCAAATCGGGGCGCGTCCAGAGCCATCCCCGTCGCCGCGCCAGTCGACAGCGAGTCGGGTAGAATCCGTCCATGAAGATCGCCCAGGTCGCCCCGCCGTGGATCGCCGTGCCGCCGCAAGGCTACGGCGGGACCGAATGGGTCGTGAAGCACCTCTGCGAGGGTCTCGTCGCCCGCGACCATGAGGTGCACCTGTACGCGACCGGCGACTCGCGCAGCGCGGCCCGGCTCCACAGCCTCTTTCCCGAACAGATGCCCGGCGAGATCGGGCGGACCTCCTACGACGCCCGCCACGTCGCCTGGGCGCTCGACGACATCGCGCGGGACGGCACCTTCGATGTCGTCCACGACCACTCGGGATTCCTGGCCGTCGCCTTCGGCGGCGGGCTGCGAACGCGCATGCTGCACACCGTGCACGGGGCGTTCGACCCCGCCGCTTTTGGCTTCTACGAGCAGTTCCGCGACGCCGTCCGCTACATCAGCATCAGCGACTACCAGCGCACCCTCGGCCCGCCCGGCATGCGCTGGGCGGGCACCGTGTACAACGCCCTGCCCCTCGAGGCGTGGCCATACCGGGAGCGCAAGGACGACTACCTGCTCGCCTTCGGCCGCATCTGCGAGGACAAAGGCTTCCACATCGCGATCGAAGTAGCAAAGCGCACCGGGCACCGTCTGGTCATGGCCGGCGTCGTGCAGGAGTGGTACCGGGAGTACTTCGAGCGTCGCGTGCTGCCCGAGGTCGACGGCGAGCGCATCGTGTATCTCGGCGAGGTGAACGACGAGGAGAAACGCGAGCTGTTCGCGAACGCGCGCGCCTTTCTCTTCCCGGTCGTGTGGCCCGAGCCCTTCGGGATCGTCATGATCGAGGCGATGGCGTCCGGGACACCCGTCGTCGCCCTGCGCGACGGCTCGGTGCCGGAGGTCGTCCGCCACGGCGTCGACGGCTTCGTCTGCGACGACGTCGACGCTATGGTGGCGGCCCTCACACGCCTTGGCGAGATCGACCCGGCCACCTGTCGGGCCGGCGTGGCCGAACGCTTCAGCGTCGAGAAGATGGCGGCCGACTACGAGAGCCTGTACGCCCGGCTGGGCGGGGCCTGACCGGACAAGGGGGCGCCCGATGAGCGACACCCACACTGCCGTCATCGACAAGGCAGCGTACGACGCCGTCGTCTTCGACATGGACGGCGTCGTCACCAAGACCGCCGTGGTCCACGCGGCGGCCTGGAAGCGGCTCTTCGACGACTACATGGCCGAACGGGCGCGAGGGGGCGACTGGCGGCCGTTCGACGAGGAGGCCGACTATCGACCGTACGTCGACGGCAAGCCGCGCTACGACGGCGTGCGCAGCTTCCTCGCGTCGCGGGACATCGTCTTGCCCGAGGGCTCGCCCGACGACCCTCCGGACCGCGAGACGGTCTGCGGGCTGGGAAACCGCAAGAACGGCTACTTCCTCCAGGAGCTCGAGCAGCACGGCGTGCAGCCATACGAGACGACCGTGCACCTGGTGCGCGTCCTTCAGGAGCTCGGCATCGGTACGGCGATCATCTCGGCGAGCAAGAACCTCGAGACCGTGCTCGCCGCCGGCGGCATCGCCGACCTCTTCCCCGTCAAGGTCGACGGCATCATGGCGGCCGAGACCGGACTCCCCGGCAAGCCCGACCCGGCCGTCTTTCTCGAGGCGGCCCGACGCCTCGGCGCCGAGCCGGCGCGGACCGTCGTGGTCGAGGACGCGCTCTCGGGTGTCGAGGCCGGTCGCCGCGGCTCCTTCGGCCTCGTGATCGGCGTCGACCGCACGGGCGACGCCGACGGCCTTCGGCGCGCCGGTGCCGACGTGGTGGTGCCGGACCTCGGCGACGTCACCGTCGAGCCCCCCTGCCTGCCCTCCGCCCTGACCTGCGCCGGCGACATCGCGCGCCGCCTCCACGCGCCGCGGCCGGCGCTGTTCTTCGACTACGACGGCACGCTGACGCCGATCGTGGCGCATCCCGACATGGCCGTCCTCAGCGACGAGATGCGCGCCGTGGTCGAAGGCCTCGCGCGGCGCTTCCCCGTCGCGGTGATCAGCGGGCGCGACCTTGCCGATCTCAAGAAGATGGTGACCGTGGACGGCCTCGTCTACTCGGGGTCGCACGGCTTCGACGTCGACGCCCCCGAGCACCTCGGAGGCCCCGTGCGCCAAGGCGCCGGGCACGCCGGTATCTTGACCGCGGCGCGCGAAGCCATGAAGGCGGCGGTCGCCGCCATCGAGGGCGCCTGGGTCGAGGACAAGGCGTTCGCCGTCACCGTGCACTTCCGCCAGACGCCCGCCGAGGAGCAGCCGCTCGTCGAGCGGACATTCATGGACGTCGCCGCGCGTTTCCCGGACCTGCGCGTCACGACGGGCAAGATGGTCCTCGAGCTGCGGCCGGCGATCGACTGGGACAAGGGCCGGGCGCTGACCTGGCTGCTGGAGCGCCTCGAGGCGATCGAAGGACCGCTCGTCCCCGCCTACGTGGGCGACGACGTCACCGACGAGGATGCGTTCCGGGCCATCGCCGGGCGGGGCGTCGGCATCCGCATCGGCGACGCGCACGAGGCGAGCGCCGCCGGCTACAGCCTGCGTGACGTGCCCGAGACGCTCGCCTTTCTCCGCGACCTGCTGGCTCGCGAAGAGGACGGGCGATGACGACCGCCTGGTCGCTCGTCTACGACGAGGTCGTGCCGGGCGACGAGGGGCTGCGCGAGGCGCTCTGCGCGCTCGGTAACGGCTACTTCGTCACCCGGGGCGCGGCGCCCGAAGCGGCCGCGGACGACGTGCACTACCCCGGCACGTACGTCGCCGGTGGCTTCGATCGGCTCGTCAGCCGGGTGGCCGACCGCGACGTCGAGAACGAGGACCTCGTCAACCTGCCGAACTGGTTGCCGCTCACGTTCCGGGTCGGCGACGGGCCCTGGCTCGACCTCGCGGCGCTCGAGGTCCTCGCGTATCGCCAGGAGCTTGACCTGCGCCGCGGCGTCCTCACCCGTTCGGTCGCGTTCCGCGATGCCGCCGGCCGCGAGACCGAGTTGAACGAGCGGCGCTTCGTCAGCATGGCCGACAAGAACGTGGCCGGTCTCGAGACGACGATCGTCGCCCGCGACTGGTCGGGGACGGCCACCGTGCTCACCGCGCTCGACGGCACGGTGGTGAACGCCGGCGTGCCGCGCTATCGCGACCTGGCCGGCGACCACCTCGAGCCGGTCGCCTCGTGGAGCGGCGACGACGGGTGCGCCGGCCTTGTCGTCGAGACCCGGCAGTCGCGCCTCCGCGTCGCGGAGGCGGCGCGCACGCGCTTGTGGGCCGGCACGACGGCGCTCGACGCGAGTGCCGCCCGGCTCGTCGAGCGCCCCGGCTACGTGGGCCTCGAGCTCCCCGTGGAACTGCGCCGCGGCGAGCCGCTCACCGTCGAGAAGATGATCGTCCTCTGCACATCCCGCGAACCCGCGATCTCCGAGCCGGGCTACGCGGCGCGCACGCGACTCGCGACCGTCGGTGGGTTCGACACCGAGCTCGCGGCCCATGCGGCCGCGTGGGGACGCCTGTGGCGCCGGAGCTTCACCGACCTCGGCGACGCCGCCGACGTCAACCTGCTCGTGAACCTCCACACGTTCCACGTGCTGCAGACCACATCCCCACACACGGCCGACCTCGACGCCGGCATGCCGGCGCGAGGCCTGCACGGCGAGGGCTACCGCGGCCACATCTTCTGGGACGAGGTGTACGCCTTCCCCTTCCTCACGTCCGTCCTGCCCGAGGTCACGCGTGGCCTGCTGCTCTACCGCTCCCGGCGTTTGCCGGCGGCGCGCCGCCTCGCCCGCGCCGAGGGCTTTCGCGGCGCCATGTTCCCCTGGCAGAGCGGCAGCGACGGTCGCGAGGAGACGCAGGTCGTCCACCTCAACCCCAAGTCGGGGCGCTGGTTGCCCGACAACAGCCGCATCCAGCGCCACGTGAACATCGCCATCGCCTACAACGTCTGGCAGTACTACGCCGTCACCGGCGACGATGCGTTCCTCGCCCAACACGGCGCCGAGATGCTGCTGGAGATGGCGCGGTTCCTGACCAGCCTCGCGAGCCTCGACGAGACGACCGGCCGCTACCACGTGCGCGCGGTCATGGGCCCGGACGAGTACCACGACGCGTACCCGGGGTCCGAGCGGCCGGGCATCGACGACAACGCCTACACGAACGTGATGATCGTCTGGGTCCTGCGCCGCGCCCTGGACGTGCTGGACCGACTGCCGGCGGCGCGCCGTGTCGAGCTCACCGAAGAGCTGGCGGTCGGCGACGAGGAACTCGTCCTGTGGCACGACGTCGCGCGCCGCATGTACGTCCCCTTCCTGCCCGATGGGATCATGAGCCAGTTCGAGGGCTTCGGCGACCTCGAGGAGTTCGACTGGGAGGGCCAGCGTGCGAAGCACGGCGACATCGCCCGGCTCGACCGTGTCCTCGAAGCGGAGGGCGACACGCCCAACCGCTACCAGGTCGCCAAGCAGGCCGACCTTCTCATGCTCTTCTACCTGCTCCCGGTCGCCGCCGTGCGCGAGTTGCTCGAGGGTCTCGGCTACGAGCTGAGCGACGAGGCGGTCACGCGCACCATCGACTACTACGCGGCACGCACGTCCCATGGGTCGACGCTCAGCCGCGTCGTCCATGCCTGGCTCCTCGCGCGCCGCGATCCCGAGGCCGCGTGGTCGCTGTTCGTCGAGGCGCTCGAGAGCGACGTGCGCGACATCCAGGGAGGCACGACACGTGAGGGCGTCCACCTGGGGGTCATGGCGGGGACCGTCGACCTCGTCAGGCGCGGCTACCTGGGCCTGGAGGTCGAGGACGACGTCCTGGCCTTCGACCCGCGCCTGCCCGCGCGACTCCCCGACGTGCGCTCCGCGATGCAGTTCAGGGGCCGCTGGGTGGACGTCGCGGTCGCGGACGGCCGTCTCACGGTCGCGAACCGAGCGACCGCCCACGGCCCGGTGACCGTCCGCCTGCGCGGTCGCGAGGCCGTCCTCGCCCCCGGCGAACAGGCCGAGCTCGAACTCTAGGGCTCGCGCGCCGCGCACACCGTGTCTGGCCATCCCTCGAGCACAGGCGCCGGTCCGGCGCGTGCGCTGCCCCGGCGCATGACCGTGACGAGCGACGGCTTGCGCCTTGCCGCGCTACTGTACCTGCCTCGCGAGACGCCGGCCGGCGCCCTCCTCGTCTGTCACGGCGCCGGTAGCCGCAAGGAGAACCACGCCATCATGGGCGAGCAGGCCGCGGCCGCAGGGCTCGCCGCCCTCGTGCCGGACCTCCGCGGCCACGGCGAGAGCGAGGGTGTCATGGACGCTGACGGCTGGCACGACGTCGTGGCCGCCGGCGAGCGGCTGCTCGCGGAGTCCGGCGCGCCGTGGCTGGCGGGCAGGGGCTCGAGCATGGGCGGCTTCCTGCTGCTCCTCGCCGCGCGCGAGCGGCCGGCGCTCTTCCGCTCGCTGGTCCTGCTCTGCCCGGCCGATCCCGGATCCCTTCTCGACGGCCTGGACCGTCTCGATCGCGGGCTCGAGCCGAGCGATCCGGACGTTCCGTCTGACGGCCGGTTCGACTCGGCCTCGCTCCGCCCGTTCCTGCACGGGGTCGACCTCATGGAGGCGGCGCGCGGCCGGTCGCGCGTGCTGCTGGCGCACGCGCGCGACGACGCCGCGGTGCCGTTCTCCCACAGCGAACGCCTGGCCGCCGTGCTGGCGCCGCCATGGAGATTCATCGCCGTCGAGTCGGGTGGCCACCGCGCCCCGGCACGCTCGGCGGAGGTCGCGGCGGCGACCATCGAGTGGGTGCTGGCCACGGCCTGACCGCGCACGGGAACCGGCCGCACGGTCGCGCGCACCCTTGGTGCGGCGCGACCCCGCCCGCCGTCAGCCTCCGATGAGCGGCACGACGCGGGCGACCAGCCCGCCGACGAGCAGCGCCAGCGCGACCGTTCCCAGGGAGATCGTGGCCGTCCGCCTCCAGCCCAGCTCGCGGCCGAGCACGGCGATCGTCGCCACGCACGGTACGTAGATCGAGTTGACCACCGCGTACGTGACGATCTGGCTCGTGCTCATGAACGATGTCAGGTCGCTGGCGGCGGCGCCGACGGTGACCGCGGCGAAGGCGATGAGCAACTGCAGCGCCAGCTCCTTGCGCAGGACCGCGAAGAGCAGCGTGAGGCCGGCCACGGCGGGCAGCATGAGCCAGTCCTCGACGACCGGTGCGAGGAGGTCGGTGAACCTCCAGATGACACCCGTCTCGTAGAGCGCCCCCAGGACGAAGCTGCCGGCCAGGACGATCGGGGCGGCGTCCCAGACGAACTCACGGAAGCGGCGCCACGTCTTGCCGACGACCTGGCGCAGGACGGGACGACGGAAGGGGAACATCTCCATGACCAGCGGCCCGCCTTGCCCGGGAAGAATCCGGTTCAACCCCAGGCCGGCGCCGACGCCGACGACGATCAGGACCGCGTAGACGAACAACGCCCACTGCCAGCCGACGAAGAGCGCGACCGCGCCGAGGATCACGGCCGTCCGCGCGCTGCAGGGAGTGAGGGTGATCAGCGTCGCCGCGATGGCCCGCTCGCGCATGCTCGCGAGTGACCTCGTGGCGATCACTGCGGGGACGTTGCAGCCGCCGGCCGCGATGAGCGGGATCACCGCGCGCCCATGCAGGCCGAAACGGTGCATCACACGGTCGGTGAGAAACGCCGCGGCGTTCAGGTAGCCGGAATCCTCGAGGAGCGCCAACAGAAAGTAGAAGGTGAGGATGTACGGGATGCCGACGGCGAGGATGGCGAGGATGCCGCCGTCCAGCCCCCAGAGCAGCGTGGCGCCGACGGCGCCCTCGCCGAAGAGCCTTTCGATCACCGCCGTCAGCACCGGCGTCACGTACGCCTCCCAGACGGACGTGAGCGCGGTCGCCAGCAGGTCGCCGGCGAAGAAGAGGACGGCGAAGACAGCCGCCATGACGGCGGCCAGGATGGGGACGCCGGTGAGCGGCGTGGTGGTGACGCGCCACCAGGTCTCAGAGCCCCCGCGCGTCCGCACCGTCCCGCTCGCCGCGGCGATGCTGCGCGCGAGGAAGTGACGGCGGCGCGCGATCTCGAGCGCCAGCCCGTCGTCGGCGAGGGTCAGGAGTTCCGCGGCGTCGAGACCGCTGGCGGCGGCGATGCCCGTGTCGCCCTCGAGGAGGGCGAACGCGACGGCCCGGGCGCCGAGCCCGTACGCGGGGGCGTGTCCGGACAGGCGCTGCCCGACGGTCACCGTGAGCTCGTCGAGGCGGTCGTCCACGACCTCGCCGTAGTCTCGCTCCACGCCCCGGCCGGCGCCGTTCGGCGAAGCCGCGACACGCAGAACGGCCTCCGTGAGCTCGTCCACGCCCTCGCCGCGCGGGGCGACTGTTGGGACGACGGGCACGCCGAGCCGCTCGGCGAGCTTCGCCGCGTCCACCTCGACGGCCCGGCGACGCGCCTCGTCGATGAGGTTCAGGGCGACGACGACCCGATACCCGAGGTCGAGGAGTTGCAGGACGAGGAAGAGGTTGCGCGCGAGGTTGGTGGCGTCGACGACGGCGACGACCACGTCCGGCCGCGCCTCCAGCAAGGCCGTGCGCGCGGCCTCCTGGTCGCCGCCGCTCACATCGAGACCGTACACGCCGGGCAGGTCCATGACCTCGACCATGGTGCCCTCCCACCGCGTGCACACAGCGGTGGCCTCCGTGGTGACGCCCCCGCAGTTGGCGGTCTCGCAGGCCGAGCCGGTGAGGCTGTTGAACAGCGACGACTTGCCGACGTTGGGGTTGCCGGCGAGACAGACGACGGGCGGGGTCCCCGGCGGGCGACGCGCCTGGGCTGCGGGCTCGGCGCCCATCGCTCAGCCGCGCACCATGATCTTGCCCGCCACCTCGCGTCCGAGCGCATACTGCGCACCCTCGACGCGCACGAGGACGGGCCCGCCGAAGGGCGCCACGCTCTCCACCGCGACCTCGGTGTCGGGCAGCAGACCGAGCGAGGCGAGGTACCGCAGCAGGTCAGCCTTCTCTTCGGTGACGCAGCTGATCGTCGCCTCGTCGCCCGGCTCGAGCGCGGAGAGCGGGCGCAAGGGCTCCTCGTCGAGTTCGCCGTCCTCGTCGGGGATCACCTGGCCGTGCGGGCACGTGCGCGGGTTGCCGAGCTGGGCGGCGAGGCGCGCCTCGACCTCCGGGCTCAGCGCGTGCTCGAGCCTGCAGGCTTCGTCGTGGACCGCGTCCCACGGCATGTCGAGCACGTCGACGAGGAAGCGCTCGCTCAGGCGATGACGCCGCACGAGGCGAGCACCCTCTGCCCGGCCGTCAGTCGTGAGATCGATACCGTTGGCGCGGTCGTCCTCGATGAGACCGGCGGCACGCAGGCGGCGCACCATCTCGGACGCCGACGGCGGGGACACGCCCATCGCGTCGGCGACCTGCCCGACGGTCGCGGGGGTGCCGTCCCGCGTGAGTTTGAAGATCGCCTCGAGGTACTCCTCGACGCTCTGCGTCAGCTTGCCCACCGCTCGACCTCCCGCGGCCGACGGACCTTGCGGGCGCCGTCGTCTCCCCGTGGAGCGCCGGTGCCGCCAGACGGTCTTAGGATAGCCTAATCAGCGACGGTCGGTCTACCTGACTTGTGTCAAGAGCACGTCCCACAGAGACGCGCAAGGCATGCCGGTCAGGGTCCGTCAGGGCAGGCTACGACATGTCGCGGAGGAGAGCAGAAGTTGGAGCGGATGACGGGACTCGAACCCGCGATCTTCAGCTTGGGAAGCTGACGTGTTACCAACTACACTACATCCGCTCGTGGCGTCATTACACCACGACGCCGCCAGCGCCTTCAAGGAGCCGCCGGCCGCCGCCTACGGCGCCACGGTGTAGGCAAGGTCGATGCAGGCGAGGAAGCCGCGGTAGACCTCGGCGAAGTCGTCACCGGCGATCTCCAGCGTACGCCCGTCGCGCCGCCGCGTGCGCGGGGACGCGGAGGCGGCATCGCAGAACGGGACCCTGGTGAACGTGAGCAGCATCGGGTCGCCTGACCAACGGAGCGGCTCGACCGTGGCGGCTGCGCGCAGCGCCGTCTCGACGTCGGCGCGGATGCGGGCACGCGCCTCCTGCGGCGGTATGAGGGACGCGCTGGTGCGCATGATCCCTCGCTTCACGACCGTCGCCGTCACGCCGGGCACGAGCGCGCGCGCCTCGGCGGCGAGCTTGTCGTCGCCCGAGACGTAGACGGCGGGCACGCCGTAGTACCCGGCGAGCATCGCGCCCAGACCGAACTCGCCGAGCTCGACGCCGCCGACGGAGACGTCGAACACCCGGTACGTCCACGTGTGTTCGAGCACCGCCGCCGCAGTCCCCGCCCTGGCGTGATACCCCACGTAGAGGGAGGCGTCGAACCCGGGCTCGATCCCGTGCATCATGCTGTCTGGGGTCGGCGAGCCCGCGACGAGCGTCACGTTCTCGGGCAGCCCGTCCGGGTCGAGGTTGCCGCCGTCGTTGTGCGCGTCGCAGACGACGACCTCGCCGGCGCCGGCCGCGCGGCAGCCTTCGAGCGCCGCCAGCAGGTCCGCCTGCATGGCGGCGCGGGCGCGCCCGTAGCCGCGCGCCGTGGGGTCGGTCTCCCACTCGTGGACGACGCCCGAGATGCCCTCCAGATCGACGGCGATGTACACCCTCATGCGTCGCTCCTCTCCTCGCCCGCGGACCCGCACGGGCGCCGTATGGCGCCCCGACCGGCGGATTCTACCAGCCGCGGACCGGCGGCCCGGCTCCTCCGCGAGGCGTCCCCCCGCGAACGTGTGACTACGCCGCGCCCCGCGGGCGCCCGACGGTTTGAGACGCAACGATTCCGGTCATGACACGTACCAAGCACTACATACGTAGGGAGACTGCGGCGTCAGCACGTCGCCGGGCAGGGATCGGGGGGTCTTCATGGAGCAGACTGGGGCAGGACGACCGAAGTGGCTCAAGAGCACGAAGGGCGCGCCGTTCACCGGCATCGGGTCGCTCGAGGCCGACATCCTCGCGATCGTCTGGGATCTGGACCGTACCACCGTGCGCGACGTCTACGAGACGCTGCGCCAGCGCAGGAAGATCGCCTACACCACCGTCATGACGGTCATGAACAACCTGGTGAAGAAGGGCCTGCTGACGCAGGACAAACAGCGCGTCGCCTATGTCTACACGCCGGCCATGCCGGGACGCGAGGTCGCGCACATCGTGCTCGACAGCGTCGTGCAGCGCCTGATGGGTGGCCGCAAGAACCTGGCGGTCTCCCACCTTCTCGGCCTTGCCGGCGATCTCAGCCCCGAGCAGTTCGACGAGCTGCAGGCTTGGGCGAGCAAGCGCCTCGCGGGCTGAACGGAACGCGACGGAGGCCCATGTGACGCAGTGGGGCGGGGGCGGCGCAGGCGCCGCCGNNCGCCGCCCCCGCCCCACTGCGTCGCCCGCCCCGCGCTCACATCGATTCGGGGGCGGCGACGCCGAGGAGGTCGAGCCCCCGGGCAAGCGTCTGCCGCGTCGCCACGCACACCCCGGTGCGGAACGCCGAGACGTTCTCGTCGTCGACCAGCACCCGGCACGTGCGGTAGAAGGCGTGGAACTGCCCCGCGAGCTCGCCGAGGTACGTGTGGATGCGGTGCGGCGCCCGCTGATCGGCGGCCGCGAGCACCACGAACGGGAAGCCCGCGAGCTTGAGCACGAGCGCCTTCTCGTCCTCCTCCAGGGCGACCTCGGGCACCTCGGCGGGCGGCTTCCTTCCCGTCCGCTCCTCAAGCGTCCGCAGGATGCTGCAGATGCGCG